>CCNC01000140.1 GCA_000824845.1 Mesorhizobium sp. ORS 3359 | reverse complement strand
CGCTCCGCTCCGGTTCTCGGAAACCACCTTGTCCGGTCGCTTCGCGCCCGTCTTCGACTCCGGCTCGGCCTGACCTGAATCTCAGCAGACCCTGAGCTAAGGACTGGAACTTCTCAGGCCGGCTGCAGGCTGAGCTCGATCGCGACCGGCACGTGATCGGAGGGCTTCTCCCAGGCGCGGACGTGCTTTTCCACCGAGGCCGACGAGAAACGGTTGGCGGCTTCCGGCGACAGCAGCAGATGGTCGATGCGGATGCCGTTGTTCTTCTGCCAGGCGCCGGCTTGGTAGTCCCAGAAGGTGTAGACGCCGGCCGAGTCGGTCACCGAGCGCACCGCCTCGGTGAAGCCGAGATTCTTCAGCCGGCGGAAGGCTTGCCTCGTCTGCGGCTGGAACAGCGCGTCGCCCAGCCAGTTTTCCGGGAAGCGGGCATCGGCCGGCTCAGGAATGACGTTGTAGTCGCCGGCCAGCACCAGCGCTTCCTCGAGCCGCAGCCGCTCTTCCGCCCAGCGCTCCAGCCGCGCCATCCAGGCGAGCTTGTAGGAAAACTTCCGCTCATCGTCGATCGGATTGCCGTTCGGCAGATAGAGGGAGACGACGCGCAGGGCGCCGTGGTCGGTTGAGAAGACGCCTTCGATGAAGCGGGCGTGGTCGTCCTCGTCATCACCTGGCAGGCCGCGATTGACCTCGTCGAAGGGAAGCTTCGACAGGATGGCGACGCCGTTGAAGCTCTTCTGGCCATTGGTCTCGACATTGTAGCCCAGGGCCTCGATCTCGGCGCGCGGGAACTGCTCGTCGACCGTCTTGATCTCCTGCAGGCAGACGATGTCCGGCGCGCTTTCGGTCAGCCAATGGGTGAGGTTGCCGATGCGGGCGCGAACGCCGTTGATGTTCCAGGTGACGATCTTCATGCAGGCCTCGATGCTGTTCGGACGGAAGGCGTTCGACGAAGCGGATCGTATTGCCTGCGCGGACCTTTAGAAAGGCCGTCCGGCCGCATTCCTGCCAATAAGCCGCGACAGCCATGCGCCGACGGTTCGCGCCGGTCCCAGGCTCGCGAACTTGTAGCCGGTCAGATGGAGAAGCTGGTGCCGCAGCCGCAGGAGGCGACCGCGTTCGGGTTCCTGATCTGGAAGGACTGGCCCATCAGGTCGTCGACGAAGTCGATCACCGAGCCGCCCATATAGACCAGCGAAAGGTCGTCGATCAGGATGGTCGCGCCATCCTTCTCGATGGCGACATCGTCATCGTTGCGATCGCCGACGAGGTCGAATTTGTAGGAAAAGCCGGAGCAGCCGCCGCCTTCCACCGAGACGCGCAGAGCCGTCTTTCCGGGTTCGCCGGAAACGATCCTGGCGATCCGCTTTGCCGCGGCGTCGGTCATTTCGACCTTCATGGCAGTCTTGGCATCCGCGCCCATCGGCGTCACCTTGCTTTCGGTTTCACATGATAGGTATGAAGCGGGCAGGCCTGAGTCAACTGGTGGGTCAATGGAAGAGCAGCGGGGCAAGGATGCCCTCGGCGACATCGGGTTCGGCTATCGGCCGCGCGCCGTCTATGCGAGCGACCCGGCGCGTTCGCGCGGGCGCCTATTCCCGGAGGCCGAAAGCCCGACGCGCACGCCGTTCCAGCGCGACCGCGACCGCATCATCCATTCCACCGCTTTCCGCCGCCTGAAGCACAAAACACAGGTCTTCGTCGCGCATGAGGGCGACCATTACCGGACCCGGCTGACGCATTCGATCGAGGTGGCGCAGATCGCGCGCGCCCTGGCGCGGGCGCTGCGCGGCGACGAGGATCTCGCCGAGGCCGTGGCGCTTGTCCACGATTTCGGCCACACGCCGTTCGGCCATACCGGCGAGGACGCGCTCAACGAGAAGATGGCCGCCTGGGGCGGCTTCGATCACAACGCGCAGTCGCTGCGCGTGGTCACAAGGCTCGAGCGGCGCTACGCCGAATTCGACGGGCTGAACCTCACCTGGGAAACGCTGGAGGGGCTGGTCAAGCACAATGGCCCGTTGACCGATGCGAGCGGGAAGGGACTCAAAGGTCCGGTGCCGCAGGCGATCCGCGATTATTCGGAGCTGCACGACCTTGAGCTCGACCGCTTCGCCGGCATCGAGGCGCAATGCGCCGCGATCGCCGACGATATCGCCTACAACACCCATGACATAGACGACGGCCTGCGCGCCGGCCTGCTGACGCTGGAGATGCTGGAGGAGGTCGGCCTGCCGGGGTCGATCCTGAAGGGCGTGCGCGCCAAGTATCCGCAACTCGACGATGTGCGCACCGGCCACGAGCTGATGCGCCGTCAGATCACCTTGATGGTTGAGGATGTCATCGCATCGACCACCGCCAACATCGAGCGTCTGAAACCGGACAGCGCCGATGCGGTGCGCGCCGCGGGCGAGACACTGGTGACCTTTTCGGCAGGCATGGCGGCGGCCGAGAAGGAATTGAAGGCTTTCCTCTACAAGCATCTCTACCGGCATCCGGAAGTGATGCGGGTGCGGGCCGACGCCGAACAGATCGTGCGCGAGCTGTTCGACGTCTATTTCGCCGATCCGCGCGCCATGCCCGATGGCTGGCGCGAAGGGCTCGACCGGGCCGAGGATCGCATCAAGGCGCGCAGCGTCGCCGACTTCCTGGCCGGCATGACCGACACCTATGCCTTGAAGGAACATCGGCGTCTGTTTGACCATACGCCCGATTTGAGCTAGGGCGAGCCTCGATTTTGCCGGCCGTTGGGCCGGTCGCCTCTTAAAGCCCAGAGCACTTCCAATGAATATCTTCGCCGATTTCAACGCGCGGATCGTAAAGGCCGTCGAAGCCCTTGACCTGAAGGACAAGGAGGGGGCAGCGCTCGACCTGTCGCGTATCGCGGTCGAGCCGCCGCGCGACGCCAGCCATGGCGACCTCGCAACCAACGCGGCGATGGTGCTGGCGAAGCCCACTGGACAGACCCCGCGCGCGCTTGCCGAGAAACTTGCCGAAGCGCTGCGCAGCGACGCCGATATCGCCTCGGCCGAGATCGCCGGGCCTGGCTTCGTCAATCTCAGGCTCAAGGACGCGTTCTGGCACGCGCATCTGGCGGCGCTGCTTGGCGAGGGGCGCAATTATGGCCGCTCGACCATCGGCGGCGGCCGCAAGGCCAATGTCGAATATGTCTCGGCCAACCCGACCGGCCCGATGCATGTCGGCCATTGCCGCGGCGCTGTGGTCGGCGACACGCTTGCCAATCTGATGGCCTTCGCCGGCTACGACGTGACCAAGGAATATGTCATCAACGACGCCGGCTCGCAGATCGACGTTCTCGGCCGCTCGGCGTTCCTGCGCTACCGCGAGGCGCTTGGCGAAGCCATCGGCGAGATACCGCCCGGGCTTTATCCGGGCGACTACCTGACCCCCGTCGGCCAGACGCTGGCCGAGGAGTTCGGCCTCGGCTTGCTGGAGATGCCCGAGGACGAGGCGCTGGCGATCGTCAAGGACCGCACCGTCGACGCGATGATGGCGATGATCCGCGAGGATCTGGCGCTGCTCAACGTGCATCACGACGTGTTCTTCTCCGAGCGCACGCTGCATGCCGACAACGCCAAGAAGATCCGCGCGGCGATCGCCGACCTGACGCTCAAGGGGCATATCTACAAGGGCAAGCTGCCGCCGCCCAAGGGCGAGAAGCCCGACGACTGGGAAGACCGCGAGCAGACGCTGTTCCGGTCGACCGCGGTCGGCGACGACATGGACCGGGCGCTGGTCAAGTCCGACGGCTCGTTCACCTATTTCGCCGCCGACGTCGCCTATCTCAAGGACAAGGTCGAGCGCGGCTTCGTCGATCTCATCTATGTGCTCGGCGCCGACCACGGCGGCTATGTGAAGCGGCTCGAGGCGCTGGCGCGGGCGGTGGCCGGCGACACGGTCAAGCTCACCGTGTTGCTTTGCCAGCTCGTCAAACTGTTCCGCGACGGCGAGCCGGTCCGGATGTCGAAGCGGTCCGGCGATTTCGTCACCTTGCGCGACGTGGTGGAGGAGGTCGGCCGCGACCCGATCCGCTTCATGATGCTTTACCGCAAGAACGACGCGCCGCTCGATTTCGACTTCGCCAAGGTCACGGAGCAGTCTAAGGACAATCCGGTGTTCTATGTGCAGTACGCTTCGGCGCGCTGCCATTCCGTCTTCAGGCAGGCGAGCGAGCAGCTCGGCGAGGCGAATTTCGACCGCAACCGGCTCGCAGCCTCTGTGGCTGTGCTCACCGATGAAGGCGAAATCGCGCTGATCCGCAAGCTGGCTGAATATCCAAGATTGATCGAATCCGCGGCGCTTTCGCTGGAGCCGCACCGGCTCGCTTTCTACCTTTATGACTTGGCTTCAGGCTTCCATGCACAGTGGAATCGCGGCCACGACAATCAGGACTTACGTTTTGTTAAGGTTAACGACCGAGAATCAACCTATGCCAGACTAGGGCTGGTGCAGGCCGTTTCGGATGTCTTGACCTCCGGCCTGACGCTGATCGGGGCAGACGCGCCCACGGAAATGCGTTAGGTTTAACTAAAAAACCTGTCACCTTTTGCCCACATTGCGCTGGTAAGGGCCAACCCTGCGCGACGTCCATGGCGTCCGACTTTGTGCGAGTTCGGGAACAATAATGGCAGACAGAACCCCGCTGAAAGTAGCCGACCACAACGATATCGCCGACGATGATCCGTTCGCGGAACTGACCCGGATCATGGGTTTCGACCCGCGCCAGCCGGTAAGACAGCCGGCCCCCGCGGCCGAGAAGGCCATGCCGGCTCATCACGTTGCGGAGGCTGACGATTTCGACATCGACCTCGAGAAGGAGTTGATGGGCGAGTTCGATTCCGTCGAGGAAAGCGCGCCGGTCGCCCAGCAGGCTGCCATCCACCAGATCAGCCATGAGCCGGCCTTCGAGGCTGCAAGTGCTGGCGCGAATGATGACGAGCTCACCGCGTCCTTCGAGCAGGATTTCGTCTTTGACGACGCGGCTGATCACGCCGACTTCGCCGTGGCGCGCGCGCCGGAGCCGCAGTTCGCTCCAGAACCGCACGTCGCGGCTGAGCCGGAAGTAGCACCAGAGGCGCATTTCACATCTGAGCGTTTCGAGCCGGAGCAGCAGGCCGCCCCAGAGCCGGAAGTCGCTTTCGACGATGATTTCGACAAGGCCGTCGCCAGTTCGCTCGATATCGCGCCAGTCGAAGATGACCTGTCGATCGATCATGAGATGGCGGCCTCGCTGGACCAGGATTTCCGGCTCGACCATCACGAGCCGGCCGACGCCCGTCAGGATGCCGTCGAAGCGATGCAGGCCGCGAGCGAAGAGGCGTTCGACGCCGATTTCGACAGCGCGGTCCACATGTCGCTTGAAGACGAGCTGTCGTTTGAAAGCCATGAGCCCGAGCAGCATGCGCGGGCCGTCGAGCCGGTCGAAGCTCATGCAGCCGCCCCGCTGATCTCCGAAGATGATTTCGCCGGCCATTTCGACCAGACGCCGGGCGATGACATCAATCTCGGCCAGGATCAGGATTTTCAGGAGCCGGAGCTGTCGCTCGCCGACGAGCCGGCGCCGATGGTCGAGGCGGAGGCCGCCCACTTTGCCGCTGAGCCGGAATCCGCCGCGCCTGAACCTTCTGCCGGGCTGACCCTCGATGACGATTTCGAGCTGAGCTTCCACGACGCGCTGAATGAAGAGCCGCAAGCTCCGGCCGTCGAGCCCGCCGCCGTATTGCAGCCGGCAGAGCCGGCTCCGGTCGTCGCTGCTCCAGTCCCACCAGTTGCCGCTGCTCCGGTCCCTCCGGTCGCGGCAGTGGAACCGGCGAAGCCGGCCGCCAGCGAGCGCAGCCTGGAGGACGAGCTTAACGCGCTGCTCGGCGCCATGACCGCACGGCCGATGCCCACGGTCAAGGAGCCTGCTCCCGCGCCACGGCTGGTTGCGGAATCCGCGAGCCACGCCGGTGGGAACACGGCGGCCGACGATCTCGACTGGGATCTCGACGAGCACCAGCCGGCGCAGGACGGGCAGGACGCTCAGCCGGTCGAGAGCGACCTGGACGACCAGCTCGCCAACGAGCTCGACCGCCAGGATTTTGCAGCCTCGGCCAAGGCCGAGCCCTCCAGCGCCGGACCTTCGGCGGCCGAACAGGACATTGATTTCGACGACGACGCCTTCGGCGCCGCTTTCGCCAAAAGTGTCGAGGCCGAGCAGGCGGCGGCCGCCAGCGCGAGGTCTCCGGCAAATTCGTCCGATTGGATGCATCCGACACCGGTCGAGCAGACACGGTCGTGGAGCCGTTCGACCCCGACCGCCGTTCCGCCGGTGCAAGCCTCGTTTGCGGCACAGCCGGCCCCAGCGGCGCCGGTGCAGGTGGCAGCGCCTTCAGCGCCGCTGCAGATGACCGCGCCTGCTTACCGCAACGAGCCGGCACCGGATTATTCCGCCTATGCCAAACCGGCGCAGGCCCCGATGGCTGCGCCGCAGCCCCGCCAGCATGACGAGGTGCCGGACGTCGAGACGGTCGATGTGCCGGAGCGCGTGGTCGCGCTCGCCGACGACCTCGACATTCCGGAGCTCAGCTTCGAGGAGGATCAGCCGGCGGCGGCCGCTTATGACGATCTGGACGCGGAATTCGCGAGCCTGCTCAACGACATGAACGCGACGGATATCGCGTCGGCGCCCGTGCAGAACCGTGGCTATGACGACGAAACCTACAGCGCCGGTTTCAACGGCTATGACCGTCGCGACTTGCGGGCCGAGGCTCCGGCGGCTCCGGCCGCTCAGGCTTCCTTCGCCGCCGCGAAGGATTACGACGCCGACGATTTGCCCGGCAGCCGGCCGGTCTCACAGGCGGACGAATTCGCTACCGACGAGCTCGATTACGATCCTGAGCTCGACGAGGCGATGGCTATCCCAAGGCTTGCCGAGCGTGAGGCGGCGCAGCCGCGCCGTCGCGGCATGATGATCGCGGGGCTGGTCGGCGCCGTGGTGGTTCTCGGCGGCCTTGGCGCGCTGGCCTTCTCCTTCGGAGGCAAGGGCGGCAGCGAGGCTCCGGTCATCGTCAAGGCCGACAATTCGCCGATCAAGGTGAAGCCCGAAAATCCGGGTGGCGTGGTGGTGCCAAACCAGGACAACAAGGTTTATGACGCGGTCGCCAAGGGCGGCGGCGCGGCAAAGCCTGCCGAGCCGGTGCAGCAGAAGCTGGTGAACACCACCGAACAGCCCGTGGACCTGGCCTCGAAGGAACCGCCGCCGAGCCGCGTGGTCGATCTTTCGCCCACCGACGACGACGCCGCGGCCGGCACTGGTGCCGCCGGCAATACAAGCTCGGCGTTGCCCGGCGTCCAACAAGCCGCTGTGCCCGAAAGCGTGCAGCCTGCCGCACCGGCAAGCGCGCAGCCGGCCGCGCCGGCGCCGAAGTCGGAAGACCGCATCGCCCAGGTGCTGCAGCAGGATGCCGCCAACACCGCCAACAACAACGATGTCGTCGCCGTTGCGCCGCGCAAGGTGAAGACCATGATGGTCAAGCCTGACGGCTCGCTGGTGCCGCGCGAGGATCCGGCTCCGGCCGCGCCGAAGGTCGCGGCTGCCGAGCCGAGCGATCCGGCGCCGCAGCATGTCGCGCCCGCCTCCGACGGCCAGCAGACGGGAACGGTGGCCTCAGGTGCGGGCCAGGCCGATACGGGTCAGGCCGATGCGGCGACCGTCAAGCCGGCGAAGCCTGCGAAGAAGGTTGAAGCCAAGGCGCAGTCGAGCAACACGCCGGCGACGGTGCCGGTAGCGCCGGCGCGCCCGTCCGACCAGCCGGTCGATATCGTCGGCGAGGTCAAGCCGGACCAGGTCGCTTCCATCGATCCGGCGGCGGCAGCCGGCGGCGGCTCGTGGTCGATGCAGATCGCCTCGCAGCCGACGGTGCAAAGCGCGCAGTCGACCTATCAGGATCTGCAGCGCCGCTATGGCAGCGTGCTCTCCGGCCGCACCGCCAACATCGTCAAGGCCGAGGTTGCGGGCAAGGGCACCTTCTACCGCGTCCGCGTTCCGGCCCAGTCGCGCAACGATGCGATCAACCTTTGCACGAGCTACAAGGCGGCCGGCGGCAACTGCTTCGTGTCGCGCTGATCCGTCCCAACACACCGAAAGCCGGCGCCGCCGAAAAGGCCGCGCCGGCTTTTCGTTGTGGACGGTTGTGGGCTTTAGCCAGTCCAAGGGCAGGGGTGATTCCCTTTGCTCGCTCAAAGCCTTAAGCTTCGGTGTATGAGCGAATCAAAATCCATGATCCTCGGCTGCGCCGGGAAATCCCTCACCGAAGACGAAATCCGTTTCTATCGGGACGAACGTCCCTGGGGTTTCATCCTGTTTGCGCGCAACATCGGCGAGGCGGCACAGATCCGCGATCTGGTGGCCGCGATGCGCGACTGCGTCGGCCGCCCGGCGGCTCCCGTCTTCATCGACCAGGAAGGCGGCAGGGTGCAGCGCCTGCGTCCGCCGCTGGCGCCGAACTATCCCGCCGGGGGCGCGCTCGGCGCGCTGTGGCGCGAGGACAAGGAAGCCGGCAGCCGCGCCGCCTGGCTGATGGCGCGGCTGCACGCCTTCGATCTTTCCCGCCTGGGCATCACCGCCGATTGCCTGCCGGTGCTCGACGTTCCGGTCGAAGGCGCCAGCGACGTCATCGGCGCGCGCGCCTATGGCAAGGAGCCCAATGCCGTGATCGAGCTTGGCCGGGCCTCGGCCGAGGGCTTGATGTCGGGCGGCGTGCTGCCGGTGATGAAGCATATTCCCGGGCATGGCCGCGCCTTTGCCGACACGCATTTCGCGCTGCCGACCGTCGATACGCCGCTCGAGGAGCTCAGGCGGCATGATTTTGCCCCGTTCAAGGCGTTGAACGCGCTGCCGATGGCGATGACGGCGCATGTCGTCTACAGCGCCATCGACCCCGACAATCCTGCGACGACGTCCGCCAGGGTCGTCAACCAAGTGATCCGCGGCGAGATCGGCTTCGACGGGCTGTTGATGAGCGACGATACCTCGATGAAGGCACTTTCTGGGGATTTCCCGACAAAGGCGGCCTCGATCCTTGCGGCCGGCTGCGATCTCGTCCTTCACTGCAACGGCGTTTTCGAGGAAATGGCGGGGATCGCCTCGCGCACGACGGCGCTCAGGGGCAAGTCCTTGCAGCGCGCGGAGCGGGCGCTGACCTATATAAAGGATCGCGACGTCGCCGACGAAACGGCGATACGCGCGGAATTCGCCACCTATTTCGAAGCGGTGGCCTGAACCGGAAGGGACGAAAGGCAAGTGGCGGAGACATTGGAAGGCAAGGCTGCGAAGGCCGCACCGATGGACCGTCTGTGGGCCGAGAACGACGATTCACGCCTGACCGGCGACCCGTCCCTGGTCGTCGACGTGGCCGGTTTCGAAGGCCCGCTCGATCTTCTCTTGCACCTTGCCCGCAACCAGAAGGTCGATCTGGCGCGCATTTCCATCTTGGCGCTTGCCGAGCAGTATCTGGCCTTCATCGAGAAGGTGCGGGCGCTGAGGTTGGAGCTTGCCGCCGATTATCTGGTGATGGCAGCCTGGCTCGCCTTCCTGAAATCGAAGCTTTTGATCCCGAAACAGCCGGGCGAGGAGGGCGAAAGCGGCGAGGAGCTGGCGGCGGTGCTGCAATTCCGGTTGAAGCGGCTGGAGGCCATGCGCGACGCCTCGGCGCGGCTGGTCAACCGCAATCGCCTCGGTCGCGACGTCTTCGCGCGCGGCATGCCGGAAATGGTCATCATCGAGAAGCGCAACAGCTTTTCGGCTTCGCTCTACGATCTGCTCACCGCCTACGCGCAGCAGCGCCAGCGGCAAGCGATCAACAATGTGACGATCGCCCGGCGCGCCGTGTGGTCGCTGAAGGATGCGCGTGAGGTGCTGGCGCGGCTGGTCGGCTCGGTCGGCGACTGGACGGCGCTGGACAGCTTCCTGATCGAATATCTGGCGGCGCCGGAAGAGAAGCGCACTGCGATGGCCAGTTCGTTCGCGGCGACCCTCGAAATGGTGCGCGAGGGCAAGTTGGAAGTGCGGCAGGATCAGGTATTCGCGCCGATCTATCTGCGCGGCCGCGCGCAAAGGGTGAAGGCAGTCGAGGTGGCATCATGAGCGAACGCGCCAACGCTTCGGTGATCCCGTTCAAGGTCGAGGACGAACCGGAAGACGAGATGGCCGAGCAGGGTTCCATCGAAAACCCCGCCGAGCGGCTGCAATTGTCGGAAGCCGTACGGATGGCCGAGGCGATCGTTTTCGCCAGCGCCGAGCCGGTCAGCGAAAAGCAGCTTGCCGCGCGCCTGCCGGAAGGCGTCAACATTGCCGCCGCGATGGCGGATCTGCAGCAGATCTATGCCAAGCGCGGCGTCAACCTGGTGCGGGTCGGCGATGCCTGGGCCTTCCGCACCGCGGGCGACCTCGCTTTCCTGATGAGCCGTGATTCCGTCCAGCAGAGAAAGCTGTCGCGCGCGGCGCTCGAAGTGCTGGCGATCATCGCCTATCACCAGCCCGTCACGCGCGCTGAAATCGAAGACATCAGAGGCGTCGAAACGTCGAAGGGCACGCTCGACACGCTGCTCGAAACCGAATGGGTCAGGATGCGCGGCCGCCGCCGCACGCCCGGGCGGCCGGTGACCTATGGCACCACCGACGCCTTCCTCGACCATTTTGCGCTGGAGGAGATCCGAGATCTGCCCGGCATGGAAGAGCTGAAGGGCGCCGGCCTGCTCTCGACGCGCATGCCGGCCAATTTCTCGATGCCGGTGCCGCCGGCCGATCCCGACGCGCTGAGTGAGGACGAGGACGAGCTGACCGATATCGACCTCGAGGAGCTCGGACTGCTGACGCCGCGCGTCACCGACGAGTGATCATCAAATCGCCGCGAATGGTCTATTAGCAGAGGCTGCGCGGATTGGTAGCAAGCCGCTCACGCCGAAACTGCGTGACATCCGCTAGCCATTTTATCAACTTCGTGGCGGTTGTGTTTGAATCCCCGAGCGAAAACGCATAGATCATCGCCAGGGAAAACATTCGAGAGAGATTAGCAATGGGTTCATTTTCGATTTGGCACTGGATGATCGTGCTGGTCATCGTGCTGCTGGTGTTCGGCCGCGGCAAGATTCCGGAACTGATGGGCGACATGGCCAAGGGCATCAAGAGCTTCAAGAAGGGCATGGCCGACGACGACGCCGACGACAAGCGTACCGTCGAGCACCGCGCTGACGAGACCGTTTCGCCGGGCAAGGAAAAGGTCAGCAAGAGCTGATCCGATTGTTGGTTGAGCATGCCGTTGTCCCAAAACCGCTTCGCATGTGCGGGCGGCATGCTCTTGTCGGAATAGATTGCCATGTTCGAAGTCGGTTGGAGCGAACTGCTGGTGATCGCGGTCGTCATGATCGTGGTCGTCGGGCCTAAGGATTTGCCCAACATGCTGCGCACCTTCGGCCGCACCGCGGCGAAACTGCGCGCCATGGCCGGCGACTTCCAGAAGCAGTTCAACGAGGCGCTCAAGGAAGCCGAACTCGACGACGTAAAGAGTTCGATCGACAGTCTCCGCAGCCTCAATCCGATGAATGAGGTGCGCAAGCAGCTCAATCCGTTCGAGCAGGCCGCGGCCGATGTGCGGGCCGGCGTCGACACGATGATGAAGCCGAAGCCCGCCGCCGATCCGGCGGCGCCGGCCGCAGACATGCCGCAGCCCGCCGAGCCGCTCAAGAACGGCGCGACGGACATGCCCGGCGTCGGCGCTACCGAGCCTGCCCCGGCCGCTCCGATCTTCCCGGCCATGACGGACGCCTCCGTCACCGCTCCGGTTTCGGATGCGCCTGTGGCGACCAAGCCGGCGAAGAAAGCTGCAACTGCGAAGGCCCAGACGACCAGCGCAGCGGCGAAAACGACAGCGGCACCGAAGGCATCGGCCGCAAAGGCGCCGGCCAAGGCCGCGCCGGCTGTGGCCAAAGCCGCAGCGTCCGGCGGGAAGGCCGCGTCCAAGGCTGAGGCAAAGCCTGCCGCGGCCAGGAAGCCTGCCTCCAAGAAGACGGCTGACACCAAGAAGACGGCGGGAGCCGCCAAGTGAGCGTATCGGACAAGGAGCGGGAAGAAATCGAGAAATCGTCGGCGCCGCTGATCGAGCATCTCATCGAGTTGCGCCGCCGCCTGATCTGGTCGCTGGGCGGCTTCTTCGTTGCCTTCCTCGTCTGCTTCTTCTTTGCCAAGCGCCTGTTCAACCTGTTGGTCATCCCCTTTAAATGGGCGACGCAATGGGCAGGCCTCGACCCGCACAAGGTCGAGCTGATCTATACGGCGCCGCAGGAGTTCTTCTTCACCCAGGTGAAGCTTGCCATGTTCGGCGGCATGGTGATCGCCTTCCCGCTGATCGCCACGCAAATCTACAAGTTCATCGCGCCCGGCCTCTACAAGAACGAGCGCAGCGCGTTCCTGCCGTTCCTGATCGCATCGCCCATCCTGTTCCTGATGGGCGCCTCGCTGGTCTATTTCTTCTTCACCCCGATGGTGATGTGGTTCTTCCTGGCCATGCAGCAGGTCGGCACCAACGACCAGGTGCAGATTTCGCTGCTGCCGAAGGTTTCGGAATATCTCAGCCTGATCATGACGCTGATCTTCTCCTTCGGCCTGGTGTTCCAGCTGCCGGTGGTGACCAGCCTTTTGACGCGCGTCGGGCTCCTGTCGTCGCAGGCGCTGGCCGAGAAGCGCAAATGGGCGATCGTGCTTTCCTTCGTGGTCGCCGCGGTGCTGACGCCGCCCGATCCGATGAGCCAGTGCGGCCTCGCCATCCCGACTATCATCCTCTACGAGGTCGCCATCTGGTCCTCGCGCATGATCGAGCGCGCCCAGGCGCGCGACCGCCTGGCGCGCGAGCAGGCGGAGAGCTCGGTCGCTAGCAACACGCCAGACGCCTCGTCCAGCTAAGCGGCGGCAAGGCAGGGAAATCGAGGCGGCGCGCCTATCCGCCGTCTTGCATCGATAGCCGATGCGGTTTACGCCCTCGGTCCTTACTTTTGAGGATCGACCATGCTTGATATCAAATGGATTCGCGATAACCCGAAGGCCCTTGTCGAGGCGCTGGTGAAGCGCTCGTGGTCGGCTGACGAGGCGCAGTCCACGGTCGACGATCTGATCGCCAAGGATGAGGCGCGGCGCTCGCATCTCAGCGAATTGCAGGTCAAGCAGGAGCGCCGCAATGCTG
Source organism: Mesorhizobium sp. ORS 3359 (assembly GCA_000824845.1). GTDB lineage: Bacteria > Pseudomonadota > Alphaproteobacteria > Rhizobiales > Rhizobiaceae > Mesorhizobium. The sequence continues at coordinate 19,494 of CCNC01000140.1, read as the reverse complement.
CCTCGAAGGAGATCGGCAACGCCATGCGTTCGGGCGATTCAGCACTTGCCGAGAAGCTCAAGGGCGAAGTCAGCGACATCAAGGCGTTCATCCAGAACGGCGAGGCGCGCGAGCGCGAGCTCGACAAGGCGCTGAACGACGCGCTGGCGGTTCTGCCCAACGTGCCGCTGGAGGACGTGCCGGTCGGCAAGGACGAGCACGACAATGTCGTCAAGCGCATCGTCGGCGAGGTGCCGACGCGTCCGAACTGGGTCAAGGAGCATTTCGAGATAGGCGAAGCGCTCGGCATGATGGATTTCGAGCGGGCAGCGAAATTGTCCGGCGCGCGCTTCACCGTGCTGAAAAGCCAGCTGGCCCGCATGGAGCGCGCGATCGGCCAGTTCATGCTCGACCTGCACACGACGGAGCATGGCTATGAAGAGGTCATTCCGCCGTTGATGGTGCGCGACGAGGTGCTTTTCGGCACCAACCAGCTGCCGAAATTCGAGGAAGACCTGTTCTTCACGCCGCATGGCGACGGTCGGCTTGGCCTCATCCCCACGGCCGAGGTACCGCTCACCAACCTCGTGCGCGAGGAGATCACCGCGCATGAAAAGCTGCCGCTGCGCTACACGGCGCTGACGCCGTGCTTCCGCTCGGAAGCGGGTTCTGCCGGCCGCGACACGCGCGGCATGCTGCGCCAGCATCAGTTCTATAAGGTCGAGCTGGTCTCGATCACCGACCAGGAAAGCTCGCTCGCCGAACATGAGCGCATGACGCAATGCGCCGAGGAAGTGCTGAAGCGTCTCGGCCTGCCGTTCCGCACCGTCACGCTCTGCACCGGCGACATGGGTTTCGGCGCGCGCAAGACCTATGACATCGAGGTCTGGCTGCCGGGGCAGAATGCTTATCGCGAAATCTCGTCCTGCTCGGTCTGCGGCGATTTCCAGGCACGGCGCATGGATGCCCGCTATAAGGACAAGGACGGCAAGGGCAACCGCTTCGTCCATACGCTGAACGGCTCGGGCACCGCGGTCGGCCGCGCTCTTATTGCCGTCATTGAAAACTACCAGAATGAGGATGGCAGCGTAACCATTCCTGAAGTGCTGCGGCCTTACATGGGTGGTCTCGCCAAGATCGAAGCGAAGTGACTTGATGCGCATTCTCCTGACCAACGATGACGGCATCCATGCCGAAGGGCTGGCGTCGCTTGAACGCATCGCGCGCACGCTGTCGGACGACGTTTGGGTGGTCGCGCCGGAGCAGGACCAGTCCGGCTACGCGCATTCGCTGTCGATCTCGGAGCCGCTCCGGCTGCGCAAGATCGGCGAGAAACATTACGCGGTGCGCGGCACGCCGACCGACTGCGTCATCATGGGTACGAAGAAAATCCTGCCCGGACCGCCGGACCTGATCCTGTCCGGCGTCAATTCCGGCGCCAACATTGCCGACGACGTGACCTATTCCGGCACCGTTGCAGGCGCCATGGAAGGCGCGCTGCTCGGCGTGCGCTCGATCGCGGTCAGCCAAGCCTATTCCTATGTCGGCGAGGATCGCGTCGTCCCCTACGAGACGACCGAGGCTCTGGCGCCGGCGCTGCTCAAGCGGCTGGTGGAAACGCCGTTGCCGGACGGTGTGCTGCTGAACGTCAATTTCCCGAACTGCGCGCCGGACGAAGTCGAAGGCACCGTCGTCACCTCGCAGGGCAAGCTGGTGCACAGCCTTTGGGTCGACGAACGGCGCGACGGACGCGGCCTGCCTTATTACTGGCTGCGCTTCGGCCGCGAGCCGGTCGAAGGCAAGAAGGGCACGGACCTCCACGCGCTGCGCAACCGGCTGGTGTCGGTGACGCCGCTTCAGCTCGACCTCACTGCCCACGAACTCCGCGATCAACTGACCAAGGCGCTGTCATAAATAGGGTTTGGCATGAACACGGGCATCGACGACCGCGAAGGGTTTGCCGCTTTCCTGCTCAGGCTGCGGGGCAGGGGCACGGCGCCCAAGGCGCTGGTCGCCGCCTTCGAGGCGACACCGCGGCGCGGGTTCCTGGCGGCCCAGTTCCACGCGATCGCCTGGTCGGACGGCATGCTGCCGATCGAATGCGGCGAGGCGATCGAGGGCGCCGATCTGCAGGCCGCGGTGATTGCCGCGCTCCACATCGAGTCGGGCAACCGCGTGCTCGAGATCGGCACCGGCTCAGGCTACACGGCCGCTGTCATGTCACGGCTTGCCGCGCGCGTCATCACCATCGACCGCTACAAGACGCTCACCGAGCAGGCAAAGCAGCGCTTCGAGGCGCTTGCCATCAGCAACGTCATCGTCCGCCAGGCCGACGGTTCCAACGGCCTGCCCAATGAAGGGCCGTTCGACCGCATCGTCGCCTGGGCGGCCTTCGACAGTCTGCCGCGCTTCCTGCTCGACCAATTGTCGAGCGGCGGCATCGTCATCGCGCCAATCGGCCCAGAGGAGGGCGAGCAGGTGCTGGCCAAGCTCACCAAGGTTGGCAGCCGCTTCGAGCGCGAGGACATCGGCATGGTCAGGCTGCAGGCGATCTTGCGCAGCGTCGCCGCGGTGATCTAGGGGCGGGGCCGATATTCAGGTGAGCCCGGTCTGCGAACGGTGGTCTCCTGCGCTTCCGGTGCTCACGTACTGCTACTACGCTCCGCTCCGGTTCTCGGACACCACCATTCTCGACCCGGGCTGACCTGAATCTCCGCCCCGTCCAGCGGCCCGAAATGTTTTAAGAAAATTTTCGTCGGATTCTAAGGGGTTAACCCGCCAGTAACATTAACGCGCTTTAATCAGGGCCAGTTTGTACCGGGTCTGTGCGGGTTAGTGCGATGCAATTCAATCACTTGAAAGCAAACAGACGCAATCTGGCGCGCGGTTGCGCTGTCCTCATGATTGCCGGCGCGGCGGCCGGGTGCAGTTCCCAGTCGATGCGCTTCAACGGTGTCGATGATGTCTTCACATCGTCCACCAACAATCAGCGCGCCATCATCAACAAGCAGAATGTTGACCAGCCCTATCCGGGCGACACGGTCGCGCCTGCGCCGGTCGATGGCGCGCACACCCAGTCGGTGAGCCGCTCCAGCCTCGAGCCGGTCACGACCCAGCAATTGCCGCCGCCCTCGGCGCCTGCTACGGCAAAGCCGATGCGTACCGCTTCGGCTCCCGCCCTCGCGCCGGCTCCGGCGCTTGCGCCGGCACCACATCTCGACAGAACGGCCACCGGTGCGGTCACGCCGGCAAAACCGTTCAAGACCGCCGAGCCTGACGCAGTCCGCAACGCAAGTGCTGCGCCGCATGCGACCGAGATCGTCGTCCGGGACGGCGAGACGCTTTCGGGCCTGGCTGCGCATTACCACGTGCCAGCCGATGCTATCGCCAAGGTCAACGGGATCGATCCGAAGAAGGGCATCCGGTCCGGCCAGAAGATCGTCATCCCCGCCTATGCCTATTCGAGCAAGGCGGAGCCGAAGGTTGCCGAAGGCAAGCCGGCGAACACGCCGAAGCAGCCCGCGCCGGACAAGGTCGCGGTGCTGCCGCAGCAGCCGAAGGTCAAGGACGGCAAGGCGGCCGCTCAGGTCGATGCGTCGGCCGCGGCCTCGGGCTCCAAGAATCCCAAGCCCGCGGCGCAGGTTGCCGAGGCAAAGCCCGCCGGCGCCGGAGGCACCTATACTGTCCAGCAGGGTGACTCGCTGTCGTCGATCGCCAGGAAGACCGGCGTCAGCGTCACGACGCTGAAGCAGGCCAACGGCATGCAGGACGGCTTGCTCAAGATCGGACAGACGCTCAAGGTTCCGGCCGGCGGCACGGTCGTGGCGGCTGCCAAGCCGGCGGCTACCACCGCCAAGCCCGCGGTCGATCCGGTGACGACGGCGACGACGCCGCCGCCAGCGAAGACCACCGAGACGCTCGCCTCCTACACGCCGCCTAAGAAGGACGCCAAGGTCATCCAGCAGGCCGAGGACGACAATGCCGAGGCGCCCGACGCGACCGGCATCGGCAAGATGCGCTGGCCGGTGCGCGGCCGCGTGATCTCCAGCTTCGGCTCCGGCAAGGATGGCGTCGACATCGCGGTGCCGGAAGGAACGCCAATCAAGGCGGCCGAGAACGGCGTCGTCATCTATGCCGGCGACGGCCTCAAGGAGTTCGGCAACACCGTGCTGGTGCGGCACGAGAACGGCCTGGTCACCGTCTACGGCCACGCAAGCTCGATCGAGGTGCAGCGCGGCCAGAAGGTCAAGCGCGGCCAGGAGATCGCGCTGTCCGGCATGAGCGGCACCACCGACTCACCCAAGCTGCACTTTGAAGTTCGCAAGAACTCGGCGCCGGTCGATCCGTCCGGCTATCTCGAATAGAACAAGAACAATTGCGGACCGCCTGACCTCCAGTCCGGCCCGCCGTCTTCAGCCCGTTCCGCAAGGAGCGGGCTTTTTCAGTTGCGCGGGATGCAGTGCTCAAAGGTGATCACGGAGCGTGTCGGCGATCATCTCCTCGAGGCTACTGGCCTTCACGCCTAGAAGCGTCTCCGCATCGGAGGAATCGACCAGCAAGGGGGTCTCGAAGAGATACCTCATCTCGATCAGCTCCTGCATGCCCAGCGCTTCCATCTCGGGGATGGAGTAGGAGTGCGTCTCGGCAATGTCCCGGCCGAGTATCGCCGCGGTTTTGCGGATGAGCTCGTTGGGCGAGGCGTGTTGGGAGGGGACATGAAACGCCCGTCCCCATTCGCCCGTGTAGCGGGAGGCCGCGACGAGCGTCCTGGCGACGTCCTTGGTGAAGCTCCAGGCATGAGTGGCGTCGAGGTCGCCGATGAAGGCGACAGGCTTGTCCTCGATGATGGCGGGTAGGGCGATCAGCGAGAAGTAGCTGATCGCGCCGTGCCCAAGATAGTCGCTGGAACGTATCTCGATCGCCGGCACGCTGGCACGGGCCGCCCGCTGCCACATGATCGTCCTGGCGGTTCCCTTCTTCGAATTCGGATCCAGCGGCATGTCGGAGCGCACCGGGCTCTCGCCATTCTTGCCGTAACCATAGAGGTTTCCGAGCACGATGAGCTTGGCGCCGACTGCTTCAGCGGCGCGCACGGTGCCGTCGATTATGGGGAAAAAGTCGGTTGGCCAGCGATGATAAGTGGCCATGGCGCACATGAACACGGCATCGGCACCCCGGCAGACACGCGACAGCGCCGAGGCGTCCGTGGCGTCGGCCTGGATCGACCGCACGTTCCGCAACGCGTTCGAACCGACGCTTCGGCTGGTCAGGATGACATCATGGCCTTCCTCGCCAAGAAGGCGAGCCGTCTCGCGTCCGACCGGGCCCGCGCCGACAACAACATACGAACTCATGGCAACCTCTCTTCCATGTTTGAAGGAGAGGCGGGAGTACCCGTTCGCGGCGTTGAAAATCGCGCGGGAATTGCCAAATCTTGAACAGGTTTCGCCATGAATCGAGAGAGTCCGCACTTCGCTCCGGCCCCGTCCGACGTGACGATGGTTTCCCGGCATGTCGAGGCGGGTGTCCATCGGCTGCCTCGGGCGCCGCACCACCGCATTATGGTGCATGCGAGTGCTGCGACGCGCTCCTACTGCAATCAGGCCGGGCGATATTTCGTCAGGCGCGCCGGCGATATCGACCTGGTGCCGGCCGGCGAGGAGGGCGGCTTCGAGGCCGAAACGCCGTTCGAGACGATGGAGATCGTCTTGCCGCCGGCCTTGATGGAAAGGGTCGCCGCCGAACTTGGCGGCAAGGCCCGTACATCGCGGCTCGACACCCGTCATCTGCTGCGTGACCAGCGCATCGAGCATCTCGCTCGAGCGCTGCAGAGCGATCTCGCCGCAGACGCGCCGAGCGGCTCTTTGTTTGCCAACAGCATCGGCGCCGCGCTTGCGGTGAGGCTGCTTGGCCTCGATGGCCCGGACGTGGTTCGCGTGAACCGGTTGTCGGACGCCCAACTCAAGCGTGTGCTGGAGCACATCGAGGCTGCTCTCCACGAGCCCCTTTCGATCGATCGCCTGAGTCGGGTGGCCGGCGCGAGCAGCTCGCATCTGCGCACCTGGTTCAAGGCGGCGATGGGCGTCACCTTGCATCGCTACGTGCTGCGACGGCGCGTGGAAAGGGCGTGCGTCCTGCTGCGGCGCGGCGATCTCAGCACGAGCGAGATCGCGGCGTTGACCGGCTTTGCGCACCAGTCGCACCTGGCATATTGGATGCGCCGCGAGATCGGCCAGACGCCGCGCGACTTGCGACGGGCGCAGCCGCGCAAGTGACGGTCAATCCTTCAACGGCTTGCCGAGCCGACCGGCGAGGTCCTGCGTGAATTGCCAGGCGACGCGGCCGGAACGGCTTCCGCGCGTCGTTGCCCATTCCAGCGCTTCGGCGCGCAGTTGCTCGGGATCGATGGCCAAGTCGTGATAGCGGACATAGCCGTCGATCATGTCGAGATATTCGTCCTGCGAGCATTTATGGAAGCCGAGCCACAGGCCGAAACGGTCGGAAAGCGAGACTTTTTCCTCGACCGCTTCGGAAGGGTTGATGGCGGTCGAGCGCTCATTGTCGATCATATCGCGCGGCAAGAGATGGCGGCGGTTGGACGTGGCGTAGAAAATGACATTGGCCGGCCGGCCCTCGACGCCGCCCTCCAGCGCCGCCTTCAGCGACTTGTACGAGGTGTCATCGTGGTCGAAGGAGAGGTCGTCGCAAAACAGGATGAACCGGTAAGGCGCCGCCTTCAGGAGGCCCATCAGCTTGGGCAGCGTGTCGATATCCTCGCGGTGGATCTCGATCAGCTTCAGCGGCTTGTCGAGCTTGTCGGCGGCGTTGACGGTGGCATGCACGGCCTTGACGAGGGACGACTTGCCCATGCCGCGCGCGCCCCATAAGAGCACATTGTTGGCCGCATAGCCGGACGCGAAGCGCTCGGTGTTGTCGAGCAGGATATCGCGCACGCGATCGACGCCGCGGATCAGGCCTATGTCGACGCGGTTGACCTTGCGCACCGGCTCCAGAAAGCCGGGATCGGCCTGCCAGACGAAACAGTCCGCCATGCCGAGATCGGTCTGTGGAACCGGCGGCGGGGCGAGACGGGAAACCGCCTCGATCAGGCGATCCAGTTTCTTGTTCAAGGCGTCCAGGCTATCGGTCATTTTTGGGTCTTTTGTTGAGATCTTTCAGCGTGTGGGAGCAGCTTCCATGACATCGCTGCAAGAACCAGGTCCAAGCTTTTGTTGGAGCATGATCTTTCGGTGCCCCGAAGCCGCTTCCGCTGCGACGCTCTAGCACGCCGCAAACGGCTGGAAAAGCAACGGATTGGGCCCGCAGCGCAGTTGCATTGGCAAGTTTACCGACTATATTCCGGCCAAATTTTCGCGGGGCGGCCGCGGCGGAATTTCACCATCCAGGAGTTTCTTGATGTTCGTTACACCGGCATACGCCCAGGGCGTCGGCGCTTCGCCAGACATGTTCATCTCGATTTTGCCGTTTGTCCTGATTTTCGTGATCATGTATTTTCTGATCATCCGGCCGCAGCGCGCGCAGCTGAAGAAGCGCCAGGAAATGCTTTCGGCGGTGCGCCGCGGCGATACGGTCGTGACCGGCGGCGGCTTCGTCGGCAAGGTAACCAAGGTGATCGACGACAATGAGCTGGAGATCGACCTTGGCGGCGGAACCAAGGTGACGGCGCTGCGCTCGACGATCTCTGACGTGCGTGTCAAGGGCGAGCCGGTGGCAAACCAGAACGCCAAGAAGTAATCCTACTCTCGATGGCGGAACGCTGCCGCTTGTACGCCTGAACGGATAAGAACGAATGCTTTATTTCTCGCGCCTGAAGATGATCCTGATCTGGCTCGCCGTGGCCGTCACAGTGATCCTCGCCGCGCCCAATCTCTTCCCGGCAAGCATGCTGGCTGAGCTGCCGAGCTGGGTGCCGAAGCGGCAGATGACGCTCGGCCTCGACCTTCAGGGCGGCTCGCACATCCTGCTCCAGATGGACCAGAACGATCTGATCAAGGATCAATTGGAGACGACGCGCGACGAGATCAGGACGCTGCTGCGCGACGCCAAGATCCAATATACCGGCCTAGGCGGCACGGGCCGCACCGTGCAGGTGCGCATCAATGATCCGAGCCAGGTCGACGCCGCAAAGAATGCATTGAAGCCGATAACCAATCCGGTCACGGCCGGGCTCTTTAGCGGTGGTTCCGTCCAGTCGATGACGCTCGACGATTCCGAGCCCGGGTTGCTGAAGTTCACCGTGACGGATGCGGGTATCAAGTACCGCACATCGACGGCGTTATCACAAGCGATCGAGGTGGTGGAGCGGCGCGTCAACGCGCTCGGCACCACGGAACCGATCGTGCAGCGGCAGGGTGACGATCGCATTCTGGTTCAGGTGCCCGGACTGCAAAATCCGCAAAGGCTCAAGGACATCATCGGCCAGACCGCCAAGCTGACCTTCCAGATGGTCGATACGTCGGTGCCGGTCCAGGACGCGATGAAAAACCGACCGCCGCCCGGCGACTCCGTCCTTTACTCGCAGGACGATCCTCCCGTTCCTTATCTGGTCGAAAACCGCGTCATCGTGTCGGGCGAAGACCTGTCGAACGCGACGCCAACCTATAACTCGCAGACAAACGAGCCGGTCGTTTCGTTCACCTTCAATTCCCGCGGGGCGACGCGGTTCGGTCAGGCGACCCAGCAGAATGTCGGCAAACCTTTTGCGATCGTGCTGGACAATCAAGTCATCTCCGCGCCGGTCATCCGTGAACCTATCCTTGGCGGCACGGGGCAGATTTCGGGCAACTTCACGGCAGAGAGCGCCAACGACCTCGCCGTCCTGCTGCGCGCCGGCGCCTTGCCGGCGAAATTGACCATCATCGAAGAGCGCACAGTCGGCCCGGGCCTCGGCCAGGACTCGATCCACGCCGGCAAGGTGGCGGGCGTGATCGGCTCGATCCTCGTCGTTGCCTTCATGTTCGTCGCCTATGGCTTCCTCGGCTTTATCGCCAACATCGCCTTGGCTGTGCACGTGGCGATGATCGTCGGCGCGCTATCGCTGCTCGGCGCCACGCTGACGTTGCCGGGTATCGCCGGTATCGTGCTCACCATCGGCATGGCGGTGGACTCCAACGTCCTGATCTATGAGCGAATCCGCGAGGAGCGGCGCAATGGCCGCTCGGTGATACAGGCGATCGACACCGGCTTTTCCAAGGCGCTGGCGACCATCGTCGATTCCAACGTCACATCGCTGATCGCGACCGTCGTGCTGTTTTTCCTCGGCACCGGCCCGGTCAAAGGCTTTGCCGTCACCTATGCGATCGGCATTCTGACCACGGTGTTCACCGCCTTCACCTTCACCCGCATGCTGGTTGCGATCTGGCTGCGCCGCGCTCGTCCGAAGGAATTGCCGCGCGCGCCGGTCACGTTCATTCCGCCGGGCACAAAAATCCCGTTCATGGGCATCCGCCGCTGGACCTTCGCTCTGTCCAGCCTGTTGTCGGTGCTTTCGGTCGTCGGCTTCCTAACCATCGACATCAATTACGGCATCGACTTCAAGGGCGGCTCGATTATCGAGGTGCAGGCGAAGCAAGGCGACGCCGACCTCGGCGATATCCGCAACCGGTTGTCCGAGCTCAACATCGGTGAGATCCAGGTGCAGCAGTTCGGCGCGCCGAACGATGTCTTGATCCGCGTTGGCACGCAGGATGCCGGCGAGAATGCCGAGCAGACCGTTATCGATAAGGTGCGAGGCGAACTGCAGGACCAGTATGATTTCCGTCGCGTTGAAGTGGTCGGCCCGACGGTATCGGGCGAGCTTGCCAAGCAGGGCACGATCGCCATGCTGATCGCGCTGGTCGGCATCCTGCTCTATGTCTGGTTCCGCTTCGAATGGCAGTTCGCGGTCGGCGCCATCGTGGCGACGGTGCACGACGTGGTCATGACGATCGGCTTCTTCGTCCTGACCGGGCTGGAGTTCAACCAGTCGTCGCTGGCGGCGATCCTGACCATCATCGGCTATTCGCTGAACGACACGATCGTGGTTTATGACCGCGTCCGCGAGGATCTACGAAAATACAAGAAGATGCCCCTGCCGCAGCTCTTGAACAACGCCATCAACGAGACGCTGTCCAGAACCACGTTGACGTCGGTCACGACATCGCTGGCGCTCTTGGCGCTGGTGCTGTTCGGCGGCGAAGTGATCCGCTCCTTCACGCTGGCGATGCTGTTCGGCGTGGTGTTCGGCACCTACTCCTCGATCTTCATCGCCGCGCCGCTGCTGATCCTGTTCCGGTTGCGGCCGCAAGCCGCGACCGAAGAGGAGAAGAAGCCGGTGAACGGCAAGGCCCTGACGACCTGACGTTGCCGGATCGGAAGGACGTTTCGTTGAACCGTCCTGCTGATCCAACCTTTTGTTGGAGCATGATCTTTTCCGAAAACCGGTTCCCGCTTTTTGCGTGCGCTGACCTCCGGTTCGGGATCATGCTCTAGAGCCGGATGAGTTACGCTCTAGATCCATGGCCAAAGGCATCATCATCCGCGAGGCGCATTTCCCCGGCAAGGCAGCGATCGAAGCCTATGGCAATGGCGGCTTTCGCTTTGCCGACATGTCGCATCGCGGATCGCTGCTTGTGCTGCCGTCCGGCATCCATGGCTGGGAACCTGCCGATCCGCAGGCGCTGAAGGCCTCGGACTTCGACAAGTTGCTCGCCGAAGCCGACCGCGTGGAGATACTGCTGGTCGGCATGGGCAAGGATTTGCGGCCGCTGCCGGCGGCGCTGCGCGCCGCGCTCAAGGAGGCCGGCATCTCCGCCGACCCGATGTCGACGGGCGCTGCGGTGCGGACCTACAATGTGCTGCTGGCCGAAGACCGCGCGGTGGCCGCCGCGCTGATCGCCGTCGACTGAATGGCCGGCACGCCCGACCTCGTCAACAATGCCGACATCGTCATGGACGCGGTGCGCGCCGCCGACCATGACCGCTATCTGTCGGCGCTCTATGCGCCGGCCGACAAGCGCGGCGCGCTGCTCGCTCTCTACGCCTTCAACGCCGAAATCGCCGGCGTGCGCGATCGCATCCACGAGCCGCTCCCGGGCGAGGTCAGGCTGCAATGGTGGCGCGACGTCATCGCGGCCGATGGGGATGCCGGGACGGGCCACCCGACCGCCGATGCGTTGCGCGCGACGATTGCCGCAAATAAGCTGCCGAAAAGTGCTTTCGAGAACATGCTCGAGGCGCGGATCTTCGATCTCTATGACGACCCGATGCCGTCGCGGACCGACCTCGAGGGCTATTGCGGCGAAACGGCCGCGGCACTTATCCAGCTTGCGGCCATGGTGCTCGATCCGGTGGCGGCGCCGGGCTTTGCCGAACTCGCCGGCCAGGCCGGCTGCGCCCAGGCCATCACCGGCCTGCTGCTTCTGCTGCCGCTGCACCGCCGGCGCGGCCAGTGCTTCGTGCCCGCAGACATCCTCGCGGCAGCCGGCACGACGCCGGAACAGTTCGTCAAGGGCGACGGCGGGGCTGCCGCCGAGCGCGCGGTTGCGGCGATGATCGCGCTGGCGCGGGAGCATCTCAACGACTTCGAGAAAGGAGCGCCGGCGCTTCCCGTTTCGCTGCGGCCGGCCTTCCTGCCGTTGGCGCTGACCCACGCCTATCTCGACACGATGGAGACGGGCAGGTCGCCACTCGGCGCCACGGCGACGCTTTCCATCCTGCGCCGGCACTGGCTGCTCTTGCGTCATGCGATGCGGGGCTGGAGCCCCCTTTGACGTAAACGTCAATCGTGCTAGGGGTTCTGGCGCGTGGACCCGTGTCAAAGAAATGCGGGCCGCCGGAGGAGCCGCGTTTCCATGAGCCTGCCAGTCCTGGTCGTTCTAGTCGTGTTCGGCATCGCATTGTCCGTCGCGGCCGTGCATTTCACCGGCGGCACGACCACCGCGATCCTTGCCGGCGCGGATCAAGCGCTCGCACGCTTTGCCGAGGATTTTCCCGATGAAAAGCCTGGAGTTGTGCGGCTGACCGCCGACAATCATGCCGCGTTTCTCGACCTTGGCCCGCAACGCTGCGGCATTGTCCAGAGCATCGGCGATTGTTTTCTCACGCGCATCGTCACGCCGAACGACATTCTCGCGCTGGCGAGGGAAGGGAAAGCGGTGTTGCTGCGGCTGAAGGACTTCACCTGGAAAGGTGGGCGGTTTGCTTTTGCCAACGAAGCCGATGCGCGAGCGGTGGCGGCGACCCTGCAGAATAGCGATCGGATCAGGGAGGCGGCGTGATGGACGAGTATAATTTCCCGCAGGTGACCCAGCTTGCGATCCCCTTCTTCGTCGCTGCGATCCTGATCGAGCTCTGGTTGGTGCGCACCGGCCGCGCCAAGGGATCGTTCGAGACGCGCGACACGCTGACCAGCCTGATGATGGGCACCGGCAACGTCGTCGCCGGCCTGCTGCTCGGCGTCGTGTCCTACTGGGCGCTGCTGTGGCTCTGGCAGTTCCGTTTCTTCAATCTCGGCCTGTCCATCTGGGTGTTCGTCGCGGCCTTCCTGCTCGATGACTTGCGCTATTATGTCTATCACCGCATCGCGCACCGAGTGCGCTGGGTGTGGGCCGAGCATGTCAACCATCATTCCAGCCAGCATTACAACCTCTCGACGGCGCTGAGGCAGAGCTGGACCGGCCTGTTCACCTTCACCTTCATCCTGCAGGCGCCGCTGGTGCTTGCCGGCTTCCATCCGGCGGTGATCGCCTTCGTCTTCGGCTTCAACCTTGTTTGGCAGTTCTGGATCCACACCGAGACGATCGGCAAGATGTGGGGCTGGTTCGAGTTCATCTTCAATACGCCCTCGCACCACCGCGTCCACCACGCCACCAATCCACGCTATCTCGACGCCAATTACGCCGGCACGCTGATCATCTGGGATCGCATGTTCGGCACCTTCGTCGAGGAATTGGAGGAAGACCGGCCGCGCTACGGCATCGTCAAGAATATCGGCACCTTCAATCCGCTGAAGGTCGCGTTCCACGAATGGGTCGGCATGTTCAAGGATGCGCTGGCGCCGGGGCTGACGCCTGGCCAGCGCATCAATTATCTCATCCAGCCGCCAGGCTGGAGCCATGACGGCACGCGCGACACCTCGCAAACGCTGAAGGCGGCCTATGTCAGGCGAAATCCTTCCCAGGCCGGCAAGCCGGGATTGCCGCCAGCGCGTGCTGAGCCGGCGGAGTAGTGATCGCGAGAAGAAGGCGCTGCCGCGATGCGCGCGATATCTTCGATCAGCCAAGTCGAGCCGCTCCGCGCCTTCGATAAGATCAGCAAGCCCTTCATCGCGTTCCCTTTGCGGCGTCTTCGCGGGAAATGCCGTCGATGAGCGCCTTCGGAGGTGCGTCGGGGCGAAATTCCGAGCTGACCAGCCAAAAGCGAGGCGCGGCGTAGCGCGCGGCGTTCTCCTCGGTCAGCATTCGTGCGGATCGCAGCGGCCGGCTTTCAAGCCAGACCTTTGTCGCGCCAGGGGGGGTGTCAAGCTGGATCTCGCAAAAGACCTCCAATGCCGTGCCCGCGCGGGGAAGCTTCGGGCGCAAATGAAAGGCGGCAACATGCCCGGCGTCGCTGTTGATCTCGAAGGCGAGACGCCGCCATTTCACCGACGCCGGCAATCGGATGTGCAAGCGCAGAATGCCGGCGTGATCGGAAGCGGGGAGAGGCAGATCGGCGCGCAGCATGCCTTGGCCAGCAGGCAAACCCCTGCTGAATTTCGTCTTCAGGCGCGGTCTCGGTTTCTGCTCGCCGCGTGGTTCGGACTGAGCCAGCTCGAGCGACTTGCGACGCGTCTTTGCAAGCCAACGAAGGGCAGCACCGGCGGGAGTCTCGCTTTGCCTGGGCCTTGCTTGAACGAAAGCCATCCACGCGGCCACAGGCCCGGGAAGAGCTGCCTCGAAGCGTCTCATCGCCTCTGCATCAACCGCATAGCCTGCCCGCGCTTTTAGCCAGCCAAGCGCGATCAATGTCGCCACAGCAATGTCGCGGGCGAGAATCTCATCGGAAAACAGCTTCCAATCGAAACCGGGTTCAACGATGAGGCGGGACAGATCGACCAGCCAGTCGCTGTTGGCATGGGCGTCGAGACCGCCATTCGCGATGGCGATCACCGCCAGGTCTTCCCGGACCGGAAGTCCGCAGGCCACCGAATTGAACTCCACCGATCTGGCCCGCGCCCAGACCCGGTCATCGTCGCCGAGACTGCCCTGGCCCGGACGAAAGATGCAGCCGTGAAGATCGATGTCGCCGTAGCGGCCCTTGTGAAGATTGACGCTGCGCAGCCGTCTTGCCAGCGTCAGCATGCGCATGGCGCTGGAACCGCTCGACGGCTCCCAGCCCAGTTCAATGAACACGCCAAGGGCATCGCCCAGCCGGTTCCTCGGGACCACGATATCGAGGTCATGGAACGAGCGTCCCCCCCGTCCAACGGGATCAGCGGCACGCGCGGCCCCCTTGATGAGCATCATCGGCACGCCCGCCTCAGCCAGCGCCGCGAATGCCGGTTGGCACTCCCTCATCAGAAGCATGGTTCGCGTCCATAGCATCCGTTGAAGCCCGGCAAGCCTCGGCGAATCCGGCAGATCCTTCAAACCGGGTCCAAGCCTGTTCCAGGTGGCGAGAATCAACCGCTGCTCGCTGAACGTGCAATCGTCCAGGTCGTGCGTGCCGATCCAGGCGCGCAGTTTCCTTTCGGCCGCCACCGGATCGAGGTGCACGGCGGCCAGCAGGAGGCGCTCGTGATGGCCAGCGGGCCAGGCGCGATCAAGAGATGGGTACCAGAGAGGCCAATTCATTGCCCCCCTCTCTCTCCTTCGTCGTTACCTCTCTTGGCCGTGATCGCCCGGCGTGCGATTTCAAGAAAGTCGGATGCCATGCCGACCGGTGCGCCGCCGGCGACGGCTACCCTTCTGGACAAAGTGCCTGGTCGAATACGACGTCGATGAACCGTCTCGTCCAGCATGGTCATTTTCATGCCCGCGGCAATAGCCCTGCGGTACCAATCTATGAAGGAGCCAGTGCGCAGGCTTTCATCGAACAGGATGCCGCGCCGTTCGACAGCGCCTCGCCGCACCGCAAGCGAACTCGCGAGATAACCCGGATAGCGGCCTTTCTTATAGTGGAGAGAGTCAAAGGCTTCGGCTGGGTATTCCGGGCTTTCGAAGGTTTCGCTGTGGCCCAGCACGGCGTCGAGCGAGGGATCCGAGTCAAGCGCGGCCCGCTGCAGGGCCAGCTTGTCGGGCATCCAGAGGTCGTCGGCATCGAGGAACGCGAGAACCGCGCCCGTGGCGGCCTTTATGCCGACATTGAATGCGGACGGCGCTCCGCCATTGGCCTTCCTGATTATACGCGGGTGCGATAAATGGTCCTGAGCGACCTCGACAGTGCGGTCGCTCGAACCGTCATCGACGACGATGACTTCCCGCGGCGAATGGTCATTCTGCTCGGCGATGCTGTCGAGCGTCTCATGAAGCGTGGCGGACGCGTTCCACGCAGGAATGATGACGCTGAAAAACGGCGTTTCCACTCACTCCTCCATCAGATGCTTGAACGGAGGCAACGGTCTTGCGTTGCCGCTCTTGCGCCGACGCATGAGCGACTGCATCAGGGCGCGGTTGAAGTCGCGCTTCTCCTCTGCCGTATAGGTGCTTGTCATCGACTCTGCATGGCGACGGTAGCACAGGGTCACCGCATTGAGGATCGTCATCGGAATTTCGGCTTCGCGGATCCGGAGCATGAGGTCGACATCTTCGGAATAAAGGAAGTTCTCGTCGAATATCCCCACCCGCTCGAACACTGTCCGGCGATAAAGGGTTGCACCCAGATGAACATGGAAAAGTTCGTCTGTTATCGCCGCCGGATCGGGTACGGGCGCATCCGTCATTTGGCGGTCGAAATAGCTGACGAAGCCGGAAACGACATCCATATGAGGTGTTCGGGCAAAGCGTGCGAGATGCAGCGACAACTTGTCGGCCGGCCAGAGGTCGTCGCAATCCAGGAAGCCGATGAACTCGCCGCCGGCGATCTGCAGACCCACATTTCGCGCGGGTCCCGGGCCGCGCCGCGGCCCGTCGAGGACGCGGATCGCCGGGAAACGCGAAGCCAGGGTCTCGACGATCTCGCGCGAGCGATCGGTCGAGCCGTCGTCGATCACCAGGATTTCCTGCACCGGCCACGCCTGGTCGAATACGGTTGTCAGCGCGTCGGCGATATATTTCTCGCCATTTCGCACCGGCATGATGACGCTGATCTTTGGGCTGTCGCTCATGCTCTCAGTTCCCGCAGGAACCCTTGCAGCACAGTTGTCGCTTCCATCGGATCATTGCCGATCAGGAACTCATGGCAGGGAAGCGAGCGCGACAGGCTAGCGACCTGCTGGAATGTCTCGTTGTGAGCGGTCCGCAAGATTTTCGACGTGCTCGGCAAGAGGGCACGGATCATCTCGAACCGGGAGGCGGGACGGATTGTCGAAGCTTCCTCGCCGGTGAGTTTGCAGGAGACAAGAGCTTTCACCGCCATTTGCGGGACCAGCGCATCCTGTATCGTCGTGCTGATCGGGATGAGCGCCTTTTCTTCCGGGCTACGGTCCCGGTTCACCGCTTGCGCGGCAAAGCCGCTGAAGAGGGTCTCCGCCATACCAATGAGTTTCATGGTGTCGAAAAGCGAGTGGCTCCGCCAGTCTGCCCCTGACTGCGACACCAGGACAAAATCATCGCCCGTGGTCTGCATCCCTACTGAGATCGCGGCAGCCGTCAGCGTCGATTTGCCGGAACCTCCAGGACCGGCAAGCATCACGCCTACGCCATTTTCGCCGACAACGGCGGAATGAAGCATCGCATGGCCGATGGCCAAGGCGCCCCAATGGATGTGGTGGCGCAGCGGAGATCCGTATTCCCAGGCCGGCAGCCGGGCGGCGGCTCTGACCCAATAGACGCCGGTGCTGGCGGACAGGTCGTGCAGATGCCAGATTCCGCGGCTCTCGTCAGATACGACCGCGACACCGGCCTCGGTGTCCCATGCGGTCCGGGTGACAGCGTTGGCCTCGTCCGCTTCAAAGGGCCATTCGGCAGGCGGAGCCGCAAAGCCGTCATCCTCGTGCGAGACGGCGTAGACAGTGATCGAGCGGTCTCCCGCTATGGCTCCCGTTGTTTGCGCGTGACGCAGAACCGGCAGGATGACCGGATCGAGCGCGCTTCCGCATGTGCGCAGCCTCAGCGTCAACCCGCCAAGGCGAAAGCAATGCTCAGCGCCGGATTCGGACCACCGGAAACTCGCGTCGGCAATGACGCGGCGGACGAATGCTGCAGGCGCCGTACGGGAATCGACGGCGGCTCGGGCCATTCGGATCAGCTGTCCCCCAGTTCCCGCCGCAGTGGCCATCCACCGCTCGGATCCACGTCGTGGATGGGGTCGAGGACAATCAGCTCCTGCAAATCCGTGTGGATCTCCAGCTCCGGCCTCACGAACGATGCGCGGTTCGGAATGTCGGGGAGCTTCGGCGACGCGATCGGCGAGGCCGGCAGAAGTATGCCTTCCTCCACGAGGAGGTCGAGGAAACGTTGCACCGAGGCGATGTCATCGTCGTCCAAGTCGGGATAACCCGTCCTCAACGCCATCTCAATCATGGTGGGATCGACGGGCTCGCGCAACATCTCCCAGATGAGCTGCGCGCTTCCCTTCATACCGTAATACTTGCCGGTCGCAAAGTTCACCGCGACGACTTCACCGTCGAAGATCTCACTCGACAAATTTGTTTCGTCCAAGACGACGCCCGACATTATACCGCCCTTCACCCCATAAACCCGGGGTGATACACCATGAGACCGTATGGGGGAAGCGTTCCTTGGTCAAAGTATCGCAGGCGACTTCGTTCGGAGCGGTCCCCAGTCGCTGGTGAAAGGTTTGCCGCTGGTCTCGTAGCCCGGTCGCAAAAAAGCTAGGGCGGACGCGAGAAGTCAGCCACAGATCAAGCTGCCGCTTCCGTTCGGGGAGCCTGTCCCAACCACTCGCGGCAATCCGCCAGCGCTCTCGCTGTGATCGCATGGCGTTTGGCGACGGTCTTATCCTTGCCGCGCAGGCGCTTGCCGTCGGTCTTAGGCGCTTCGACCGGCGGGAAAAGCCCGAAATTGACGTTCATTGGCTGGAAGGAGCGTTTGCCGGGCTCATCGTCCGACACGATATGCCCGCCGGTGATGTGGTTGAGCAGCGCGCCGAAGGCGGTGGTCGCCGGCGGCAGCGCCGGCGTCCGGCCGAGCCGCTCGGCTGCGGCAAAGCGGCCGGCGAGTAGGCCGATCGCGGCACTTTCCACATAACCTTCGCAGCCGGTGATCTGGCCGGCAAAGCGCAGGCCCGGCCGCGATTTCAGCTGCAGCGAGGGGTCGAGCAGCGTCGGCGAGTTGATGTAGGTGTTGCGGTGCAGGCCGCCGAGGCGGGCGAACTCGGCATTCTCGAGCCCGGGAATGGTGCGGAAGATGCGCACCTGCTCGGAGTGCTTCAGCTTGGTCTGGAAACCGACCATGTTGTAGAGCGTGCCCAGCGCATTGTCCTGACGGAGCTGCACCACCGCATAGGCCTTTACCGAGGGATTGTGGGCGTTGGTCAGGCCCATCGGCTTCATCGGGCCGTAGCGCAGCGTCTCGACGCCGCGCTCGGCCATCACCTCGATCGGCAGGCAGCCGTCGAAATAGGGCGTGCCTTCCCACTCCTTGAACTCGGTTTTATGCCCGTCCAGCAGCGCCTGGACGAAAGCGAAGTACTGGTCCTTGTCCATCGGGCAGTTGATGTAGTCCTTGCCGGTGCCGCCGGGGCCGACTTTGTCGTAGCGCGACTGGAACCAGGCGGTGTTCATGTCGATCGTGTCGAAATGCACGATCGGCGCGATGGCATCGAAGAAGGCAAGCGCGTCGGCGCCCGTGGCGTCGGCGATCGACTGCGCCAGCGACGGCGCCGTCAGAGGGCCGGTGGCGATGATCGCCTGGTCCCAGTCCGCCGGCGGGAGCCCAGGCACTTCCCCGCGCTCGATGGTGATCAGCGGATGCGCTTCGATCTTCGCGGTGACCGCGTCGGAAAACCGGTCGCGGTCGACGGCCAGCGCGCCGCCGGCCGGCACCTGGTTGGCATCGCCGGCGCTCATGATCAGCGAGCCGGCCAGCCGCATTTCGGCATGCAGCAGGCCGACCGCGTTGTTTTCGGCATCGTCGGATCGGAAGGAGTTCGAGCAGACGAGCTCGGCCAGACCATCGCTCTTGTGCGCGTCGGTGCCGCGCACCGGGCGCATCTCGTGCAGCACGACCGGAACACCGGCCTCGGCGATTTGCCATGCCGCTTCGGAGCCGGCGAGGCCGCCGCCGATGACGTGTACGGGATTTTTGCTCATGAGCGCCGGAATAATCGCTTGGCGGCCCGATTGCAATTGCCAGGCGGCGACGGCGAGAAACTGGCGCCTAAAACAACAACACCCGCCGGGGGAGGAGGTCCGGC
>CCNC01000139.1 GCA_000824845.1 Mesorhizobium sp. ORS 3359 | reverse complement strand
GCCGGGGGAGGAGGTCCGGCGGGCGCCGTTTCGGTGGTCAACCCTCGGGAGGAGGTGAAGGTTGACCTCATTCGTCAGGGTCGGGGAGGAGGTCGACCCTGGCGAAATTCCTTGCTTAGATCGCCTTGCGGGCGACCATCTTGATCTCGTCGCGGACGATGCCGAGATCATGGAGCTGACGGTTCGAAAGCCGACCCAGCTCGGAAACCGTCTCGCGATAAACGCGCCAGTTACGGTAGCTACGGATCAGGTTCATTGTCTTAACTCTCTTCAAAACAGGTTCGGACCATTTGCGGTCCGAAGCGGATTAGACCGCCTTGCGGGCGACGTAGTGGATGTCGCTGCGGCTGATGCCGAGGTCGGTCAGTTCACGGTTCGACAGGCGGTTCAGCTCGGAAACGGTTTCCCGGTAGCGGCGCCAGTTGCGGTAGTTGCGGATCAGGTTCATGGTAGTTCTCGTTTCGTCTTTAGTTCGGATCATTCCGTTTGTGTACGAACGGAAAATAAGTGGGATCATATCGGTTTAAAAGTGACGTTGGCGCATGGCAGCAATGCAAATTGTGCAATGCAACATTAACGGCCATTCACGCCTGCGTCACAAAGAAGGCCGAATCGAAAAATGCCGCTGCGTCAACGGTTTGGCTGTTTCGACTAAGGAAGTGGTCGGGCTTGGGGGAGATGCATGGCGGGCTATGCCACACGGGTGAGGGCAGATATCGCGCGCTGGCGGGAGATCGGGCTGATCGATCCCGTCACGGCGGAGGCGCTGACGCGCGATGTCGCCGCCAATGAGCGCGCGTCGCTGAGCTTCGGCTCCATCCTGGCGATGATGGCGGCGCTTTTGTTCGGCGCGGCGATCCTGATCTTCGTCGCCGCCAATTGGGAGGCCTTCCCGCGCCTCTTGCGCGTGGCGGCTCTGTTTGCGGTCATTCTTGCCGGCTATGTCGGCGGCGCGGTGCTGAAGGCGCGTGACCATGCCGCGATCGGCGAGGCGCTGTGGATCGTTGCCGCGGCGGCGTTCGGTGGATCGATCGCGCTGATCGGACAGATGTACCATCTTTCGGGCGACGAGGCCTCGGCGCTGGTGACATGGTGCGCCGGCACGGCGCTGGCGGCGGTCGCGCTGCGTTCAAGTCCGCTGACGGTCGCGGCGGTCGGCATCGCCGACGCCTGGCTGGTTCTCAAGGGGTTCGGTTTCTACTGGCGCGCGGAAATTCCGCATCTCTTCATCGTCATGGCGATCGTCTTGTTCGCCATTTCGTTCTGGACGCGCAGCCGGGCGGCGCGTCACCTCATCATTCTGTCGGTCGTTCTCTATCTGGTTCTGTCAGCGATGGATCACGACACGCTGCCGGTGGCCATGTCGCTGGCCATCGTCTCGGTGCTGCTCTTTGCCGCTTCGGTCTTTGCCGGCGATCCGATCGACAGGATCCTCCAGCTCGGCGGCCGGCTGCCCTTGCATGCCTTGCTCGGCTTCCTCACCGGCATGGCGATCATCCAATTCGAGCTGGCCGATGAAAGCACATATAACAGTGGGTTTGCCGTCGCTTCGATCGTGGCGCTGGCCAGTATCGTGGCGGCAATCATGCTGGCGGGGCGCGAGAGCAGGGGCTTGCGCTGGCTGGCCTATACCGGCTTCGCCTTCGAGCTCGCCATCATCTACAGCGTCACCTTGAGGTCGATGCTGGATACGGCCGGCTTCTTCCTGGCGGCGGCGGTGCTGCTCGGCATGCTGGCGCTGGTCATCATCCGCATCGAAAAGCGCATGAAAGCGCCGGCCGGAACAGGAGCCGCGGCATGACCGGCAAGAAACTGATCATCTCCGCGCTGGTGCTGGCGCTTGTCCAGATCGGCTTTCTCAGCTGGATCATCGCCGGCCGCGCGGCGATCCTGCGCAACGGCAAGGAAGTGCTGTTGAAAGTCCAGCCCGTCGATCCGCGCGATCTCCTGCGCGGCGACTACATCTCGCTCAACAACAACATTTCGCGCATTCCGGTGAAATTGATCGCCAACATTCCGGAAGGCAAGTTCTTCAGCGAGGACACATCGATCGTGGTCCGGTTGAAGAAGGGCGCCGACGGTTATTGGCAGCCGACCGCGGCATGGTTCGGCCGGGCGCCGTCACCGGCCGGCGAGGGCGAAGCAGACATTGCCGGCCATGTGGTGGAGGGCTGGGGCCTTCGTGATACGGACGCGACGATCGCGCCCGACTATGGGATCGACCGCTTCTATTTGCCGGAAGGCGAGGGGGTGGCGATCCAGGACGACATGCGCGTGCGGCCGTTCGGCATCAAGCTTGCGCTCGCATCCGACGGCACGGCACAGATCAAGGCGCTGATGGACGGCGACAGGACGCTGTTCGAGGAGCCGCTTTACTAGTCCTCTGCCGCCCTAGGCTAGGAGATCTCGCCAAACAAGGCTGCGGTGGCCTGCCATCCGAAGTTCGAAGAGCAAAGGATGGTGCGGATGAAGGGACTCGAACCCCCACGCCTTTCGGCACTGGAACCTAAATCCAGGGCGTCTACCAATTCCGCCACATCCGCTTGTCCCCGGCAATCCCATGTAGCCATCATTCTGTCAATGTCGAGGCTCAGATCATGCTTATCCGGCTAGACGCGAAGATAGTTGAAAATTGGCCTGGCCTGTGACAAAAGGCGTGTCGAATGTGACGGAACGTGAGTTTCCGCTTCTGCAAGATGTGAAAAGTTATATTAAAAACAGAGACTTATTCGCATCTGGCAAGGCGTAGTTCAGGAGAGTTTGAACCGCGTTAGCGGTCAAATCGCCAGGTTCCGTACCAAAAGCCATTTCCGGCAACATCATACCGGCAGGCTGTAAACGGCTAGGACCGTTTGGCAGTCTCATTGTTGAAAACAAAGGTTCTAGGATGCAGGTCACCGAAACGCTCAACTCCGGTCTCAAGCGCGAGATCAAGATCACCGTGCCGGCCGGTGACATGGAAGCCAAGCTGATGGCGCGGCTGACCGATGCCCGCGACAAGGTGCGCATCAACGGCTTCCGCCCGGGCAAGGTGCCGGTGCAGCATCTGCGCAAGATGTACGGCAAGTCGTTCATGGCCGAGGTCGTCAACGAGATCCTCAACGACTCGACCCGTTCGATCATCACCGGCCGAGGCGAAAAGGCCGCCATGCAGCCCGAAGTGATCATGACAGAGGACGAGAAGGAGGCCGAGAAGATCCTAGCCGGCGGCACCGATTTCGAATTCAGCCTCAACTACGAGGTCATCCCGGCGATCGAGATCAAGGATTTCTCCGATATCAAGGTGACGCGCCAGGTCTATGACGTGCCGGAATCGGAAGTCGACGAACAGGTGAAGCGCGTTGCCGAATCGGCGCGCAGCTACGAGCCGAAGAACGGCAAGGCCGCCGAGGGCGACCGCGTGACCATCGACTATGTCGGCAAGATCGGCGGCGAGGCCTTCGCCGGCGGCGCCGGCACCGACCAGCCGCTTGTGCTCGGCTCCAAGGAATTCATCCCGGGCTTCGAGGACCAGTTGATCGGCACCAAGGCGGGCGACGAGAAGCAGATCACCGTTACCTTCCCCGAAAACTACCAGGCGGCGCACTTAGCCGGCAAGGAAGCCACCTTCGACGTCACCGTCAAGGAAGTGTCGGCGCCCGGTGAGCTCGAACTCAGCGACGAGACGGCCAAGAATCTCGGCCTGGAATCGCTCGAGCGCCTGCGCGAGATCGTGCGCGGCCAGCTCGAGAACCAGTTCGGCTCGATGACCCGCCAGAAGGTGAAGCGCCAGTTGCTCGACCAGCTCGACGCATCCTACTCCTTCGAGGCGCCCTCTAAGCTCGTCGAGGCCGAGTTCAACAACATCTGGGCTCAGGTCAATCGCGATCTCGAAGCTGCCGGCCGCACCTTCGCCGACGAAGAGACCACGGAAGAAGAGGCGCGTGCCGAATATATGCGCCTTGCCGAGCGCCGCGTGCGCCTCGGACTGGTGCTCGCCGAGATCGGCGAAAAGGCCGGCGTCACCGTGTCGGACGAGGAACTGCAGCGCGGCCTGTTCGAGCAGGTGCGCCGCTTCCCGGCCAACCAGCAGCAGGAAGCCTTCGAGTTCTATCGCAGCAATCCGGAAGCCATTAACGCGCTGCGCGCGCCGATGTTCGAGGAGAAGGTCGTCGACTATCTGCTCGGTCAGATCTCGGTCAACGACGTCAAGGTCGGCAAGGACGAACTGATGGCCGACGACGAGGAAGCCGAAACCGCGACCAAGGCGAAGCCGGCCAAGAAGGCCTCCTCGAAGAAGGCCGAAGCCAAGGCAGAGGCGGGTGAAGCCGCCGAGGCCGAGGAGCCGAAGAAGAAGGCGGCGCCGAAGAAGAAGGCTGCCAAGGAAGCCGAGTAACGGGTTTCAATACCGTGATCCGAAAGGCCGCCTCCGGGCGGCCTTTTCATTAGAAGCTGCTTCATTGTGGCGGCGCGGCAACATGGGCGACTTGTCTTGATAGCCTGCCGCTGGCGATACCGACCGTTGAAGATTATCTGTTTTCGATGGCGTTCGCTGGGTCAGAGGCGTTTGTGAGGCTGGGTTCATGGTAAGAGGCTTAGTCGTTGCCGCGACGCTCTTGTTGGCGACGATGGGCGGGAGCGTCCGCGCCGAGCCGGATGTCCCGGCCCTCCTCTTGGCGGCGGCTGAAGGAGGTGCCCGGACCGAGCCGGATCTCGGCAATTGGCGCGTTGACACCGGCAGCGACGCTCAGATAACAGCCTCGCTGCATGCCATCAACAAGCTCATCACAGGGGGCGGGGCGCTGGGCTACAGCCCGGTGCTGACCTTGGCTTGCCGGCGCGATGGCGAACCACGCTGGAGCGAATGGCTGCAGCTCAAGGATCCGGTTTCAGCCAGCCGCAAGATCACCATCTCCGTCATTGTCGACGGCGGCAAGACCGATGAAAGCTGGTCGGTCGGCCCGCGCGGCAGAACGCTGGTCAGGGACGGAGACGACGGCATCAAGCGCCTGGTTTCAGCGAGTCGGCTGACGCTGTCATGGCGCTTCGGCCTTCTGTCGGGGCGCGGCGAGGCCGATTTCGAACTTGCAGGTCTGTCCAAAGCGATCGGCCAGATCGCCGCAAGCTGCAAAACCGATCCACCTTGACCTCGCGGCCTGAAGCGCGTCGCGATCTTTCAGATTCGATCATGCGCTTTAGGTTTTGATTTTACGCCTGTCTTTCCCCAACCGGATCACCCCTTCAGGAGACATGCCTTAGAACAGGCTTTCCAGTTCGGCGTTCGTCGTGGGCGCCCAAACACCTTGCCGATGCTATCGAGCATCGCATCGTGCGGGCCTAAGCCTCGGCAAAAGCTCACCTTTTTCTATCCGTTTGCACGATTCTGTGGTATATAGGTGCCGCAATTCCACTGAAGAAACCCGGATACTCCGCTCTAATGCGTGGCGTACGCAGGCGGGACTGGCGTGGTGCCGATCGTTTCGACACAAAAACGAGACCATCAGGGAGGAATGCGATGCGTATAGTCGCGCTTTTTATCGTCTTGTCCGCTACCACCATCTTCGCAAGCCCATCCCAGGCGCAAGATGCTGCCGCGGGTGAGAAGGTCTTCACCAAGTGCAAGGTCTGCCACGTTGCCGACCAGGACCAGAACAGGATCGGTCCGTCTCTGCACGGCGTCATCGGGCGTGTTGCCGGAACGCATCCCAACTTCACTTATTCCGCGGCCATGATCGCGGCTGGAAAATCCGGCATCAAATGGGACGAGCCGACCCTGACGACCTACCTTCGCGCCCCCCAGGCGATGGTCAAGGGGACGAAGATGACCTTTCCCGGCCTCAAGGACGACAAGGACATAGCCAACGTCATCGCCTACCTGAAGCAATTCTCCAAATAGGCCACTGTCGTTGTTCGCCCTATAGCTACGCTGTTGAAATGCCGCGCCCGCGGCCGCTATGCCGGCAGCGCGAAGAACCCCAACAGCAGCAGAACGACTATGCCAAGGCCGAGTATGACCAGCGTTCGCGTGTCCATCACTTTCACCTTCGACCGGGCGGATGACCCGAAAATCGGGATCGATTTTCGAAACGGATCATAGGCCCATCAAAGCAGTACAGCGCCCTGTGCGCGCCCAAAAAGAGCGCGCGATGCGGCAAGAGAACATCTCCTTGCTTTTACGCGATCAGGGGCCAGGTCCGAAAAACGCCATACGGGTCAGCAGCGTATAGTCGGCTTCGAAAACCATCATGGTCACGAAGACCAGCACCAATATCGGCGGCAGGATGATCGCATACATCATCGCCAGCCGCTCCCAGGCCATGTGCATGAAGACCGCGACGATCAATCCCGCCTTGAGCATCATGAAGATCAGGATCAGCGACCATCTGAGATAGCCGTGGATGCCGAAATAGTCGACCAGGTAGGAGCATGTGCTGAGGATGAACAGCCAGGCCCAGACCACCAGGTAGAGCTTGATCGGGTGCTCCTGGTGGGTGTCGGTGGTGGCGACGGCCGCCGCATCATGCGCATGGGTGGCGTGCAGCGCGTTTTGTCCAAGACCGTTTGCGGTTGCTTCAGCCATATCTGCCTCACCAAAGATAGAAGAAGGCGAAGATGAACACCCAGACCAGGTCGACGAAGTGCCAGTAGAGGCCCATGATCTCGACATTCTCGTAACGACCCCGGCGGCTGGTGAAGAAGCCGGGCCGCCCGATGTCGAAATCGCCACGCCAGACTTTTCGCGCCACGATGATCAGGAAGATCACGCCGATCGTGACATGGGTGCCGTGAAAGCCGGTGATCATGAAGAAGCATGAGCCGAACTGCGCGGCCCCCCAGGGATTGCCCCATGGCCGCACCCCCTCGGTGATCAGCTTGGTCCATTCGAAGGCCTGCATGCCGACGAATGTCGCGCCAAGCGCCGCGGTCAAAAGCATCAGGATCGCGGTTTTGCGGCGATCGTGGCGGTAGCCGAAATTGACAGCCATCGCCATGGTGCCGCTGCTCGAGATCAGCACGAAGGTCATGATGGCGATCAGGATCAGCGGGATCTCCGAGCCGCCGATGCGCAGGGCAAAGACCTCGCTTGGATTGGGCCACGGCACGCGCGTGGACATGCGCGCGGTCATATAGGAGAGCAGAAAGCAGCCGAAGATGAATGTGTCGCTGAGCAGGAAGATCCACATCATGGCCTTGCCCCAGGACACGTTCTTGAACGCCCGCTGGTCCGAGGCCCAATCGGCGGCAATGCCGCGCCAACCCTGCGGGCGATCCAACTGGCTGGTATGCGTCAGTATCGTCTCAGCCATCGCCAGTCTCCTAGGTCAGCAGCCGTTGGCAGATGTCGATGAAGGTTGCGGCCCAACCCGCCAGCAGGGCGAAGATGCAGAGCCAGACGAAAAGCAGGAAATGCCAGTACATGGCACAGAGCTCGATGCTGAGGCGAAGCCGCTCCGGCCGCGCTCCATTCCAGGCGCCTATGCTCGTCCTCCCAAGTCCGACCAGGCCACCGAGTATGTGCAGGCCATGCACGCCGGTGATCAGATAGAAGAAGCTGTTGGCCGGGTTGGATGCGAGCAGATAGCCGTCCCCGGTCAATTGCCGCCATGCCATCAACTGACCGACGAGAAACGCAAGCGTCGTGAACCCCGCCGTGGCAAGGCCCAGCCGGACGTTGTCGATCTGGCCTTTGCGCGCGGCGACCACGGCACATTGCAGCGCGACGCTGCTTAGCACCAGCACGCCGGTGTTGAGCCAGAGCAGGCGCGGCAGCGGCAGCGGCTGCCAGTCGGGCAGGCCCATGCGCATGAAATAGGCGCTGGTGAATAGCGAAAACAGGCAGCCGACGACGGCGAGGAAGACGCCGAGGCCGATCTTGGCGGTGGGCAGCGCCGACCGGTCGAAACCGACGAAATCCCCGGCCAGGCCTTGCTCCAGCCAGGGCTTGGCCGTCAGCCGCTGGTGCGAAAGCCACCATCCGGCAAAGCCGGCGATCACCAGCAGAAAGACCAGGATGACGCTCATGCCGGCTCCCTCGATGGTGCGAAGTCGCCCGGCACGTTCTGAGGGATGAAGTCCTCCTTGGCCCCCGGCACGCTGTAGTCATAGGCCCAGCGATAGACGATCGGCAGTTCCTTGCCGAAATTGCCGTGCGCCGGCGGCGTCTGCGGCGTCTGCCATTCGAGCGTCGTCGCCCGCCAAGGGTTGCCGCCGGCCTCGCGGCCATGGCGGATGCTCCAGATCAGGTTGAACAGGAACACCATCTGGGCGAAGCCGACGACGAAGGCCATGATCGAAATGAACGAGTTTAGGTGATGAGCCGATTCGGTCATTATGGTCATGTCGGTGAGCTCGGCGTAACGGCGCGGAACGCCCATCAGGCCGAGATAATGCATGGGGAAGAAGATCAGGTAGGCGCCGAGGAAGGTTACCCAGAAGTGGAACTTGCCGAGCGTTTCGTCGAGCATCCGCCCGGTGACCTTCGGATACCAATGATAGATCGCACCAAAGATGACGAGGATCGGCGCGACACCCATGACCATGTGGAAATGGGCGACGACGAACATCGTGTCCGACAGCGGCACGTCGACGACGACATTGCCGAGGAATAGTCCGGTCAAGCCGCCATTGACGAAGGTGACGATGAAGGCGAGGGCGAAAAGCATCGGTATGGTCAGATGGATGTCGCCGCGCCACAGCGTCAGCACCCAATTGTAGACCTTGATCGCCGTCGGCACGGCAATGATCAGGGTCGTGGTCGCGAAGAAGAAGCCGAAATAGGGGTTCATGCCGCTGACATACATGTGGTGCGCCCAGACAACGAAGCTCAGGGCGCCGATGGCGATGATCGCCCAAACCATCATGCGGTAGCCGAAGATGTTCTTGCGCGCATGCGTGCTGATCAGGTCGGACACGATGCCGAAGGCCGGCAGCGCGACGATGTAGACCTCCGGATGGCCGAAGAACCAGAACAGGTGCTGGAACAGGATCGGGCTGCCGCCATTGTGCTGCAGCTGCGCTCCCATCTCGACAATCGCCGGCATGAAGAATGAGGTGCCGAGAACGCGGTCAAGCAGCATCATCACACAAGCGACAAACAGCGCCGGGAAGGCGAGCAGCGCCATGACAGTGGCGGTGAAGATGCCCCAGACGGTGAGCGGCAGGCGCATCAAGGTCATGCCGCGCGTGCGGCCCTGCAGCACCGTCACCACATAGTTGAGGCCGCCCATAGTGAAGCCGACGATGAACAGGATGAGCGAGGAGAGCATCAGGATGATGCCCCAGTCCTGGCCGCCCGGCGTGCCGGACATGATCGCCTGCGGCGGGTAGAGCGTCCAGCCGGCGCCGGTCGGGCCGCCCGGCGCAAAGAAGCTCGACACCAACACGAGCACGGCGAGCAGATAGATCCAGTAGCTCAGCATGTTGACATAGGGAAAGACCATGTCGCGGGCGCCGACCATCAGCGGGATGAGGTAGTTGCCGAAGCCGCCGAGAAAAAGCGCGGTGAGCAGGTAGATCACCATGATCATGCCGTGCATGGTGATGAACTGGTAGTAGGCCTCCGGCGTGATGAAGTCGAACGTCCCAGGAAAGCCAAGCTGCAGGCGCATCAGCCAGGACAGAACCAGCGCCACCAAGCCGATCGCGGTTGCCGTCGCCGAGTACTGGACCGCTATGACCTTCGCATCCTGCGAGAAGACATATTTCGTCCACCAGCTGTGCGGATGGTAGAGTTCGACCTCCCCAACTTCGGCGGGCGGAACGGCATCTGCGGGTGTGACGTCGACCATTGGAGCACCTCCGTGCCCTATTGTGCGGACCTCGAAAGTTTCGGGTTTGCCGCGACGCCCGGATTGGACGCCATCATCTTTCCCGGCGGCTGGTTCGCCGAGCCCGATTGCTGGGGCGCCGACAATTGCGCGAAAGTCTGCTGCTGGCCGAGCCAGGCCAGATAATCCTGCTCGGTGTCGACCACGACCACGCCATGCATCAGCGGGTGCCCTTGGCCGCATAGTTCGGCGCACAGGACCTGGAAGGTACCGGTCCGGGTCGGGGTGAACCAGAAATAGGTCACCGAGCCTGGGATCATGTCCATCTTGGCGCGGAATTCCGGGATATAGAAATCATGCAGCACGTCGATCGAACGCAGCAGCACCTTGACCGGCTTGCCGACCGGCAGATGAAGATCGGCGGCTTGGACCAGCACATCGTCCTGGCCGTTCGGGTCCTTGGGGGCGACGCCCAACGGATTGTCGGCGGTGACGTCGCGGGTGTCGGAAGTGCCGAGCTTGCCGTCCTTGCCCGGCAAACGGAAGCTCCACTGCCATTGCTGGGCGACGACCTCGATTGCGGTCGCATCGCCTGGCACCGTGACGAAGCGGCTCCAGACGAACAGGCCGGGAACCAGCAAAGCGGTGACGCCGAACGCGGTGACGATCATCAGCCACGATTCGAGGCGCTTGTTCTCGGGTTCGTATGCCGCGCGATTGCCTTCCCGATGCCGGAAGCGGAAGACGCAATAAGCCATGAACAGGACGACAGCGGCAAAGACGATGCCGGTGATCCAGAAGCTGATGATGATGGTGTTGTCGATATAGTCCCAGTTGGAGGCAATGGGCGTCCACCACCATGGGCTCAACAGGTGGAACAACACCGAGCCCACGACGATCAAAACGAGTACAAGCACAACGGCCATGTCCCGTTCCTCCCGGCATTCCAAACGCGCGAAGCGTCCCGAAATGCCAAGCGCATCATGCTCGTTTTCCGGTTGAAATTCCAGAGCCGACTATCTGATTGGCAAAATGTTGCTCGTTGCGCCCGGTTTTCGGGATGCAAGACGCCGGCTGCCAGATGGCCGGAACGCCATGCCAGCGCGATCGCTATTTCTCTGGATCATGCTCCAGCTTGCTCTAGCGGCACCATTTCTCCACGGCAATCGCAATTGCCTTCGTGCAATCGACGAGGTCGCGCACCGAAACGCGCTCATTGGGCTGATGCGCCTGCGCCGGGTCGCCGGGACCGAAATTGACGGTCGGCGTGTTGCCGAGGCCTGTCGGCAGGCCGATGTCGCTATGCGCGCCGAAGCCGCTCAGCACCGGCGACAGATTGGCGTCCTTCACGGCTTCCTGAAAGACAATCACGAACGGACTGTCAGAGGGGATTTCGGCGCAGTCGGCATCAAGGATCCATTCGACGCGGGCAGGGTGCAGGCGCAGATAAGGATCCGCCTGGCAGACATTGGCGATATGCTCTTCAATCTCGCGCTTGACGTTGCCACCCAGCCTGAATTCGTCATGCTCGCTCGGCAGGTACTGCGCGTCGATGATGATCTCGCCGCGGCCGGCCATGGAAGAGGGGTGCTCGCCGGCATTGATCTGGGTGACGATGATCTGGTTGGGCAGGTCCATCAGCGGATGGTTCTTCCTGGGGTCGAACATCCAGCGCCGGTTTAGGATATCAATGCCATCGAGGATCTGCCGGCAGAGCTGAACCGCATCGACCGGGCCGCTCGAATACCAGGCGTTCGGCGTCAGCTCGGCATGGCCTCCGATGCCGTCGACGATGATCCTGCCCCACAGGATGCCGTGGCAGAGCGGCGCGATCCTGTTTGCCGTCGGCTCGGTCATGATGCCGGCGTCGGCGCGAAAGCCGCGATCGACCATGGCCAGCGACCCCATGCCGCCGATTTCCTCGTCGACGACCGTGGTGAAGACGACGTCTCCGGACAGGGGGATTTGCAGCTCTCTGAGAAGCTCGACCGCCATCAGCATGCAGGCGACGCCGCCCTTCATGTCGACCGTGCCGCGGCCGTGCAGAAAACCGTCCTTCAGCACGGGCTGGAACGGATCGGTTGCCCAGTGTCCGGCGGCGCCTGGCGGCACGACATCAATATGGCCGGTCAGCATGATTGAGCGGCCCCCGCCCGTGCCCTTCAGCACGCCGCCCAGATTGGGCCGGCCTTCAAAAGTCCTGCCCTTGTTGGCGCCGGCGCGTCCCTTGTATTTTTCATAGAGCGCCGGGCCGTCCGGATCCCACAGATCAGTCGTGAAGCCGAGCGCCTCCAGGCGCTTTTGCAGATAGAGCTGGCAATCACGCTCGCCCGGGCCGGCCTCCTTCGGATCGGATTTCACGATCGACGGGAAGGCGACGAGATCGCTCAGCGTCTCGACAATGCGATCGGCCGCTGCCTCGACGCGCGCGGCGATGGTCTCTTCCATGGAAGGCATTAGGATCTCCAACGTTGGGAAAGCCGGTCGGCAAGAAGGACGAACACCAGGAGGGCGCCGACGATCCCCACTTGCCAGACCGTGTTGATGTTCAATTGCAGCAGGCCGGTCTTGAGCGTGACCAGGAGCAGCACGGCCGCGAACACGCCGCCGACTCCGCCGCGCCCGCCAGTGATGGCGATGCCGCCAAGCATCGCGGCGGTCAGCGATTCCAGCTCGAGGTTCTGGCCGATATTGGGCCTGCCGCTGCCGAGCCAGGCGAGCGAAACCAGGCCGGCGGCGCCGGCGAGCGAGCCGCTCAGGGCGTAGAGGATGAAGCGCACGCGATCGACCGGAATCCCGACCAGCCTGGCCGAGCGTTCGTTGAAGCCCATCGCGTAGATCCAGCGCCCCCAGGCCGTCGCCATCAGCGTAAGGCCGGCTAGCGCGAAGCAGGGGATGGCCAGGGTGAGGAAGGGCACCGGAATGCCCGCGACGACACCGCGTCCCCACACAAGCAGCCATCCGGGCACGCCCGACTGGGCCGCGCCGCCGGTGATGGCAAGCGCCACGCCGGAATAGACGAAGAAGGTGCCGAGCGTCGCGATGAAGGGCAGCAGCGCCAGGCCGTTCACCAGCAATCCGTTGAGGGCGCCGAGCGCCGCGCCGGCCAGGATGCAGACGGCCGGCAGAAGGACCGGCGGCAAGCCCAGTTTGAGCGACAACATGGCAATGATGGCGGAGAGCGAAACCGCGCCGCCGACCGACAGATCTATGCCTGTGCCGCCGGCCAGGATGACCAACCCCTGTCCGAGGCCGACCAGCGCCAGGATGGTCGAGAACTGAAGAATGGTGGTTACGGTGCCGAGATTGAAGACGGAAGGCTTGAGCGCCAGCAGGCCGACAATCACGATCAGCCACAGCGCGCACAGCAAAGCCAGGGTCAGGGCCGGGCCCTGCAGGTTCCGAAGCGTTCTCATGCGCGGGCTCGCTGGAACCGGGTAAGAGGCAGACGATTGGAGACCGCTTCGAAGCCGAGCACACCGATGATCAGCACGCCGGTTACGACCGGCTGCCAAAGCGAGGGGACACCGATCAAAAGCAGGCCGTTCTGGAGGATTCTGAGCAGCAGCACGCCAAGCACCGTGCCGAGCAGGCTGCAGCGGCCGCCCAATATGCTTGTGCCGCCGAGAATGACCGCGGCAATGGCATCCAGCGCCGAGGTGCTGCCGATCGACATTTCAACATTGCGGTAGGTTGCGACATAGAAGGTGGCGGCAATGCCGGTCAGGACGCCGCTGATGACAAAGGTCAGGAATCTGACCTTGATCACCGGAATTCCCGAAAGCCGCGCCTTTTCTTCCGAATTGCCGATCGCCAGCAGATGCAAGCCATAGGGCGTTCGCCGCAGTGCCAGCCAGACAATCAGATAGGCAACGGCGATCACCAGGGCCGGCACGGGGATGCCGAGTACGGTGGCTGCCAGCAGGTCGGTGAGGCTCGAGGGCAGGCCGGAAAGCCATTGCCCGCCAAGCAGGACAAACACGGCGGTGCGGTAGACGCCGAGCAAGCCGAGCGTTCCGACGATGGCCGGAACGCGGCCCAGGACGACGACGGCGGCCGTCACGCAGCCCAGCAGCGCACCGACGAGCGGGCCCGCGACAAGCGCCACGAACGGGCTGCCATCGGCGCCAAGTATGCGGCCGATGGCGATGGCCGCGAGGCCCATGACGATGCCGATCGAGACATCGATGCCGCCCATGGCGAGCAGCAGGGTCATGCCGAGGCCGATCAGCAGCAGCTCGACGCTGTTGCGCAGCACGGTGACCGCGTTGCCCGGGGTTGCGTAGTGCGGCGATGCGACAGAGAAGATGACGATCGCCAGCAAACAGGCGACAAGCAAAGACCACTCCCGCCCGTTCATGGAGAAGACACCGGTTCCAGACTGCCGCACCACGTTCACGTCAGGCTCAGAAGTTGAACTTGTCGACATTGTCCTTGGTGAAGACGGCCGGCGGCCCGAGCAGCAGAATGCCCTTGGCGGCATCATAGGTGGCGGGCTTGTCGAGCCCGGCAATCTTGTTCTCGGCCTCGAAGCTCTTGCCGTCGATAAGCTGCTTGCCGGCCCAGACCGTCAGGTAGCCGAGCTGTTCAGGGTCCCACAGCACGGTGAAGCCAAAGGCGCCGCTCTTCAGATAGGAGCGGGCGGTGTTCGGGCTGCAGTAACCGGTCCCGACAACCGAGCCGATCTTGCCGGCGGTCTCGATCGCCTGGGCAACGCCCGGGCAGGTCGAGGATGCGACGGCGATGATGGCCTTGATATCGGGATTGGCGGCCATGAGGTCGCCCGAGATCTGCGCGGCGCGCTCGGCCGTGCCGCCGGCGAATTGCGGGGCGAGCAGCTTCAGCTTGGGATATTTGGCGGCGGCTTCCTTCTGCATGAAGCCGATCCAGGCGTTGAGGTTGGACGCGGTCGCCTCACCGGAGACGATGCCGATCGTGGCGTCCTCGCCGACGCGCTTGACCAGTTCGTCGATGATCGTGGTGCCGAGACCCTCGTCTGTCGCCTGCGCCACATAGACCGCGCGGCCGCTGTCGGGCGCGTCGCTGTCGCTGGTGAATAATTTGATGCCTTTGGCCTTGGCGCTCTCCACCACCGGGGCGATGCTCGAAGCATCGAGAACGGAGACCGAGACCGCTTCGACGCCCTGGTCGATCAGGTTCTGCACGATCTGCAACTGGTCGACCGGGTTGGTGTCGACCGGGCCGGAATAGACGAACTCGACGCCGAGATCCTTGGCGGCCCGGTTGCCGCCGGCCTCCATGGCGTTGAAATAGGGGATGCCGATAAGCTGCGGCACGAAGGCGACCTTATGCTTGTCTGCCGCATGCGCCGCCGTCGCGATGACGAGCGACAGCGCGGAGGCCGCGAGCACTTTCCTGAGTTGTGAAAGCATTGTGTGTGATCCTCTCTGGAATGACGTGCGTTTCAGTTTGTTTTTTCGAGCGCCCGCACGTCGGGATGGGCGCCTGTTATGAGCGAAACGACTTCCTCGTGATTGGTCTCGGCGGCCAGGCGTTCGGCCACCTTGCGGCCGCGCCGGAACACCACGATCCGGTCGGCAACCTCGAAGACTTCGGAAATGTTGTGGCTGATTAGCACGACGGCGCAGCCGCGCCCGGCAAGCCGCCGCGTCAGCGCCAGCACCTTGCGGGTCTCGGCGACGGCAAGGGCGGCCGTCGGTTCATCCATGATGACCAGCTTGGCATTGAGGTTGAGCGCCCGGCAGATGGCGACGGCTTGGCGCTGGCCGCCCGACAGGCTGCCGACCGGGGCTTCGGGATCGGAGATGTGAGCGTCGAGCTCCTGCAGAAGGCCATCGACACGCTGGCGCATCTCGGCGCGTTTCAGAAAAGGAATGCCAAAAATGGAGCGTTTCAATTCGCGGCCGAGGAAGACGTTTTCGGCGATCGAGAGGTTCTCCGAAAGCGCCAGTTCCTGGAAGATTGTGGCGATTCCGGACGCCGCGGCATCCTTTGGCGAGGCGAACGCGACGGCGTTGCCTTCGATCAGAAGTTCGCCGTCGCTCGGCGGATGGGCGCCCGCCAGGATCTTGATAAAAGTCGATTTGCCGGCGCCGTTGTCGCCGAGCAGCGCCAGCACCTCGCCGGGCCTGATTTCCAGGTCGACATCGACAAGGGCAGTCAGCGCGCCGAAGCGCTTGGCGATGTTCCTGGCGACGAGAAAAGGTGCCGTCATGACGGTTTCTCCGGCATTCGTGGATAGGCTAGGCGGCCTTGCTGACCCAGCGCAGCACATTGGTCCAAAGCCGCGCATAGCCGGGCCATTCGACGAAGCTGTTCGGCAGCCAGTGCGGGCCGATGTCGGACGTCCAGACCAGGGTGCGCCCCTCGCCATGGCGCCCGGTGACCAGCAGCGGATGGCCGCCCTGATCCTGCGGCAGCCGCGCGAGTATCTCGACATCGTCCCGATCGCGGGCAACGACCTCGTTGGCGCCGAGCAGGATCGGCCATTCGCCCTCGATGCCGGCAAAGAGCGCATGATCCTTGGGGCCGGTGATTTGAGGCCGAAAGCCCTCGGGGATTTCGAGCCGGTCGTCATAGGGAAGGCAGGTCACCGGCAGCGCGTCCTCCACGGCCGTGCGGTGCCAGCGGGCCTTGCCGTCGATGCCCTGGAAGCTGAAATAGCCGCCGATCATGACCAGGCCGCCACCGCCTCGCGTCCAGTCGCGCAGCAGCTTGAGCCGGTTGGGCACGGTCTTGCCGTGCAGCCAGACATCGGGATGCAGCAAAAGCGAGTTGGCGCCGATATCGGAGAGAACGATCGCCTTGTATTGCGACAGGCCCTCCATAGTGAAGGGCAGCTTTTCGACCGCCTCGTGGGCCGGCATGTATTCAAGATCGAACTCGCTGGCCTTCAAGGCGTTGACCAGGGGCGTGGCGCCAAGATGGAAGGTGACGCTGCCGAACTGGTCGAAGCCCTTGTAGTGGGTGGCGGAACTCATCCAGCTCTCGCCGACCAGAAGGACTTTTGTTTTCGCCATGACCCATGTTCTCCCGATATTGCCTGTTGGTCGCCTGCCAGCCGCCTGGGCCGGTAAGCCATTGATCTAGCTGGCCATCACGTCGCTCGCGGCAGCGGTGGCCTTCAGTGTCGCGAAGTCGGCGATGTAGCCTTGCGCGCCTTCGACCGTCGTCGTCAGGCTGGCGCCGACCGCGGCGTAGCGGGCAGCGGTTTCCAGCGACGCGCCATGCAGCCAGAGGCTGAGGAAGATGCCGGCGAAGCTGTCGCCGGCACCGGTCGCGTCCACCCGGTTGACAGGCAGTGCCGGCACCTCGATCTGCGGGCCGCCGGTCGCCGGAAAGACCACCGCGCCGAACTCGCCGAGGGTGAGAACGACCGTTCCGCGCGGCTTGATGCGCGACAGCATGAGGCGAACCTCTTCGATCATGGTCGCCATGCGCGTGCGAAATCCGTAGATCTCCCTGATCATCACATCGTTGATGAAGGTCAGGTCGATCTGCCTGACCATCTGCGCGAAGATTTCAGGCGTGCGCGCGCTCCTGGGCAGGCCGGCAGAATGCAGGCTCACCTTCCAGCCGGCCTGGTGGAAGCGCGCTATGGATGCCGTCATCGTCTCGTAATGGAAGCCTTCGATGTGAAGGCAGGCGGGTCGCTTTTCGGGTTGGATGTCGAGATTGGCGGTGAGGTCGACTTCGCCCAGCTCGAAAGGCTCACTGATGATGGTGCGGCTGCCGTTGCGCTCGACAATGACGATCGCCTGCGAGAGCCGGTTGTTGGGCGTGCTGCGGATGGGCAAGGCGTGCACGCCCAGCTTGGAAAGCTCGCCCAGCGCCCAGTCGCTCTCCGCGTCCTCGCCGACCGCCGTCGCCAGCTCCACGTCAAGCGCGTAGGGCGCCCCGACGCCAGCCGCGGCTACCGCGAGATTGGCGGCGGGGCCGCCGAGCGCCTTGTCGATATGGCTGGCCGTGATCCGATCGTCGCGATGCGGCAGCACCTCGACGCGGCAGAGGAAGTCGACGCTCACCCGTCCGGCGACCAGGAGCCTGGGCAGATGGTCGAGATTCTTCGGCCGCTGCGGGGCACGGCCGGGCAGGGAGCGCGCAAACGAGCTCGGCCGGTACATCAGGGCGGCGATCGCCTTCTCGATGCGGTCCCGCGTGCCTTCCTTGAGGCCTGCCGTGCCATTGATGAAGTTCGAGACCGTGCCGATGGAGACACCGGCGGTTCGTGCGACATCCGCAATGGTCGGGCGTTTGCGTTGCAAAGGCATGGTCCGATTGAAGCGTTTCAACGCTAGCAGCGGATGTGCGGAGCCTCAACGGAATTATCTTCTAAAGAAGCTGCCGCGGTCTTTTCTGGATAGAAGATTGATCCACGCCGGAGCCGTCGCAGGGATCATTCTTTGCGCAATTGAACGATTTTCAAATCCAGCCTATTTGCACGCTGTCCCGCAGGCCGCGCCAGTCATTGGCAGGCGCATGGTCCGATCTGCGGTAGCCGGCCAAGCCCGTGGCAATCTCCGGCAGCCGATCAGATCAGCAGCAGTCCTTTCATCGAGGCGTTGCCCTTGCGGCCGATGATGACGTGGTCATGCACGGCGATGCCGAGCGGTTTGGCCGTATCGATGATCTGCTTGGTCATCTCGATATCGGCGCGGGACGGCGTCGGGTCGCCGGACGGGTGATTGTGAACCAGTATGACGGCGCTGGCGGAGAGCTCGAGCGCGCGCTTCACCACCTCGCGCGGATAGACTGGCGTGTGGTCGACGGTGCCGGTCTGCTGCACCTCGTCGGCGATCAGCCCGTTCTTCTTGTCGAGGAACAGGATGCGGAACTGCTCGCGAGTCTCGAAGGCCATGGCGGAGCGGCAATAGTCGAGCAGTTGCGTCCAGTTGGACAGCACCTCGCGACCGCGCACCTCGCCACGCGCCATGCGCTGCGCCGTCGCGGCGATGACTTTGAGGTCGACAGCAACCGTCGGCCCGATGCCTTTGACTTCCTCGAGCAGCGATGCCGGCGCGCCGAGCACTTCGGCCAGCGAGCCGAAGCGGGCGATCAGCGCCTTGGCGATCGGCTTGGTGTCGACGCGCGGGATCAGCCGGAACAGCAGCAGCTCGAGCAGTTCATAGTCGGGCAGGGCGTCCGGCCCGCCAGCGACGAAGCGTTCGCGCAGACGATCGCGATGGCCGTGATAGTGCGGCTTTTCGATCGGTGCGGCCTTGGTGGGCCGCCGGACGGGCAGCTCCGCGAAAAATCCCCGCTCGTCGTCGCTGGTTTCCCCCATGGTCGCCCGCCCTTGGCCGGAATGGCCCGGCAGAAGGAAACTGTAAGCCGACGGGCCAGACGCAGTCGAGTTTTTTCGGCGCGAGCGCGAAAATCCTGCATCGGCTCCGGCCATGATGATGGTGTAAGCGTGCTCCACCGGCGATCATTTGGAGGGGCCCGCATTCGAGGTGCGAGGAGGGTGCAACACGGTACCCTCCTCATGGCCAGTCGAAGTCGGCAATCGGCTTTCGTCCCGGCTTGTCAGAAGCGGTAGGTGACGCCCGTGCCAATCAGCCAAGGGTTGAGCTTGGCCTTGCCAGTCAAGTTCGTGCCGCCGACCGTGACGTCGAATTTCGGCTCCAGAAAGAGCTTCTTGATGTCGAAATTGACGCCCCAATGCTGATCCAGCATGTAATCGAACCCGACCTGCAGAGCGCCGCCGAACGTGTTCTTGACATGGAGGGCGTCAGCGCTGCCGGCATCCTGATTGTAGAAGATCGTGTAGTTCACGCCGGCGCCGACATAGGGCTTGAAGGCGCCGAAATCGGTAAAGTGGTATTGCAGCGTGAGCGTGGGCGGCAGCACCCAGACCTTGCCGACCTTGCCCAACCCGCTGATCGTCCCCTCGCCGTAGATATTGGCGTAGGTGGTGCCGAGAATGAGTTCGGCGGCGACGTTGTCGGTGAAGTAGTAGGAAATGTCCAATTCCGGCGTCACGGTATCCGAATAGGAAAGGTCGGAGCCGGGTATTCCATTGACGTTGCCCTTGTCGTCCGTGATCACGCCCAAGGCGCGCAGGCGAATCTGCCAGGGACCCGATGCTGCTACAGGCGGCTCGTTCTGTGTCACGGATTGTATGTCCGCCGCCGTGGCCTGCTGCATCCCTGCCACGACAAGCGCTGCGGCAACTGCGATCCCCCGCCACTGCCCAGCCCAGTTTCTCACCATAATATCTCTCCATGGAATTCGAATGTGGTGCGCTGCAGCAATGACAGCCGTGGAGAGATGCTCGGTTGATCCAGGTCAATGGTCGGATGAAGTAATTGGAGCTGCGTTCAAGTCGACGTCGCCTGTAACAAAAATGCTACATGACGATCACGGCGGGTCGCTGTTCCGAACGACTCGAAGGAAGAGCCCTTTTTGGGCCTATGATGCGCCAGCTCGCACGGGGCACTCTTTGCCGGGCGCCGGATGCCTTTCGCGGCCCCAGGGAGCCACGGCAGGTAATTCTCAGGGACGAACTTCAAGAGCACGAAGCCGGGATGGCCTGCGGCCAGAAGCTAGGCAGGCAAACCAGGCCGGTCGAGCTTTTTCGGCGACAGCGTGAAAATCTCGCAGCCGGTATCCGTGACGCCGATCGTGTGCTCGTACTGCGCCGACAGCGAACGGTCGCGCGTGACCGCCGTCCAGCCGTCCGACAGGACCTTCACATGCGGGCGGCCGAGATTGATCATCGGCTCGACGGTGAAGATCATGCCCGGCCGCATCTCGACGCCTTCATTGACTGTGCCGTAATGCAGGATGTTCGGCGCGTCGTGGAAAAGCTGACCGACGCCGTGGCCGCAGAAATCGCGCACCACAGAGCAGCGCTCGGCCTCGGCGTAGGTCTGGATCGCGGCGCCGATGGCGCCGGTGCGGGCGCCGGGCTTGATCGCGGCGATGCCGCGCATCAGGCATTCATAAGTTACTTCGAGCAGGCGCTCGGCGGCGCGCTTGATGGTGCCCACCGGATACATGCGCGAGGAATCGCCGTGCCAGCCGTCGAGGATATAGGTGACGTCGATGTTGACGATGTCGCCATCCTTCAGCGGCTTGTTGTCGGGAATGCCGTGGCAGACGACATGATTGATCGAGGTGCAGGACGATTTGGTGTAGCCGCGATAATTGAGCGTCGCCGGCAATGCGCCGTGGTCCATGCCGAATTCGAAGACGAAGCGGTCGATCGCTTCCGTCGTCACGCCGGGCTTGACCATCGGCACCAGCTCGTCGAGGCAGCGCGCGGTAAGGTCGCAGGCCTTGCGCATGCCGGCAAAACCGTCCTCGCCATAGAGGCGGATCTGGCCGGTGTTTCGAAGGGGGGCCGTGGCGGCGTCGAGATAGGTAACCATTTTTGTCCGTTTGCCGGCGTTGGCTCCAAAGGGAGCCGAGTGCCAGAATCTGCCCCAGATTTGGCACCGGAAGCCGTAAGGTTCAAGGACGAAGTGCGATTGCGGCGACCGTTGCGGCTTTCCTTCGGCCGTTTCATGGGTTAGGGCCGGTTCTGGTATCCGGAGATAGCCTTGACGGCACCTGAACGCGAGAGATCGAAGCTGCTGCCGGTCAGGACCGCTTTTGCCGGCCTGATGGCGCTGCTGATGCTCGCGCTGCTGGGCTTCGCCCAGGCCGGAATCTCCGCATCGGCGGTTTCGCTCCAGGGTGGTTCCAGCATCAGCGCCGCTCGCCAGGGCGATACGATCGCGCTGCTCAGGACCTCCGGCAAGACGCAGGCGCTTGAGGTTCGGGCCAGCCGGCCGCTGCCCGTAAAGCTTGTCAGCGGCAATCCCGGCGCGCTGGCGCCCGCAGCCGATTTTCTGATTATCGGCCAGGGGTTGCCGGCCGAAATGGGTGTCACGCCCGCGGCGGGAACCGCAACGCCGTCGCGTACCAACCAGCCACGCGCGCCACCCGCCGAATAAGGCTGAGCCGCAAAGCGCGGCATCCAAATCAAAAAACGTCTTCGCGTCGCGACCCAGCGACGGCCGCCGGCCGTCCGCCAGTTGCGTGCGCGTCAATTCGGATTCTCTTCAATGCAACGCATCAAGACATTCAAGACACTCACCCGCGCGGCCGCCGCGGCCTGCTTCCTGGCGGTTCAGGTGGTGATCTGCATCGGCACGGTCTACTGGGCCGTTGCCGCCATCCTTCGCATGGAAGGAACGGCGGCCATCGTGCTCGGCGCCATCTTCGCGCTGCCATCCGCCTATCTGCTGACGGTGGTTACCCGCATGGCCTATGACGCGGAGACCGATCCGGCCAATCAGTAGCGCCGACGATGTGGAACAAGAGCAAGGGCAGGGCGGTGTGGGTAGTGTCGCCCTGTCACCTGGCTTGCGCGGATTGCCCGGGCGACGGCCTGACGCATCCGTGAACCGATTGTTGACCGCACTGAGGTCACATTCCTGAGTCAGAAGGCCGAAAAAGCAACTTTTCACATCGAGCGGCGTTGCTGGGGCTGCGCCCGTTCGGGAGACAGGGAATGGACAGACTGCAATTCGAGGTGCCGGTGCGCATCACGCTCGCGCCCGGCCTGCCGGTCGAGGAGATCTACAGTGTCGAGCAGGCGCTCGATTTCCTGCAGGACTGGCCGAAGCGTAGGCAGGGCAAGATCTACGAAGCCGCCTTCAATGCCTGCTTCGGGGCGACGGTCGATATCGCCAGCGCCGAGGAAGCCTGCCGGGCGTTTGCAACCTTCTGCCGCGTCAGCGGATTGCTGGCGAGGGACGCGATGTTTCCCGGCAAGCGCAGGGCAGGGACGCATCGCGAGGCGCGCGCCTGAGTCTCTATTTCGTCCAGGTCTATTTCGTCCAGGTCTTTCCCTGAAGATCGCGTCCTCGGGCGACATGCATAAGGCGTCTATCGCAGCTGATTCAGCCGCCGAACGAGACGCCCCGATAGCGCATTCCCACCTGCACGCCGCGTACGATCACGCGCGACAGGATTTCCATATCCAGCGGCATTTGCGGACGCCACACGTCGAGCAGGAGAGCGACGCGCGGCTGATCCGAGTTGTTCATGACTTCGTGCTCGAACGTGTCGTCCCACAGCATGCATTCGCCGTCGGCGATGCGCCTTTCCTCATGGTTGATCATCATGATCGTTGCCGGGCGGCCGTCCGGCTGTTTGGGGATGGCGAGGCCGAGGTGAAAGCGCATGATGCCGCGAAATGGTCCGCGGTGCGGCGGGATGTGCTTGCGCGGGGCGAGGAAGGAGACGGCCGCCGACTTGACCTCGGGGCATTCGGTTAGCAGCCGGCTCAGAACCGGCATGCGCGCGAGATTCTCCGGCACTGTCATGTCGTAGGCCTTGAGCACGAACATGCGCCAGTCGAGCCCGTCATTGGCCGAGATATCGGCCTGCTCAGGCATGATGTCATGAAAGCGCGGCGCCTTGTTCAGCTTTGCTGCGAGCGCTTCATCGCGGATCTCCTGCCAGGCGGCGGCGAATTTAGCGGCATTCGGAAAATGCGTGCCGGCATCAAGAATGGCCGGCGCGTCTATGCGCTTTTCATAGATGCGGCGAACCAGATTGGTTCCGAGATCGTAGGCGCCTGTCATCTCATTACCTCAACGGGGCTGTTATATAGTGGGATACTGTCTGCGGGCGTCGCTCACGGAGATTTGTTCGGGTCGTCAACAGGCGGATAGACATCGTGCATCTGGTCTCAGTGCTCCTTCGATGCCAGCCGCGGGCCGGTGCGGACATCGATGAGTTCGGGCCTGGACGTGTCGATCGCGCCGTTCCAGCCACCGCCAAGCGCCTTGTTCAAGGCTATGTAATCGGTGGCGATCGAGACGCGGCTTTGCAGGACGGAATCGTCGGCGGAATAGGCTGAGCGTTCGGCATCGAGCACGTCGAGGAGGCTGGTCTCGCCAGCCTTGTAGAGCGTTCTTTCAAGCCGCGCGGCATCGCCGTAGGACTTTGCGGAGGAGGCAAGCTTGCCGTTCCTGATACTCTCCTGCGACAGCGAAACGGTGGCGTTCTCCACATCTTCCAGTGCGGTCAGCACGGCGGCCTTGTAGGCGACGAAATATTGGTCGCGCTGGGCCTTGGCGACGTCGACGGCCGCCTGCAACTGGCCGCCATTGAACAATGGCACGCTGAGCGTCGGGCCGAAGGACCAGCCGATGGTGGAGTTCTTGCCGAGATCGCCGAGCTTGAGGGATGTGGTGCTGATGTTGCCGGTCAAGCTGACGCTCGGATAGCGCGCCGCCTCGGCCTGGCCGATCTTGGCGGTGGACTGCGCATATTGCCGCTCGGCCATGCGCACGTCCGGTTGGGTGAGCAGGATGTCGGCCGGGATGCCGGTCGGGATCGGCAGGCGGGGCGCTGGGATCGGCGTTGCGTGCTTCAAGCGCTCGTTGAGGGCCGCTGGCGGCCGCCCGGTCAGCACGGAAAGGCGATGCACGGCCTCGGAATAGCTGGCCTCCAGGCTCGGAACGCCGGCTTCCGTGCCGCTGGCCTGTCCTTCCGCCTTGGCTACGTCCGCCGCGGTCGCCGAGCCGGCCAAGGCCATCGTGCGGGTGAGCTGGGCGGTTTGCCGCTGCGATGCGGCAGAGCGCCGGGCAAGCGCTATGCGGGCCTGATAGCCGCGTGCCTGGACATAGTTGGAGGCGACATCGCCGACCAAGGTCAGTAGGGTCGAGCGCAGGCTTTCCTCGGAAGCGTCCAAGCCGTAGCTGGCGGCCTCGACGCTGCGGCGGTTGGCGCCGAAGAGATCGAGTTCCCAGCTGGCATCGAAGCCTGCCTGATACTGGTCATAGGTTGTGCCGGTCGCCGTGCCCGAGCTGGTTGTTGTGGACCTATTGCGGGTGGCCGAGGCCGAACCGTTGGCGGATGGGAGCAACGTGCCCACCGACTGCCGGTAGCTTGCCCGCGCCTCGCGGATCTTGGCCTTGGCGGTGGCGACATCGAGATTGCCGGCGACCGCCTCCTCGACGAGCGCGTTCAACTCGGGATCGCGCAGGCGCCGCCACCATTGCGACAGCTGCGCCGGCTTTGCCGGCCTTGCCGCCTTCTGCCCGCTCCAGCTCGCCGGCATCGCCAGCAGGGGCTTCTGGTAATCCGGACCGACAACGCATCCCGAGAGCAGGGCCGTGGCAAACGCGGGCAAAAAGAACCCCTTCGCGGTGGCGAGACCGCGTTCAAAACCTGGCATGGAAAAAACCTCTATTCTTGAGTGGCTGTGGCTGGGGTCCCGCCTGAATTCTCGTTGGCTGCCTTACCCTTGAAGATGCGGCGCACTGTGACGAACAGAAGCGGCACCAGGAAGACGCCGATCACGGTCGCGGCGATCATGCCGCCCATGACGCCGATGCCGACCGAGTTCTGCGCGCCCGAGCCCGCGCCGCTGGCGATCGCCAGAGGCGTGACGCCAAGGATGAAGGCCAGCGAGGTCATCAGGATCGGCCGCAGGCGTTGCCGCGCCGCCTCGAGCGTTGCCTCGACCAGCCCCATGCCAGCAGACTGCCGCTCGATGGCGAACTCGACGATGAGGATGGCGTTCTTGGCCGCCAGACCGATCGTGGTGAGCAGGCCGACCTTGAAATAGACGTCATTGGTCTGGCCGAAGAGGGTGGCCGCCGCCAGGGCGCCGAAGATGCCGATCGGCACCGACAGCATCACCGCGAACGGGATCGACCAGCTTTCGTAAAGCGCGGCAAGGCACAGGAACACGACCAGCGCCGAAATCGCGTAGAGCGACATCGCCTGGTTGCCGGAAAGCCTCTCCTGGTGCGACAGGCCG
The DNA here is from genome assembly GCA_000824845.1 of Mesorhizobium sp. ORS 3359. Taxonomy (GTDB): domain Bacteria; phylum Pseudomonadota; class Alphaproteobacteria; order Rhizobiales; family Rhizobiaceae; genus Mesorhizobium. The sequence continues at coordinate 7,960 of CCNC01000139.1, read as the reverse complement.
GTCCATTCATGCGAATATCCGGCGGGTAGTTGCGCGACCAATTTGTCGATCTCGTCCATCGCCGCGCCGGAGCTTTGGCCTGCGGCCGCGGCGCCCTGGATCTCGACCGCCGCCGAGCCGTTATAGCGTTCGAGGCGGGGCGAACCGTAGGTCCAGTGGCTGGAGGCGAAGGCCGAGAACGGCACCATGGCGGCGCCGGAGTTGCGGACCTGCCATTTGTCGAGATCTTCCGGCTGCATGCGGAAATCCGCGCCCGACTGCAGATAAACCGGCTTCACTCGTCCCCGATCGATAAAGTCGTTGACGTAATCGCTGCCCCAGGCGGTCGACAGCGTGTTGTTGATGTCGGCGAGGCTGATGCCGAGCGCGCTGGCCTTTTCCTGATCGATATCGATCGAGAATTGCGGCTGGTCCTCCTGGCCGTTGGGGCGCGTGTTGGCAAGTAGCTTGCTCTTTGCAGCCAGACCCAGAAGCTGGTTGCGCGTCTGGATCAGCGCGTCGTGGCCGGCGCCGTTGACGTCCTGGAGGTAGAAATCGAAGCCGTTGGTGTTGCCGAAACCCTGGATGGCGGGTGGGGCCAGCGCGAAGACCTGGGCATCCCTGATCTTGGAGAAGGCGCCCATGGCGCGGCCGGCGACCGCAGACACGGAAAGAGCCGAGGTCTTGCGCTGGTCGAAATCCTTCATCCGCACGAAGGCGATGCCGACATTCTGCCCCGCGCCGCCGAAGCCGAAGCCGGAAGCCGTGAATACGCCTTCGACCGCGTCCTTCTCTTCGTTGAGATAGTGGTTGGTCACCTCAGCCAGCACGCGCTCCGTGCGGTCCTGCGTCGCGCCGACCGGCAGTGACGCGCTGGTGATCAGGATGCCCTGGTCTTCGTCCGGCAGGAACGAGCTCGGCAGGCGGGCGAACATCCAGCCCATGGCGATGACGATGGCGAGGAACACGGCAACGAAGCGCCAGGAGCGGTTGATGATGCCGTGCGAGCCGTCGCGGTAGGCGATGGTGCCGCGATCGAACATGCGGTTGAACCAGCCGAACGGACCCCATTGCGTCGCATGGTCCTTGGCCGGGCGCAGGATGGTGGCGCAGAGCGCCGGCGTCAGCACCAGCGCCACCAGCACCGAGAGCACCATCGCCGAGACGATGGTGACGGAGAATTGCCGGTAGATGATGCCGGTGGAGCCGCCGAAGAAGGCCATCGGCACGAAGACTGCCGACAGCACGGTGGCGATGCCGATCAGCGCGCCGGTGATCTCGTTCATCGATTTGCGCGTCGCTTCCTTCGGCGGCAGGCCTTCGTCCTGCATGACGCGCTCGACATTCTCGACCACGACGATGGCGTCGTCGACCAACAGGCCGATGGCGAGCACCATGGCGAACATGGTGAGCGTGTTGATCGAGTAGCCGAAGAAGGAGAGCACGCCGAATGTGCCGAGCAGCACCACCGGCACAGCGATCGTCGGGATGATGGTGGCGCGCAGATTCTGCAGGAAAAGCAGCATCACCAAAAAAACCAGCACGATCGCTTCGGCGAGCGTCTTCACCACTTCCTCGATCGATAGCCGCACGAAGGGCGAGGTGTCGTATGGGTAGACGACCTCGACGCCTTGCGGGAAGGTCGAGCTCAGACGATTGATCGTCGTGCGCACCGCTTCCGCCGTGTTGATCGCGTTGGCGCCGGTCGCCAGGCTGACGGCGACGCCGGCGGCCGGCTTGCCGTTGTAGTGGGCCTGGGTGGTGTAGCTTTCCGCGCCGATCTCGACCTTGGCGACATCGTTCAGCCGCACCAGCGAGCCGTCGGTATTGCTCTTCAGGATGATGTTGCGGAACTGCTCGGCGGTCTGCAGCCGGCTCTTCGCCGTGACGGTGGCGTTGTGCTGCTGGCCCTTGCGCGCCGGCAGCCCGCCGAGCTGGCCGGCCGAGACCTGCGTGTTCTGCGCCTCGACGGCCGTGGCGACATCGCTCGGCATCAGCGAATATTGCGCTAGTTTGTCCGGGTCGAGCCAGATGCGCATGGCATAGCCGGAGCCGAAGAGCTGTGTCGAGCCGACGCCTTCGACGCGCTTCAGCGTGTCGTTGATGGTTGAGTCGACATAGTCCGCGAGGTCGGTCGAGTTCATCTTGCCGTCGCTGGAGACGAAGCCGATGACCATCAGGAAGCCGGTCGAGGATTTGGAGACGGTGATGCCGTTGTTCTGGACGACCTGCGGCAGCTGCGACTGCACGAGCTGCAGCTTATTCTGCGTCTGCACCTGGGCGGTGTCGGCGTTGGCGCCGCTGGTGAAGGTCAGCGTGATCGAGGCCTGTCCGGTCGAGGTCGACGTCGCCGTCATGTAATCGAGGTTGTCGATGCCGGTCATGCCCTGCTCGATGACCTTGGTCACCGAGTTCTCGACGGTCTGGGCATCGGCGCCGGGATAGCTGGCGCTGATGTTGACCGTGGTTGGGGCGATCTGCGGGTATTGGGAGATCGGTAGCGACTGCAGCGCCAAGAGGCCGCCCAACATGATCACGATGGCGATCACCCAGGCGAAGATCGGCCGGTTGATGAAGAAAGCCGACATCGCTTCAGTTCCCGGTTGCGCCGGAGGCCGGCTGCTTGGCGGCGCCGGCGGCGTTGCCGCCGGCGGCGGTGGCCGAGGCGGAGTTCTGCTCGCGGTCCTTGATCTCGCCGGTCGTTTCGTCGATCGTCACCTCGACCGCTGTCGCGTCGCCGCCGGCGCGCGCCAGCTGCAGGCCCTCGACGATGACGCGGTCGCCGTCGCCGACGCCGGAATCCACCAGCCAATTGTTGCCGACGCTGTTGCGCACGCTGAGCACGCGCTGCTCGACCTTGCCCTGGGCATTGACGATCATGGCCGTCGCCTGGCCCTTGGGGTCGCGGGTGACGCCCCGCTGCGGCACCAGGAAGCTGTTTTGGGCGACGCCTTCCTCGACGATGGCGCGCACATACATGCCAGGCAAGAGCAGCCGGTCGGGATTGGGGAACTGGGCTCTGAGCGCGAAGGTGCCGGTCGATTGGTCGACATTGGCGCCGGCGAACTCCAGCTTGCCGTTCTGCGCGTAGATGGTGCCGTTGTCGAGCTTCAGCTTGACGCTGACATTGGTCCCGCTGAATTTCAGCCGGCCTTCGTTGATCGCCTGTCGCAGATTGAGCAGGTTGGTGCTGGACTGCGTAACGTCGACATTGATCGGATCGAGCGAGCGAATGGTGGTCAGTACCGTTTCCTGGTTGGCGGTGACCAATGCTCCAGGCGTCAATGTCGATTTGTCGATGCGGCCGGCGATCGGCGCGGTGATCGAGGTGCGATCGAGGCTGATCTTCGCGGTTTCGACGCTGGCCTTGGCCGCTGCGACGTCGGCCTGCGCCTGCGCCAGCGTCGCGGCGGCATCATCGTAGTCCTGCTTCGAGACGACGTTCTGCTTCAGAAGCCCGGCATAGCGGTCGAACTTGGCCTGGGCGGTGGGCACGGCGGCTTCAGCCTTCTGCTGCGTCGCGACGGCGCTGTCATAGGCGGCCTGATAGCTCGCGGGGTCGATGAGGTAGAGCGGCTGCCCCGCCACCACCTCGGCGCCTTCCTGGAACAGCCGCTGCCGGATAATGCCGTCGACCTGCGGGCGCACCTCGGCGATGAGCGAGGCGGCGGTGCGTCCCGGCAGCTCGGCGGTGATCGCGACCGATTGCGGATGCAGCGTCACGACGCCGACTTCGGGCCTGCCGGCACCCCCCATGCCCGCCGGCACCTGGCTCTTCTCTTGCGAGCAGGCCGCCAGCAGAAGCGTGGTGCCAAACAGCGCGAGGACCGCCATGCGGCGCGTCGGCAAGGAATGCTGGCTGAATGAAATGCGCATGGCCCGGATCATCTTTCGCTGGAGTTGCTAAGCCGCCCCGATGGCTGACGCAGGCGCATTGCAGAGCCATTGGGCGACGGGCACCTATGAGGGAGGCGTGGGACAAGCGTGGAAGGGCGAGGAAAGCCGTTATCGGTCGCGGCAACCACGACGGGTGTTCGCGAGTGGCCGACGGAGTACCGCGCCTGGGCGACAGAGCACTGCGCCTGGGCGTCCAGCAATGAGCCGAAGCGGGTCATGTCGCGCTCCTTTTGCGCGGCCAGGATCGTTCGACGAAGGGGGCCGAATGAGCGGCCGCGACGCCCGCCGGCATCAGTATGCCGATCCGTGCCAATAAACCAAGTGCCCTTGCAGATCGTAGGTGCGCGCCTTCAGCGCGGTCGGCCGAGATGGATATCTCCATGGAAGTCCGATTTGTGCGATTTTCTGTGCGGTTTTCGAGGTTTGGCGGCGGGGTCGGCAGCGCGAGGCGGTATCCGGCGAAGCTCAGCCGGATCGCGCCCTTGAGCGTGCGCCGCGCAAGGGCTGGCTGCGGGCGCCCAAGCGTGAAGCGCGGAGCTGCAGACGCGATCAGGCGCAGCATCATCAAAGCTTCCCACATAGTGTTCTCCGTGCGCTTCGCGAAGCCGCTGCCATGTGAGACGCTGCCTTGATTGGAAACCGGCCGGCCCTTGAACGGGTGGGTCAGAGGGCCGGCCGGCGCAGCCGGTCAGAGTTGCTCGCCACTCCGGGGTAGGGGTGGAGGGAGCTGTCCGTGATCAGGCAGACCTCCGGGGCCGGCTGCATCCGGCGGATTGCCCCATGGGCCGGGGGGGTGGCCATGAGGCCGGTCCGCCGAAGCGAGGGTTTCGAGCTGCTCGGGCGTCAGCTTGGCGCGCAGCACCCCGATAGCGTCCTTGAGTTTGGCGGCGGAAGCGGCGCGTTTGGTCACCTCGTCGGCCAGCTTTTCCTGGAAGGCGAAGGGATCGTGCTTTGCCTGATCCGGCTCGCCACCGGCGGCGGCGTCAGGCCAGCGGCCGGGCGGGGCGGAATCGGGCCGCGGCGGTGGCGCCAGCACCGCCTGCAGCGCGCTGGTATAGTCGCGCCAGGCATCGAGCTGCTCGGAGCGGATGCCGATCCGGGTCTCGAGCGCAGCGAGCCGGGCAGCGAGAAATTCGGGCGGCGGACCCATGCGACGCGGGCCGAAGTCTTCCGGGCCTTGACGCATCGCCCAGCGCTGACCGGGCCACGGCTTCATCGGGCCGGGACCGGCATCGTCTTGCCGGCCGATCGCCGGCGGCTCGTCCGCGGGTGCAGCGCCGGGCTCCGGCTGGCCGGCGAACACCGGGTGGACGGCCGCGACCGAGAACAGGCCGAGCGCCAGAAGTCTGCTTCGCATGACGTGATCCTTTCCTGCATGCTTCGGATGCTGGGAAGATAGGAAGCGTCTTTTGCCGCTTTGCTTCGGCGCGTTGCCGAAGGTTTCCAGAAAAAGGAGATTTGTTTCCGAATGTTTCCGGCGGGGTCTTGGAAACGTTCCGTTGCAATTTTCCATGGCCGCTTGGCGGCGTCGCTCCCTATAATCAGGAACGAAAAGGCAAACGGGCAGACATGCAGGCACAACCCCACATCCTCGTCGTGGACGACGATCGCGAGATCAGGACGCTGCTCGGGCGCTATCTTGACGGGCAGGGCTTTCGCGTGTCGGTAGCGGCGGACCGGCGCGAATGCGAGCAGAAGCTCGGCTCCGGCCAGTTCGACCTGATCGTGCTCGACGTCATGCTGCCGGACGGCTCCGGTCTCGACATCTGCCGGAGCCTGCGCGATCGCAAACCGCACATTCCGGTCATCCTGCTGACGGCGCTGAAGGAAGATGTCGACCGTATCATCGGCCTGGAACTCGGCGCCGACGACTATCTCGGCAAGCCGTTCAACCCGCGCGAGCTTTCGGCCCGGATCCGCGCGGTGCTCAGGCGCTCGGCGCCCGAAGAAGCCGCCCTGCCCAAGGTTCGCGTCTATCATTTTGCCGGTTACAGGCTGGAGCCGGACACGCGAAAGGTGATGGATGCCGATGGCGCCCTGGTCGACCTGACTGGCGCGGAGTTCGACCTGCTGCAGGTCTTTCTCGACCGGCCGGGACGGCTTTTGTCGCGCGACCAGTTGCTCGATCTGACGCAAGGGCGGGAGCGCGAGCCGCTCGACCGGTCCGTCGACGTGCTGATGAGCCGGCTGCGGCGGAAATTCGCCGAAGCCGGCGAGGAGGCATTGTTCAAGACGGTGCGCAATGGCGGCTATCAGCTGACGGCACGGGTCGAGACGGCGGAGACCGAAGCGTGACTTCGCTACGCCGGCGGCTGATCATCCTGCTCGTCGCATCGATCCTCGCCGTGGTCGGGCTCGCCACCTTCGTGGCGGTCAAGGTGCTTGGCGGACCATCGCCGGAGCTGACGATGGGGCCGCTGGCGCACCAGATCCAGTATATGATGCAACTGGTTCCCGGCCATGTGCCGAGTTCAAGCGATGCGCCCGTCATAGTACAGGATCGTCCGGCCGACGGCGTTGAGGATCGCAGGCACACGAAGGTGCTGAACGAGATCCTGCGCCACGACGGGCTCAGTGTTTCAGCCGTGGTCAGCCATAAGGCCGGCGGGCCGAGAATGGTCGCTTCTGTCGAGCTGCCCGACCACCACTGGCTGATCGTCGACGTTCCTGATTTCGGCCCGCCGCGCGATGCCTGGTACGGGCTGGCGGGCTGGATGGTGCTGATCGTGCTCGGGGCCACGCCGGTATCGATCTATTTCACCGGCGTGCTGGTTCGGCCGCTGGAAATGCTGGAAACCGCCGTCAGCAAGATCGGATCGGATGGCATGCTGGCCACTTTGCCGGAGAAAGGCTCGGCCGAGGTGAGGGCCACCGCCCATGCGCTCAACGAGCTGTCGGCAAGATTGAAGACGGCGATGGAAAGCCGCATGCGCCTGGTCGCGGCAGCCGGCCACGATCTCAGGACGCCGATGACCAGGATGCGGCTCCGCGCCGAATTCCTCGACGAGGACCGCGAGAAATGGCTGAGCGACCTCGACGAGCTCGACCGTATCGCCGACAGCGCCATCCGCCTGGTGCGCGAAGAGGTGAACCAGGATACGGTCGAGCCGGTGGAACTGGACCGGATAGTCCGCGATATCGAGGTCGAAATGGTCTCGCTCGGCCACGCGGTCACGATCGACCATCTCGACCATGTATTCGTCAAAGCCGGCGCGCTCGGCTTGCGCCGCGCGCTGCGCAACCTGATCGTCAACGCCGCCACGCATGGCAAGAGCTGCACCATCGCGCTTGCGCGGCGAGGCGGCCAGGCGGTCCTCACCGTCGCCGACCGCGGCCCCGGCATTCCACCGGACCTGTTGAACAAGGCCTTCGAGCCGTTCTTCCGGGTCGATCCGGCGCGCACCCAATTCATCCCGGGCGCGGGGCTGGGTCTCGCCATCGCCAAGGAGATCATCGAACGCTATGGCGGTTCGATCACGCTGGAGAACCGGCCGGGGGGAGGGCTGCTGCAGACAGTGGTTTTTGCGACAGCCTGACCTCGGACGTTATTTGTCCTCGGGCAATTCCAGGGTTTGGGCGCGGGGTTTCAACTGCAAGGCTTTGCTCGCTGCATCGTGACCGCGCTGCCGTTGCGGAGCGGCGTCGCCAGGTGCGAATTTGGCGACCCATGTTTTGTGAGGATGACACCATGCCCATAGGCAAGATTGCGTTTTGCGCGACAGCGATTATCGTTGCCGCCACAAATTTCGCCGATGCGCGGCCCGACACACGCAAAATGACCTGCGCGCAGACCCAGGCGCTGATCCAAAGCCGGCATGCGGTGGTGCTGTCCACTGGGGCGAACACCTATGAGCGCTATGTCCGCCAGTTCGGTAATGAGTGCGATGCTCCCTATGTGCCGATGGTCGACTATGTCCCGACCCGTGACGGGCAGTGCATGGTCTATCGCTGCGAAGAGCCGGCGCCGATGGTTCCGGATTGATTGGAGGCTGCCGCTTCTCTGCTGGATGTCCGCCGCCGAGCGCCCGCTGCCTGTCACTTCACCTTCTTGATCTCCGGGCCTGACGGCTGGTCGGTCGCTGGA
>CCNC01000138.1 GCA_000824845.1 Mesorhizobium sp. ORS 3359 | reverse complement strand
CCACAAGGGGAGAAGGGGAACGCCGCGCTCAATCCTTGAGCGTGATCCCGCATTGTCCGGCCGGCATCACACGAAAGGCGCATCTGCACACCACCGGTTGACGTGCGTCAATGCTCGCCCATCCCTGTCCCCTACCATGCCGCCGTCAGCAATGACTTCGGAGGCGAAGATGGACGCGCAGATCAAGGACAAGATCCAGACGCTTTTAGACCAGCATCGGATCATGACGGTCGCAACCCTGCGGCCTGACGGCTGGCCGCAAGCGACCACTGTGGGCTACGTCAATGACGGCCTTACCCTCTACTTCCTCTGCGGCCTGGACAGCCAGAAGGCGGCAAATCTGGCGCGGGACGATCGCCTGTCGCTGACCATCGATCACGACGCGCCGCAGGTGATGGAGATCACCGGACTTTCCATGGCGGCGCGGGCGCAACCTGTGGAAGACCGCGCCGAGGCCGAGAAGGTCTTGCGCATGCTGCCGATGAAATATCCGCCGCAGACCTCGATGCCCGGTCCGATGCCGACGCCAGACCAGGTCCGCATCTTCCGCGTGATGCCGACAGTGATCTCCGTGCTCGACTACTCGAAGGGGTTCGGTCACACGGATCTGGTCACCTGCTAAGCGCGGCACGGCGGCCAGGCGATCCAATTGATCGATCGCATGATCCAGATCAAGGCAAAGCCCATCGCTCCTGATGTCTCCTCGGCCGTTCTTTCCGAGGAGATGGAAATGCCTACAGAGAGCCTGATCGTCGTCACCGCCATCGTGGCCTATTTCGCGACCTTCATGGTCGTGCTCGCCTATGTGACTATGGCGGAGTCCCGACATCTGCCACGGAGATAGCCGAGGCGATCGGAAGCGCCTCAGTCCGCGTCGGCCATCATCTGGCCGCCGCCGCCCAGCCAAGCGCGCCATTGCCGCTCGTCGCCGTGGAAGACGTTGAGGTCGATGCGGCCTGTCACGCCATGCGACAGGCCGGAGCCCGAATATTGCCAGAACAGCCATTTGCGGCCCGGATAGACATTGGACGGATGCGCCGCTACCGCGCGCAGCCAGAACGGATAATCCAGGAAGGCGCCGCGCAGATTGTCGCGATAGAAATCGGGGCTGGTGTAGATGATCGGGCGCTGGCCGTAATGGCGCTCCAGCTTGTCCATGAACACCTGCATCTTCTCCAGCACTTTTTCGCGCGAAGGCTTGCGCCTGCAGGAGGATTCGCCGTTCCACTCGACGTCGATAACCGGCGGCAGCGCGCCGTCCATCTTCGGCACGTTGCGGATGAACCAGTCGGCCTGCTCGCCGGCGGTGCGGCACCAGTAGAAGAAATGATAGGCGCCGCGCTTCAGCCCGGCGGCATCGGCGTTGCGCCAGTTCTTCATGAACATAGGGTCGAGATGGTCGCCGCCGTCGGTCGCCTTGATATAGGCGAAGTTGGCGCCCTGGGCGCGCAGCTTGCCCCAATTGATGTTGCCCTGCCAGCGCGAGACGTCGACGCCATGCACGGCCAGATGGCGCGGCGAAGAGCGGCCGAAATTGATCGGCTTGGCGTCGCGGAAGGCATAGCGCGTGACCGGGCCGGCAAGCATGGCCGGCGCGGCGCGTGACAGCCGCTTCGGCGGCGAGACGAGTGCTGCCTCCTGCACCGGCGGCTCGACGCTGTCCGGCAGGTCGGTTGCCGGGAAGTTTACCGTCTCCTCCTCGGCGAGCCCGAACGGACGCGAGTTCTCGTCGCCAAGGCGCGAATTCTCGTCGCCGGGGTTCGCGTTGCCCTCGTCGAGCAGCGGCGCCGGCGGCGTGATGCGCGCCATGCCCGACATCGATGCGGTCTCTACGGTTTTCTCCCGCTGGACCGTCCTCATGCCCTTCGAAACCGGCGCGCTCGGCCGCACGACCGAGCTCGTCGTCTCGTTGGACGGCAGTTGCAGCGCATCGACGCCCGACGTGGACGAGCAGCCTGCAAGGCAAAGCGCTGCGAGCACGAAACTGACGACGCCAAAAATCCGCATCTTTGACCTGTACGCAAGACAAAACAGACCGAAGGCAGGAACAGCGCCGCCGGAAGCCCCATTCCTAACGAGAAATTACCAACAAAGTTTGAATCAAAATTTACCTTTGGCGCGACGATCGTGACCGATTCGGGGGTGTGTCCCCCGTCACCTCGCCCTGCGCCAAGGCGCAGCCGCGAGCGAGCTTAGAATCAGGACGATCGTCGCCGATCGGCGGACGCATTGAAGCAGGGGCTAAACCTGACTCGCCTGGCACCCCATATAAGGGGCTCGCGCAAAGCGAAGCGCTCACCTACCCAAGGACTGTGCTTAATGTCGAAGTCACGAACGATCAAAATCGCGTCGATCCTCATGATCCTGCTGATGGCGCTCGGGACCATCGGCACCGCCGAGGCGCGCATGGGCGGCAGCTTCGGCAGCCGTGGCAGCCGCACCTATCAGGCGCCCGCGCCGACCAGGACGGCCCCTTATACGCCGCCTGTCACGCGCTCGATGACGCCGCAAACCACCCAGTCCATCCCATCATCGCAGTCGTTTCCCGGCTCCGCGCGTCCCGGCTTCTGGCGTGGTTTCGGCGGCGGTTTTGTCGGTGGCCTTGTGGGAGGACTGTTCTTCCAGGGCCTGTTCGGCATGATGCTGGGCCATGGTTTCGGCGGCATTGGCGGCGGGCTGAGCTTTATCTTCCAGCTGCTCTTGATCGGCGGCCTCGTGATGCTCGCGATGCGCTTCCTCAATCGAGACAATGCCGCGCCGGCCAATATGCGAAACGCCGGCGTTCCGTTCGGACGGCAAGGCTGGGGCGGCGTGCCGCCCAGCTATTCGTCGAACGCCGCAAGCTTCGGCTCCGCTGACGCATCAGGAGCCGATGAAATCGGCATCACTGACGCTGATCGCGACGCGTTCGAACGAATCCTTGGCGAGGTGCAGGCTGCCTTCACTCGTGAGGATCACCAGGGTTTGCGCCGGCTGACGACCCCCGAAATGGTTTCCTACCTTTCGGAGGAACTGGCGGACAACGCGACCCACGGCCTCAAGAACGAGGTTGCAACCCTTAGGCTGCTGAAGGGCGAAGTGGCGGAGGCGTGGCGGGAAGGCGCGCGCGACTACGCCACCGTGGCGATGCGCTGGTCGGCGATCGACATCATGCGCGACCGCCAGACCGGCGCCGTCGAGAAGGGCGATCCCAACAATCCGGTCGAAGCGACCGAGCTGTGGACCTTCACCCGCCAGGCCGGAGAACCATGGCTGCTGTCCGCGATCCAGGACGCGTCCGGCTAATGCATGCCGCCCAGAAGTGTACGCGGTTCTGGGACAACGGCATGCATCAAAACAAAGGCTTAAAGCGCGTCGCCTGAAGCCGGTTCAGCGCGACGCGCTTTAAGCTGGAAGCGCAACGCAGCAAGCGCTCTGACTACTTCCTGAACACCCCGATCATCGGCCCGAGATTCCAGAAATCGTCGTTGCGGCCGATGCCGGGCGCGTAGAGGCTCGAGATAGAACCGTCGAGGAAAAGCGCGTTCGGGCAGCCGAGCTGGTCGCGGAACAGGCGCGCGAATTCGTGGAAGGTCACGACATCGTCCGAGATCGCGAAGACCGCGACGCCGTCGGCGCGCACGCCGACGCCATCGCGGATTTTTCGCGAGGTGCCGTCCGTATGGAATTTCGGATGCAGCTTGCCGTCGATGACCAGCATCGGCCCGGACTGCGTGGCGTAATCGACGCGCGGCGAACGCTTGAGATAATCCTTGGTCGCGCGAACCCCTGCCTTGCCGGCGCTGAGATAGAAGATGCCGTTGGGCTGCATGGAGAAATTGCCGGTTCCCGACCCGATCTTCGCCGGCGTGACCTGCTCGCCGCGTTCGATATAGAGCCCGACCGGCGCGAGGTTCGGGTGATACATACCGGCATTGATGCCGAACAGCAGGCTGCGCCCCGCCGCTTGCTGCGCGTTGCGCAGATTGTGCAGCGACCGGTAGAACTCGCCATCCTTGTTCTTCCAGAACAGCTCGATGGCAAAACGCTTCGGATCGGCCTCGCAGACCAGATAGGCCGCGCTCTCGAAAGTCTGGTTGCGGCAGGGCGGCAGCGCCGCCAGCCATTGGCCAAGCCCCATGCCGGCGCCGACGGCGGCAGGCGCCGCCGATTTCACCAGCGTGGCCAGCAACGGCACGGATTGCAGCAGCGTCCCAAGATCCATCAGCGCCCCCCGAGGGTCAGCGTCGATATAGCGGATTCGATCGAAACCTCTAACTCTTCGCTTTTACGCGAATTCAGGACGGAGGCCGCTGCGCGGATTTCCTGGATTGCTTCAGGTGAGCCAACCGGCCGCGACGCTGACCAGCAGCACGACGCCGAGCAGGCCGCGATAGATCACGAACGGCCAGGCAGAGAAGCGTTCGAGCACCCGCATCAGCCCCCATATGGCGAAAAAGGCAGAGATCGAAGCGACGACGAGGCCGACGGCCAGGATCGACCAGCCATGCGCGTCGAGATGCACCTTGTGCAGTTCATAGAGTTCCTTGAGGCCGGCGAGCGCGATGGCCGGCAGGCCAAGCAGGAAGGAGAGGCGCGCCGCCTCCGGACGGGCGAAGCCCAGCCCCATCGCCGCAGTCAACGTCGAGCCCGAGCGCGAGACGCCTGGAATTAGCGCGCCGACCTGGGCGATGCCCACCAGGAGCGCATCGAGGATCGACGCCTGGCGCAGCATCAGCTTGTGGCTGGCGAAAATCTCGGCGAGCGCCAAAAGGATCGCCATGGCGATACAGGCCCAGCCGATGACGGCGAGCCCGCGCAGCGGCGAATTGCAGGCGTTGAGCACACCGGAAAGCGCAAGGCCGGCAATGATGATCGGGATGGTGGCAAGGATGATGCTGATCGCCAGGCGGAAATAGCGGTCGCCGAAATCGCGGCGCGAGATCGCCGAGATCGATCCGAAGAGCACGTCCCTGACATCGCTCCAGAAATAGCTGATCACCGCCGCCAGCGCCGCCAGCTGCATCGCGGCCGAGAAGGCCGATCCGGGATCCTGCCAGCCGAGCACCGCCGGCACGATGCGCATATGCGCCGTGGACGAGATCGGCAGCAATTCGGTGATGCCCTGCACGATGCCCAGAAATGCCACTTTGGCATAACCCAGGCCGACAAAGCCGGTATCCAGTCCTTGAGTGCAGACGTCGGTCATCTCAACCCTTTTCCCTGCGCCTCGATCCCTGCCCGAGGCAAAAGTGAATCGTCTTCGAAAAGCCCCTCCGGGAGAGGCTTAGCCTCACGATAGCGTGATTCCAACTCACGGATTTGTAAGGTGCCGCTAATCCTGCTTGACAACAGGCTGCGTCATATTATCCTCTGCTAATCTTACACTGTAAGGTGAATCGGAAGATAGCATGTCGACCGCCGCCCTTTCGGAACTCGAGCCCGTCGTGCCGCTGGAAACGCACGCCCCGGAAATCGCGATCGAGGAGGTGTCGCGTGACATCAGCCGCACCATCGAGCGCGCCGAAATCGCGGCCTGGCGCGACCTTTACGACGCGGCGCCCGCCGATTTCGCGGCACGGCAAGGGCTGTCGATCGCGAGCGACGGCGATCTGGTCTGGACCACCTGCACGACGATCCCGTTCATCCATTTCAACTGCGTGAAGAATATCGGCGTCGATGGTCCGGCGACCGAGGAACAGCTCGACGCACTGCTCGCGCATTATCGCAATGCCGGCATCATGCGGCCGTGGTTCTACACCAGTCCGCACACCGAGCCTGCGCGTCTGAGATGCTGGCTGGAAGCGCGCGGCCTGCAGCATCAGGGCGGCTGGGAGCGCATCTATCGCGACGCGACACCGCTGCCAGCCGAACCGCTCTTCCCGGGCGACCCGCTGATCCCGGTAGGCGATCCCGTTATCGAGGAGGTGACCCCCAGGACGGCTTCGGAATGGGCTTCTTTCATCGATGCCAAATACAGACTCGCCACCTCGCCCTGGCTCACCGCGCTTGTCGGCCGCGAGGGTTGGCGCCACTACATGCTGAAACGTGGCGGCGCGGTCGCCGCGGTGCGCTCGCTTTTCATCGGCCCTGACGGCGCAGCCTGGAGCGGCATCGACGCGCCGGTGCCGGGCATCATGGCGCCGAGCTTCGATCTGGATGCCATGCTTGGGGAAAGGCTGGTTCGCGACGGCATTGCGGCCGGCGCGAAGCTGTTTGTCGCCGATATCGAGGCGCCGCTCCCCGACCGCGACGGACCGGCCTATCGCAACTACGACCGGCTCGGCTTCAAGCTCGCCTATTTACGCAATCACTACGCTTACCTGCCGGCGTATTCGAGCTGACCATCTTCCTGGAGCTGCCTCAGCGGTACAGCCATTGCTTCAGGCAGCTTCTTGCCACCACATGGGCCGGCGGCACCGAAGCCTGGTCGATACGGGAATCATCGCCGGCCTTGTCGCGCGCCTTTTCCAGGAGCAGGCGAAGCTCGGCCGGCCGCACCCGGTCGCGCGCCATCACGAGCTGGACCATCGGGTCGTTCAAAAGCTCGTCCAAGGTGTTGATGCTCTCGCTCATCCGTCGCCTCCTCACTGCCTGCCCGCATGGCGCTTAGATAGGCAGCCAAAGATGGCCCGCCAATGACGCTTTGCCGGCTATGTCGTGCAGCGGAGATGAAATTTTTGTGCAGAGATGCGTCGCACTGACTCAGGCCGGCGGCGCGCCTTCATATTGCGGCAGGCCGTCGTCGAGCATCAGCCAGGGCTGCTTCGAGGCAGTCCAGAAATGCATGTCCGGCTTGAACAGCGACGGATCGTCGAGCGAGCCGGACGTTACGCCGAGAATGTTTCTGGAATCGCGGCGCGAGAACAGGGTTGTGCCGCAGGCCGGGCAGAAGCCGCGCTTGAGGTCCGGCGTGGAGTTGATGGTCGCCACCGGCCCTTCGATTGTCACATCGTCGATGCGGAACAGGAGTCGCGCGTTGAAGGCCGCGCCGATCGCTTTCTGGCAGATCCGGCAATGGCAGACACGCTCGTTGATCGGCTCCGCCTCGGCCCTGTAACGCACCGCGCCGCAGAGGCATCCGCCCTCATATTTCGCCATCACCGACACCCGTTTCGAGGAAATGCCGGCAACGTAGCGGCCGGCATGAGAGGGTCAAACAAAAAACACTGATGGGATGCGATCGCCTGCGCTGATACGGGTGGCTCAACGACGTGTCCGCGCCTGCGATTGACAATTGACCGCCGTCGCCCCCTGCTTATGGCGTCCGACGGGAGGAAGGCTGATGGCCGACATCGACACGATCGCGATCGCACCCTTGTTCGGTCCGCCCTCGCCCGCCCGCGACCAGACCGACGCGAGGATCATGGCCGCGGCCTCGGGCATCGGCTTCATGGCGATCCGCGGCTTTCCCGGCGACGACTGGCTGACACCGCGGAACCGGGCGCGGCTGCTGGCGATCTTTTCGCTGCCCGAGGCTGAAAAGCAGAAGCTGCTGCGCTGGAATTTCGACCGCACCAAACAAAATGTCTATCGCGGCTGGTTTCCGCTGCAGCCGGGCGCCGTCTCCTATAAGGAAGGCATCGATATGGGACCGGACATCGCCAACGCGCGGACGCAACCCTCCAGCCTCGATGCCGGCGATCCGCTCTGCGAGGCCACGCCACTCCCGCCCGAAACCGCCCTGCCCGGCTGGCGCGAGGCTGCCGCCGGCTACTACAAAGCGATGGAGACGGTCGGCAACGCGCTGCTGCGCTCGGTCGCGCGCGGCCTCGGGCTGACCGAGACCATTTTCGATAAGGATTTCGAGGGCGGCATCTCCACATTGCGCCTGATCCGCTACCCGCTGCGTGACCCGAACAGCGGCGTCAACCTCAGCGGGCCCGACTTCTCAGTCATGCACAAAGGCGAGATGCGGACCATCATCGGCCGCGAGCATGCTGATTCCGGTTTCGTCACTTTGCTGGCGCAGGATGGCGTCGAAGGCCTGCAGGCAAAAAACCTTGCCGGCGAGTGGATCGACGTGCCGCCCGCCGACAACACGCTCGCCGTCAATTTCGGCCAGCTGCTGGAGCGCTGGACCGCCGGCCGGGTGCGGGCGACCCGGCATCGGGTGATCGCGCCCAAACAGGCGCGCTTCTCGATTCCATTCTTCTATGAGCCACGCGTCGACGCCGAGATCGCGCCGCTGCCGCTTGCGGGTGCCGAGCCCTTCAAGCCGTTCCTTTATGGCGACTATCTCTGGGACACGGCGACGAAATTCGTCGAAATGAGCGGCGTCAGGCATCTGCGCCAGCCGCGACGGGCCAAGGCTTCCTGAATCAGAGGAATCAGTGGCGCTTGGCCTGGACGAGATAGGCATCGATCATGGTCTCGCCCAGCCATTTCGCGGCTTCGAGCCTGTGCAGTCCCTCAACCAGGATGTGGCGCTTGCCGTCGTGCCGCACCTGGATCGGCGTCTTCATGCCGTTCTCGAGAATATCCTCGGCGAGATGGCGCACGGTCTCGGGATGCAGCGTCTTGCGCCGCGCCGTCGGCACGTAGATGTCGTCGACCTTGACCTTTTGCACACGCAGCATGGCGGCTCCCTGGCACTGAACAACGTCCAACGAATAATCCGTTTGCCGGATATCGACAAACGCGGGTACCTGCTGGCCCGATGCTTTCCATTTGACGCTTGGCCGGCCGATGGTCTCAATGACGGCTTCGTGATTTCAGGTCCAGCTTGATGCAATTGCCCACCGAATTTCCCGATTTCGGGCTGACGCCCGAGCAGCGCCGCGAGGCGGTGCGCGGCCATTATTACGAATGGCCGGGGATGGACGGTGAGCGCGGTGAGATCTGGGGCTACAGCGACCGCTTTTCCTACTGCCCCGGCGAGACGGTGACGCTCCATGTCAGCTCGACGGCGCCGCAATTCAGCATCGCCGTTATCCGCGACGGCGCCACCGAGACCAAGGTCTTCGAAGGAGCAGGCCTGTCGGCGCGCTGGCAAGATACGCCCGACCAATGCTCGGTCGAAGGTTGCGGCTGGGAGGCGTCGTTCGAATTCCGCATCGGCGACGACTGGCCGTCGGGCGCCTATCGCATCGCGCTTCTTGCCGAAGGCCGCGACGGCAACCCGATCCGCAGCCACCATCTCTTCATCGTCGCGCCCCGGCCCGGCCGCAAGCCGGGCCGCCTGCTGCAGGTCGCCGCGACCGGCACCTGGACCGCCTACAACACCTGGGGCGGCTCGAACCACTATCAGGGCATCACCGGTCCGAGCCGCGACCAGTACGCAACGACGGTGTCGATTGAGCGTCCTTGGTGCCGCGGCTTCGTCGTGCTGCCAAAGGACGCGCCGCGCGTGCCGCTCGAAGTCGCGGTGCCGCCGAAGACCGTGCCGCGCTATCCGCATATGGAATGGGCTTTTGCTACCGGGCATTCGAAGAAATACGCCTCGTCCGGCTGGGCAAGCTATGACAGCCATTTCCTCCGCTTCGCCGAACGCACCGGCTACCAGGTCGATCTCGCCAGCCAGCACGAGCTGCATTTCTCGCCCGAGATCCTCGACGGTTACGACTGCGTCGTCTTTGTCGGGCACGATGAATACTGGACCTGGGAGATGCGCGACGCCGTCGACAACTATGTGACCCGCGGCGGACACGCGGCGCGCTTTGCCGGCAATTTCATGTGGCAGACCAGGCTGGAGGACCAAGGCCGCCGCCAGGTCTGCTATAAATACAAGGCGCGCGCGGAAGACCCGGCCTATCGCGGCGGCGATGTCACCCGCGCCACCAATTCCTGGGAGGCGCCCGAGATCGGCCGCCCCGGCAGCGCCACCTTCGGCCTCAATGCGACGCGGGGCGTCTATGCCGGCTGGGGCGGCTGCGCGCCGCGCGGCGTGCGCGGCTTTCCGGTCTACCGTCCCGAGCACTGGGCCTTCGCCGGCGCCGGCATTTATTACGGCGACCTGCTCGGCGCCGACAGCCATGTCTATGGCTATGAGGTCGACGGCCTCGATTTCGAGATCCGCGGCGGCCTGCCCTACCCGACCGCGGATAGCGGCGCGCCCGACGGCCTGCAGGTGCTGGCGGTCGGCATGGCAAGCCAGGTTGAGGAAAGCGCTGACATCCCGATCGAGGACCAGTTCCTCACCGACGAGGATGGCCGCTTCACCGCCGAGACGCTTTTCGGCGAGGCGAGCGACGCCAATCTCGACAAGGTGAAGCGCGGCAACGGCATGATCGTGAATTTCCCGCGCGGCAAGGGCGAGGTGTTCCATGCCGGAAGCTGCGAATGGGTCGCCGGCCTGCTAAGGCAGGACGCGATGGTCGAACGCGTGACCAAGAATGTTCTCGACCGCTATCTTGGCCGAGACGAGAGGGGCAAATGAACACTGCGCAGTCGATCGAAACCGTCAGCCGGCCGAACCTTTTCCACTTCACACGCCGGCCCCAGCCGATGGTGGATCGCGCCGATGGGATCTATCTGTGGGACAAGAGCGGCCGCCGCTACATCGATGGGTCGAGCGGCGCGGTCAACGTCAATGTCGGTCACGGCAATCGCAACGTTATCGATGCGATGAAGCGGCAGCTCGACCGCGTCAGCTTCGCCTACATCTTCCAATTCGAGAACGAACAGGCCGTCGCGCTGGCGCGGAACTTGGCCGAGCGGCTTCCGAACGGGCTCGAGCGCATTTATCTGGTTTCCGGCGGTTCCGAGGCGGTCGAGGCCTGCCTCAAGCTCGCGCGCCAATGGGCGGTCGCGACAGGTCAGGGCAAGCGCTGGAAAATCATAGGTCGCATGCCCTCCTATCACGGCATCACGCTTGGCACGCTTGCCGTCACCGGCGACGATGTCCTGACCAAGACATTCGACCCGGTCGGACGGGCGATGCCGTTGGTGCCGGCCCCATTTGTCCATCGCGACCAAGATAATCTGTCGCTGGAGGAGCGCGGCGTCCGCTACGCTGACATGCTTGAGGAAAAGATCCTGGAGCAAGGCCCCGAAAGCGTGCTTGCCTTCATCATGGAGCCGATTGGCGGCGCGGCGACCGCGGCACTGGTGCCGCCCGACAGCTATTTTGCCCGGATCCGCGAGATCTGCGACCGCTACGGCATCCTGCTGATCCATGACGAAGTGATGACGGGCATCGGGCGCACCGGCAAGTTCTTGGGCGGCGACCATTGGAGCTGCCGGCCGGATATCGTTGCGCTGTCGAAAGGGCTGAGCTCCGGCTATGCGCCCTTGGGGGCGCTTGCCGCGACGGAGAGGATCGTCGGGCCGGTCGTTGCGGCGGGCGGCTTCCTGCATGGCCACACCTATGGCGGTAACCCCGTCGCCTGCGCGGCCGGCGTTGCCGTTCTGGGCGAAGTCGACCGCCTTGGCCTGGTCGAGAACTCCGCTGTCATGGGCGAAGTGCTCAGGGCCGAACTCGAAGCGCTGTCGGGTCGCTTTCCTTTCATTGCCGACGTGCGAGGCAAGGGCCTGTTCATGGGTGCGGAGCTCTACGCCGACCCCTTGGCCAGGACGCCGTTGCCACAAAATCTCAACGCCAATTTGCGGCTCATCGATCTGGCCTTCGAGCGTGGACTCATCATCTACTCGCGGCGCGTGCGCGGCGGGCCGGTGAGTGATAATTTTATGGTCTGCCCGCCTTTGATCACAACCCGCGAACAGATCGGCGAGATTATCGCGGTGCTTGGCGACACGCTGGAGGCACTTGCCGCCGAACTTGACCTGCCGGTCAGTCACTGAGCCCTCGCCAAGGGAGAAGCCGATATGGAGAGAGTGCTTGTCTCGGCCTGCCTGCTCGGAAGCAAGGTGCGCTACAATGGTTCGTTTCGGCTCGATCACCATCCCGTACTGGCGCGGTGGCAGTCGGAAGGCCGGATCGTGCAGATCTGTCCAGAGGTAGCGGCTGGTTTTTCGACGCCGCGTCCGCCGGCGGAAATCCAAGGCGCGGGCGACGGCCATGCGGTCCTGCAGGGCCATGGCAGAGTGATCGAGCAAACCGGCAGCGATGTCACCCGCCTTTACCGCGAAGCCGGGCGACTGGCGCTCGACCTCGCCCGGGAAACCGGATGCCGCTATGCCGTGTTGACGGACGGCAGCCCGTCATGCGGCAGCAGTTTTATCTATGACGGGAGCTTTTCAGGAGCCCGCGTGCCTGGCCAAGGCACGACCACCGCGCTGCTCGAGGAAAACGGCATCCGTGTCTTTTCCGAAGACAGGATCGGCGAGCTTGACGAGTTGTTGACCGGCTCCAGCGCCGCCGGACATGCGGGCTGACCGATGCGGCAGCAGCCCACCGACATTCTGCTCCGCCCCGGCACAATCGACGATGTCGAAACGATCTATGCCGCGCTGCTGCGTCTCGGCACCCATATCGGCGCCCACCAGGAGATCAAATCCACCGCCGACGATCTGCGCCGCTACGGCTTTGGCGACAAACCCGCCTTCTCAACGCTCATCGCCGAGGTCGGCGGCGAATTCGCCGGCCTTTGCCTGCATTTCCCGATCTTCTCGACCTGGATGGGCCGTCCGGGCGTCTATGTGCAGGATCTTTATGTCGAGGACCGCTTTCGCGGCCGCCGCATCGGCGAAAAACTGCTGCGGCGCGTCGCGAAAGAGTGCCGCGCGGCGGGCGGCGTCTATCTGAGGCTCTCCGTCGATACCGACAACGAGACCGCCAAGGCCTTCTATGAGAAACTGGGCATCGGCTGGTCGAGCTACGAACAGGTGCAGAAGATCGTCGGCGATGCCTTCTTCGCCTTTGCCGACGCTCCGGAGGAATGACGATGAAAGCCTTCTATGCCGAAGAGCAGAAGCGCCACGATCCCAAGGCCTTCCTCTCCAGCGGCGCGCCGCAGCCCAATCCGGAAAAGCCGGAGCGGGTCGAGAGACTGCTATCCGGCGCTAGATCGGCCGGTTTGACGGTGGAACGCCCGAAAAATCACGGGCTTGGCCCGGTCGCGGCGGTGCATACGCCTGAATACCTCGACTTCCTCGAGCACATCTTCATGCGCTGGCGGCGCATCCAAGGCGCTTCGGCGGAAGTCATTCCGAACATCCATCCGATCGCACGCAACGGCTCCTATCCGGCCTCGGCTGTCGGCCAGGCCGGCTATCATATGGCCGACACCGCCTGCCCGATCTCGGCCGAGACCTGGGACAGCGCGTTGTGGAGCGCCTGGAGCGCGGTCGAAGCCGCTCAAGCCGTGATAGCCGGCGCGCCGTCGGCCTATGCCCTTTGCCGCCCGCCTGGCCACCACGCCTTCGCCGATGTCGCCGGCGGCTTCTGCTTCATCAACAATTCGGCCGTCGCGGCACAGGTTCTGCGTAGACAAGCCGCGCGCGTCGCCATCCTCGATGTCGACCTGCATCACGGCAACGGCACGCAAGGCATCTTCTACGCCCGTCCCGACGTGCTCACCGTCTCGCTGCACGCCGATTCGGTGCGCTTCTATCCGTTCTTCTGGGGGCATGCCGACGAGCGTGGCGAAGGCCCCGGTCTCGGCTACAATCTCAACCTGCCGCTGCCGCGCAAATCCGGCGACACGGCCTTTCTCGAAGCGCTGGCGACGGCCTTCCAGCGCATCCATGCCTTCGCGCCGGAAGCGCTCGTGGTGGCGCTCGGCCTCGACGCCTTCGAGGGCGATCCGTTCGGCGGCCTGTCGGTCACGACGCCCGGCTTCTCGCGCATCGGCGAAGCGATTGCCGGGCTTGGCCTGCCGACGGTCATCGTCCAGGAGGGCGGCTATCTCTGCGATGCGCTGGGCGACAATCTCACAGCGTTCCTGACCGGCTTCGGTGGCAAGAAAGACTAGCGCTGCTGCCGCAGCATCGCGATCACGCGGTGCACGCTCTCCAGCGTCTCCTCGATCTCGGCCGCCGTGTTGTAGTGGGCAATGCCGATGCGCACTACACCCTGCTCGGCTGGAATGCCGAGCTGGTGGACGATCTCCCACGCGTAATTATGGCCCGACCACAGGAAGATATTCTCAGCGTTCATCTGCCGCACGATTGTTTCCGGCGCGATGCCCTCGACCGTGAAGGAAACGGTCGGCACCCGCTCGGCGAGGCGCTCGGGATCGGTGATGCCGCGGATGATCAGGCCATCGATATCGGACAGACGGTCGATCAGTCGCCGGGCCAGCGCATTCTCGTAAGCGATCGAAACGTCGAAAGCCTTGGCGATCCGCTGCCGCCGCGACCCGACCTCGCCGGCGGCAGCGCCTAGATCGGCGAAATAGTCGATTGCCGCCGTCAGCCCGGCCATCAGCTCGATCTGCGGTGTGCCGAGCTCGAACCGCTCCGGCAGGCCGTTCGACGAACAGCGGCATTTGTAAGGCTTAAGGCCGTCGATAACGTCGTGCCGTCCCCACAATATGCCCATATGCGGCCCGAAGAATTTGTAGGCCGAGCAGATCAGGAAATCGCAGCCGAGCGCCTGCACGTCGATGAGCCCATGCGGCGCGAATTGCACGGCATCGACATAGACCAGCGCGCCGGCCTGCCTGGCGATCGCCGTCAGCGCTTTCACCCGGTTGATCGAGCCGGTGAGGTTCGATGCATAATTCAGCGCGACGAGCCGCGTCTTGTCCGAAAGCAGCGCCCTCAACGCCGCCTCCTCCACCTGCCAGCTCCGCTCGTCGAACGGCAGGAAGCGCACGACCAGGCCGAGATCCTCGGCAAGCTGCAACCAGGGCGAGACATTGCCTTCATGGTCCATGCGCGTGACGATGATCTCGTCGCCCGGCTTCATCGTGCGGCCGAGCGTGCGCGACATGTGGTAGGTGAGCGTCGTCATGTTGGCGCCGATGACGATCTCCTCGACGCTCGATGCGTTGAGGAAATTGGCCATCGCGGCATGTGCCCCATCGACCACCTGCTGCGCAGCGACCGTCGTTTCGAAGAAGCCGCCCAGATTGGCGTTGGTCGAGAGCAGGCAGTGCGACACCGCGTCCGCTACCGTCAGTGGCACCTGCGTGCCGGCGGGATTGTCGAGATAGATGCGGCGGCGCCCTTTGTCGGTCAGCGAAAGTGCCGGAATTTGCCGCGTACGGCCTCGATCGGAAACTCTGCCATTCTCTCCACCCCTTTGTTTTTTAAACGATTCCGCTCAAGGACACGGATTGCCGACGCGCTGGTGAATGGCGTCGACCGCCTTCTGCATCTCTTCCGTCCAGGTGACGTCGACCGAGGACAGCGCCGTCTCGAGCTGCGCGATGGTGGTCGCGCCGACGATGTTCGCCGTCACGAAGGGCCGGCTCGCCACATAGGCGTTGGCGAAGAGCGCCGGCTCCATGCCGAAGGAGCGCGCCAGCTCATTGTATTCGAGCAGCACTTCCGCCGCATTCGGCGTCTCATAACGCTGGCCGCGGTTGAAAAGCTGCGAGCGCGAACCCTGCGGCCGGGCGCCATGGTCGTATTTGCCGGTCAGGTAGCCCTGTGCCAGCGGCGAATAGGGAAGGAACGCGATCTGCTCGCGCTCGCAGACCTCGGCAAGGTTCACCTCGAAGGTGCGGTTGACGAGGTTGTAGGCATTCTGCAACGAAGCGACGCGCGGACCCACCCCCTTTTCGGCCTCGAAGACGAAGCGCATGACGCCCCAGGAGCTTTCGTTCGAGAGACCCAGATGGCGGATCTTTCCGGCTTTCACCAGTTCGTCGAAGACGGCGAGCGTTTCGGCAACAGGCGTCTCGCCTCCCGGAGTGCCTGCCGCATCCGGGCGCCGCGCCACCGCTCCCACGCGCGTCGGATTCGAGCCCCACGGAATGTCCCGGTCCGGCCAGTGGATCTGATAGAGGTCGATATAGTCGGTGCCGAGCTTGGCCAGCGACTTCTCGACCGCGTCGAAGATGTCGGCGCGCACCAGCTTCGAGGGACGATCGCCGCGAAACCAGGTGTTGGCCGTGCGGCCCACCACTTTCGAGGCAAGGATGACCTTGTCGCGGTTGCGATTGGCCTTCATCCAGCTGCCGATGGTCTTCTCGGTCCGCCCTTGCGTCTCGGCCTTGGGCGGGATCGGGTAAAGCTCGGCCGTGTCGATGAAATTCACCCCGCGCGAGAACGCCAGGTCCATCTGCGCGTGACCCTCCGCTTCGGTGTTCTGCTGCCCCCAGGTCATCGAGCCGAGGCAGATTTGCGAGACAAGGAGGTCGGTCCGACCGAGGCGGCGTTTATGCATGGGATTTCCCCGGCGGGAGTTTTGCGCGGCTGCGCGGGGAGGAAATTCAAGCATAAAGCACAGGCCGGAGTTTCTCCAAGCCCGCAGTCTTCGACTTTTTGCGTGAATTGCGCGGCTACCGCCGCGCCCCGGTCAAAGCCCGCCGCTTGGCCTCGTCGATCAGCATGTTGGCCACCTGCATGCGGATCATGGCGCGCTGGCGCAGATGCGGCGCGACCCGGTCCGGGTGGTTGGCGAAAGCGAAATTGCGCCGGATGCGGCCGAAATCGGCATTCTTCGCCGGATGGTCGAGGCCGAGCTCACCGGCAATGGCTTCGGGATCGATCGACGGCAGCTCTTCCTCGGGCCGATGCTCTTCGCCCGCAAGCGTCAGTTTCGCCTGGTCGAGAAGTGCCGCGAACTCCGCGGCAAGATCGGCGCCGGATTCGCGGTATTCAGCGGCGACGCTCTCACCGGCAACCTTGATGCGGCCGGAATGAAGTTCATCGGCAACGGACAGATAGTCGAACGGGATAGACGGCCGGGCGCCCTCTTCCTCGCCTTTCTCCGAGGCGACGATCAGGTCGTCGAGCAACGAAGCGAAATCGAGCTTGTTCCCGGTGCCGATCTCAGCCTCCCTCTCGTGACGGCATGCATTGATGCCATTTGAAGATAGGGCGCCCTCGTTAAAAATGACTTCTGGCGACGTTAACAATTGCAGGCATTTTGCCGGCCGGAGCCATCAAGCAAAAAGCCGGACCGCATTTTTATGCAGTCCGGCAAGGTCGCCAGGAGTGGCGAGGAAAAAGCCGGCCAAGTGCCGGCACCAACGCCTACGATTGAGCCCGCCGAAAAGTTTCGCGAAAAAAGCGATCGTGGCGGAAAAAATCTGATGCGGCATGGCAGCCATGCAATTGCTGCACTGCACAATTTAAAAAAATCGCCTATACTTTGATGTTGGGAGGACCAATAGGGGCTATTGAGTCATGGGGTTCTTCACTGAAATGTTCGCTCGGCCACGGCCGCAGGAACACCAGCGTTACCGCGCGGCGCTCGCGCTTCTCAATGCGATGAGCAGTGCCGACCGCGCCGATATCGGCATCAAGCCGGCGGACTTTCCGCGCATCGCGCGCGAAATGTCGGCCCGCTGAACAACGCTGAACCAAACAGGTTTCCCGGGCTGCCGGGAAACCTTCAACCTGTTCAAAAGTCAGCGATTTCCGAGGAAAGTCTGTTTGCCGAGCGGCACGCCATTGTGGCGCAGGATGTCGTAAGCCGTCGTGACGTGGAAATAGAAATTGGGCATCGCGACATGCAGCAGGTACTGCAGGCCGGGCAGCGTGGTTTCGCGCCCGCCAAGCCTTAATTCGATCGTCCGGTCCTCTGAACCTTCCAGATCGGCCGGCGAGAACGTCGCCAGATGATCAAGCGTCTTGGCGATTCGAGCCTGCAGCTCGGCAAAGCTCGCTTCATTGTCCTCATATCTCGGCACCTCGCGACCGGCGAGCCGCGACGGCGCGCCCTTGGCATGGTCGGTGGAGATCTGGACCTGCCTGGCAAGCGCGAACATGTCCGGCGCCAGCCGCGCCGTGAGAAACACCTGCGGATCGATCTTGCGATCGCCGGCATTCTGCTCCGCCGCCGTCAGCACGCTGGCCAGCGCCTTCAGCCGGGCGGAAAAGACGCCGACGGAAATATCGTACATGGAAATAGTCACGAGCAATCTCCCAGGGCGGCCCCAGCGCCGCGGGCCGTGACCTAACGCCTCCGGCCACGATTCTTCAAGCGTTCATGCCTCCACGTCACCGCGCCGCCGCAATCGCCATGGTAGTATTTTCGTTATCGAGCGGAGATTCCCGATGAGACATATCTTTCTCGCTGCGGCTGCCTTCCTGTCCCTGTCCAGCATCGGCCAGTCCGCATTTGCGGCCGACGCGCCCTATATCGACGACAGGTCCAGCGCCGACGCCGTCATCCGCTCGCTTTACAGCGCCATCAATCGCCATGAATTCGCCCGCGCCTGGGGTTATTTCGGCGATACAAAGCCAGCTAAGGATTTCAACGCTTTCGTGAAAGGCTATGACGGCACCGATTCCGTCGACGTCAAGACCGGCGCTGTATCGGACGAAGGTGCCGCCGGCAGCATCTATTACAGCGTCCCGGTCGCCATCCAGGCCACCGACAAGAAGGGCGAGGCCAAGGTCTTCGCCGGCTGCTACACGGTCCGCCAGGTCAATGCGCAGATCCAGGAGCCGCCCTTCCAGCCGATCTTCATCGACAAGGGCGCGCTCAAGCCGTCGACGGAGGATTTCGACAGCGCCGTGCCGGCAAGCTGCGGGGACGGCCCGCCACCGCCGAAGAAGGACGAAGCGCTGGAGCAGGCCAAGAAGGCGTTTCTCGCCACTTATGGCGGGCAGTGCGACAAACAGGATCCCGACGGCAAGCCGATCGGTGAGCCCGAGGCCCATTCGATCCACTACAAGGACAAGGACGCCCAACCCAGCGACCCGGAGCGCGAGACGCGGCTGTTCCGCTTCTTCTGCTCGATGGCCGCCTACAACGAAACCGCGGTCTATTACGTCGCCGATGACGTCAACGGCGTGACCCAGCTGCAGTTCACCGAGCCGGATCTCGATATTCGCTACGAGAACAACAAAAGCGAAGGCAAGGTCGAGTCGATCCACATCATCGGTTTCAAGACCAGCGGCTGGGCAACCAACTCGGACTATGACGAGAACACGAAAACCATCACCACATCCGACAAATGGCGTGGCGTAGGGGATGCCTCGTCATCGGGGACCTATCTGTTTCGCAACGGTGACTTCTCACTCGTCCAGTACGACGTCGATGCTTCCTATGACGGCGAGATCAATCCGCAGACGATCATCGACTACAACACTGCGCCTTGAGCCTCGGCAGAAGGGTCACGGCGCTTTCGTCAGCATCCAGTTCAGTGTGCCGCGCCAGTCCACCATGCGGATCGGCGTGCCATGCGTGCCGGTCTCGAACCGCACGAAGCGTGTCGGATAGGATTTTTTGGCCAGGATCGAGCGGAAGAAGGCTTCCTGTTTTTCCACCGGGAAGACCACG
The DNA here is from genome assembly GCA_000824845.1 of Mesorhizobium sp. ORS 3359. Lineage (GTDB taxonomy): Bacteria > Pseudomonadota > Alphaproteobacteria > Rhizobiales > Rhizobiaceae > Mesorhizobium. The sequence goes on along the minus strand of CCNC01000138.1, from coordinate 130,477 downwards.
TCATGGCTGCCCTGGCCGAAGAACACCGGCACGCGGCGCTTGAAGGCAGGGCTGGTCAAAAAGCTGTCGTCCCAGAGCGAGCCGAGCAGCAGCAGCCCATTGATCCGGCTGCCCGTATCCTTGCGCGCGGCGAGCTTCCAGCAGATCATGCCGCCCATGGAGCCGCAGGCGACGAAGATCTTCGCGCCGGGCGATTGTTGGGCGTAGTGATCGATGAGCGCAGCGACCTGCGCCGTGCCCTTGTCGCCGAAATCGGGGAAATCCGGCGAAAGATAGAGACCGTTATTGGCGGCCATCAGGTTCTTGATACGGTTGAAGTTGCCGCCGAAGGTAAAATCGTCGACGCCTTGCTTGCGGCTGCCGCCCTGCCCATGCAGGTAGAGCACGATGATGGAAGCGCCTTCCGTCCTGCCGACCGCGACATGCCTGACATCGCCGGCGTCGGTCTTCAGCATCAGGTCATGCTGCACCTTGCGCACGCCGGGGTCGGTATATTGAGCGCGCACCCGCTTTTCCGGCACCTCGTCGCGCTGGTTGATATCGCGCATCTCATGATAGTCGAGCACCGTGTAGGCGCCGTTATCGCCGGTGGACAGCGCCGCCGGGTAAGCGAAGAGGTCATCCTTGAACGGTTTCAGCGAAAGCGTCTGGCTATGGGCGGCCTGGACGGCAAAACCGGTTGCAACGAGCAGGGCGGAGAGGAAGCGCAAAGACATGCCGAGAGGCATGCGAAATTCGGCTTCGGTTTGTCAATCCTGCAGGACGCCGCCCGCCCCTTCCAGCGCCTCGCGCGTGTCTACATCGATCGATGCGCCCTGCCCGATCTCGACATCGATGACGTCGAGGCCTTCGGCTTCGACCAGATGGCGCGCGCCGGTGTCGCCCTCGAGCTGCGCAACCGCCGCGAAAAGCGCTCGCGGCAAAAGCACCGGATTTCCGCGCTTGCCCTGGTGCGAGGCGCGCACAACCGCGTGACCACCGGAACGGCGGAACGCATCGATCAGGCTGTCGAGGTCCTTGGACGAAACGCCGGGCATGTCGCCGAGAACGATCATCGCGCCGGCCGCGTCGGGCGCGACCTTCGCAATGCCCGCCTTCAATGACGAGGCGAGACCATCGGCGAAATCCGGATTGTCGGCCAGTTTCACCTCGAGGCCTCCAAGCGCGGAACGCACGCGCTCGCGCTGATGGCCGGTGACGACGACGGTGCTGGCGGCCTTCGAGCCCAGCGCCCGCCGGGCGGTACGGCGCACCAGCGGCTCGCCGTCGAACAGCGCCAGAAGCTTGTTCGGCCCGCCCATGCGGCTCGAACGTCCAGCTGCCAGAAGCACGATATCGACTTTCAGCGCCGACATTGCCGGCTGCTGCTGCGCCGGCTCGCGCGGCTGCGGCCTGGTCGGAATTTCCATCAGAAGCCCGCCCACGCCCATGCCGGCGATATCGCCCGCCGTCACATCCAATCCGGCAATCAGGCGATCGAGCACCCAGTCGAAGCCGTTCTCCTTCGGGCTGCGCGCGCATCCGGGCGCGCCGACGACGCGCTTGCCGTCGAGGGTTCCGAGCACCAGCAGATTGCCGGGATCGACAGGCATGCCCGCGCGGATGACGGTGCCACCTGCGCGTTCGATCGCGGCCGGCACGACATCGGCGAAATCGCTCATCGCCGAGGCGCCGAAGATCACCACCATGTCATTGTCGCGCGCCAGCTGGGTCGCGGCCGCGGCGACGGGCGCCACCTCATGCGGCGTGCGCCGCTCGGCCGTCAGCCGGCCGCCGGAACGCGCCAGCCGCGCCTCGGTGACGCGCAGCGTCTTGTCGAGCACGCTCGGCTTCACGCCGGGAAGCACCGTCTGGATGATGCCGACATTGATCGGGCGGTAGGCGTTGACCGCAAATATCTCGCGGCCGGCGCAAATCTTCACCACGCTGTCCACCAGGCTTGCGGCAACGGCAAAGGGGATGATCTTCACCGTCGCGACCATCTGGCCCTTCTCGACCGGCGCATGCTGCGCCAGCGTCGCGATGGTGATGGCCGGGTCGACGGCATTGATTGCGTCGATCATCCCGGCATCGACGGTAAACACGCCCGAGGCGCCTGCGTGCAGGTTCACCCGCCCGGTCGCGGCCGGCTTGACCTCGATGTTGCGGTGGCTCATGGCGGCCGCGATCATCGCGGCGGCGGCATCCTCGCCGAGATCGTCCCGGTCAAGGACCGCCGCGACGACTTCGACTACACCCGCTGCCTTCAGTGCAGCGACATCCTCGCGGCTCAGCCGGTGCGCCTTGCGGAACCGCTTTTCGCCCGCGGCCGTCGCATGCGCCAGCACCGCCCCTTCCGCCTCGTCGATCGGAACCGGCCCGAATTTCACGCCACGGCGCCTTTTGCTTCCAGACCGCGCGAGCGGAAGGCGTGGATGGTCTGCGCGAGCACCGCAACGGCGATCTCGGCCGGACTAGCCGCCCCGATGTCGAGGCCGATCGGCGCGTGGATACGGGCGATCTGGTCGGCGCCGGCACCGAGCGCCAGCAGCCGTTCGACACGCTTGGCGTGGGTCTTGCGGCTGCCGAGCGCGCCTACATAGAAGCAGCGGGCATCGAGCGCCGCCTTCAGCGCGAAATCGTCGATCTTCGGATCATGGGTGACGGCGGCGAGCGCGGTGTAGCTGTCGAGCGGCGCGCGCTTCAGCACATCTTCCGGCCATTCCGCATGCAGCGCGACGTCGGGAAAGCGCTCCGGGGTCGCAAAGGCGGTGCGCGGGTCGATGATCTCGACCGGGTAGCCGGCGATCCTGGCCATCGGCGCCAGCGCCTGGCTGATATGCACCGCGCCGATCACCACGAGGCGCGGGCGCGGCAGATGCGCGTTGAGAAAGAAGGTCCGCCCTTCTGCCTCCACCGACCGCGAATTGCCGGTGCGAAACGCATTGGCGATCGCCGCCCCGAGATCGCCCGCGACATGGTCGCCCTCGCGCACAATGCGATCGCGGCCGTCGCCGAGATCGGTGACCAGCACCGCGGCGCGGCGGGCGCGGCGTTCTTCGTTGAGGGTCTTCAGGATATATGGATCCACGGCGGTCAGCCCAGCCTTTCGACATAGACCTTGATCCGGCCGCCGCAGGACAACCCCACCTGCCAGGCGGTTTCGTCGGCAACGCCGAATTCCAGCATCCTGGCCTTGCCCGAGCCGATGACGTCGATCGCCTCCGTCACTACGGCGCCCTCGACACAGCCGCCGGAGACAGAGCCATGGAAATTCCCTTCAGCGTCGATGACCAGATGGCTGCCGACCGGACGCGGTGCCGAACCCCAGGTCTCGACCACGGTCGCGATGGCAACATCCTTGCCGTCCTTCATCCAGCCCTCCGCGATGATCAGCGGATCGCGGGCCTCATCGAGATAAATGCTCTCATCCATCGTCGCTTCTCACAAAGTCTGTTTTCCCGCCGGGACATTCCCAAGCAGAACATATGGCTACGCCGCGCGCCTGTCGCCAGTTCGCAGCCAGCGGCGCGGATCGACTGAAGCCGCCGGTCGCCGGTCGAGCGAGGCGCAAAGATCGGTCAGCGCATCGAGATTATGCACTGCCCGGAACTCGTCGACATAGGGCAACATCGCTTTGACGCCGCGGGCACGCGCCTCGAAGCCGTCAAAGCGCAACAGCGGGTTGAGCCAGATCAGCCGCCGGCAGGATTTATGCAGCCGCTCCATCTCCTGCGACAGGCCGGTGACGTCGTCGCGCTCCAGCCCGTCGGTGATGAGAAGCACCACGGCGCCCTGCCCCAGCACGCGCCGCGACCACAGCCGGTTGAATTCGGCGAGCGTATCACCGATCCGGGTGCCGCCCGACCAGTCCTTCACCGCCGCCGAGCATTCGGCCAGCGCCTCGTCCGGATCGCGGTGGCGCATCTGGCGGGTCAGGTTGGTCAGCCGCGTGCCGAAGACGAAGGCGTGCACGCGCCGGCGCTTCTCCGTCAGGGCATGCAGGAAATGCAGGAAGATGCGGGTGTACTGGCTCATCGAGCCCGAAATGTCGGCCAGCACGACCAGCGGCGGATGCACTTCGCGCTGCGACCGGAATTTCGGCAGGATAAGCGCGCCGCCGGTGCGCGCGGCCGAGCGCATCATGGCGCGCGGATCGATGCGGCGCCCTTGCGCGTCGGCCCTGAACCGCCGCGTGCGGACAAGATCGAAGGGAAGTTGCAAGGCCATGATCGCCTTTTTGGCTTCGGCCATTTCGCCGGTGTCCATCTGGGCGAAGTCCTTGCCGCGCAGCACCTCATTACCGGAAAAGGTGAGCCGCGCATCGACCTCGATCTCCGGCACTTCCCGGGCCGGCTGGCTCTTCTGGTGGCCTTCGAACATCGCCTGGCTGACGCGGTTCTCCGCCGCCCGCGGCTTTTGCTTTTCGCTTGTGTCCGGGGCGACCGGCGAAAACATCGCCAGCAGCTTCTCGATCAACTCGCGCGATTTCCAGAACAGGCGGAAGGCCTCGTCGAAGACCGGATGATCCTCGTGCCGCGAGACCAGCACCGCATGCAGCGTCCAGTAGAAATCGTCGCGCGAGCCGATGCCGGCGGCAAGCACCGCCTCGATGGCGTCCTTCACCGAGGCCGGCCCGACGCGCATGCCGGCCTTGCGCAAGGCGCGAGCGAAATAGACGATGTTGTCGGCGATGCGCCCATCGGCGCGCGCCTCTTTGGGTTCCGGACGCGGCGACGGCATCGCCCCTACTCCGCCGCCGAAAGCTCGGCCCTCACCTCATTGAGGATGCGCCGGCCCTCGCCCTCACCGATGCGGGCAATATCGTCCTGGTATTTCAAAAGCACGCCGATCGTGTCGGACACGGTCTCCGGGTCGAGCGCCACCTTGTCAAGCTCGGTGAGCGCGCCGGCCCAGTCGATGGTTTCGGCGACGCCTGGCGCCTTGAACAGCTCGACCTGGCGCAGCTTCTGGACAAAGGACACGACCTCTGCCGACAGCCGGCGGTTCGCCTGCGGCACCTTGCGGCGCACGATCTCCAACTCGCGCTCGGCGTTCGGATAATCGACCCAGTGATAAAGGCAGCGCCGCTTCAGCGCGTCGTGGATTTCGCGCGTGCGGTTGGTGGTGATGATGACGATCGGCGGCTCCTCCGCCTTGATCGTGCCAAGCTCGGGAACCGTAACCTGGAAGTCCGACAGGATCTCGAGAAGGAACGCCTCGAAGGCTTCGTCGGTGCGGTCGAGCTCATCGATCAGGAACACCGGGGCCGCGCCGGCCTTGCCGGTCAGCGCATCGAGCACCGGGCGACGGATCAGGTATTTTTCGGAAAATACGTTACGCTCCATGTCGGAGCGCACGACCTTGCCGGCCGCCTCCTCCATGCGGATCTCAATCATCTGCGCGGCATAATTCCACTCATAGACGGCCGAGGAGACGTCGAGCCCCTCATAGCATTGCAGCCGGATCAGCCGGCGGCCGAGCGCCTCGGCCAGCACCTTGGCGATCTCGGTCTTGCCGACGCCCGCCTCGCCTTCGAGGAACAAGGGCCGCTTCATGCGCAGCGAAAGAAACAGCACGGTCGCCAGCGGGCGGTCCGCGACATAGTCCGCAGCGGTCAAAAGATCGAGCGTTTCGTCGATCGATTTCGGCGCGGGGCGCGGCGCGGTCATCTTGTCTCCGTGGGTCCCGCTTGCACGCTTCAAAGAACGTGATAGTCGCGGTTATAGTAGATCAGCGGCCGCAAATTATCGCCGATGCGCAGGCCTGTCACCTTGCCAAAAAGCACACGGTGGGTGGCAAGGTCCTTGGCGTCGATGATCTCGCAGTCGAACACGGCAAGGGCCCCTTTCAGCGTCGGCGCGCCGGTCGAGATCACATCCCACTCGGCAAGCGCAAAGCGTTCGTCCGCCGGCAACCCGGTGACACCGGAAAAGCCTACCGAGACGGCTTCCTGATCCGAGGCAAGCGTGTTGAGCGCGAACCTGCCGTTCTTGATGAAGGCCTCGTTCTTGGCGTTCTCGCGGTTGAGGCAGACCAGGACCGTCGGCGGCGTGTCCGAAACCGAACAGGCGGCGATCACCGTCGCGCCGCGTTTGCCGCCAGGCCCGTCTGTGGTCACCACGTGCACATGGCCGGCAAAATGCGCCATCGCATCGCGATAGTGCTGCGGCCCGATATCATTGATCTTCAGCACGCGATAATCCACCTGTCGGAACAAGCTCGTTATATATGGCGGCATATTGCACGCCACAAGTTATCTATCATGGGCGAAGTGCTTGACCGCAATCCGCAAATTCGCGTGTTGCGCACCGCTTAGCCAGCCTTTAGGCATTTCCTGGAATAGTGTCGGGACTGTATTCCCGGCATGGAGGATCTCTTAGCCCGAATGCGTCTTCTCACGACGACATCAGCCGTGCTGCTCTGGCTATCGCTGGCAGCGAGCGCCGACGCCGAGACGCTGGTCGGCGTTGCGGCGCCGCTTTCCGGTCCGTCGGCGATCCTGGGCAAGCAGGTTGAGAGCGGCGCAGCCTTAGCGGCAGAGACGAACGGCCTTGCGATCAAGACCGCAGACGATGCCTGCACCGCCGATGGCGGCGCCGCGGCGGCAAAGGAATTCGTCGACGCCAAAGTCGATGTCGTGGTGGGCTTTCTCTGCACCGAGGCGATCGAGGCGGCACTGCCGATCCTGAAGGACGCCAACATTCCGGTCATTACGGTCGGCGTGCGCACCGAAAGCCTGACCGACCGGCGCGCCAAGACCGGCTGGCCGGTCTACCGGCTCGGCCCGCGCGGCGACGATGAGCGCAACGCGGTCGCTGCCGAGCTCACCCGGCTGTGGCGCGACGACCTCTTCGCCATAATCGATGACGGCACCATCTATGGCCGCGAGATGGCCGAGACTTTTCGCGCCGCGGTCGAACAGGCAGCCTTGAAGCCGGTATTCACCGACACTTTCAGGCCGCAGCTCGACAACCAGATCGGGCTGGTCGGCCGGCTGAAGAAGGCAGGCGCGACAAAGGTGTTCGCCGGCGGCGACGGCGACGACATCGCGATCATGGGCCGCGATGCCGCCCAACTCGACGCTGGCATCACCTTTGCCGGGGGCGAAAACCTGCGCACGCCGCCTGGCGATGTGCCTTACGCCGTCGGCACGCTGATGATCGCCACGCCGGAATGGTCGGAGGTCGCCGATCCCAAGGTGGTTCAGGCTTTTGGCGCAAAAAACATCGTGCCGGACGGCTACACGCTGCCGGCCTATGCCGCGGTCGAGATCGCCAAGATGGCGCTGGCTGGCGCGGAAAGCTCCAGCCAGCCGCTCGGTCAAGCGCTGACCGGCCATGATTTCGCGACCGCGATCGGCACCATCCGTTTCGACGACAAGGGCGACCTCAGCCAGAACCCGTTCCGCGTCTTCCGCTTCGACGGCACGCATTTCGTACCGCTGGAGGGCAAGTGATGTTCCGCACCGGACCGCGCAATCTGATCACCGACGTTGCCGGCCTTCGCGTCGGCAATGCCGCCGACGCCAGACTTAAATCCGGCGTCACGGTGGTGCTTTGCGATGAGCCCGCGGTTGCCGGTATCCAGGTGCTGGGCGGCGCGCCGGGAACGCGCGAGACCGACCTGCTCGAGCCGCAGAATTCGATCGCGACCATCCACGCCGTCGTGCTGTCCGGCGGCTCCGCCTTCGGCCTCGACGCCGCTTCCGGCGTGCAGGCGGCGCTGCGCGAGAAGAACATCGGCGTCGAGGTCGGCGGCTTCCGCGTGCCGATCGTGCCGGCCGCGATCCTGTTCGACCTGCGCAACGGCGGCGACAAGGATTGGGGCCGTTATCCGCCCTATCGCGAGCTCGGCTATGACGCCGTGCAGGCGGCGACCGCGGATTTCGCCGTCGGCACGGCCGGCGCCGGCACCGGCGCGCTGACCTCCGGGTTGAAAGGTGGACTGGGCTCGGCTTCGACCGTGCTCGACAGCGGCGTCACCATCGGCGCGCTGGCCGCCGTCAATCCCACCGGCTCGGTGACAGTCGGCGGCAGCTGCCATTTCTGGGCGGCGCCCTTCGAGATCGGCGACGAATTCGGCGGCCTGGGCTATCCAGAGCCCATGCCCGAAGATGCCAGGAAGATCCTGCTGAAATACCGCGACAGGCGTGTCGGCGGACATGGCGAAGCCGGCAGCACCACCATCGCCGTCATCGCCACCGACGCCGTGCTGACCAAGGCCGCCGCCAAGCGGCTGGCGATTTCGGCGCATGACGGCTTTGCCCGCGCCATCTGGCCGACCCATACGCCGGCGGACGGCGATCTGGTGTTCGCCCTGGCGACCGGCAGGAGCGGCATCGAGCTCGGCGCCGATGCCGCGATAGACCTGTTCGCGGCGGCCGGCGCCACCATGGCGCGCGCGATTAGCCGCGGCGTCCATGCCGCGACGCCGGCCGAAGGCGATCTGTTTCCCGTCTGGTCGTCGCGCCGAAGCTAATCAGGTCGGATCGGACTTTTCTTCCTCGAAGGTGACGGCGACATCGGAATTCGCGGAAAGCCAGACCTTCTGGGCGTCGATCTCCGCGACCAGGGCGAGCGAAATGTAATGATGATGGCCCTTGTGCGAGCCCATGCCGCTGTCGGCCTTGGTCAGCTTGATCCGGTCGCCCTCGACCTTGTCGACGGTGCCGATATGGACGCCATCGGCGCCGATCACTTCCATATGTCCGCGTATCTTGCTGATGTCGGTGCTCATGCTGGTTCTCCGCTGGATTTGCCCCTTCGGATGCGAGACGGGCCGACAATAACAAATGAACGCCGGATTGGATGCATCGCACGGCGCGTCTCGTTCACCATGGCGTGATAGGCAGGAGCATCAAGCATCTGGTTTGCGCGGCAGCGGCGTTGAGCATTCGGCCCACCTCTGTTAGGACGCGGCCGACGCTTCTCCCAGGCAGGACTGAAAACAGATGATCCCTCGCTATTCCCGGCCGGAAATGGTCGCCATCTGGTCGCCCGAAACCCGCTTCCGCATCTGGTTCGAGATCGAGGCGCATGCCTGCGATGCGCTGGCCGAGCTGGGCGTCATCCCGAAGGAAGCGGCAAAGACCATCTGGGAAAAAGGCGGCGCGGCCAAATTCGACGTCGCCAAGATCGACGAGATCGAGCGCGTAACCAAGCATGACGTCATCGCTTTCCTCACCCATCTCGCCGAATTCGTCGGACCGGATGCCCGCTTCATCCACCAGGGCATGACCTCGTCGGACGTGTTGGACACCTGCCTTGCGGTGCAATTGACGCGGGCCAGCGACATCCTGCTTGCCGACATCGATGCCCTGCTCGCCGCGCTGAAGCGCCGCGCCTTCGAGCACAAGGACACTGTCACCATCGGCCGCAGCCACGGCATCCACGCCGAGCCGACCACTTTCGGCATCAAGCTGGCGCAGGCCTATGCCGAATTCTCGCGCTGCCGCGCCCGGCTCGTGCACGCGCGGGAGGATATCGCGACATGCGCCATCTCCGGCGCGGTCGGCACCTTCGCCAACATCGAGCCCTATGTCGAAGAGCATGTTGCGGCGAAGCTCGGGCTGAAGCCTGAGCCGGTGTCGACCCAGGTCATTCCGCGCGACCGGCATGCCATGTTCTTTGCCACGCTGGGCGTGATCGCCTCATCGGTCGAACGCCTCGCCGTCGAGATCCGCCATCTGCAGCGCACCGAAGTGCTGGAAGCCGAAGAGTATTTCTCGCCGGGCCAGAAGGGCTCGTCGGCCATGCCGCACAAACGCAATCCGGTGCTGACCGAAAACCTCACCGGCCTTGCCCGCATGGTGCGGTCGATGGCCCTGCCCGCCATGGAAGACGTGGCGCTGTGGCATGAGCGCGACATTTCGCATTCCTCGGTCGAGCGCATGATCGGGCCGGACGCGACGGTGACGCTGGATTTCGCGCTGGCGCGCCTCACCGGCGTCGTCGACAAGCTGCTCGTCTATCCCGAGAACATGGAGAAGAACCTCAACAAGTTCCGCGGCCTGGTGCATTCGCAGCGTGTGCTGCTCGCGCTTACGCAGGCCGGTCTGTCACGCGAGGACGCCTATCGCCTGGTGCAGCGCAACGCCATGAAAGTCTGGGAGCACGGCGCCGATTTCCTTGAGGAACTGCTCGCCGACAAGGACGTGACGGCGGCCCTCTCCGAAGCCGAGATCCGCGAGAAATTTGACCTCGGCTACCACACCAAGCATGTCGACACGATCTTCAAGCGGGTGTTTGGAGAGGCTTGAGGTCGAGCAAGACGCGCGTTGGCGCCAAGCTGGAGCACCCCTCATCCGTCTTGTCGCTTTGCGACAAGCCACCTTCTCCCACAAGGGGAGAAGGGGAATCCGGCGCTCACGCCTTAGTCAATCACCAGCGTTTGCGATTGGCAGCGGCGCCGGCGCGGTCTTTCCTTCTCCCCTTGTGGGAGAAGGTGGATCGGCGCGCTAGCGCCGAGACGGATGGGGGGTGCTCCAGCTTGACGCAGCCGTCGCTCAAGCCTTGCCCGGCACAGTCTTGATCACGGTGCCCCACGGGTCCTCCCGCGAAATCTCATCCTTCGCATTGTCCGAGCGCATCTCCACCCAGGCGAGGCCCGAGCGGGACGGATCGCGGCGGCCGGCACCGGCGCTCTGCCAGGCGTTGGCACCGATATGATGGTGGTAATGGCCGGACGACAGGAACACCGCCTGGCTGCCATATTTGGCGACGGTGTCGAAGGCGAACTGGTCATGCCACCAGGCTTCCGCATCCTCGGGCCGGCCGACGCGCAGATGCACGTGGCCGACAATGGTGTTTTCCGGCGCGCCCTGCCAGCCGGCATCGCCCGCCGGCACGCTGCCCACCACCGCCGGCAGGTTGAGCCGCTCGGTCGCCATGGCGATCTTGTCGCCGTTCCATTTCCAGTCCTCCGGACGGCGGTCGGCATAGATCTCGATGCCGTTGCCTTCCGGATCGGTCAGATAGAGCGCCTCGCTGACCAAATGGTCCGAGGCGCCTTCTATGCCGATGCGATTGGCGGCAGCGTGGCTAATCCAGCGGCCAAGGTCCGCTCGTGACGGCAACAGGAAAGCGGTGTGGAAAAGGCCGGCGCTGCGCGGATCGTCGGGCTTCGCCGAAGCATCCTGTTCAAGCACCAGCAATGGCCGGTTGGCGGCGCCAAGCGTAATCGCGCCGTCGGCGCGGCTCAATTCCTGCAGGCCGACGACCGAGCTATAATAGGCGGCAAGGCTCTCGGCGTCCCGCGCCTTCAGCCCGACACGCGAAACGCTGACCGGGGTGGTCGCGGCAAAAGGCAGCTCGCTCATCAAACTCTCCGTTCGGGCGACACCTATTCCCCAAATGGGAGTTCCAGGCCGCCAGCTCTTGTTCCCCCTCCAAATCGTCGATTGCGATCGTTCACACAAGAGAGCAAGAATCGAACAAGTTGTTCACAATTTCGAATCGTGTCGATATTGGCCACAGGGTTGCAGGCGAGAAGGCCGCTCGCTACATCCGCGTCATGAAAGTCAAAGACGCAGATATCCTGATCGTGCCGGGCTACACCAATTCCGGGCCCGAGCACTGGCAGACCCGCTGGCAGTCGAAACTGTCGACAGCGCGCCGGGTCGAGCAGGCGGAGTGGACCAAGCCCGTGCGCGAGGATTGGACGGCGAGCGTGGCGAACGCCGTCAACGAAGCTGAGCGGCCGGTGGTGCTCGTTGCGCATTCGCTTGGCGTGACGGCCGCGGTGCAGGCCATCCCGCAATTCAGGAAACCCGTCGCCGGCGCCTTTTTCGTTGCGCCGCCGGATGTGTCCAATCCGGAAATCAGGCCGAGGCACCTGATGACCTTCGGCCCCTATTCGCGCGATCCCCTGCCCTTCCCGTCGATCGTGATTGCCAGCCGCAACGATCCGTTCTGCGCTTTCGAGGTCGCCGAGGACATTGCCGCCGCCTGGGGATCGCTCTTCATCGACGCCGGCGAGGCCGGCCATCTCAACCACGACGCCGGCTTCGGCCCGTGGCCCGAGGGCTCGATGACCTTCGCCAAATTCCTGACGGAACTGAAGCAGCCCTAAGGCCGACCTCAAGAGCCGATGGAATCGCGCATGCTCTTCAAAAGGGTCTTCGCGCCGAGCGAGATCAGCGTGTGGTCCGAGCCCATGGCGAGCAGCCGATAGCCCATCGACACGACGCGGCCGGCAATTGCCGGCTCGATGACGTAGATCGCCGCATGCTTGCCGGCCTTGCGGGTCCGCTCGGCGATCGCAGCGACCGTCTCCATCATGCTTTCCAGCGTCGAATTGACGGTCGTTCCGTTCGACCAGGCGATCGAGAAATCCGACGGACCGACGAAGATGCCGTCGATGCCGGGCGTGTCGAGGATGCCGTCGAGCGCCTCGAATGCCGCCCGCGTCTCGACCATCGCGAAGGCCATGGTGCGCTGGTTCGAATCGCGCAGCCATTCGGCATGGTCGCCCTTGCCGTGGCGCGGGAACGCGTAAGTTGGCCCCCAGGAGCGTTCACCCATGGGCGGATATTTCATCGCGGCGGCGAACTGCCGTGCGTCGGCCACCGAGTTCACCATCGGCGCGATCACTGCCTCGGCGCCGAAATCGAGCGCGCGGCTTGCCATGTCGAAGCGCCCGACCGGAATGCGCACCAGCGCCGGCTTGTTGGCGGCCAGCACCGGCGCCAGGCCGCGCAGCACACTGTCCTCGTGGTGGCCGCCATGCTGCATGTCGAGGGTGACGGCGTCGAAATCCTGCTTGGCAATGATTTCCACCGTCAGCGCGTCCGGCACCCCGGACCAGGCGGTGAACAGCGTTTCGTCGGCGACCAGGCGGGATTTGAGCGACATCGGACCTTCCTTGATGACAACCCGCAGTTTCAGCCGGAAATGACGGCAAAGGCAAAGAAAAACCGCCCGGTTTGGCCGGGCGGTCGATTGGTCCAGCTAGAATCCGGCCTCAGGCATTCTTGATCTGCTCGATGGCCTGGGCCATCAACTCGTCCATAGTGCGGCGGATCTGATGGTCGGACTGGTTGACGCCGGCCGCATCGAAATCCTTGCGAATCTTGCGGAAAACGTCGTGGTCGCCCGCCTCCTCAATATCCGAGACCACCACTTCCTTGGCATAGGCTTCGGCATCGGCGCCGGATTTGCCCAGCTTCTCGGCGGCCCACAGGCCAAGGGCCTTGTTGCGCCGGGCCGCGGCCTTGAAGCGAAGTTCCTCGTCGAAGGCGAATTTGCGCTCAAAGCCCTCTTCGCGGTCTTTCATGCTGCTCATGACGTCCCTCCGATCAATCCGATTCGCGTTCGCGGTGAATATGTGTGATGGGCAAGCACAAATCAAAAGGCCGCGACCCGGTCAATATACTTCGTCGCATGCTGCGCTGCGGCATTTCAGTCCCGAAAGCGGTTGATTCGCCGGATTTGGCGATTGAGCAAACCAGGCGATTGCGATAACACCGGCATTGAACGCCGCCGTCGCCATACTAATTTAGGCAGACGGACAGGAACCGGTCATTTGCCGCCTGCCCGCAGACCCAGAGAAAAAATCAGATGAAAAATCGCCGCCGCATCTACGAAGGCAAGGCCAAGATCCTCTATGAAGGACCTGAGCCCGGCACGCTGATCCAGTTCTTCAAGGACGACGCGACCGCCTTCAACAAGAAGAAACATGAAGTGGTCGATGGCAAGGGCGTGCTCAACAACCGCATTTCCGAGCACATCTTCAACCACTTGAACCGCATGGGCATCCCGACCCACTTCATCCGCCGGCTCAACATGCGCGAGCAGTTGATCAAGGAAGTGGAGATCATCCCGCTCGAGGTCGTCGTGCGCAATGTCGCCGCCGGCTCGCTGTCCAAGCGCCTCGGCATCGAGGAAGGCACGGTGCTGCCGCGCTCGATCATCGAATTCTATTACAAGGCCGACGCGCTCGATGACCCGATGGTGTCGGAAGAGCATATCACCGCCTTCGGCTGGGCAAGCCCGCAGGAAATCGACGACATCATGGCCTTGGCCATCCGCGTCAACGACTTCCTCTCCGGTCTGTTCCTCGGCGTCGGCATCCAGCTCGTCGATTTCAAGATCGAATGCGGTCGCCTGTTCGAGGGCGACATGATGCGCATCGTCGTCGCCGACGAGATCTCGCCCGATTCCTGCCGGCTGTGGGACGTCGCCACCCAGGACAAGCTCGACAAGGACCGCTTCCGCCGTGACATGGGCGGCCTGGTCGAGGCGTATCAGGAAGTCGCCCGCCGTCTCGGCATCATCAACGAGAACGAGCCGCCGCGCCCGACAGGTCCGGTCCTCGTCGCCTCTTCCGATGCACCCAAGGGCCTGAAGCACTGAATACCGACGGGCCTGCCGGATGATGGCAGGTCGACCGCCTGATCCATCACTTAGGAGTATCGATGAAAGCCCGCATCACCGTAACCCTCAAGAACGGCGTCCTCGACCCGCAGGGCAAGGCGATCGAGCATGCCCTCTCCGGATTGGGCTTCGACGGCGTCGGCCAGGTTCGCCAGGGCAAGGTGTTCGACATCGAGCTCACCGGAACCGACAAGGCCAAGGCCGAAGCCGATCTCAAGGCCATGTGCGACAAGCTTCTGGCAAACACGGTGATTGAGAACTACGCGGTGGAGGTCGCCTGACATGAAATCAGCCGTCGTCCTCCTGCCTGGCCTCAACCGCGACCGCGACATGATCGCGGCGCTGACCAAGATTTCCGGCCAGGCGCCGGCGACGGTCTGGCAGACCGACACCGAAATACCCGATGTCGACCTGATCGCCATCCCCGGAGGCTTCTCCTTCGGCGACTATCTGCGCTGCGGCGCGATCGCGGCGCGCATGCCGGTGATGCGGGCGGTGGCCGAAAAGGCCGCCAAGGGCGTGCCCGTCATCGGCGTCTGCAACGGCTTCCAGATCCTGGTCGAGGCGGGACTGCTGCCCGGCGCCTTGATGCGCAACGCCTCGCTGAAATTCGTCTGCCGCCAGGTGAAGCTCGAGATCGCCAACGCCAACACCATGTTCACCCGGCACTACAAGCCCGGACAGATCATCCGCTCACCCGTGGCGCATCATGACGGCAATTACTTCGCCGACGCCGCGACGCTCGCCCGGCTAGAAGGCGAAGGCCAGGTGGTGTTCCGCTACGCCGAAGGCACCAATCCCAACGGCTCGATCAACGACATTGCCGGCATCGTCAACGACAAGGGCAACGTGCTTGGCCTGATGCCGCATCCCGAAAACCTGATCGAGGCGGCGCATGGCGGCAATGACGGGCGGGCGCTGTTCGAAAGTGCGCTCGGCCTCGCGGCTTGATCCTTTAAGAATGCTATCGGAACGCGGGGGCGGACTGACCATGAGACCGACGATCGCTCGCCTTGCTCTCCTGGCCGCCGCCGGGCTCGCCTTGGCTTCCTGCCAGTCCAGCCCCAAGACGACGCCGGTTCCCTTGGGCAAAAGCGCCTCGCTGCTTGCCATGGAACAGGTCGCCATCGCGGCGCATAAATGCTGGATCGCCAGCAAGGACCCGGCCTTCAAACCATACCAGATGGCCAATGAGCTCAATTCCTACAGCGGCACGCCCCGCTTCCTGCTGGTGCCCGCCAAGCATTATGGCGGCAAGCCGCTGCTGGTCGTGCAGGCGCAGGGCAATTCCAGCCGCGTCGATGTGTTCGGGCCGCTGATGAACGAGCCGCTCGGCGCCCGCATCGGTTCCGACATCGCCCGCTGGCAGGCCGGAAACCCGTCCTGCGCGGCTGCCGCGTGACCCTGCGATGGGCCGGTTCCTGCAGATGGCGGGACTGGTCATCGGGCTGATTGCGCTTGTCCTGCAAGCCGCCATCACCATACCGGCATCGATGGCGGCCGGGCGCAGCCTGCTAGGCTCGATTGTCTTTCTTCTCAGCTTCTTCACCATCTTGACCAACATCGCCGCCGTCATGGTGCATGCTTCGCTGCTGTCGCCCACCGGCTATGCCTGGTTTCCGGCCTTCGCAGGGCAGCGGATGCGAACCGGCGTGGCGGTGTCCATCACGCTGGTTTTCATTGTCTACGCGACCGTGCTGGCAGGGCTTTGGCAACCACAGGGCCTGTTCCTGCTTTGCGACATCCTGCTGCACTATGTCACGCCGCTGATCTTCGTGCTGTGGTGGCTCATTGCCGGCGCGGATGGCTCGACGCGCTGGCGCGATATCTCCTGGTGGATGATCTATCCGCTCACCTATCTCGGCTACGCGCTGATCCGCGCGCCCTTCGCCGGCGAAGTACCTTATCCGTTCCTCGACGTCGCCAGGAACGGCGCGGCCAGCGTTGCCGTTTCGGCAGTGGGCGTCACGGCGCTGTTCGTCGGATTGAGCGTCCTTGCCGTGCTGATCGATCACGGCATCGGCGGGCTGCGGGGGAAACCCGGAACCCGCGTCCAATCGGGCCGCCGATAGAGCAATTCCAGGAAAGTGTGAGCGGTTTTCCGTCCGGAATTACGCAAAAACAAGGAGATAGTGCGTTTCACCGTTTCTGTGAAACGCACTAGATCATCACTCCCATAACGACCTGATGCCTTCGCGATGGGCGTCGCAGCGCGAGATGCCGATGTCCTTGAGCTGCTCGTCCGTCATCTCAAGCAGTGCGAGGCGGCCGCGCCGACGCTCGAGCATGCGGTCGATCTGCCTGGCGATGGAACGGAGCACAACCACCATGCGGCCGACGAAGCCGCGATGGGCCAAGGGCTCGGCCTGCGCCCCAAAAGCTGGGCGAGCGTAGCGAATTGTGTCAATTGTATCCATTGTGGTTCTGCCTTGTCTCGATTGTACCTTTCCAATCGCGGGTTCGATATGGATTGACTCTTCCCGCGGTGCAATATAGAAAATTGTCACCATGACAAGTTGGCTCCCCGACCTCTCCACTGGCTCCGGCCCGCTCTATCAGCGCCTTGCCGACAGCATTGAGTCAGATATCGACAAGGGCGTCATCGATGCCGGTGCAAAACTGCCGCCGCAGCGCGATCTCGCCTATGACATCGGCACGACTGTCGGCACCATCGGCAGGGCCTATCAGCTGCTGCGTGAACGCGGTCTGGTGAGCGGCGAGGTCGGTCGCGGCACCTATGTGCTCGGCCAGCGCGCCGAGGCGCCGAAACCCGACGTCGAACCTGGCTTGCAAGGTACGCGCCCCATCGACGCGCCGAGCGGCAAGCTGCGCTTCGACAGCACCGCCGCGCCCGATGTCGGCCAGGGCGCGGTGATCGCCGACATCCTGGCACGCACGGCGCAGGAGCACCCGCACGAAATCTCGAGCTACACGCGTGATTTTCCCGAACGCTGGTACGAGGCGGGCAGCCGCTGGCTGGCTCGCAACGCCTTCCGCCCCTCGCCCGATTCGATCGTGCCGACGCTGGGCACGCATGCCGCGGTCATGGCGGCGATCGCGGCGCTGACCATGCCCGGCGACTACGTTGTCTTCGAGCACCTCACCTATTCGCAGATCGCGCGCAGCGCCGGGCTGATCGGCCGCCGTATCGCGCTGGTCTCGACCGACGACAACGGCATCGACCCAGACGATTTCGAGCGCGTCTGCGCACAGAAACATCCAAGGGTCATGTTCCTGATGCCGACCGCGAAGAACCCCACGCTGGTGACGCTGTCGGCGGAGCGGCGCCAAGCGATCGCTCGGATCGCGCGCGAGTACAATGTCGCGCTGATCGAGGATGACCTTTACGGCGAGCTCACCGACGATCCAACACCGTTGCTGGCCGAATATGCGCCGGAACGCACCATCGTCGCCGGCGGCTTGTCGAAGTCGGTCGCCGCCGGCGTACGCGGCGGCTGGCTTTCCTGCCCGCCGGCCTATCGCCATCGCATCCGCGTCGCCCACAAAATGATGACCGGCGGCCTGCCCTTCCTGCTGGCCGAGGTCGGCACGAGGCTGGTCACGTCGGGCCAGGCTAGCGATATCCGCAAGCGCTGCATTGCCGAAATCCAGACCCGCCTCGCCATCGTGCGCGATGTGCTGGCGGGCTTCGACTTCAAGGCGCGGGACAACATGCCCTTCGTCTGGCTGACCTTGCCCGACCCGTGGCTGTCCGGCACCTTCAAGAACGCCTGCCTGGCGCAAGGCGTGCTCATCGACGACGAGGACGAGTTCAAGGCCGGCCGCTCCGAGCAGGTCTTTCACGGCGTACGCTTCGGCGTCTCGCAACCGCGGCAAAGCCAGGATGTCGCCGGCGGCGTCGCCGTCATCCGCCGCCTGCTCGACGAAGGCCGCGCCGGCTACGACAGTTTTTCCTGATCATGCCCTGAAAGGCCCGACCTACGCACCGACGGAGTGGCAGTTTTCCGGCGTTTTCCCTATCTGGTGGGGGTGTATCGCGCGAAAGCTTGCGATAAGAGGAGACTCGAAGAACCTCCCCTCTCCCACGGACAAAAATCGCCGCTCATGACCATTTCCAATTCCGTGCCGATCACCCCCGAGCTCGTCGCCGCGCACGGGCTGAAGCCCGATGAATACCAGCGCATCCTGGATCTGGTTGGCCGCGAGCCAAGTTTCACCGAGCTCGGCATCTTCTCGGCGATGTGGAACGAGCACTGCTCCTACAAGTCCTCGAAGAAATGGCTGCGCACGCTGCCGACCAGCGGTCCGCAGGTCATCCAGGGTCCAGGCGAGAATGCCGGCGTGGTGGATATCGGCGACGGCGATTGCGTCGTCTTCAAGATGGAGAGCCACAACCACCCCTCCTACATCGAACCCTATCAGGGCGCGGCCACCGGCGTCGGCGGCATCCTGCGCGACGTCTTCACCATGGGCGCGCGGCCGGTCGCGGCGATGAACGCGCTGCGCTTCGGCGCGCCTGACCATCCCAAGACCCGGCATCTGGTGGCCGGCGTGGTTTCGGCCGTCGGCGGCTACGGCAATTCCTTCGGCGTGCCGACAGTCGGCGGCGAGGTCAACTTCGACGCCCGCTACAACGGCAACATCCTGGTCAACGCCTTCGCGGCGGGCCTTGCCAAGACCAATGCGATCTTTCTGTCGCAGGCAAAGGGCGTCGGCCTGCCGGTGGTCTATCTCGGCGCCAAGACCGGACGCGACGGCGTCGGCGGCGCCACAATGGCCTCGGCCGAATTCGACGACAAGATCGAGGAGAAGCGCCCGACCGTGCAGGTCGGCGACCCCTTCACCGAAAAATGCCTGCTGGAAGCCTGCCTCGAGCTGATGGCGTCGGGCGCCGTCATCGCCATCCAGGACATGGGCGCGGCCGGCCTTACCTGCTCGGCGGTCGAGATGGGCGCCAAGGGCGACCTCGGCATCGAGCTCGACCTCGACAAGGTGCCGGTGCGCGAGGAGCGCATGAGCGCTTATGAGATGATGCTGTCGGAAAGCCAGGAGCGCATGCTGATGGTGCTGCGCCCCGAGAAGGAAAAGGAAGCCGAGGCGATCTTCCGCAAATGGGGGCTCGACTTCGCCATCGTCGGCAAGACCACGGATGATCTGCGTTTCCGCGTTATCCACCAGGGCGACGAAGTCGCCAATTTGCCGATCAAGGAGCTGGGCGACCAGGCGCCGGAATATGACCGCCCCTGGGTTGAGGCGAAGAAGCCTGCGCCGCTCGCCGCCAACGATGCGCCGAAGGCCGATGTCGCCGACGCGCTGCTCAAGATGCTGGGCGGACCGGACCTCTCCTCGCGCCGTTGGGTGTGGGAACAATACGACACGCTGATCCAGGGCAACTCGCTCCAGCTCCCGGGCGGCGACGCCGGCGTGGTGCGCGTCGAGGGCCATCCGACCAAGGCGCTCGCCTTCTCCTCCGACGTCACGCCCCGCTACTGCGAGGCCGACCCGTACGAAGGCGGCAAGCAGGCCGTCGCCGAATGCTGGCGCAACCTGACCGCCACCGGCGCGCTGCCGCTCGCCGCCACCGACAACCTCAATTTCGGCAATCCGGAGCGGCCCGAGATCATGGGCCAGTTCGTCGGCGCCGTTAAGGGCATCGGCGATGCCTGCCGCGCGCTCGGCTTCCCGATCGTCTCCGGCAATGTCTCGCTCTACAACGAAACCAATGGCCGCGGCATCCTGCCGACGCCGACCATCGGTGGCGTCGGGCTGATCGCCGACTGGTCGAAGATGGCGCGCATAGGCTTTGCCGCCGAGGGCCAGATGATCGTGCTGGTCGGCGCGCCGCCGAGCTGGGGCAGCCATCTCGGCCAGTCAGTCTATATGCGCGACATCCATGGCCGCGCTGACGGTCCGCCGCCGCCGGTCGACCTCGCGCATGAAAAGCGCGTCGGCGACCATGTGCGCTCGCTGATTGCATCCGGCGTCGTCACCGCCGCGCACGACATCTCCGACGGCGGCTTGGCGATAGCGCTGGCCGAAATGGCGATGGCCTCCGGCATAGGCGCCACCATTCCGGGGCTGACCGGCACCGACCCGATTCCGGTCTGGTTCGGCGAAGACCAGGGCCGCTACCTGCTGACGCTGTCGATCGATCCGCAAAGCGGCGAATGGGACCGGATCCGCGAGGAGCAGGGCAAGCTCGGCATCTTCGCGCCCTGGATCGGCACCACCGGCGGACGCGACTTGAAACTGGGTGACGCAAGGTCGATCCCGGTGAGCGAGCTGAAGGCCGCCCATGAAGGCTGGTTCCCGCGCTTCATGGACCAGGCGAATTGACCAGGCTGACCGCCAGGGCGCTGATCGCAGTTGTCTTCTGGCCTTCGCTGTTCTTCTTCTGGTTCCTCGGCCCGTTCGTTTTCTTGTTGCTGTCGACCACCTCGAGCGAGGTGTGTGCACGGCTGGAAACCCGCGACGAGTTCCTGGCCGCGGCCAATGCCGCTTTGCCGATGCTCGTCGTGCAGACCCTGATCTACGCGGTGCCGGTCGTCTGCCTGGTGCTGTGGGACAGGCTCGCGCCGGAGCCGGCGCGAGCACGGCAGATCGCGACTTGCATCAAGCTCTTCATCGTTGCCGCGATCATCGGAGCGACTTGGGACTACGGCTCGTCCCTGGTCTGCGACGGCTATGGCCAACCCTTCTTCTCGTCCGCCTGGCGAATGACGAGCTATCTTCCGATCGTCGGCCTGCTGATCAACATCCCGCTCTATATACTGACCTTCAGCCTCGGCCGCGCCTATTCGACCCGCGATGACACTACCGAAGACGGCGTGGTTCATCCGAGCCAGGACAATTCCTAAGGCTGCATCACCCGACGGAACGGCTTCAATCCGGGCCGGAAAGGCTTTAGGCTCGCGAGTCAGATCATACCGGTGCTGCCTAGCTGCCCCCGCACGAGACAGGATTTTGCCATGGCAATGGATGCCCACGACATCGAAAAACTGATCAAGGAAGGCATTCCGGACGCCAGGGTGACGATCCGCGACCTCGCCGGCGACGGCGACCACTACGCGGCCGAAGTGGTGGCCGAAAGCTTCCGCGGCAAAAGCCGCGTCCAGCAGCACCAAATGGTCTATGACGCGCTGAAGGGCAAGATGGGCGGGGTGCTGCACGCGCTGGCGCTGCAGACCAGCGTCCCGGACTGAGCGATATCGCCCTTAGGGCTTGGCCCAAAATCGCGTTATCCCTTGCGCCATTCAAGTACCGTCGCGGCTAACGTCTTGTTTCAGCCACCCTATGGGTTTATTTGATGGAGATGCTTCGAGCCTGACTCCCACAGGCGTGAAAGGATTGTCCATGACCGGCATCAGCGACTACATCGACAATGAAGTGAAGAGCAACGACGTCGTGCTCTTCATGAAGGGCACCCCGGGCTTCCCGCAATGCGGCTTTTCCGGCCAAGTGGTGCAGATCCTCGACTACATCGGGGCCGACTACAAAGGCGTGAACGTGCTCGACTCGGCCGAACTGCGCCAGGGCATCAAGGACTATTCCAACTGGCCGACCATCCCGCAGCTCTATGTGAAGGGTGAATTCGTCGGCGGTTGCGACATCGTGCGTGAGATGTTCCAGGCCGGCGAGTTGCAGGACTTCCTGGTCGAAAAGGGCGTCAGCGTCAAAGGCGCAGCCTGAATCAATTTTGCTCGCGGCGCGGAGGCTGACCCTCCGGCCGGCAGCATCGCCCGGGGCTGCCCCCACCTCGGCAATTATGAACCCGCATCTCGGGGATGAGACGAACCAGCGCGCTGGCCAGCCGGCGCTAGTTCGTTGAAAGATCGGACTTTGCCGTGGACAAGCAGGTAGAAGCGTCGCAACGGGCAAGCAGCTTGCCCATTCCGCGCTGGGAATTCATCGCGCTGTGCGCAGCGTTGATGGCGCTCAACTCCCTGGCCATCGACATCATGTTGCCGGCGCTGCAGCAGATCGGCGCCTCGCTTGGCGTCGAGAGCGAGAACCACCGCCAATATGTCATCACCGCCTATATGCTGGGCTTCGGCGGCGGACAGCTCTTGTTCGGCCCCATATCGGATCGCTTTGGACGCCGCGCGCCGCTGGTCTTTGGCTTGGCAGTCTATGTCGTGGCCGCGGCTGCCGCCGCCATAGCGCCCAGTTTCGCTTTGTTGCTGACCTGCCGTCTTATCCAGGGCATCGGCGCGGCCGCAACCCGCGTCATCGCCGTCTCGATCGTGCGCGACACGTTCGAAGGCCGGCGTATGGCCGAAGTGATGTCGCTGATCTTCATGGTGTTCATGGCCATCCCCGTCATCGCGCCCGGCATCGGCCAGTTCGTCATGCTGTTCGCCACCTGGCACTGGATTTTCGTGACCATGGCCATCGGCGCGCTGATCGTTTCGACCTGGGCTCTGCTGCGCCTGCCGGAGACGCTGCATGCGGAATATCGCCGGCCGCTCACGGTAAGCTCAATCGTCGGCGGCTTCCGCATCGTGCTCACCAACCGGCTCA
This sequence comes from Mesorhizobium sp. ORS 3359, assembly GCA_000824845.1. Lineage (GTDB taxonomy): Bacteria > Pseudomonadota > Alphaproteobacteria > Rhizobiales > Rhizobiaceae > Mesorhizobium. The sequence continues at coordinate 107,642 of CCNC01000138.1, read as the reverse complement.
CGCTTTGCTATGCCTTCGCCAGCACCTTCATCTTCGCCGCGATGTTCGGCTTCATCAGCTCGGCGCAGCAGATCTACATCGACATCTTCCATGTCGGCGAATTGTTCCCGCTGATTTTTGCCGGTGTTGCCGCCGTGCTTGCCTTCTCCAATTATCTGAATTCGCGGCTGGTCGGACAGATCGGAATGCGCCGTCTGTCGCAAGGCGCGCTGCTCATCTTCCTGTGCATCAGCCTTGCCTGGCTGGTCGTTTCGTTGGAGATGCAGATGCCGCTCTGGCTCTTCATCACCTTCTTTGCCGGCGCGATGCTGCCGTTCGGCGGACTGGGCGCGAATTTCAACGCTCTCGCCATGGAGCCGCTCGGCGAGCTCGCCGGCACGGCGGCATCCATCCTTGGCTTCATGCAGACTTTTCTCGGCGCCCTGATCGGCGCGGCGATCGGCCAGGCCTACAACGGCACGGTCACGCCTCTGGCCGCAGGCTTCTGCAGCGTTTCGGTCGCGGCCTTGCTGATGATCCTGATCGCTGAGCGGGGCAGGATGTTCCAGCCCCACAATCCCCCTGTTTCGGGGCACGTCACCGATCTGCACTAGGTAGCTGTCTGGCTGGCGGTTGCCCGGCCGGGGCGAGGTTTGTTCCTATTCGGCCCAGAGCTCGCGGCGCAACTCGTCCCAGCTTTGCCTGTCCGGCGCGACCAGCAGGCCGCCGTCGACATGCGACGGCAGGTAGGCGCTGCCGTCGACGCGCGCGACATGGCCGCCGGCTTCCTGATGGATCAGCGCGCCCGCCAGATGATCCCATGGCATCAGCTTGTTGTAGAGCACGAAATGCGCGTGACCGCTCGCAAGCAGCCGGTATTCATGCGCCGCGCAGCGATAGGCGAATTGCGACAGCGTCTTGGTCTGATTGCGGGCGAGCCGCGAGCGCTCAGGCTCTTCGAGGAACTGCCAGGAAACGGCGCCGGTCATCTGCGACATCGGTACCGGCGCCGCGGCGCGGACCTTCTCCAGCGCGCCATGCGCATGGCGGATATGGCTGCCGGCGCCCTTGGCGCCGATCAGCCAGTCCTTGCCGACCGGATCGTGGATGATGCCGGCGACGGTCTCGCCGTTGACGACGACCCCGGCCATGACGCCGAACAGCGGCACGCCGGAGGCGAAGTTGAAAGTGCCGTCGACCGGATCGATGACGAAGGCAAGCGCGGCATCGCCAAGGCCCGACAGCAGCGCCGGATTGTCGGAGCAGGCCTCCTCGCCGACCACCATGGCGTCTGGATAGCGCTCGCGCAGCCGGCCGGTGATCAGCCTCTCGGCGTTGACGTCCGCCTCGGTGACGAGGTCGGCAGCGGACGTCTTCTGGCGCACTTCGCCCTCGCCCAGCCGCCGGAAACGCGGCATGATTTCAACCCTGGCTGCATCGGCAAGAAGGTCGGCCAGCCAGTCGATCGCGCGGTCGTCAAATGTCATCGGAAATGTCTTGCCCTGTGGTGAGGTGCGCGTCGAGCGCGGCGAAGTCGAACAGCTTCCTGTCCAGGAGATGCGAGGGCCTTACATTGGTCATGGCGCGGATCATCGTGTCCTTGCGGCCCGGCATGCGCTTCTCGATGTCGTCGAGCATCGCCTTCATGGCGTTGCGCTGCAGCCCTTCCTGGCTGCCGCACAAATCGCACGGGATGATCGGGAATTTCATCGCGTTGGCGAATTTCTCGAGGTCGGCCTCGGCGCCATAGGCGAGCGGCCGCAGCACCATGACGTCGCCCTCGTCATTGAGAAGCTTGGGCGGCATGGCGGCGAGACGCCCGCCATGGAACAGGTTCATGAAGAAGGTCTCGAGTATGTCCTCGCGGTGATGGCCAAGCACCAGCGCCGAACACCCCTCCTCGCGCGCGATGCGGTAGAGATGGCCGCGCCGCAGCCGCGAGCAGAGCGAGCAATAGGTGCTGCCCTCGGGCAATTTGTCGGTCACTACCGAATAGGTGTCCTGGTATTCGATGCGGTGGGCGATGCCGTTGGCGTTGAGATAATCGGGCAGGATGTGTTTTGGGAAATTCGGCTGCCCCTGGTCGAGATTGCAGGCGAGCAGATCGACAGGCAGCAGCCCGCGCCATTTGAGGTCGAGCAAAAGCGCCAGCAGGCCGTAGGAATCCTTGCCGCCCGAAAGCGCCACCAGCCAGCGTTCGCCGGGCCTCACCATGGCGAAATCCTCGATCGCCTGACGGGTGAGCCTCAACAGCCGCTTGCGAAGCTTGTTGAATTCGACCGAGGACGGCACGTCGCGAAACAGTGGGTGGAAACCGCCATCGGTCTCATCATCGATCGGCTCAAGAGATTTCACATCTGGCAGCATGTTCATGCGCTGGTGCCCACGGGTCCTGTTGGCGCACGGCTTACCGGACATAGCGAACAAAGAAAAGGCCGCCTCGAGGGCGGCCTTGGATGTTGCGGCTGATTGATATCGATCAGCGCGAGTAGAATTCGACGACCAGGTTCGGTTCCATCTGCACTGCGAACGGAACGTCCGACAGGCCCGGAACGCGCGCGAAGGTCGCGGTCATCTTGTTGTGGTCGGCTTCGATATAGTCCGGCACGTCGCGCTCGGCGAGAGCGACCGATTCCAGCACGATCACGAGCTGCTTCGACTTCTCGCGGACCTCGATGACGTCGCCCGGCTTGCAGCGATACGAACCGATGTTGGTGCGCTTGCCGTTGACGTTGACGTGGCCGTGGTTGACGAACTGGCGGGCGGCGAAGATGGTCGGCACGAACTTGGCGCGATAGACGATCGCGTCGAGGCGCGACTCCAGCAGGCCGATCAGGTTCTCGGAGGTATCGCCCTTGCGGCGGTTGGCCTCTTCATAGACCTTGCGGAACTGCTTTTCCGAAACGTCGCCGTAGTGACCCTTCAGCTTCTGCTTGGCGCGCAGCTGCAGGCCGAAGTCGGAAAGCTTGCCCTTGCGGCGCTGACCATGCTGGCCGGGGCCGTATTCACGCTTGTTGACCGGGGACTTCGGGCGGCCCCAGATGTTTTCGCCGAGACGGCGGTCGATCTTGTATTTCGCGGATTCGCGCTTGCTCATCGCATTCCCTTTCAAAACAATATACCCGCAACCCCATGGCTCCGGGCGAAGGAAACGCGCCCTCCTCTGGCCTCCGTTTTCGAGACCTGACAGGGTTTCCCACGCAAAGCGACGGAAAACCCACGGGACACGTCAAAAGAAACCACCGGGCGTCGCCACCCGGTGTTGATGGGCCTGTTAAACACAGATTTAACCGCTGTCAAGCTTGTGGCTGGCGACGCCGACGGCAACTCGATATCATCCCTGCGTTGCATGCGGCGTTGGCTGTGGCGGAAAGTTGCACGCCGGCGGCATAGGGCGGCGTCTTCGGATCCAGACGCCCAGCAAATGATGAAGGGACTGGAGCAGAGGAGTGCGAATTCCCATGAAGAGATTCTTCCTTACCCTGACCGGAGCCGCCGTCCTGGCCGGGTCGATGGCGGTCATGACGCCTGAACCGGCCATGGCCAGGCATTGGCACGGCCACAAGCAGGTGTGCCGCGTCGTGGTGAAGAAAAGAGTCGTCTGGCGCCACGGCCACCGCCATGTCGTGCGCTACAAGACGAAATACTGCTGGTGGCGCCGCTAGCCTTCTTTCGCCAAGACCTCGACGGAAGCCCGCGGCCAACACCGCGGGCTTTTTCATCCGATCTCGCGATCTATGACTTCTTGCTGGGCAGGCCCTTGCGCTTGGTCTCCGCGAATTCCTGGAGCTGCTTCTCGCTCATCGACTCATACATTTCACGCGAAGCACCCTTGAGCTCGCTTTTCTGGATCTCGCCGCGCTTGGCGGAAAGCGCTGCTCCGGCAGCCTTTTGCTGGGCTTGCGATGTCGCGGGCATGGTCGTTTCTCCTTTTGGAGAGCAATTCCAGGAAAAGTTTGAAACGGTTTTCCGCCAGGAATTGCGTCAATCAGATAGAGTAGAAACGCCGCGCTTCGGCGGCGGTTCCGGCGCCAACAGCGCAATCCCGGAAGCCCGATCTTCGCTCGCCGACTTCCCGCGTCCGGGACGCCAGTGTAGGACAACGGCATGAAATCGCTGACCGATCCCTCACAGGCCCTCTCCACCGGTCTCGCGAAGATCCGCACCGAGTTCCACGTGCCGGATGGATTTCCGCCGGAGGTGATGGCTGCGGCGGAAGCGGCGGCCAGGCGTGTGCCCAGCCAGCATGCCGACCGCACCGCGATGCCTTTCGTCACGCTCGATCCGGCGAGTTCGACCGATCTCGACCAGGCCTTCTCGATCGAGGCCAGCGGCGCCGACCTTCTCTTGCATTATGCCATCGCCGACGTGGCCTGGTTCGTCGAGGACGGCGACCCGATTGATCTCGAAGCCTGGAACCGAGGCGAGACGCTTTATTTGCCGGACGGCAAGGCCGGGCTCTACCCGCCGGTGCTTGCCGAGGCCGCGGCGAGCCTGTTGCCCGATGGACCGCGTCCTGCGGTTATCTTCACGGTTCGGGTTGCCGGGGACGGCGCGGTGAAGCTGGACGGCGCGGAGCGGGCGATCATCCAAAGCCGCGCCAAGCTCGCCTATGACAGCGTCAAGGCTTCAGATGTTCCGGCCGGCTTCGCGGAACTGGCGCGGCGTATGGCGGCAAACGAAGAGCGTCGCGGTGCTTCGCGCGTCGACCCGCCCGAGCAGGAGGTGGAAAGGCTCGGCGACGGCACGTTCCGGCTTTCGTTCAGGCCGCTGCTGAAATCCGAACAGGACAATGCAGCACTTTCGCTGGCCGCCAATATGGCGATCGCCGACGCCATGCTGGCGCACAAGACCGGGCTGTTCCGGGTGATGTCGGGGCCTGATGCCTCCAAGGTGCAAAGGCTGCGCAGCACGGCGCAGGCGCTCGGCCTATCCTGGCCGGCCTCCACCAGCCTGCGCGACTATCAGCGCACGCTCGATCCGGCCGATCCGCAACAGGCGGCGCTGATGCTGGAAATCCGCCGAGCGGGCAACGGCGCGTCCTACCAGCCGTATCAGCAGGGCGTCGTCCCCTGGCATGAGGCGATGGCCGCAACCTATGCGCATGCCACCGCGCCGCTCAGGCGGCTGGCCGACCGCTACGTCGTGCGCTGCGCGCTGGCAATCGCCAACGGTCAGCCCGTGCCGCAGGCGGTCAGCGACGCCTTCGCCAGATTGCCGAAGGTGATGGGGCGCGGCGACGCCCGGGCCTCGCAGATCAACCACGCGGCCATCGACCTTGCCGAGGCGGTGATGCTCAAGGGACACGAGGGGGAGACGTTCAGGGCCGTCGTCACCGACTTCGTCGACCATGGCGTGCGCGCGCAGCTTGCCGACATGGCTGTCGTTGCCAATGTGAAGGCCTGCGGGCTCAGGCAGGGCGATAGACTCACGCTCAAGCTGGTGTCGGCCGACCCGGATCAGCGCAGCATCGTCTTCGAGCCCGCTTGAGCGCTAAGGCGCGGTCAGTCCAAATCCTTGGATCAGGCGTCGCGTGGCGAAATCCGCCTTGCCTGAGGTGAAGACGGCGAGATCGGGCTCGCTCTCACCCGATGTCTCGCCAACAGGGTCGAGGAGCGACATGGCGCGCCGGGCAATCGCTTCGGCCGGATCGATCCAGTCGACCGGCCAGGGCGCGGTCTTGCGCATGCGGTTGATGAGAAACGGATAATGCGTGCAGGCGAGCACCACGATATCGGTGCGGTTGCCCTCGCGCTCGATGAAACAAGGCGCGATTTCGGCGCGCACGGCTTCTTCATCGACAAAGCCCTGGCGCATATAGATTTCGGCCAACCCCGCCAGCCTATCGCTGCCGACCAGGCGCACATGGCATTTCTGCGCCCATTTGCTGATCAGGTCGCGCGTGTACTGGCGTTTCACCGTGCCGGGTGTCGCCAGCACGGAGACGAGGCCGGATCGCGTGCGCTCGGCCGCCGGCTTGATTGCCGGCACGGTGCCGACAAACGGATGTCCGGGGAATTTGTCGCGCAGCGCGTCGATCACCAGCGTCGACGCGGTGTTGCAGGCTATGACCGAAATCGCCGGCTGCAGCCGGTCGAGCAATTTGCCGAACAGCGTAAGGATGTGTTCCTTGAGAGCCGGCTCTTCCCAGGCGCCATAAGGAAAAGCCGCGTCGTCGGCGACATAGACGAAGCGGCGGTCGGGCATCAGCACGCGCGCCTCGCGCAGCACCGTCAGACCGCCGACGCCGGAATCGAACATCAGGATCGGGCGCTGGCTTGATCGATCGCTCATTTTCATCCGGTCATAGAGCAATTCCAGGAAAAGTGTGAAACGGTTTTCCGTCCGGAATTGCGTCAAAACGAAGAGAGGCGGCAGGTCCGTGATTGGACCGCAGGCGCTTCTATCGCGAATGATCTTGGTCTTGAAGAGGCGAATGCGAGCAGCTTTTGCGCAGCTGTCTCGCAGGCTCGCTCACATGCCGCGCTTGCCGAAGCCGGCGGGGCGCGGCCGGCCGAAGGGCTGCGGCGCGGGCGGCACGCGGGGAGTTGCAGCGGCAGCCGCGGCGCGTGGAGCGGCCGGCGCAGCGGTGCGCGCAGTGCGAGCCGATGCCGGCAGCGGACCGTCGAAGTCGAAAACATCCGTCAGCTCGTCGATGTTGCTTCCCGCGACGGGCTTCGCCCAGAGAATTGTGCACCAAAGGCCGAATATCGAAAGCCCAAGCAGGTTCAGCCCGCCGGGAATGCTCTCGGGATCGCCGAATTTGACGACCAGCAGCACGCCCGCCTGCAGAAGGGCGTAGACGGCGGAAAGGGCGATATAGGCCCACAAAATCCAGCGGCGCCCGTTGGCGTCGCGGACGCGGCGCGAGGCGATGTTGCCGCGCAGCGCGACGAAGATGAGAGAGGCAATGAGGACGGCGCCCGCCATGCCCTGCCGCGACGGGCCGGGTCCTGAATTGATCAGTCCTTCGAAACCGATCGTGCTGACAATGCAGACAACGATCACCACGGTTTCGGCGACAGCAAGACCGAGAGAGTAAAGGAAAAAGCGCAGTCGGCCAATATTGGACGTAAACATGTGCCACCCCCCACTATTGCAGCAAGGATGAGGCACAACCGAATAAAAATCGGTTACTTCAAATGCTCATAGCTTATCGATTTTAACTTTCTTCGTCTTTGGCGCGACTGCGCGCAGCTGCCGGCAACCGTCTCGGATCGTCACCCGGCGAGCCGTCGCCGCGCGGCATGGCCGGCGAGAACCGGTCCAGCGAGGAGATGATGCCGCGCAGAACCTTGAGCTCGGGTTCAGCGAAGCCCGCGCGCGTCAGCACGGCGCGCAGATTGTCGACCATCTTCGGTTTCTTCTCTTCCGGGCGGAAATAGCCGCGCGCTTCCAGCGCGTTCTCCAGATAGGCGAACAGGCTGTGCAGCTGCTCCTTCGTCGCCGGCGCCAGCTCCGGCCCGGAGAAATTGGTCTGGGTTTCATTGGCGAGGCCGGACTTCATCCACTCATAGGACATCAAAAGCACCGCCTGCGCGATGTTGAGCGATGAGAAGCCGGGATCGACCGGGAAGGTGACGATCTCGTCGGCGAGCCCGACCTCGTCATTATAGAGGCCGAAGCGCTCGCGGCCGAACAGGATGCCGGTGCGCTCGCCCGCCTCGACGCGTGCCCTCAGCGCCCTGCCCGCTTCCACCGGACCGCGCACCGGCTTGAAGCCGTCGCGCTCGCGGGCGGTCGTGGCGAAGACGAAGTTCAGGTCGGCAACGGCCGACGCCAGATCGTCGAAGACCCGGGTGGCGTCGATGACATGATCGGCACGGCTGGCGGCCGCGCGCGCCTTCTCGCTCGGCCAGCCATCGCGCGGGTTGACCAGGCGCAGTTCCGACAAGCCGAAATTCGCCATGGCGCGGGCGACCATGCCGATATTCTCGCCGAGCTGCGGCTCGACCAGGATGATCGCCGGTCCGGCGGAGGCGGTCTTGGCTGTATCTTCGGTGGCTGGCATGGCTATGGGTAACCGGGGTTTGCAGCGTTTCGGCGTCCCCTGCCACATTCGGCCGGGAAAATGAAGCATTCACAAGAGCGGCACACGTCCATCTCGGCGCGGATCGTGGTTTGCGCGCTGAAAAAGCCTTTGATATACGCTCCGCATTCCCGGCCGAAACCATGCGGGCAAGGCCGTCCAGATCCCCCAGCAACGAGGCACTCTTTCCATGGCGAAGATCAAGGTGGCGAACCCGGTCGTCGAGCTCGACGGCGACGAGATGACCCGCATCATCTGGCAGTTCATCAAGGACAAGCTGATCCACCCCTATCTCGATCTGAAGCTTGAATATTACGACCTCGGCATCGAGCACCGCGACGCCACCAACGATCAGGTGACGATCGACTCGGCCAACGCCATCAAGAAATGGGGCGTCGGCGTGAAATGCGCGACGATCACCCCCGACGAAGCACGCGTCGAGGAATTCAAGCTGAAGAAGATGTGGAAGTCGCCCAACGGCACCATCCGCAACATCCTCGGCGGCACCATCTTCCGCGAGCCGATCATCATGAAGAACGTGCCGCGCCTGGTGCCGGGCTGGACCAAGCCGATCGTCGTCGGCCGTCATGCCTTCGGCGACCAGTACCGCGCCACCGACTTCCGCTTTCCCGGCAAGGGCAAGCTGACGATCAAGTTCGTTTGCGAGGACGGCCAAGTGATCGAGCACGAGGTCTATGACGCACCTGGCGCCGGCGTGGCCATGGCCATGTACAATCTCGACGAGTCGATCCGCGAGTTCGCCCGCGCCTCGCTGAACTACGGCCTGCTGCGCAACTTCCCGGTCTATCTGTCGACCAAGAACACCATCCTCAAGGCCTATGACGGCCGGTTCAAGGACATCTTCCAGGAGGTCTACGAGAAGGAATTCGAGGCCGAGTTCAAGGCGCGAAAACTCTGGTACGAGCACCGCCTGATCGACGACATGGTCGCTTCCAGCCTGAAATGGTCCGGCGGCTATGTCTGGGCCTGCAAGAACTATGACGGCGACGTGCAGTCCGACACCGTGGCGCAAGGTTTTGGCTCACTCGGCCTGATGACCTCGGTGCTGATGACCCCCGACGGCAAGACGGTGGAAGCGGAAGCCGCGCACGGCACCGTGACCCGCCACTACCGCCAGCACCAGAAGGGCGAGGAAACCTCGACCAATTCGATCGCCTCGATCTTCGCCTGGACGCGCGGCCTCGCCCATCGCGCCAAGCTCGACGACAATGCCGAGCTCAAGCGCTTCGCCGAGACGCTGGAGAAGGTCTGCATCCAGACCGTCGAAAGCGGCTTCATGACCAAGGACCTGTCGCTGCTGATCGGCCCCGACCAGCCGTGGCTCTCCACCACCGGCTTCCTCGACAAGATCGACGAGAATCTGCAGAAGGCGATGGGGTAGTGATGCTAGCCGCGGCCGACAAGGCCCGGGTCTGCGCGGCAAACAATGCCGATCTTTACGAGGCGGTGTTTCGAGCGCACGGACTGAACCGGCAGCGAAACCCGTTCTTGTGGTGGAGCGAGTCGCCTGCTCCACCCTATTACTCCAATATGACGACGCTTGATCCCGATGCGATCGAGTTCCAGCACGAAGCCGTCAAGCAGCTGAGTTTGACGCTCGACGGCCCGTTTGCGGTCAAGGATAATTTTTGCCGGCTCGATCTGGCCAGCCTCGGCTTCAAGCTGCTTTTCAGCGCAAGCTGGACTTGGGCCAATGCGAGCCGTGCAGCCGCCGGCGCTCACAGCCGCATGGCTTTTGGCTGGGAGCGCATCCGTGATTCTGATGCGCTACACGCCTGGGAAGATGCCTGGGCCGAAGACAATCCATGCGACCGGCGCGTCTTTCCACCGGCGATCCTCGGTAATCCTGACATCGCATTTCTTGGGCGTGCATCCGCCAGCGGTTTTGACGCCGGCTGCATCGTGAATCGTTCGCGAGGGGCAGTCGGGCTGTCCAACGTCTTTGCAAAGGGAGGTGGCGCAGCTACCACTTATCGGGACGCCACTCGCGCCGCCGCTATCTACGCCGACGATCTTCCACTCGTCGGATATGAGCATGGCGACGCTCTACATGCGGCGCGGCTGGCTGGCTTCGAGCCCGTTGGGAATCTGTGTGTCTGGCTCCGGCATAGCGAAAGAACAGCATGAAGAAGCCGATCCTCTACGGCGCCGATTACAGCGTCTATGTGCGCATCGCGCGCATGACGCTGGAGGAAAAGGGCGTCGACTATGAACTCGTCCCGCTCGACATCTTCGCGGCCGAGGGTATTCCGGACTGGTATCTCGAATACCACCCGTTCGGCCGCATCCCGGCCTTCGAGCATGACGGCTTCCGGCTGTACGAGACGAGCGCCATCGCACGCTACATCGACGAGGCTTTTGCCGGTCCGGCCCTGCAGCCTGCCGACGCGCGTGGTCGTGCGAGGATCAGCCAGATTGCCGGGGTGCTCGACGCCTATGGCTATCGCGCCATGGTCTGGGACGTCGCGGTCGAGCGACTGGAGAAGGCGCCGGCCGACGAGACTCTGATCGCCGGCGGGCTCAGCCAGGCTGAAGCCGTGCTCAAGGTACTGACATCGCTGAAAGCAAAAGGGCCGTGGCTACTCGGCGAGCAGCTGACGCTGGCCGACCTGCATGCGGCACCGATCATTGCCTATTTCCTGAAGGTCGAGGAAGGGCGCGATCTCTTGGCACGGTTCGTGGAAATCCGGGATTGGTTTGCGCGCGTGGCTGATCGTGCGAGCTTTGTGCGGACTGAAAAGGTCGCTTAGGCGGAGTGAATTTCCTCAACGTCGGCGCCGCCCCTCATTGCCCTGCCGGGCATTTCTCCCGTAAAACGGGGAGAAAGAGGCTGGCCGCAACGCCGGCGCGTTCTGCAACGCTGACTATTGGCGAAAGCCGCGATGACGGCCCCTTCTCCCCGTTCAACGGAGAGAAGATGGCGGCAGCCAGATGAGGGGCAGCGCTGACCTCGCCGAACCAGGAACCGGCCTACGCTAAGCCAACCCGCTTACGCCGCCTCCAGCGCCGCCTTCACCGCCGCGATCGCATCATTGGCCTTGGAGGCATCCGGGCCGCCGGCCTGCGCCATGTCGGGACGGCCGCCGCCGCCCTGCCCGCCAAGCGCGGCGGACGCGACGCGAACGAGATCGACAGCGCTGAAGCGGCCGGTCAAATCGTCGGTGACGCCGACGACCACGCTTGCCTTGTTGTCCTCGCCGGCGCCGACAAAGACGACCACGCCGGAGCCGAGTGTCTTCTTGCCGGCATCGGCAAGTGGCTTCAGGTCCTTCGGCGCCACGCCGGAAACTGCCTTGCCAAGGAAACCGACGCCGGCGACCGTCTCGTTGGCAGCCGGGGCATCGGCAACGGCCGAACCGCCGCCCAGCGCCAGCCTCTTGCGCGCCTCGGTCAGCTCCTTTTCGAGCTTCTTGCGCTCTTCGAGCAGCGCCTCGACACGCAACGGCACATCGGCTGGCGAGATTTTCAAGGTCGCCGCAGCGGCCTTCAGGCGTTTGTCCTGCTCGTCGAGATGCTTGCGCGCCGCTTCGCCGGTCAATGCCTCGATGCGGCGCACACCCGCCGCCACCGCGCTGTCCGAAAGAATGCGCACCAGGCCGATATCGCCGGTCGACCTGACATGCGTGCCGCCGCACAGCTCGACCGAATAGGGCCGGTTGGCCTTGGCGCCATGCAGGCCGGTGCCCATCGACACGACGCGAACCTCGTCGCCATACTTCTCGCCGAACAGCGCCATGGCGCCCTCGGCGATGGCGTCGTCGACCGACATCAGCCGCGTCGTCACCGGGCTGTTCTGCACGACGATCTCGTTCGCCATGCGCTCGACCTCCTCGAGCTCGTCGGCCGAGATCGGCTTGTTGTGCGAGATGTCGAAGCGCAGGCGATCGGGCGCGACAAGCGAACCCTTCTGCGCGACATGGGTCCCCAGCACCTCGCGCAGTGCCTCATGGATGAGATGCGTCGCCGAATGGTTGGCGCGCAGCTTCGAGCGACGGGCATGGTCGACCTTGAGCTCGACGGCGGCACCGGTCTTCGCCGTGCCTTTGACCACTTTGCCCTGATGCACAAACAGACCGTCGGCCTTCTTCTGTGTATCGGAAACCTCGATCGAGAAGCCCTCGCCGGAGATGACGCCGGTATCGCCCATCTGGCCGCCGGATTCGCCATAGAACGGCGTCTGGTTGACGACTACGGCGACCGCGTCGCCCTGAGAGGCGCTGTCGATCGTCTTGCCATCCTTGACCAGCGCCTGGACGATGCCTTCCGCAGCTTCAGTCTCGTAGCCGAGGAATTCGGTCGCGCCGGTCTTTTCGCGCACCGAGAACCAGACCGTCTCGGTCGCGGCTTCGCCCGAGCCCGCCCAATGCGCGCGCGCCTCTGCCTTCTGCCGCTCCATCGCGTCGGTGAAACCGGCGATATCGACCGAGATACTGCGCTGGCGCAGCGCGTCCTGCGTCAGGTCGAGCGGGAAGCCATAGGTATCGTAGAGCTTGAACGCCGTCTCGCCGTCCAGCATGTCGCCGGCATGCAGTGTCTCGGTCGCGTCCGAGAGCAGGCCGAGGCCGCGCACCAGCGTCTTGCGAAAACGTGTCTCCTCGAGCTTCAGCGTTTCGGTGATCAGCGCCTCGCCGCGCACCAGCTCCGGATAGGCCTGGCCCATCTCCCGCACCAGCGCCGGCACCAGCTGCCACATCAGCGGTTCCTTGGCGCCGAGCAACTGCGCATGGCGCATGGCACGGCGCATGATGCGCCGCAGCACATAGCCGCGCCCCTCATTGGACGGCAGCACGCCATCGGCCACCAGGAAGGAGGACGAGCGCAGGTGATCCGCGATCACCCTATAGGACGCCACGTTCTCCGTATTTGGCCCCTGGCCGAGCGCCGAGGATGCGGCATCGATCAGATGCTTGAACAGGTCGGTCTCGAAGACGCTTTCGACGCCTTGCAGGATGGAGGCCATGCGCTCCAGGCCCATGCCGGTGTCGATCGAGGGCCGAGGCAGGTCGATGCGCTCTTCCTTCGTCACCTGCTCATACTGCATGAACACCAGGTTCCAGAATTCCAGGAACCGGTCGCCGTCTTCTTCCGGGCTGCCGGGCGGGCCGCCCCAGATATGCTCGCCGCGATCGATGAAGATTTCCGAGCAGGGACCGCACGGGCCGGTGTCGCCCATCGCCCAGAAATTGTCCGAAGTCGGAATGCGGATGATGCGGTCGTCGGAAAAACCGGCGATCTTCTTCCAGTAAGCTGCCGCCTCATCATCGGTGTGATAGACGGTGACGAGAAGCTTGTCCTTCTTTAGGCCGAAACCCTTGGTGATCAGGTTCCAGGCAAGCTCGATCGCGCGCTCCTTGAAATAGTCGCCGAACGAGAAATTGCCGAGCATCTCGAAGAAGGTGAGATGGCGGGCGGTGTAGCCGACATTGTCGAGGTCATTGTGCTTGCCACCGGCGCGCACGCTCTTCTGAGCGGTCGCGGCCCGCGAATAAGGCCGCTTCTCCAGGCCGGTGAAGACGTTCTTGAACTGCACCATGCCGGCGTTGGTGAACATCAGCGTCGGATCGTTGCGCGGCACCAGCGGGCTGGAGGCGACGATCTCGTGGCCCTCCTTTCGGAAGTAGTCGAGGAATGTCGACCGGATGTCGTTCACGCCACTCATTGCACACTGCCTTTTTCGCAAGAACCACCGGCCCGGCCGGCGGCAAATGGGCTTTGGTATTTCAGAAGATAGATGGGCCTTTTAGCGATAGCTCTTGAGCCTGTCCAGAAACACGGAGTTGGGCCAATCAGCAAGCGGGCAGCGGCTCAACACCGCCCGCGAAATGCAAAACCGCCGGCGCGAAGGCCGGCGGTTCGGGTACGCAGTACTCAAGAACGCGATTACATAAGCATAACCAAATAGACCAGGATTGTGGCCGAACTCCGGCTAAGCCGACGAATTGCCTGCGCCGAACAGGAAACTGCTGCGCGATCTTCCTGGACCGGCCCTACATGGCGCCGGCTTCGTCCTCGAAACCGTCGTCCCCGCCTTCGGAGCCGCCATTCTCGAGGAATTTCTCGGCGATCAGCCCGGCATTCTGCCGAAGCGCCATCTCGATCTCGCGCGCCGTGTCGGGATTGTCGCGCAGGAACAGCTTGGCATTCTCGCGACCTTGGCCGAGACGCTGCGAATTATAGGAGAACCAGGCGCCCGACTTCTCGACCACGCCCGCCTTGACCCCGAGATCGACGAGCTCGCCGGTCTTGGACACGCCCTCGCCATACATGATGTCGAACTCGACCACCTTGAAGGGCGGGGCCAGCTTGTTCTTGACCACCTTGACGCGGGTCTGGTTGCCCACGACCTCGTCGCGGTCCTTGACCGAGCCGATGCGGCGGATGTCGAGGCGCACCGATGCGTAGAATTTCAGCGCATTGCCGCCGGTCGTGGTTTCGGGCGAGCCGAACATGACGCCGATCTTCATGCGGATCTGGTTGATGAAGATGACCATGGTGTTGGAGCGCGAGATCGAGGCGGTCAGCTTGCGCAGCGCCTGGCTCATCAGACGGGCCTGGAGACCGGGCAGCGCGTCGCCCATCTCCCCTTCGATTTCAGCGCGCGGCGTCAGCGCCGCGACCGAATCGACCACCAGCACGTCGATGGCGCCCGAACGCACCAGCGTGTCGCAGATTTCCAGCGCCTGCTCGCCGGTGTCGGGCTGCGAGATCAGGAGGTTCTCGAGGTCGACGCCGAGCTTGCGGGCATAGACCGGATCGAGCGCGTGCTCGGCATCGACGAAGGCGCAGATGCCGCCCTTCTTCTGCGCTTCCGCAACCGTGTGCAGCGCCAGCGTCGTCTTGCCCGAGCTTTCCGGCCCGTAGATCTCGACGATACGGCCGCGCGGCAGCCCGCCGACGCCAAGCGCGATATCGAGGCCGAGCGAGCCGGTCGGCACGGTTTCGATCTCGACCGCCTGCTCGTTGGCGCCGAGCCGCATGATCGAGCCCTTGCCGAAAGCGCGCTCGATTTGCGACAGCGCCGCGTCCAGAGCCTTTGATTTGTCCACTGCCTTATCCTCTACAAGCCGCAAAGTATTCTGAGCCATGATACATCACCCCTTGGTCGTCAATGAAGGCCGGACAATCCGTGATCCCTGCTGTTTTGTACCTTTTTTGTTCTCATTTGGCAAGGGGAAACAAATATCTGAAAATCAATCAATATCTGGATTTGTTCTGTTTTTGTCTCACCAGGGCTAGTGCGGAGCACAATCGCCGGTCCAGAAGAGATTTCGACGTCCGGCCATCCCGAATCGCGGCCCCGATTGCAGGGTGACCCGGGGAAACCTAGTGTGCGCAGCCGCACGATCAATGAAAGTCAGCGACCCGAATGCCGACATCCCCAACTATCCTGGCCCCAACGATCCTGGCTTTGGGCGGCGCCCATATCGACCGGCGCGGCCAGGTCTCGGGTACCTATGTGCCAGCCGCCTCCAATCCCGGCATCATGCGCGAGGATGTCGGCGGCGTGGTTTTCAACGCGCTGCGCAGCGTGGTGAAGCGCGGTGTGTCGGCCTCGCTGATCTCGGTCCGCGGCGGCGACGCGGCGGCGGACACGGTCGCCTCGGCGATCGACAACGCCGGGATAACGGACCTCTCGGTGGTGTTCCTCGACCGCACGACGCCGAGCTACACGGCGCTGATCGACGCCGAGGGCGAATTGATCGTCGGATTGGCCGACATGGCGCTCTACGACCTCGCCTTTCCCAAGCAGATAAGGCGTTCCAAGGTGCGCGAGGCGATCGCCGCGGCCGACGCCATCCTGTGCGACGCCAACCTGCCCACGGCGGCGCTGGAGCGCCTGGTGGCGCTCGCCGGCAGCCGCCCGGTCTTCGCCATCGCCGTCTCGCCGGCCAAGGTCGTTCGGCTGGCGCCTCTTCTCAGTGATCTCTCGTTGCTCTTCATGAACCGCCGCGAAGCCGCCGCGCTGGTTGGCGCCGAAATGTCCGGAGAAGCCCTGCTCAGCGCGCTCAGGCGGCTCGGCCTGAACGCTGGCGTGATCACGGCCGGCAGCGCTCCGGTGCTGGGCTATGACGACACCGGCGTCTTTGAAATCGCCCCCCCGACGCCGCGCCACGTCGCCGATGTGACCGGCGCCGGCGATGCGCTGACCGGCGCAACGGTCGCCGCCCTGCTGCACGGCCTGCCGCTGCGCGCAGCGCTGCGCGAGGGCGTGGCGGCGGCGATGCTCGCCATCGAGAGTCCGGAGGCCGTGCCATCCTTCACGACCACCAATTTCACGCAGGCGCTTGCCCTTGTGCCGGAGGCACGGGAGGTGGCATAGGGCCACCGACAATCTACTTCCTCCTTGTCGGAGAACAGCCATGACGCCGGAAACCGCCCGCCCCTTCGTCGATGTCCACCCGCCTGTTGCGGAGGCGCTTGCCGGCGGCCGGCCCGTGGTGGCGCTGGAATCGACCATCATCACCCACGGCATGCCATACCCCGACAATGGCGCCATGGCGGCCAAGGTCGAGCAGATCATCGCCGATGCCGGCGCGGTGCCGGCGACGATCGCCGTGGTCGACGGCCGCATCAAGATCGGCCTCTCCGACGGCGAACGCGAATCGCTCGCCATGACCGGCGACGCCATGAAGCTGTCACGCGCCGATCTCGGCTTCGCGGTCGCTCAAAAGCGCACGGGCGGCACCACGGTTGCGGCCACGATGATCGCCGCGCATATGGCCGGGATTAAGGTGTTCGCCACCGGCGGCATCGGCGGCGTCCACAAGGGCGCCGAAAAGAGTTTTGATATCTCGGCCGACCTCGACGAGCTGGCGCGCACGCCTGTCATCGTCGTCTCGGCCGGCGCCAAGGCGATCCTCGACATCGAAAAGACGCTGGAAGTGCTGGAGACACGCGGCGTGCCGGTCATCGGCCATGGCAGCGAGACCATGCCGGCCTTCTGGTCGAGACAGTCGCCCTTCCGCGCGCCGCTGACGCTGCAGGCGCCTGAGGACATCGCCCATTTCTACCGCACGCGCCAGGCGCTGGGCCTGGGCGGTGGCATTCTGGTCGCCAATCCCGTGCCGCGGGATGACGAGATCCCGGCTGACGGAATGGCCGGCTATATCGACGCCGCGCAGAAGGCCGCCGAGGCGCAGAGCGTCACCGGCAAGGCGGTGACGCCCTTCCTCTTGTCGAAGATCCTGGAACTCACCGGCGGCCGCAGCCTCAAGACCAACATCGCGCTGGTCGAGAACAATGCCCGGCTGGCGGCGGAGATCGCCAAGGCGCTGTAGGCAAAATCCAATCGCCTCGGCTCCGAATCCGCTCTACCGGTTGAATGCAGGACTGAATTTCATCTGTCCGGTGGCGGATTCGCTCCCGAAAAGCAATGATTGCACATACTGTGCGGGCAAATCTTGATAGCTCAAATTGCCATCGCTTCTGAAGCCAAAGCGCCTGTAATAGGCTGGATCACCGATCAACACGCAGCCTTTTGCTCCGCTCGCCCTGAGGATTGCAAGCCCTTCGTTAATCAACGCACTTCCGATGCCTTGCCTCTGCTTTTCCGGCCACACAGATACCGGACCAAGCCCATACCATCCATGGCTTTCAGCTCCAATTGTCACCGGCGAGAAGGCCACGTGCCCCACGATGTTTCCGCCGCTGACGGCAACAAGCGAAACACTCAGGTCGCCGTCATTCCGCAATCCGGCAATGATCGGAGCCTCCGAACCGTCGCTGAACGACATGGGTTCGAAAGCGGCGACAGTCAGGTCGTGAATGATCTGCTCGTCGCCAGGTTGCTCTGGTCTAATGATCACTGCCATGAAGATAGGCCTCAAGCCCGATCAGGTTTGCTGCGGAACACTCTCGCTGCAACGACGCAGCCTTGCAAACTACCGTTCTCTCGGCGAGGTCGCCAATGACCATTTCCGCCGACATTGGCGTGCCAGTTGCTGACTGAATTTTGACGCCGGGGTATCACTTCCCTGCTCGTCTTCCCGCCTCATAAGCCCGCCGCGCCCACACGGCCATCTCGTCGGGATCGTCGAACGCCTCGTCCGGCACGCTCCAATAGGGCATCGCCACCACCTTGCCGTGGCGCGAGCCGGTATAGGTCCACTGGCTGCAGCCGGCGGCCTCGAAATCGGGGATGGTTTCCTCATCCGCCTTGAGCATCAGTTCGCCGCGCACCACCACCGCGACGATGACGCCATCGCAATAGATGCCCTTGCCGCCGAACAGTTTTCGGATGCTGATCGGGCCCAGGCTTTCGAACAGTTCTTCAAGGCGCGTATTATCCATGGCGCGATCATCTCATCCGCCATCGGCCTTGTCATCGCCGCAACCAAAGGCATGCTGACAGGTTGAGACCTGGAAAACGGAGTTCCCGCTATGCCTGTCCTTCTCAAAGGCTCCTGTCGCTGCGGCGCCGTCCGCTTCGAGGTGGAGAGCCACACGCCCGTGCCCTTCATGCTCTGCTACTGCTCGATCTGCCGCAAGCAGCAGGGCGGCGGCGGTTTCGCGATCAATCTCGGCGCCGACTACGAAACGATGAAAATCACGGGCAAGCGCAGCCTCGGCGTCTATCGCGCCGAGATCGAGGACGACGAGCATCCGCATTGTGAGGTCTCGACCGGCGAGCGCAACTTCTGCCGCAAATGCGGCTCGGCGCTCTGGCTCTATGACCCGACTTGGCCGGATCTCGTGCATCCCTTCGCCTCGGCCATCGACACCGACCTGCCGAAGCCGCCGGAAAAGGTGCATCTGATGCTGAAATACAAGGCGAACTGGGTCGAGCCGGTGGTCGGCAAGAAGGACAAGGTCTTCGAAGTCTATCCAGAGGAATCGATCGCCGACTGGCACAGGCGGACAGGGATGTGGGTGGAGTAGTTTCTCTTCGCCCCGTTCTACGGGGAGAAGATGCCGGCAGGCAGATGAGGGGCAACGCCAGCCTCTCAAAACTTCGCACTTACCCCTCATCCGGCCCTTCGGGCCACCTTCTCCCCGTAAACGGGGCGAAGGAAGATCAGGCCGAAGCGCGCGCCTCGGCAAGCGCCTTGAGGTCGGCCGGCTTCAATTCGACGGATTCGCCGCAGCCGCAGGCTGAGCTCTGGTTCGGGTTCTTGAAGGTGAAGCCGGTGCGCAGCGTCGTCTGCTCGAAATCCATCTCGGTGCCGAACAGGAAGAGTGCCGCCTCAGGCGCGACATAGACATGCGCGCCGTCCCGCTCGATGTGGTCGTCCTTAGCGTTCGGCTCGGTCACCAGATCGATGGTGTATTCCATGCCGGCGCAACCGCCCTTCTTGATGCCAAGCCGGATGCCATGCGCGTTGTCACGGGTTGCGACGATCTCGCGCACGCGGTCGGCGGCCTTTTCGGTCATCGTGATGACGGCAAAGCGTCCCATATTTTTCTTTCTCCATTCCGTGCAGGTTCAAGGCCTGCCGAATGATTCTCACCTAAAATGGTGAAGTTTTACCCGAGGCGCAAGGGTACCGGTCTCAATACCACCCGACCGCGACCTGCGCCTCTTCCGACATGCGGTCGGGCGTCCATGGCGGGTCGAACACCATGTTGACCTCGACACCGGAAACGCCTTCAACGGCGCCGACGGCATTCTCGACCCATCCGGGCATTTCACCGGCCACCGGGCAGCCCGGCGCGGTCAGGGTCATGTCGATCTTGACCGAACGGTCGTCCTCGATGTCGATCTTGTAGACAAGGCCGAGCTCATATATGTCGGCCGGGATTTCCGGGTCATAGACCGTCTTCAGCGCCGAGACGATGTCGTCGGTCAGCCGCGCCAGCTCGTCGGCGGGGATCGCCGAGGCCGAGACGATACCGTTCGTTGCCGGTACGGTTTCTGCGGTTGTGCTCACATCGTCCATTATCATCACCCGAAGAACTTTCGCGCCTTTTCCAGCGCCTCGGCCAAAGCGTCGACTTCGGCCCTGGTATTATACATGCCGAACGATGCCCTGCATGTGGAGGTGACGCCGAAGCGTTTCAACAGTGGCTGGGCGCAGTGGGTGCCCGCGCGGACGGCGACACCCTGCCGGTCGATCACCATCGACACGTCATGCGCATGGATGCCCTGCAACTCGAACGAGATGATGGCGCCCTTGCCCGGCGCGTCTCCGAAGATGCGCAACGAATTGATCGCCCGGAGCCGCTCATGCGCGTAGGCCTTGAGATCCGCCTCATGTACTGCGATGCGCTCGCGGCCCACCTTTTCCATATAGTCCAACGCGGCGCCGAGCCCAATCGCCTGCACGATCGGCGGCGTGCCGGCCTCGAAGCGATGCGGCGGCTCGTTATAGGTGACGATGTCTTCCGTCACTTCCTCGATCATCTCGCCGCCGCCCATGAAGGGCCGCATCTCTTCCAGCCTCTCCTTCTTGCCGTAGAGCACGCCGATACCGGAAGGGCCGTAGACCTTGTGTCCGGTGAAGACGAAGAAATCGCAGTCGAGATCCTGCACGTCGATCGGCATATGCACCGCGCTCTGACTGCCGTCGACGAGGACAGGAATTGCACGCGAATGCGCGATGCGCACGATCTCCTTGATCGGCGTCACCGTGCCCAGCGCGTTGGACATCTGCGTGATGGCGACGAGCTTGGTTCGCGAAGTCAGGCGCTTCTCGAATTCCTCGATATGGAAGGCGCCGAGATCGTCGACCGGCACCCAGACCAGCTTGGCGCCCTGCCGCTCGCGGATGAAATGCCACGGCACGATATTGGAGTGGTGCTCCATGATCGAGAGCACGATCTCGTCGCCCTCGCCGATCCGCGGCATGCCCCAACCATAGGCGACCGTGTTGATCGCCGAGGTCGTGTTGGAGGTAAAGACGATGTTGTCGGTGCTCGGCGCATTGAGAAACCGCTGCACCGACTTGCGCGCATTCTCATAGGCATCGGTCGCGGCGTTCGACAGGAAGTGCAGGCCGCGATGGACGTTGGCGTATTCCTGGGAATAGGCGTGCTGGATGGTGTCCAGCACCACCTGCGGCTTCTGCGCCGAGGCGCCATTGTCGAGATAGACCAGCGGCTTGCCATAGACCTGGCGCGACAGGATCGGGAAGTCGCGGCGGATCGCCTCGACGTCGTAGGGAGTGGTCTCGATCTTCTGGTCCATTTCCAAGTCCTTGCCGGCCAGGGCCGCGATCCTTCCAACACCCCTCATCCGTCTTGGCGCTGCGCGCCAATCCACCTTCTCCCACAGGGGGAGAAGGTTAGGCGCTAGCCATGCGTCGAAAACCAGCCGTCGAGCCGCTCTTCGAGCGCCTCGACCAGCGCTTCGTCTTCCAGTTCCTCGATCACTTCGGCGACGAACGCCTTCACCAGAAGGCCCCGCGCGCTCTTCTCGTCGATGCCGCGCGCCATCAGGTAGAACAGATGGTTGTGGTCGATCTCAGTGACCGTGGCGCCATGGCCGCAGACCACGTCGTCGGCGAAGATTTCCAGCTCCGGCTTGGTCGAGAACTCGCCGTCATCCGACAGAAGCAGCGTGTTGCAGGCCATCTTGGCGTTGGTCTTCTGCGCGTATTGATGCACGTTGATGCGGCCCTGGAAGACGCCGCGCGCCTTGCCGGTCACGACGTTGCGGATCACTTCCGTCGACGTCGTGTGCGGCACGGCATGGTCGAGCACCATGGTTGTGTCGGTATGGGTATCGCCGGCGAGAAGATTGATGCCGCGCAATTTGAAGTCGGCGCCCTCGCCCGTCGTCCTGACGACGACCTCCTGGCGAACCAGCCTGCCGCCGGCATTCATCACGAACAGCGTCAGCTTTGCGTCCTTGCCGATATGCGCCTTGAACTGGGCGAGATGCGTGGCCGTTTCCGGCTGCTCCTGCACGATCAGCCAGGTCACTTGCGCGCCGTCGCCGACCACGAGCTGGCTGACCGACGAGACCAGCGCCTCGTCGCGCTCGCCCGCCTGGCGCTCGACGACAATCGCTTTTGCGCCGGCGCCGACACGCGCCAGCAGCCGCACATGCGACTGGCCGCCGGCCTGCAGGTTCTGCAACTCGATAGGCTTTTCCAACTCGGTGCCATCGGCAATATCGACGAAATAGCCGTCGGCGACGAAGGCCGTGTTCAGCGCGCCGATCGCGTCGTCGTCGCCATAGGGATCGAGTCCCGGCGCAACGCTGCCGTCGGTCAGCTTCTCCGACAAGCGCTGCACGGTGACGCCTTCGATCTCCGGCAGCTTTGTCTGTGAGATTCCGTTCAGCACCGGCAGCACGGCCGACCCTTCAAGAACCGGCGCAAGCGCCTTCACCACGGCGCCGGCTTCGAAAGCAGGCACCGAAGTCAGCAACCGGCGCAGGTCCGTGTAGTGCCAGGATTCGACGCGGCGCGTCGGCAGGCCGTGCTTGATCGCCTCGATCGCGTCGTCGCGCTTGACCATCACCGCGCCGTCGCCGGGCAGTTGCGACAGCCGCTCGCCAAAGGCGTCGATCAGCGCCGTCTCGGCCAAGGTCCGCTGGGGCTGTGCATGCATGTTCATGACTTTTGCCTCGACCGCTCCCATCTCACGCGGCTTCGCCGATCACGCCGGCATAGCCGTTAGCCTCGAGATCGAGCGCCAGCGACTTGTCGCCCGACTTGATGACCTGGCCCTTGTAGAGCACGTGCACGGAGTCCGGCACGATGTGCTCGAGCAGGCGCTGGTAGTGGGTGATGACGACGATGGCGCGCTCCGGTGAACGCAACGCGTTGACGCCGTCCGAGACGATCTTCAGCGCGTCGATGTCGAGGCCGGAATCGGTCTCGTCGAGCACGCAGAGCTTCGGCTCGAGCAGCTTCATCTGCAGGATCTCGGCGCGCTTCTTCTCGCCGCCGGAGAAGCCGACATTGAGCGGCCGCTTCAGCATGTTCATGTCCATGCTCAGCGAGGCGGCCGCTTCCTTCACGCGCTTCAGGAACTCCGGCACCTTCAGCGGCTCCTCGCCACGCGCCTTGCGCTGCTCGTTCATCGCCACTTTCAGGAATTCCATGGTCGCGACGCCCGGTATCTCCATCGGATACTGGAAGGCGAGGAAGATGCCGGCGGTGGCACGCTCGGCCGGATCCATCTCCAGGATCGACTGGCCGTTATAGAGGATGTCGCCTTCGGTCACCTCATAGTCCTCGCGACCGGCGAGGATATAGGACAGCGTCGACTTGCCGGAGCCGTTCGGACCCATGATAGCCGCGACCTCGCCGGCTTTCACCGTCAGGTTCAGGCCGCGGATGATCTCGGTGCCGTCATCGACGATGCGGGCGTGGAGGTTCTTGATCTCAAGCATTTCCGTTCCGTTCCAAAAATTGTCCGTTCAAATTCAATGCCAAAGCCAGTGCCAGTCGCCGTCGCTAGCGGGAAGTTGCTGTGTCATCGCCGTCCACCCGGTTGGTATCCTTGAGAACGACCTTTGCGTAAAAATAAACGCTGTCTTCGTCCCCGTTCTGGATGAATTTCAAGACTTTGCTCAACGGGAAAACCACGCCATCCGCCCATCGAATGAAATAGGCGTTCCCCAGGTCCTTCTCATTTCCGAACAGCTGCTTCTCGTTTTCGGAAAGCGCTTCGAATTCTTCCCATCTGGCGCCTTGCCTTAAGTTTCTGCGCAGGACCTCGCCCACATAAGAACCCAAGCTCAGCGTGACGAATTGCAGCTGTTTGTCTCCAACCGCAGTCAGGTCTTTTCCATTTGTTCCGTCCGGCAACTCGTCATGGAGTTTTTGCAAGGCAGCATCGATCTGCTTCAAGCTGTCGAGGGAATAGTCGAGCTTCGAACCATCGAGGCCAAGGCCAGATATGAAACCGGAATTGTCGAGAAACTCCTTGGACATTGAAAGCAAGAGGCCGTCAGCACCTCCCGCGTCTTTCTCTTCAACCGCAAACGCCGGCGTCATTGCCAACACAGGTGACGCCACGCCAAAGAGGCCGGCAAACAGTCCAGGAACTATGTTCCGGAACGCCAAGGCCATCACCCCACGCTGCCTTCCAGCGAGATGCCGATCAGCTTCTGCGCCTCGACGGCGAATTCCATCGGCAGTTGCTGGATGACGTCCTTGACGAAGCCGTTGACGATCAGCGCGATCGCCTCTTCTTCTGGAATGCCGCGCTGCATGACGTAGAACTTCTGGTCCTCGGAGATCTTTGACGTCGTCGCCTCATGCTCGAACTTCGCGGTCGCGTTCTTGGCTTCCATGTAAGGCACGGTGTGCGCGCCGCACTGGTCGCCGATCAGCAGCGAATCGCAGTTGGTGAAGTTGCGCGCGTTGGTCGCCTTGCGGTGCGCCGAGACCTGGCCGCGATAGGTGTTCTGCGAGAAGCCGGCGGCGATGCCCTTGGAGATGATGCGGCTCGACGTGTTCTTGCCGAGATGGATCATCTTGGTGCCGCTATCGACCTGCTGATAGCCGTTCGACACGGCGATCGAATAGAACTCGCCGCTTGAATCATCGCCGCGCAGGATGCAGCTCGGATATTTCCAGGTGATCGCCGACCCGGTCTCGACCTGCGTCCACGAGATCTTCGAGCGGTCGCCGCGGCAGTCGCCGCGCTTGGTGACGAAATTATAGATGCCGCCCTTGCCCTCGGCATCGCCCGGATACCAGTTCTGCACCGTCGAATACTTGATCTCGGCATCGTCGAGCGCAACCAGCTCGACCACCGCGGCATGCAGCTGGTTCTCGTCGCGCTGCGGCGCCGTGCAGCCTTCGAGATAGGAGACGTAAGCCCCCTCCTCGGCGATGATCAGCGTGCGCTCGAACTGGCCGGTGTTCTTCTCGTTGATGCGGAAATAGGTCGACAGCTCCATCGGGCAGCGAACGCCCTTCGGCACGAAGACGAAGGAACCGTCGGTGAACACGGCCGAGTTCAACGTCGCGTAGAAATTGTCCGAGGTCGGCACGACCGAGCCGAGATATTTCTGCACCAGCTCCGGATGCTCGCGGATCGCTTCCGAGATCGAGCAGAAGATGACGCCCGCCTTGGCGAGCTCTTCCTTGAAGGTGGTGACCACCGAAACGGAATCGAACACGGCGTCGACCGCGACGCGGCCGGATTTGTAGACATTGTCGCCGATCTCTTCCCCGTCGGCTGCCGTGGGCTTCTGCACGCCGGCCAGGATTTCCTGCTCCTTGAGCGGAATGCCGAGCTTCTCGTAGACCTTGAGCAGTTCAGGATCGACCTCGCTCAGCGACTTCGGCCCCGGCGTGCTCTTCGGCGCGGCGTAGTAATAAATGTCCTGGAAGTCGATCTTCGGAAAGTGGACGCGCGCCCAGGTCGGCTCTTCCAGCGTCAGCCAGCGGCGGTAGGCCCCCAGACGCCATTCCAGCATCCAGTCCGGCTCATCCTTCTTGGCCGAGATGAAGCGAATGATGTCCTCGCTCAGGCCCTTGGGGGCCTTGTCCATCTCGATCTCTGTCTGGAATCCGTATTTATACTGGTCGACGTCGATCTTTCGGACTCGATCGATCGTCTCCTGCACAGCAGGCATAAGCGTTCTCCATCCACGCCGGGGTCAAGGCCCGGCAGTTTTCAAACTATGGCACCGCCGAAATCGCG
The DNA here is from genome assembly GCA_000824845.1 of Mesorhizobium sp. ORS 3359. Classification (GTDB taxonomy): domain Bacteria; phylum Pseudomonadota; class Alphaproteobacteria; order Rhizobiales; family Rhizobiaceae; genus Mesorhizobium. The sequence goes on along the minus strand of CCNC01000138.1, from coordinate 82,066 downwards.
CCCCAAGAGGGCTCGCGGCGGAGTAAGCTCCATATAGTGCGTGTCCGCCGGAAATTCACCCGGCCAGGACAAAACGCACCACTCTACCAGGCCGCAGGGCCTGAATTCGTCTTCGCCGCCGTCAGGCGGCTTCTTCCTTGCCCGCCCGGCGCGCGACGATGCCCGCCAGCGCGGCCCGGAAGGCCTCTATCTCCTCGGCGCCGGTCGCGCGGCCGATCGAGATCCGCAAGGCGCCCAGGCTGTCGCCATGGCCCATGGCCTTCAGCACATGGCTTGGCCCGACCTTTCCCGACGAGCAGGCCGAGCCCGCCGACAACGCGACGCCGGCAAGATCGAAGGCGATCTGCGCCGTCTCGGCCTTGATGCCGGGAATAGCGAAGAATGTCGTGTTGGCAAGCCTCTGAGCGCCATTTCCGAAGATTTCCGCGTCCGGCGCCAGTTCGATCACGATGGCTTCGACCTCGTCACGTCGGCGCGCGATGGCGTCCATGCCGTCCAAGCCCGCAAGCGCTGCCTGCGCGGCGGCGCCGAAACCGGCGATCCCGGCGACGTTTTCCGTGCCGGCGCGATGGCCCTTCTCCTGGCCGCCGCCATTGACCAGCGGCCGCGGCATCATCAGGTCGGACGCGGCGACGATCGCGCCGACACCTTTGGGCCCACCGATCTTGTGCGAGGACAGGATCAGATAATCGGCATAAGGAACTGACATGTCGAGCGGAATCCGCCCGGCGGCCTGTACGGCGTCGACCACCAGCACCCCGCCGGCGGCCTTGACGATTTCGCCGATGCGCCCGACCGGCTGGACAACGCCAGTCTCGTTGTTGGCGGCGTGGATCGCCACCAGCGGCAGGCCGGCTGCCTTGTCATGCTGGGCAAGCGCAGCGGCAAGCGCCTCGATGTCGGCGATGCCGTTGCTGTCGACGCCGATCCTCGTCACCTGCGCCGGCGCGAAGCGCCCGCCATTGAGGACGCAGGGGTGATCGGCCTCAGAGACATAGAGATGGCTCATGCGGATGGCGCCGCGCCCCATCTGCCAGTCGGGCGTAAGCAGCGTCGAGGCGGCTTCGGTGGCGCCGGAGGTGAAGACGACATGCTCGGGCTTGGCGTTGACCAGCCGCGCTACGTCGCGGCGCGCGTCCTCGACCAGCCGGCGCGCGGCGCGCCCCTCGGTGTGGACCGATGACGGGTTGGCGGCATCGAGCGCGGCGACCATCGCCGCCCGCGCTTCCGCAATGAGCGGCGCGCTGGCGTTGTAGTCGAGATAGGCGCGGGTTGCGGCCATTTTCGCTCAGTTCGTCCTTCCGCCAACTATCCCGCGAGGATAGCGCGTTATTTCCTTGAAATTGCAAGGCAAGCCGTCCTATCTACCCGGCTTGCGGCGCGGGCGGCCGGACCATCGGGTTTCGGCCTCCCAGTTTTGAACAATTCTAAACTAGCTTCTAGGAAGACGCTCGCCCGGCGTCAAGGCCACAGAAGGTTTGGGGCCGCAGGACAGTTAGGGCCGAAAGAGTTCCGGGCTAGCGCATTCATATGCCACGTGGAGTATTTTATGCCTGAGGTCATTTTCGCCGGTCCGGCTGGTCGCCTGGAGGGACGCTATCAGCCCTCGAAGGAAAAGAGCGCCCCGATCGCCATCGTGCTGCACCCGCACCCGCAATTCGGCGGCACGATGAACAACAAGATCGTCTACGACCTCTTCTACATGTTCCAGAAGCGCGATTTCACCGTGCTGCGCTTCAATTTCCGCGGCATCGGCCGCAGCCAGGGCGAGTTCGACCACGGCACCGGCGAATTGTCGGACGCCGCTGCGGCGCTCGACTGGGTGCAGTCGCTGCATCCGGATTCCAAGAGCTGCTGGGTCGCCGGCTATTCCTTTGGTTCGTGGATCGGCATGCAGCTTCTGATGCGCCGGCCGGAGATCGAGGGCTTCATCTCAGTCGCGCCGCAGCCCAACACCTATGATTTCTCCTTCCTGGCGCCCTGCCCGTCATCCGGCCTGATCATCCATGGCGATGCCGACAAGGTAGCGCCGCCCAAGGACGTTCAGGGGCTGGTCGACAAGCTGCACACGCAAAAGGGCATCACCATCACGCAGAAGACGCTGCCCGGCGCCAACCATTTCTTTGCCAATGATTCCGAGTTGCTCATTCAGGAATGTGCCGACTATCTCGACCGTCGGCTGGCGGGCGAGTTGGCCGACCCGAGACCGAAGCGCCTGCGCTAAGTGGGATAGCTGCACAGTCGAAGAGCTTTAAGGGGAGGTCCGGTCGGCGCCGATCTCGCCGCCTTCGACCGGGCCGGCCATCGAAACCCTGCCTCTCGGCGCGCGGGAGGGTGCCAGCCGGAAAGTCCGCTTGCGCACCGGCAGCTTCGCGCTTGTCTGGCCGAAGATGAAACCGAGCCGAGCGAACACCAGCCCCGAGGCAACAGCAAACGCCAGCCCTAGGCCGAAGCCCGCGACCGTGTCGCTTGGATAATGCGCGCCAACAAAGACGCGGGTCGAGGCGATGCAGGCGGTGACCGCCAGCGCGACATACCAGCGCCGCGGGAACAAAAGCAGCAGGATGCCGAACACCGCGCCCATCGTCGTGGCATGGCCGGACGGAAAGCCGGCGAAGCGCGCATCCATGGCGAAAGGATGCAGCGACAGGACGCCGAAGCTGTCGAAATAAAGCGGCCGGGCCCGGCCGATGCCGTATTTCAATAGGTTGACCGCGAGACCGGACAGGCCGACGGCGCAGAGCACCAGGAAGGCGAAGCACGTCCAGTTGTAGACCAGCATACGGCCGTGCCGGGACAAGCCGCGCCAATCCGTCAGGTTGGCGGCGACGAGGCAGAGCGCTGACGGAATGAGATACCACCCGCCAAGGCCGAACTGCGTGAAGAAATCGGTGAAGCGCACGAAGCCGGGTGACCATTCGCCGCGCGTCTCCCCCGCGCCGGCGTCGAGGCGCAGGAAGGTCGCGATGATGAGCAGCACCCAGGCTATGAGCCAGACGCTCCATAGGATTCGCGGATAGCGCGCCGGCCGCACGGCGAAGCGTCGCATCACGATCGACATCGTGTCGCGGAAATTGCCGAGCGAGCGGCGGTAAAGGGCAAAGGGCGCGGCGGACATGGCTTTGGCGCGAGTCTATAGGGGCATTCGATGCCCGAGGCTATTCCTCACGGCGCCACCCGGTAAAGCCCGAGCGCAAGCTTGTCTCCTGACGAATAGTTGATGCCGTCGATCTCGGTCAGCCGCTTGGCCGACTTGCCCTGGGCGGTCAGCACATCGGCAAGCTTCTGCTCGTCCTTGATCGGCGCCAGGCCGAGCGCGCAGGACGGATCGTCGAGCAGATGCCGCGCCACGCCCTCGACGTCGGTGAGCACGGTCTTGGTGCCGACCAGGAAGACCAGGCTCGGCTCCTGGAATTTCGCCGAGGCGAGCACGGTGGTGTCGCAAAGGCGGTTGGCGTCGACGGCGGCTTTGACCGCGGGGCTCAGCCAGATCGGCTTCAGCGACGGCGCGATGACGCCGAACAGCAGGCTGAAGGTGATCCCGGCGCCGACCGCGATCGCGGCGATGCGCGGAAGCGGCACCTGCAATTGCCGCGGGAAGGCAAGATAGCCGGTGACAAGAGCAGCGATCGCCGCGGGTATGCTCCACCAGGACAAGGTCTTGGCGAGATAGAGCGGCGCGCCGACGCAGACCGCGGCGAGGCCGATCGCCACCACGGCAAGGCCGAAGGCGGTTGCCCACCATAGCCATGTCTGCCAGCGCTTCAACGGCGCGTTGGCCTGGTCCGTCGGCAAGGTGAGCAGCCAGCCGATCAAAAGCGCCATGCCTGGATAGGCCGGCATGACATAATGCGGCAGCTTGGTCGGGATCGCCTCGAACACCAGCCAGAACGGGATGTACCAGGCCAGGCAGAAGCGCAGCCGCGGATCGTCCCAAAACCGGTTGATCGCCTGCAGCCCGGCGCCGACCGCGATCAGCCCGAACGGCCACATGAACAGCGAGTAGGTGAGCATATAGAAGCCGGGCGGCAGGCCGTGCGATTCCTCGCCCTGCGCCACCTTGTTCAGCATGTCCTTGCCGACTGCTTCCTGAAAGAAGGCGCCGCCGCTCTTCCAGGTGATGAGGAGAAGCCAAGGCAACACGATCACGAGCACGATCAAGACGCCCCGCACCAGCTTCATCTTCAGCAGCCAGCGCCAGTCGCGGTCGAAGGCGATGAGGGCAGCGGCCGTGAGCAGCGACAAGAGCGGCGAAACCGGACCCTTGATCAGTATGCCCAACCCTTGCGCGATCCAGAAGATCCACGGCAGATGCCCGGGTACCGGCTCGTTGCGCTTGGCCGCCATATAGACCTGGGCCAACGCGCCCTGCGCGATCACGCAGCAGGCGAGAAGCATCGCGTCGGTCTTGGCGTCGCGTCCCTCGAAGGCGGTGGCGAAGATCGCCGCCATCATCAGGCCGGCGGCGAGCCCGGCATTGGCGCCGAATAGCTTTGTCCCAGTCCAGCCGATGCCGACGACCGCGATCGCGATGCCCAGCATCGAGACCAGGCGATAGACCCAGATCGGCGCCGCCGCCCCCTCGCCGCTCAGCGCCACCGCCGCCGACTGCAGCCAGTAGATGCCAATCGGCTTCTTGTAGCGCGTGACGTCCTGCAGGCGGATGTCCACATAGTCACCCGTCTCGACCATCTGCTTGGTCGCCTGGACGAAGCGGGATTCGTCGCGGTCCACCGGCGGCAGGCTGGCCAGCCCACTGAGGGTCATGACGATGCTGAACACAAAGAGGAGAATGTAGTTCCTGTTCATCGCGGGAGCTCGTCCGATCTGAAACTGCGGGATGGTCCCGTCGCGGCGCTTGGGATGTGTTACCCTTGCGAGGGCGCCTCATTACGCGAGCAAAAGGCCTGAAGCAAGGATATGCGGCCTCGCTGCAAGGACGCAAAACCGGAAATCACTTTTGCTAGCAGCGCTTGGATGCTAAACGCGCGCCTTCATATCCAGCTTGGCCTTGGCGCCAAGCGATCTCCAGGAAGAGAAAATGTACGCCTTCAAATCCGATTTCCTGCGCATAATGAGCGAGCGTGGCTTCATCCACCAGATTTCGGACGAATCTGCCCTCGACCAGCTTTTCGCGAAGGAAACGGTGAGCGCCTATATCGGCTTCGACGCCACCGCCCGGAGTCTGCATGCCGGATCGCTGATCCAGATCATGATGCTGCATTGGCTGCAGCAGACCGGCCACCGGCCGATCGCGCTGATGGGCGGCGGCACCTCGATGATCGGCGACCCGTCCTTCAAGGACGAGGCCCGCAAGCTGCTCACCCCGCAGGACATCGAGGACAATCTCGTCGGCATCCGCCGCAATTTCGCGCCTTACCTGAAGTTCGGCAGCGGGCCCGGCGACGCGGTCATGGTCAACAACGCCGACTGGCTGATGCAGATCAACTACGTCAATTTCCTGCGCGATGTCGGCCGGCACTTCTCCGTCAACCGCATGCTCGCCTTCGACAGCGTGAAGCTCAGGCTCGACCGCGAGCAGTCGTTGTCCTTCCTCGAATTCAACTACATGATCCTGCAAGCCTACGACTTCGTCGAGCTCTACAAGCGCGTCGGCTGCCGGCTGCAGATGGGCGGCTCGGACCAGTGGGGCAACATCGTCAACGGCATCGACCTCGGCCACCGCATGGAGGGCGTGCAGCTCTTCGCTATGACCACGCCGCTGCTCACCACCTCGTCGGGCGCCAAGATGGGCAAGTCGGCCTCGGGCGCGGTCTGGCTCGACGGCGACATGCTCTCGCCTTACGAATTCTGGCAGTACTGGCGCAACACCGAGGACGCCGATGTCGGCCGCTTCCTGAAGCTTTACACCACGCTGCCGCTGGACGAGGTGGCGCGGCTGGAAAAGCTCGGCGGCTCGGAAATCAACGAGGCGAAGAAAATCCTCGCCACCGAGATCACCGCCCTGCTGCACGGCCGCGAGGCGGCCGAGACGGCAAGCGAGACGGCGCGCAAGACCTTCGAGGAAGGCGCGCTCGCCGACACGCTGCCCAGCGTCGAAGTCGCCAAATCGGACCTCGAAGCCGGAATTGGCATCCTGGCGCTGTTCGTCACCGCAGGGCTGGCCGGCTCCAACGGCGAAGCGCGCCGGCACATCCAGGGTGGCGCAGTGCGTATCAACGACCAGCAGTTGACCGACGACCGGCGCATCGTCACGTCCCAGGACCTTGGCCCGGAAGGCGTGGTGAAGCTCTCGCTCGGCAAGAAAAAGCACGTGCTGGTGCGACCGATCTGATCGGCCGCGCCTTCTCGATCGCTGTCCTTTTTGAAAACGGGAGACCGCCTTTCGGGGTAGAGTCTACCGGTACTCGAAGATCGAGCGGAATATCCCGGGCGCCACCACGGAAAGCGGATTGACGTTGAGGGTCGGCTTGTTGGCATTGCCGCGCAGCCGGTAGGTGACGCCGATCAGGCCGCGGTCGCGACCGTTGCCGAGCAGCGGCCCGAACAGCGGCAATTCCCCGAAGATGCGGTTCAGCCCGTAGACCGGCATGAAGGTGCCGGTCATGTCCATGTTGTTGTTCGGATCGTAGAGCGTCCCCTGGAAGGTCGTGCCGATACGTGGACCGCGCAGCAGGCCGTTCGCCAGCCTCAGATAGCCGGACCCCTTGTCGATTTCGGCGAAGCCGCGCTCGAACTGTACCCTGGACGTATCGATATTGCCTTTGACGGCCTCGTTCAGGCTGCGCGTATCGCCGGCCGGCGTGGTCGACACGATCGAGGCGAGCTTGGGCTCGTTGACGACGTAGAAGTTGCGGGCATCCACCTGTCCCTTCATCGGCCCGTCCGCGGCGCCCGAGAGCGACAGCGTGATCGCGCCGCCTTCCATATGCTCGTAGACGTTGAGAAAACGCAGGATCGCGCCGGCGTCGGCCGACTTCACCCTGAGCACCCGGCCGCCTTCGCTGGTGGTGTTGTTGATCGTGATCGGGGCGCCCGAGCTTGCCGCGGCGGTGACGTTGAGCCCGTTCACGCGCGATCCGGCCGCGCTGTATTCGAGCTTCAAATTGGAAAGCACCTCGTCATGGAAACCGGTCAGCGATGCCACATCGGCGCTCACCGAGATCGCGTCGCTGCCGGCGCCCTTGGTGGCGGTGTCGACATCGGAGGTGAACTGCTTGATCAGCGAGCGGGCGTCGAGCGACGCGCCGCTGACGTCGACCGCGTAGCTCTTGCCGGCGCGCTTGACCGAAACGGCAACGTCGTCGCCTCGGTTCAACGCAACCTTGCTGAAGCGGGCCGCGGACAACGCGCCGTTGACCAGCGTCACATTGCCGTCGATCGAAAAGCTTTTTCCGTCGAGAGCGAAATCCGACAGCGTGGTTGTGCTGCCGGACTTCGCCATGTTGAAAGCGACCTTGGCCGGAATGCCGGCGCCCTTGCTCCAGCCCGCCCAGGGAATGTCGAGCCTGGCATTGGTCAGGTCCGCCGAGACCTGCTGGGCGTCCTCGCCGCTCTTGTCGATCGCCACCTTGACGGTTCCCGAAAGCAGGTCCGACAGGCCAGGCATGCTGGCGTCGCGCGTCTTGTCGTCGAGGATCAGCGTGACCTTGCGGCTGCGCGCCGGCCCGTCGTCGGCAAGCGGTTCGACCAGATCGAGCTCGGCCGGAATGCCGTTGAGCTTGGCCTCCGCCGAAATCACCGCCTGTTTTGGCCCCACTGTTATCGAGCCGTCCGCCTCGGTAACGGTCTGGTCTTCGAACGGCTTGGCGAGCGAAAGGTCCTGATAGTCGAGGGAAACCAGCCAATCGAGCTTCGAGGTGTCCATGCCCCTCGTCAGCGGAATGTCTGCCCTGACGTGGCCGGTAACGGTGCCGGACAGGTCCTCGGGCGCCAGCCCGACATGGCGAATGGCGTTGATCGGCTCGTAGGAGGCTAGCTCGGCGATCGCCGGCGCCTCACCCGCGACGTCGATGTCGAGCCCGCCGACCACGATCGGTCGATTGGCGTTCTTGATCGTCAGCGTCCCGCCGCTTGCCGCCACGGTGCGCCCGCTCGGCATGTAGACGCTGCCCGATGAGAGCGCGATGTCGACATCGTTGCCGTGGAACGCGACGACACCGACGGCGTCGCGGACCGGCGGGATGCGCCCGGCGGTATCGAAGCGCGAGCCTTCGATCTGGAAACGGCCGAACACTTCGTCGCCGGTAAGCGGCACGCCATTGCCCAGGCGCCCCGGCACCACCTGGAACTGCAGGTTGGCGTCGGTCACCTTGCCGCCGAACAGGTTGCCCAGCACCCAAAGCCGCGCATTGCGGGCCGAAAACCATGGCCACAATTGCTTCACATGCGAGACCGGCATGTCGTGAACGTTGAGCGACAGCGACACGCCCGGAGGACCGTTGTCGACGAAGGCGACGGTGGCCGCGCCCAGCACTTCGCCCGATCCGCCGGACCGGACGCCGATCTGCTCGGCGACGAGCTTTCGGCTCTTCGGCTGATAGACGCCTGCGATGCGGGCCAGGAACTGAAGCGCCGGTTCGGGCGATTCCGAGGGCGCCAGCGTCGAGCCGTCGCTGGTCAGGTCGTAGCGGTATGCGGGCTCCTCCCCGGCGGCTGCCGGCTTCGGCCCGATCGACCCGGCAAAGTCGAAGCTGGAGCGACCGTTCTTGATCAGCAGCCGGTCGACCGAGATCTTGTTCGAGCCGGCCATCAGCGTGGCATCGGCTTCGACATCGACAGGCAGCAGCCCGCGTTCGTCCAGGTCGAGCACGGAACCGGTGAGCGAGAGTGAGGCCGCCAGCCGCGACGGGCTGTCGGCCGACGCTTCCGAGCCCGAAAGCTTCAGAGTGATCGAACCCAGTCTGGCGCCATCGGCCGCCGGGGCAGCCTCGGTCGAGCCGCCCTCGCCGGAGGTGCCCGCGCCTTCCATCTCGATGCTGGCATCCAGCGAGGCGATCCGCCTTGCCGTCGCATCGCGGGTCGCGGTTGCGGTCAAGGTCGCGTGCCGGCCGTCGACATCGGCATCGTAGGAGAACTGCATGCGCCCGGCACCGGTCTGCGCGACGGTTGCCGAGGTGACGGTCACGCGCTTGACCAGCCCGGTGTCCGGCAATTCGAACTCGACGTTGTGGAGATCGATCTGGCGCATCGAGTCCTCGCGCACGGCATCCAGCGCGTCGTTGACGCCGGCGAATGCCGCCGCCGACACTTTCTCCGGGTCGACAAGCCCGTTCTCGTTGCGCAGCGCCGCCGTCCAGTCACCGCCGCCCGAAGGCATGGCCGCCACGACAATGTGCGCGTTGGAGAATCTGGCGCTGGTCAGCCGGACATCGCCCGAAAGCAGCGGCAAGAGGCGCATGCCGAAACGCACCCGCCCGATATCGGCCATCGGCTTGCCGTCAGCCGTCTTAAGGCTGACATCGTTCACCTGCAGGGCAATGAAGCTCGATCCGTCCAGCGTCAGCCGCGCCGCGCCGACGGTGACATTGACATCGACCCCTGCCAGCTTCTCGATGGCGGTCTCCGCCTCGGCCCGGAGCCGTTCCGTGCCGATGCCCGAGGCCCCGAGGACATAGACGCCCGCCGCGGCCAGAAGCACGAGCGCGCAAAGCCCGGCAAACACGCGGCCGATGACGCGGAAGCGCCGCCGCACCACCGCGCGGCCAAGCGGCGGCACGCTGCAAGCGGACGGGAGCTTCGCCAGGTCGGTGATCTCGTCACGCCTGAACCTTATCTTCTCGTGCTGCGGGTCTTCCTGATCCAAGCAATCTTCCGTTGTGACGAACTCGTCATGGACGAATCCCCGCCTCACGTTATATCGATGCGTTCCCGCGCGTAACCGCAAACAAGGGCATCGATATGGCTGATCTCGAGGTGGGCGACGCAGCGCCTCAATTCGATCTTCCGCGTGACGGCGGCGGCTCCCTCAGTCTCGCCGCGCTCCGGGGCAAGCCCGTTGTACTCTACTTCTACCCGCAGGACGACACCACAAGCTGCACCACCGAGGCGATCGGCTTCTCGCAGTTGAAGCCGGAGTTCGAGAAGGCCGGCGCCGAAGTGATTGGGCTGTCCCCCGATAGCGTGAAGAAACACGACAAATTCAAGGCGAAGTACGATCTCACCGTCGATCTCGTCGCCGACGAGGAGCGCAAGGTGATCGAGGCCTATCATTTGTGGGTCGAGAAGACGATGTACGGGCGCAACTATATGGGTGTCGAACGCGCCACCTTCCTGATCGGCAAGGATGGGCGCATTGCCCGCGTCTGGCGCAAGGTTCGCGTCAAGGGCCATGCCGAAGAAGTGCTCGAGGCCGTGCGCGCGCTCTGAGCATCGTCAAAGCCCATCGAAGCAACCGACAATTATGGTCGTTACTCGTCAGGTGCCTCTGCCTTCGGCTGCCGCCGCGTCCTCCAGGATTTCGAACGATGGCTCGCTTGATCGGCCAGCGCGGCAAGTTGGCCACGCAAACCGCGCGCACCCATCATGGACGACAGCGTGACTGATTGCGTGGCGAAGCGCCGCTTGAAATCCTCGCCGCCGCAGAGAAAATCGACGGTGGCAAGGCCACGGTCGAACGACCATTGGATATAGTCCATCATCAGTACCATGCCCGGCGAGGCGCGCTCGTATTCGGGATCATAGGTGGTGACGAAAGCCATCATCGTGCCGTGCTGCTCGAAATTGATCGAGACGGCGACGATCGTGTCGTCAAGCTCCAGCACGAAGATGCGCAACAGCCCGAGGTCGGCCAGCACCGAAATAAGCGCGGCAAGAACCGGCGAGCCCTTATCGAACAGATCCGAGGCACGGCCATGGCGAGCGAGCCAGAGGCGCTTCAAGGCCGCGACGCGCTCGAGCACCGGCTCGCGCGGCTCCGCCGCATCCAGCAGCCGGAAACGCAATGCACCGCTTTCTTCCATGAACTTGCGGCCACGACGATAGTTCTGCCGGCCCTTCTTGGACAAAGTCTCGAACCATTCCGCCCCACGCTGCCAGGAGCCAGCGACACGATAGCTGATTTCAGTGCGGTGATTGGGCCGAAGCGCCTTGCCCTGGGCCGGTTTCAGCAGGGCATGAACACCGGCATCCGGCAGCAGACGGTTGAGATAGATAAGATCGAAGCCCCCCTGGTCAAAAACATACCGCCAGAGGCGGGAGATCGCCCGCGGGTCGCTGTCAGGTGCAACCAGCGCGTCGCCATAGTCACTGTGATCCTTCGCCGCCCATTCGAGTATGCGGATGCCGGAACGCCTTAAAGTCGCGAGCGCTATCACGCCATCGAGCCGGTCGCCGTTCCAGGCAAGCCCAATCCTAAGCGCGCGCCGCTCCTGCTGCGGGGTGGTGCGCCACCAGGCCGCGATCCAGTCCGGGTGCTGGAAGACAAGCCCGCCTGCCCGCTGCCAGAGCGCCCTCCAGGCCGGTGCGATCTCGGCCAGGCGCGCCGCCGACGTCACGACTTCGAAGGTGTGTGTCCGCGGGATTGCGAGCACAACGGGACCGTTCATGGCCGTGTCCCCTCCGAGGCTCGCGAGGTGCGCGACCGTGGCTTTCCGGGCCGGATGCGCCTGGCGATATGCCCCCACATTCGCTTCAGCGGCATGACGTAGAGGCCTGCGAGCGACTGATAGTCGCGCACATCGCGGTCGACCAGGCCGAACTTGAAGTCCTCGTCAGGCCTCGGCACACACAATGTTCCGAAGAGCCGGTCCCAGAACGAGAAGAGCAGCCCGAAGTTCTTGTCGTAGTGGCGCGGATCGACGCTGTGATGCAACTGATGCCAGTGGGGACACAGGATCAAATGGTTGAGCGGGCCGAACGAGATCTTGAAATGCGTGTGCCTGACGAAATCCATCATCAGGATGTTACGCATGACATAGACGTTGACGCCAAAAACGGTCAGTTCGACAAGGTTGAGCGAAATCAGCGACCAGATGCCGAAGCAGAATCCCACGATGACGCCGTCCCAGGCTCGGTTCATCAACTCGTCGAGCGGATGGACCCGGTCCTTGGTGATCCCGACCATCACCTCGGCCGAGTGATGCACCTTGTGCAGTTCCCAGAGCAGCGGATAGCGATGCTGGGCGACGTGATAGAGATAATAGGAAATGTCGTAAGCGAGGAGCATGCTGACGGTAAAGATCAGAACCGTCACCGGCCCTGCCGGCCCCTCAGTCAGAGGCGGCTGGAAGTGGAGCAGTGTCGAAAACAGCCAGTTGGTTCCGTACCCCACCGCCGTGACGAAGACGATCCCGGCGGGCAGCATCAGGAAAGGCATCAGGGCCTTCTTCGTGACCCAGAACAGAAGGTCGGCCTTCGCGGAGGGATGGGTGATGACCTCGTGCGGGGTGACGAACTCGAAGAACTCCTTCCAGCTCTTCTCCTCGACCGTGCGCCAATAGGCTACAAGCGCGCTGACAAAGGCAGTCAGCAGCAAAAGCCCGGTCGCCAGCAGACTGGTGCCCGAAATCTTGTCGAGGATCTTGCCAACCAGATCGTCCAGCATTCCTACCGCCACGCTGAATCCCAAACACCAACACGCCTTTACTCGAAAAACGTCAACTAAACGCAATCGAAGAGAGTTAAGAAACCCGAGCCTTGCTTTGCGAGCCACCAGGCTGCTCCTGGAAGAACATTGGTGTTCATCGCCAAGGATTTCGCCGCATTGCACTTCTTGGGGTTCGCGCAATCTCGTGCCCGTGCTGCGTGCATTCGGCGCCGCGCGGTCGACCCGGCAAGCCTTTGTTAACCCTAATAATGTGTAATCAGGCTTGTCGTTGGTCCCGTAACGAAAGCCTGGTCCCCGTGAAACCAACCGGTCAGTCAGCTGTCTTCGGCAGGCGCAAGGAACCGCACACGATCATCATCGCCCGCGGCAACGAGATAAGGCATTTCACCATCCGCCCCTGGCTTGCCGCCTTCCTCGGCTCGGCCCTGGCGGCGATCGCCATCGGCTATCTGCTTGCCACGTCCTATCTGGTGTTGCGCGACGACCTGATCGGCGCCACGACCGCAAGGCAGGCGCGCATGCAGCAGGCCTATGAGGACCGCATCTCGGCCCTTCGTGCCCAGGTCGACCGCATCACCAGCCGCCAGCTTCTCGATCAGCAGCTGATGGAAACCAAGGTCAGCGAGCTCTTGGCCAGGCAGACACAGCTCAGCGAGCGCCACGGGCGGCTCGGTCCGATCCTCGAGCGCGCCGAGAACGAGGTCGGCGACGCGCCGGCGACAAGCACCGCTGCGGCCAAACCCGACGAACACGCAGAGATCACCGGCAGCCTCTCGCAGGCGCCGACCTACTCCGTCGCATCCTTGAGCGCCGGCGACACCAGGCCCTTCTCGCTTTGGTCGACAAGGTCCGATCCGCTCGATGGTGAAACGGCCGCCGACCGCGCCGACAAGCTGTTCGTCTCGATCAACGCCTCGCTGAAGGCCATCGAGAGCCAGCAGCTCTCGCGCATCACCACGCTCGCCGACAGCGCCTACAAGAATGCCGATGCCATAACCCAGGCGCTGGAAGCCGCGGGCCTGCCGGTAGACAGCGAGCTCAACAAGAGCGACGTCGGCGGCCCACTCGTTCCGCTCGATCCCTCGCTGGTTTTCGACAGCAAGGTCAAGGAACTGGACGAGGCGCTCGACGCGCTTGACGGGGTCAAGAAGGAGGCGCGCAAGCTGCCGCTCGCCAACCCCGCCCCTGGCCATCCAGTGACCAGCCCGTTTGGCGTACGCACGGACCCGATCCTGGGCAGCGCCGCCCTGCACACTGGCATGGATTTCAGGGCGCCGATCGGCATGCCGGCCAAGGTCACGGCCGCCGGCATCGTCACCAGGGCCGGCTGGGCCGGCGGCTACGGCCGCTTGGTGGAGGTCGACCACGGCAACGGCTTTGCCACACGCTACGGACATCTGAGCGAGATCGACGTCACTGTTGGCCAGAAGCTCGCCGCCGGCGACATCATCGGCAAGACCGGCAGCAGCGGTCGCTCGACCGGTCCGCACCTTCATTACGAGGTGCGCCACGATGGCGAGGCGGTCGACCCGCTGCGCTTCCTCACTGTCGGCAAGAGGGTCGCGCAATACCTTTGACCGGTTGGTCCGACAAACGCGCCTGCGGATCGGCTAAGCGCCGTAATTCTCCTGACCGGCCAGGTACATCGTTGCCGCCGAAACCAGAGTAAGGACGCCGTTCCTCAACGCCGTCTCGTCGACGCGGAACTTGGAATGGTGGAGCGGGTAGACCGATCCGACCTCCTCGTTGCGAATGCCGAGCCGGAAATACACAGACGGACGTTTCTCGCTGTAGTAACCGAAGTCGTCGGCAATGCTCCATCCAGGCATGTTGAGAGCATTGTCCGCGCCGATGCTGGCCCTGGCGCCGGCCATGATGAGCGCGGCCATACCGGCATCGTTGACGACGCCCGGTTCGCTCCGGCGGATGTCGATCTTTACGCTTGCGCCATGGCTTGCCGCTATTCCTTCAAGCATCTCGCGAAGCCGGCGCCAGGCCCGCTCGCGAGTGGCGTCGTTGCCGCTGCGGATGGTGCCTTTGAATGCGACCTTGCCGGCAGTGACGTTATAGGCATTGCCGCCATTGATGGCGGTCACCGAGATGACCAGCGGATCATAGGGATCGGTCTCGCGCGAAACGATCTTCTGCAGCTCACTCACCATGGAGCAGGCGACCGTCAGCGCGTCTATACCTTCATAGGGCTTTGCCGCATGCGCCGCCGAGCCGGTGACCAGCACATCGAACGTGTCGCACGCGAGAGTGTAGGGACCTGGGCCGACGACCACCTTGCCCGACGGTGTGTACGGATCGACGTGAACGCAGATCGCGGCATCGATGTCGCCGAGAAGCCCCTCCTCGATCACCCGTTTGCCGCCTGACGGTTCATCTTCCTCGGCCGGCTGGAAGATGAGGCGAACGGTTCCGCCAAAACTGTCGCGCGAGCCATGCAGGTGCGCGGCGACCGCAAAGCCCATCGCGGCATGGGCGTCATGACCGCAGGCATGCATCACGCCCGGATTTTGCGACGCAAAATCGACGCCGGATTCCTCTTCGATCGGCAGAGCGTCGATATCGGCGCGGATAGCCACTTTGCGGTTCGAAGGCCGGCCGGTGCCGACGATGTCGACGGCAAGCCCGTAGCCGGCCACATCGCGGATTTCGGTGATCCCTTCCTTTGCAAGCATCTCGCGCAAATAGCGCTGCGTGCCCGCTTCCCGGTTCGACAGCTCGGGGTGGCAGTGCAGATGGCGCCGGATCTCGATCATCCGATCGAGAATTCCGGCATCGATCTCGGGCGCCGTATCGCTCGCCGAAGACGGCCGGTCAGGCTTTGACATGGATATCCCGCGGGAACTTCGTCAGCGTCTCGTTGCGGGTCTCGGTCACCAGAATGGTCTCGCTGATCTCGATGCCCCAGCCATCCATCCACATGCCCAGGATGGAATGAACGACATTGCCCGGTTGCAGCACCGTCTTGTCGCCGGGCCTCAGGCTGATCGTATGTTCGCCCCAATCCGGCGGATAGGCAACGCCGATCGAATAGCCGATGCGCGATTCCTTCTTCAGCCCATGGCGCTGTATGACCTTGCGCCAGGCGGCTTCGACAGCTTCGGCCGTGATGTCCGGCCGTACCGTGTCGAGCACCGCATCCATGCCCTCGATCACAGCCTTTGCCGTATCCGCGACGCGAGCCGGCGTCTTGCCGAGTTGCATCGTCCTGGCGAGCCCGGCGGCATAGCGGCGGCAGACGCCGGCGAGTTCGAGCGCGATGGTTTCGTCCTTTCCGAAACGCCGGTCGCTCCACATGATGTGCGGCGCGGATGCGTTTTCGCCGCCGAGGATCGTCGGCGGCAGCGCGGTGATGTCGCCGGCGAAATTCGGGCTGCCGGCGATCTGCGCCGCCTGGATGGCAGCAATCGCGTCGCATTCGCGCACATCCGGCGCGATGACCTCGTAGGCCCGTGCGACCGCCGCCTCGGCCAGCGTCGATGCCTTACGCAGATAGTCAATTTCCGGCGCCGATTTCACCGCGCGGATCCAGTTCACGAGCAGGTCGGCGTCGTGCCATTTGGCGTTGGGCAGTCCGGCGACGAGCCGCGCATGCGCCTTTGGCGAAAAATAATAGGCTTCGAGCTCGATGCCGATGGGACGGTTGCCCCAGCCCTTGGCGACGATCCAGGCCGCGATCCAGTCCATCGGATGCCGCTCGACCCGCTGGACATGGTCCTCCGGGAAGCCGACGACGTTTTCCGGCTTCATCCAGGCCGTCAGCAAGCCGCCTGCCGCATCCATGGCGCGGCCGATCCAGACCGGCTCCGCGTCCTCGATCGGAACAAGCACCACCTGTGGCGTATAGAACGACCAGCCGTCATAGCCGGTGATGTAGTGCTGGTTGGCGACCTCGTTGACGATCAGGAGTTCGATGCCGCGCCTGGCCATCTCGGCGCGGATTTTTCCGAGCCGCCGCTGGTACTCTGCGCGGGCAAAAGGCAGTTCAATCATCTTTTCTCCTCATCGGATCGATCTGGTCGGGGACGAAGCCTCGGCTTTCCCTGCCGGCTACCATCGCGGTGGTTTTGACGCCCGGCAATCAGCCAGGACAACGCATAGGCAGGGCCTAACGCATGTCTCCCGAAAGTGGGAACCGGTTTCGGTATGAACACATGCGTAACATCAAAAACCTAAAGCGCATGGAGCGAATCTGAAAGCTCGCGACGCGCTTTGGCAGGACGCCCAGCATTCTGCCCGACATGGCAACTCCCTTTGTCTTGAAAGAGCTGGCGATGGTGGCGTCATCGCTTTGATCCCTCGACGACCCCAAGCGGCGAACGGCAAATCGTGCGCATGACCGCCGGCCAGCCATTCATCGCGCATTTAATAGCTTCGCTGTAAGGATGATGGGTGAACCAAAACGGGAGACGAATCATGTCCAAAAAACCGATTTTCTTGATTCGAATAGCGCTGGCCTTCATTTGCCTCGTCGGCTTGGCCGCGGCCGCTACGGCCCTGTTCCCTACCACCGCGTCGGCGCAGCAGCTGCGGCGATGCGCGAATGAGGGTGGCATTTGCCGCCTGCCCTACCCCACGGAAGTGGTCTACGGGGCGCGCGGTCGAATGACCTCCCGGTTTTTCGATCGTCGAGCCGTCCCTTGCTCGAATCGCGTTTTTGGCGACCCCGCCCCCGGCCGCGAGAAGGCCTGTTATTTCGTGGCGCGTGGCGGCGGCTATGGCGATAACAACGATTACGGGGACGACGATTATGGCTCGCGCCCGGATCGCGGCGAATGGGTCGCTTGCGCCAGGGAGGGTGAGTTCTGCGATTTCCGCGGCCGCGCGATGGTCAGATACGGCGCACGCGGCCAATACACGCAGGACGTCTTCAGGAACGGCGTTCGCTGCAGCAACGACGCTTTCGGCGACGATCCCGCGCCCGGCGCTCACAAGCGCTGCTACGTCAGGCAGTAGCGGCCTGACCGCAGCTCGATAAGGCGGTGGCCCTGGCAAGGGCCGCTGCCGCGTTCTGCTTCAGCTTGTTCGGCGTAATGGTGGGCGATGACGGGCTCGAACCGCCGACATCTTCGGTGTAAACGAAGCGCTCTACCAACTGAGCTAATCGCCCGCCTGAGCGCGGACCTTTAAGCAGTTAGGCTCGGCTTCGCAAGGCCAAATGAACCGTACGGCGCGCCTGTCGCGGCAGGTTTTCCCCGGCCTCGACGCCGCTGTCAAAAAACCTTCTCCTGATTGCTGTAATGGTTGAAAGCCGCGCTTGACACCCGCAGGCGAACCCCTTATCCAGCGCCTCAACGACGACACGCCTGACACGTGCTCGTCAGTGCGCGGGTGTAGCTCAGTCGGTTAGAGTGCCGGCCTGTCACGCCGGAGGTCGCGGGTTCGAGCCCCGTCACTCGCGCCATTTTCCTTTGCGGGATCAATCGGAAAATCTGGCTGGTGCAGCGCGCTTTGAGGCGCATTCCGGCTGTGTGCCTTGAATACCATTCGGCTATGGTCGCCGGCCAATTTCGGACGGCCATTCAAGGCTTTAAAAGGCCTGACGCCGCGCGAATATCGCGGCAGGTTTGCCAACTGAGGGCCTTCTCGGAACCATTCCAACCTTGTCCCGTTCAGCCCTCGGGTAAAACGGGAGAAATCAGATGGCTGTGAGATGTCGGATTTCCATCGACGATGAGAGGGATGTCGACGAGCTCGCCTTCCAGGAGCTGCCGCGGGTCGGTGAAAGCGTGTCGATACCGGTCGAAGGATCGAGCAGGGACCTTCGGGTCCTGCGCGTCGTGCATATGCCCGGCAGCGAGCAAGGCGCAACCACGATGCTGGAGCTGACCAGCAGGATTCTGTAGCGCTATCCGAGCCCGATCAAGGAGATCATTCGCCCAGGACGACGCCGGAAGCGACTATCTGGGCCGTCCGTTCGGTGAGCTTCTGCTGCTTCACGAGCGTGGGTTTTTCGTAAGATCTCTTCATCCTGCCGTTCCGGCGTTGCCGACCAGGAGGATGAACGCGCTCGCTTCAGGAGCGTTCCGGCTCAAGCGGTCGCTAATAAACCGGGCGAGCTACGAGCTCATGCCTTGGCGAGCAGCGCCTCGACCTCTAGCAATGTCGGCATCGACGGCGCCGTGCCGGGGCGGGTCACCGAAATGCCGGCGACCGCGCAGGCGAAGCGCACGGCCTCCAGTGGCTCTACTCCCTTTGCCAGTGCCGCGGCAAGGCCACCATTGAAGGCATCACCCGCCCCGGTGGTCTCGACCACCGGGCCGGCATTGACGGCGCCGACAAGTTCGGAACGGGTTTTTGTGTGTAGCAGCGCACCCTTTTCTCCCAGCGTCACGATGACGGCCCCGACACCGTTGGCCAGCAAAGCGTCGGCGGCGCGGCGGGCGTCGTCGACCGACGACACCTTGATGCCGGTCAGCCCTTCGGCCTCGGTCTCGTTGGGCGTGACATAGTCGCAGAGCGTGTAGATGCGATCCGGCAGGCTGGCGGCCGGCGCGGGATTGAGAATGGTCGTCACCCCTGCCCCGCGCGCGATCTCAAGCGCCTTCAAGGCCGCGTCGATCGGCTGCTCGAGCTGGGTGACGAAAACGCCGGCGGAACGGATGAGCTCGGCATGCGCCTCGATGTCTGCCGGAGAAATCAGCATTGCCGCGCCCGGGCTGACGATGATGGCGTTGTTGCCCGTGCCTTCCTCGACGAAGATATAGGCAGCACCCGTATAGCTGTCCGGCGTGTCGATGACGGCGCTCTTCACGGCTGCGCCCTTCCAGGTCTGCTTGGCCATATCGGCGAAGGCATCGACGCCCAGTCGGGTCAGGAAGGTGATGTCGGCGCCAAGCTTTCCGGCCGCCACCGCCTGGTTCGAGCCCTTGCCGCCCGGCCCGAGCTTGAAGGAATTGCCGAGGATCGTCTCGCCCATGCGCGGCTGGCGGTCGGCGCGATATGCGGTGTCGGCGACGAACACACCGAGGATTACAACAGGCTTACCGGCGGCCATCGTCTCACTCCGCATCCGGCGGTACGACACCCTTGCGGAAGGCAAAGCAGCCATAGAAGCGGCGCTCGCCGGTCTGGATCACGCAATAGGCCTTCTTTGAGCGCTCGTAGAAAGCGTAGCGCTCGATCGAGATCATCGGCCAGGGCTTGCCCTCGGCCGCGTCGATCTCCTTCTGGACCTCCTTCTGCACCGGCGGGATCTCGTTCGGCTTGCCGACGATCTCCATGCGCGCCGCGGCATCGTTGACGAACGTATCCAGCGGATAGAGCGACAGCACCGCCTTCACCACGTCGGCCGCCGTCGCATCGATGCGCAAGAGCTTGCCGAGCACGGTTTGCCGCGCCACCGAATCGGACGGGAAATTGGTGTCGGCGATGATCAGATCGTCGCCATGGCCCATCGCCCGCAACGCCTGGAGCACTTCGGCATTGAGCAGCGGATTGATCCCTTTGAGCATGGTTTCCTCCCGGAAGTCTGTGTGCGGTCTGGAGCAATTCCAGGAAAGGCGGTTTTCCGTCCGGAATTGCGTAAAGATCTAAAGTCGCCTGCCGGTTTCGGCGTCGAAGAGGTGGACCTGCTCAAGCCGCGGCTTGAGCTTGAGCGTGTCGCCCGGCTTGAAGTCATGGCGCTCGCGAAACAGCGCCACCATCTCGCCCTCGCCAAAGCGCAGGAAAACCAGTGTTTCCGAGCCGGTCGGCTCGACAACCGAGATCTTGGCCTCGACTCCGTCGGGATGGATCTCCAGGTGCTCCGGGCGCACGCCGTAGACGACGGCCTGACCATCCTCGGCGGCACTGTTGGCGGGCATCGGAAACGCTGTGCCGGCGATGTCGACGACCGGTTTCTCGCCCTTCCTCACCGTGCCCTTGAGCAGGTTCATCGCCGGCGAGCCGATAAAGCCGGCGACAAACAGATTGGCGGGCCGGTCAAACAATTCGAGCGGCGCACCGATCTGCTCGATGCGACCGTCGCGCATCACGACGATCTTGTCGGCCATGGTCATGGCCTCGATCTGGTCGTGGGTGACATAGATCGTCGTGGTCTTCAGCCGCTGGTGCAGTTCCTTGATCTCAGTGCGCATCTGGACGCGCAGCTTGGCGTCAAGGTTGGAGAGCGGCTCGTCGAAGAGGAACACCTGGGGATTGCGCACGATGGCCCGGCCCATGGCGACGCGCTGGCGCTGGCCGCCGGAAAGCTGGCGCGGATAGCGCTTGAGATAGGGCGCAAGGTCGAGGATGTCGGCGGCGCGCTTGACGCGTTCGGCGACGACAGCTGGATCGGTACCGCGCAGCTTCAGCGCGAAGGCCATGTTCTGCTCCACCGTCTTGTGTGGATAGAGCGCGTAATTCTGAAACACCATCGCGATGTCGCGCTTGGCCGGCGGCAGGTTGTTGACCACGCGGTCGCCGATCGAGATCGTGCCGCCGGAAACCGTTTCCAGCCCGGCCACCATCCTCAGCAGCGTGGACTTGCCGCATCCTGAAGGGCCAACCAGCACGACGAATTGCCCATCGGCAATATCGACGCTGACCTCGTGCAGGACCTTGACGGTTCCGAACGCCTTGGCCACACTGCTGATCGCGACTTGAGCCATCGTCTCCCCTTCATGTTTTGCGGTGAAGCTAGCCATTGCCAGCGGCAACGGCAAGTCGGTATCTTATAGTTAAAAAGCCAATCTTGTTGACAAGGTAATCGATTACGCGAATAGTGGCGAGTGCCAATCCGACGCAGGCCTGTTACCCTGAAATCGGAACTCCGGCGACGCAGGGTGGGGTCCCACGTCCCCGTATGATCGAGGAGAACCGTAGACGTTTGCACGTCCGAGAAATTGGCATTTCAATTCAATCGCTGTTGTTCTGGGAGGAACCTGTAGATGAGAGTCGACCTGTACGAGAAACTGATGCGCGCCGGCGCGAGCCGCCGCGATGTGCTGAAGGGCGCGGCCAGTATGGCCGCGATCGCCGCCGCTTCCGGCGCCGGGCTCGGCGCGCTGACGAGGCCTGCCGCGGCCGACGATAGTCTGCGTGCGAAAATCCTGCAGATCCCGGGCGTGGGCAAAGGCCAGCCGACGGATGCCGATTTCCAGAAGGTCGGCGAGCTCTGCCTGGAAGCGACCAAGGCCAACGTCAAGCAAGGCGAGTTCGCCGGTGTCGAGCTCACCTTCATGGGCCTCAACAACCAGAACCTGCACAACGTGCTGTTCCGCGGCTTCCTGAAACCGTGGGAGGCCTATACGGGCGCCAAGATCAGCTGGATCGACCTTGCCCAGGCCGACTACAACGCCCGCCTGCAGCAGTCGATCGCCACCGGCACCGTCGACTTCGACATCATCGAGATGGGCGCGCCCTTCGAAGGCGACGTCTGCGGCAAGGGCCTGACCTCGGAAATGCCCGACTGGGTGAAGAAGCAGATCGACTTCGACGATCTGGTCAACTACCTGAAGCCGCCGGTCGGCACGTGGGACGGCAAGCAGTATCGCGTGACCATCGACGGCGACACGCACAATTTCAACTACCGCACCGACGTGTTCTCCGACTCCGAACTGGCGTCAGCCTGGAAGGCGGACAGCGGCGACAAGGCAGGCCTCACGGAGTGGGGCGTGCCCAAGACCTGGCAGCAGGTGCAGGCCGTGACCAAATTCCTGAAGGGCAAGAAATTCAAGGGCCAGGACGTCTATGGCTATCTCGACGCGCCCAAGCCCTGGGGCGGGTTCGGCTTCTATTTCCTCGGCAGCCGCGCCACCGCCTATGCCAAGCATCCCGATGACAAGGCCTGGCTGTTCGACGCCGACACGATGAAGCCGCGCGTCAACAATCCGGCCTGGGTACGCGCCATCCAGGACGTCATCGACGCCCTGCCCTCCGAGCCCGCCGACCAGATCAACGCCGATCCGAACACGACTGCTTTCCAGCAGTTCCTGGCCGGTACCGGCTCGATGATCCCCTGGTGGGGCGACGTCGGCTCGAACGTCAAGACCAATGACTCGTCGGTCATCGGCGACGTCACCGGCTTCTCAATCCTGCCGGGCTCCGACGACGTCTACAATTCCAAGACGGGCAAATGGGAAAAGCTTGCCAGCGGCCCGAACTATGCGCCGAACTGCGCCTATCTTGGCTGGGGCGTCTATGTCATGGCCCGTGTCGACAAGGACGAGAAGAAGAAGAAGGCGGCGTGGTCGGCCGCCGCGCATCTCGGCGGCAAGGACCTGTCGATCTGGACGGCGATGTATCCGTCGGGCTTCCAGCCCTACCGCAACTCCCATTTCAACATTCCGGAATGGGTTGCGGCCGGCTATGACGAAGCCTTCATCACCTCCTACCTCAAGTCGGAAGGCGACTCCTATAACCATCCGAACGCGGCGATCGAGCCGCGCATCCCCGGCATCTTCCAGTACTACTCCGCAGCCGAGGACATCCTGGCCAATACCTTCGCCGGCAAGATGAAGGCCCAGGAAGGCGCCGACGCCATCGCCGCGGCCTGGGAAAAGCTGACCGACCAGATCGGCCGTGAGAAGCAGGTGAAGCTCTACAAAGCCTCGCTTGGCATGTAGGCTGGCCTATGAGACGTCGCGGCCCGATGGCACATCGTCATCGGGCCGCATCTTTACCGGCCCGCCCGGTTTGATGCGCTAAGAGGCAAGAGTGGCTGAGCAAACTTCGACCGCGAATGCGTGGACGGCGAATCCGGCCGACCTGATCCCGCAAGGACGCAAGCGGCTCGGCTGGGGCCTGTTGGCCATCGCGACGCTCGGCTTGCTGGCGATCATCGTCGTGCAGGTCCTCTACAAGACCGAGATGTCCACATTCGGCTTCGACACCTGGCGGCCGGTGATCTATGCCTACATCCTGTGGGGTATCGCGCTCGGTGCCTGGCAGGTGCTGACGCGCGGCGAGGACGGGCAGCGCGCGCTGTTCCTTTTGCCGGCGCTGCTCTTCACCATCGCCATGGTGATCTTCCCGACGCTGTTCGGCTTCTACATCGCGTTGACCGACTGGAACCTAAGTTCGTTTGCCGGACGCAGGTTCAACGGCCTCGACAATTTCTGGCAGATGCTGGCCGACCCCTATTACCGCAACGCGCTGTTCAACATGGTGCTCTATGTGCTTGCGGTGCTGGTGGAATATGTCATCGCCTTCGGCTTGGCGCTGTTGCTCAACGCGCAGATCAAGGCGCGAAAGTTCTTCCGCGTCGTCTTCCTGCTGCCGCTGATGCTGTCGCCGGTGGCGGTGTCCTGGATGGTCGGCAAGTCGCTGATGGAGTACCGGTTCGGACCGGCGGCGACGCTGGCGCGTCATCTCGGCTGGGACAATCCCGCCTTCTTCTCAGACCCGATCACCGCCCGCATCTCGATCATGATGCTCGATGCCTGGACGTTCATCCCGTTCATGATGATCATGCTGCTTGCCGGCCTGCAGGCGATGTCGCGCGAGGTGCTGGAGGCCGCCCGCGTCGACGGAGCGACCGCGTGGCAGACCTTCTGGCAGGTGACCTTTCCGCTGATGCTGCCGGTGTCGGTGACGGCGGTGATCCTGCGCATCATCTTCAAGCTGAAGCTCGCCGACATCATCATCACCCTGACCTCCGGCGGCCCCGGCGGCGCCACCGATTCCGTGTCGAGCTTCATCTACCGCGAATATCGCGATCGCTCGAATGTCGGCTACGGCACCATGCTCGCCATGGCCTATCTGATCATCATCGTCGTCTTCGTGACCTGGCTGCTGAAAGTCGCCAGTCGCTTCGTGCGCAACGTCAACTGAGCGGCATCATGAGCGTCCAGACCACCGACTACACCGTTTCCGAAATCCGCTCGCCGGCGGCCTTCATCACCAGCCGCGTCTTCATCTATGGCGCGCTCGTCTTCTGGGCATTCGTGTGCCTGTTCCCGATCTACTGGACAATCACCACCTCGTTCAAATCGGCGGTCGACGTCACGCAAGGCCATCTCATCCCCTTCGTCGACTTCACGCCGGACTGGAAGGGCTGGCGCTCACTCGGCCTGTCGCCGGATTCGATCTTCCAGACCTCGACCGTGCGCGACGAATTCTTCAAGCGCTTCATGAACTCGGTCATCACCTCGGTCGGCGCGTCGGCTCTCGCCATCATCATCGGCAGCCTCGCCGCCTATGGCCTTGTCCGCTATCGCTACAAATTCGCCTGGTTCAGGAACGAGGACATCTCCTTCTTCTTTCTGTCGCAGCTCATCCTGCCGCCGGTCGTGCTGGCGCTCCCCTTCCTGGTGCTCTACCGGGAAGTGGCGCTCCTCGACACCCGCATCGGCCTCGTGCTCCTCTACACGCTGATGGTGCTGCCGATCGTCATCTGGATCATGCGCGACCAGTTCAACTCCATTCCCGTGGAATTGGAGGAAGCGGCTTTGGTTGACGGGCTGTCGATCTGGGGCGCCTTCTTCCGCATCGTCATGCCGATCGCCCTGCCCGGCATGGTGGCAGCCTTCATCCTGGCGATGGTGCTGTGCTGGAACGAGTATTTCTTCGCCGCGCTTCTGACGTCGACCGACGCCAAGACCATCCCCGTCATGGTGGCGAGCCAGACCGGCTCGCAAGGCATCAACTGGTGGTCGATGGCAGCCCTGGCCACCGCCGCAATCGCGCCACTGGCCATCATCGGCATCGCGCTCGAGCGTTATCTGATCATGGGCATGACGGCCGGCTCGGTGAAGTAGCTGGACCTTTCCTTCCCCCTTTGTGGGAGAACAAAGAACCGCGCCTATCGCACTAGGATGGACCTTAAATGATCAAGGATCATGGCGACGCCGATCTGGCCGAGGCCCGCCGAGGCCTCCGCTGCGTCTTTCGTGTACCAGCCGGTGTTGTCGGTCAAATGCTTCTCGTCCACGGCCTCGGGGCATAACGCCAGCATCAACGAGGTTTCGCCTTTGCCGGCATGGTCGAACGGGTATTTGCCGTTCATCGCGGCCGGCATCAGCGGATGCACCTGCACCCAGTTGAAGACATTCTCGCCTTGGGCATGGCCGGCATAGTAATCGGCCATCGTGTTCGACCCCCACCAGCCCTCGCCTCGTTCCTTTTCCAGGAAGCGGAAGATCGCCTGCCGCCCCGCGGTCTTGAAGGCGAGGTCGGTCGGCATGCCCGCGACGAAATTCTCGGTCTGGTGGTGGATGATGGCGTGGATGTTGCGGAAGCCGATACGCAACAGCCCGTAGAATAATTCCTCGGCGAATGGCGAAAGCACCGGACCACCGACCTGCACCGAGCCGCTGCCTTCCGGCGCCGCCACCGCATAGCTTGCCGCGCCGTAATAGAAGGGCGGCAGGATGACGAGGTCCCTCTCCTTCTCGATCAGCTCCACTGTCTTGATGACGGCCAAAGTGTCCATGCCGACCGCCATGTGCTCGCCATGGTATTCGAGCACGCCGAGGGGCAGCACGACCGGCCAGTTCTCCTCGATCGCCTTGCGGATCTGGTGCGGCAGCATCAGCTCGTAGCGCATGCCCTACTCCATATTGGTGTGCCTGGCGCGCATGGCTTCCGGCGTCGCATTGGTCAGCGCCTGGAGCCTCAGCACCATGATCTCGAACAACAGGAACAGCGCGCCTTCGAACAGCGAGCCCATTGGCAGCACCGAGGTTCTTGCCGCGCCCTGGTCACTGGCCATGGTCTGCGCCGGGATGACCAGCGTGAAGTCGGCGAGTTTCGCCGCGCTGCCTGTCGGTTCGGCCGTCAGGAGCAGCACCTTCGCGCCGGCATCGCGGGCAACCCGCATCAAGGTCAGCACGGTGGTGGTCTCGCCCGGCCCTGAGCTCGCCAGGAAGACGTCGCCCTGCCCGAGCGGCGGCGTGGTCATGTCGCCGACCACCGAAGCCGGCAGGCCGAGATGATAGAGCCGCATGGCAAAACTCTTCACCTGCAGCGCCTCGCGGCCGCAGCCATAGACGGCAATCCTGCCGGCGCCAGCCAGCATGGCGCAGGCCGCGTCGATCCGCGCTTCATCCGTGCGCGCCAGCACCGCGCCAAGCTCGTCCAGCGCGGTCGCGAACATGCCGGATCCGGCTTTGCTCATGGAATGGCTCACCCTGTCTGCGCGATGTCGCGTGTCTCTACAGATTCGGCGGCTCGCTGCCGCGAAAGGCTCTTTTTTGTTCATGCTAGCATTGCGAAAATCGCTGTCCAACGAGCCTCGGCACTTTTGCTGGGCCACCGGCGTGATAGTGTCATGTCAGACAAATCGCTCCGGGACATCGTCAGACATGAAGACACGGCACTTCGACCGCATCGGCAATGGCGGCATCACCTTCACCGAACTCGGCTTCGGCACCGCGCCGCTCGGCAATCTCTACCGCGCCATCTCCGACGAGGACGCCAATGCCACCCTGGACGCGGCATGGAAGGCTGGCTGCCGTTACTTTGACACGGCGCCGCTTTACGGCCTCGGCCTGTCGGAAACCCGCCTCAACCCGTTCCTGCGCGGCAGGAAGCGCGATGACTATGTGCTGTCGAGCAAGGTCGGCCGCATCATGCGCGTCGCCCCGCCGGACCAGCGCACCGGCATCGGCAAGTTCTTCGAGACGCCGTCGCGCCGCGAAGTCTACGACTACTCCTATGACGGCGTCATGCGCTCCTTCGAGGCCTCGCTGGAGCGTCTTGGCGTCGACCGCATCGACATCCTCTTCGTGCACGACGTCGACATCTTCACCCATGGCAGCAAGGAGGCCTCGGATGCCCGCATCGCGGAGTTCATGTCGTCCGGCTATTACGGGCTGCTTTCGCTCCGCGATCAGGGCGTGATCAAGGCCTTCGGCGGCGGCATCAATGAATGGCAGGTCGCCCAGACGCTGGCCGAACGTGGCGACTTTGACCTTTTCCTGCTCGCCGGCCGCTACACGCTGCTCGAACAGGAAGCGCTGCAGTCCTTCCTGCCGCTTTGCCAGAAGCGCGGCATCGGCATCGTGCTGGGCGGCCCCTACAATTCCGGCGTGCTGGCGACCGGGCCGAAGCCCGGCGCCTTCTACAACTATAGCGAGGCGCCGAAGGAAATCCTGGATCGCGTCGCGCGTATCGAGGAAGTCTGCAAGCGCCACAACGTGCGCCTGATCGAGGCGGCGCTGCAATTCCCGCTGCAGCATCCGTCGGTGATGTCGGTGATCCCCGGCGGCCAACGGCCGTCGGAAGTCGAAAGCAACCGCGCGCTGCTCGACACCAAAATACCAGCGGCGCTGTGGGCGGATTTGAAACAGGAAGGCCTGATGCGCGCCGACGCGCCGACGGCCTGAACCGGCTGCCTCTCAGCCGAAAAAAGAAAAGCCGGGCAAGCCCGGCTTTTCTGCACTTAAAGAAAAAGGTCTTAGTTGACCGCGTCCTTGAGGCCCTTGCCGGCCGAGAACTTCGGCACGGTGCGCGCCGGAATCTTCACTTCCGCGCCGGTCTGCGGATTGCGGCCGGTCGAAGCAGCGCGTTTTGACACGGTGAAATTTCCGAAGCCGACAAGCCGGACATCGCCGCCCTTCTTCAGTTCGCCTGTGATCACGGAGAACACCGCATCGACGGCGGACTGCGCATCAGCCTTCGAAATGCTTGCGGCATCGGCGACAGCGGACACCAGTTCGTTCTTGTTCATCAAAATTCCCTTCCATGAGAAAACCGGAACTTACGACTCATCCGGCAGGAAACGGACTTTAGAAAGAAGCTTCTCGGAACCCAAGCCAAAAACCGCGGAAATCCGGGCTTTTTTGTATTTTTTCGTGGCTTTTTCACATGAAAAAGCCGGGCTCAAGGCCCGGCTTTCTCTTTGTGCACTGCACCTTAACATTTGTTAGTGCGCGAGCGACTTTCCGGCATCGTCGCCGGCGTCGACCGGGGCCGGCGCATTAACCGGCTCGACCCACTCGATCGGCTCCGGCATCCGGGTGAGCGCGTGCGCGAGCACCTCGCCGACCCGCGAGACCGGAACGATCTCCATGCCGTTCTTCACATTGTCCGGAATGTCCGCCAAATCCTTGACGTTCTCTTCCGGGATCAGCACCTTCTTGATGCCTCCGCGCAATGCCGCGAGCAGCTTCTCCTTCAGGCCGCCGATCGGCAGGATGCGACCACGCAGCGTGATCTCGCCCGTCATCGCCACATCGGCCCGGACCGGGATTCCCGTCAGCACCGACACGATGGCCGTGGCCATCGCGGCGCCGGCGGACGGACCGTCCTTCGGGGTCGCGCCTTCCGGCAAGTGGACGTGGATGTCGCGCTTGTCGAACAGCGGTGGCTCGATGCCGAAATCGAGCGCCCTGGAGCGGACATAGGAAGCCGCCGCCGAGATCGATTCCTTCATCACGTCGCGCAGATTGCCCGTCACCGTCATGCGGCCCTTGCCGGGCATCATGACGCCTTCGATCGTCAGCAGCTCGCCGCCGACTTCCGTCCAGGCAAGACCCGTGACCACGCCGACCTGATCGTCGGCCTCGACCTGACCGAAGCGGAAGCGGGGCACGCCAAGATAATCGGCGAGGTTTTCCGCCGTGATCTTCACCGTCTTCTTCTTCGTCCGCAGGATCTCGGTCACCGCCTTGCGCCCGAGCTTCATCAACTCGCGCTCCAGGCTGCGCACGCCGGCTTCCCGCGTGTAGGTCTGGATGATGCCGCGGATCGCGTCCTCACCGACCGAGAATTCGTTCGGCTGCAGGGCATGATCACGGATCACCTTTGGCATCAGGTGACGCTTGGCGATCTCGATCTTCTCGTCCTCGGTGTAACCGGCGATGCGGATGATCTCCATGCGGTCCATCAGGGGCGCAGGGATGTTCAGCGTGTTCGCCGTCGTCACGAACATCACGCTCGACAGGTCGTATTCGACCTCGAGGTAATGGTCCATGAACGTCGAGTTCTGCTCCGGATCGAGCACCTCGAGCAGGGCCGATGACGGATCGCCGCGGAAGTCCTGGCCCATCTTGTCGATCTCATCGAGCAGGAAGAGCGGGTTGGACTTCTTGGCCTTCTTCATCGACTGGATGACCTTGCCGGGCATCGAGCCGATATAGGTCCGCCGGTGACCGCGGATCTCGGCCTCGTCACGCACGCCGCCGAGCGCCATGCGGATGAACTCGCGTCCGGTCGCCTTGGCGATCGACTTGCCGAGCGAGGTCTTGCCGACGCCGGGCGGTCCGACGAGGCATAGGATCGGCCCCTTCAGCTTCTTCTGCCGGCTCTGCACGGCCAGATACTCGACGATGCGCTCCTTGACCTTGTCGAGGCCGAAATGATCGGCGTCGAGCACGTCCTGCGCATAGTTGAGGTCCTGCTTGACCTTGGAGTTCTTGCCCCACGGGATCGACAGCAGCCAGTCCAGATAATTGCGCACCACCGTCGATTCAGCCGACATCGGCGACATCGACCGCAGCTTCTTCAACTCGGCTTCCGCCTTCTCGCGGGCCTCCTTGGAGAGCTTGGTCTTCTTGATGCGCGCCTCGATCTCGGCGGCCTCGTCGCGGCCGTCCTCGCCCTCGCCGAGCTCCTTCTGGATCGCCTTCATCTGCTCGTTGAGGTAGTACTCGCGCTGCGTCTTCTCCATCTGGCGCTTGACGCGCGAGCGGATGCGCTTCTCCACCTGGAGCACGGAGATCTCGGCTTCCATGAAGCCCATCGCCTTCTCCAGACGCTCCTTCACGGAAAGCGTGGCGAGCATCTCCTGCTTCTCGGGGATCTTGATGGCGAGATGCGAGGCAACCGTATCGGCGAGCTTGGAATAGTCGTCGATCTGGCTGGCCGCGCCCACCACTTCGGGCGAGATCTTCTTGTTCAGCTTGACGTAATTCTCGAAGTCGGTGACGACCGAGCGGGCAAGCGCCTCGATCTCGACCTCTTCCTCTTCCGGCTCGGCGAGCGCCGTGGCGCGGGCCTCATGGAAATCGGCGCGGTCGGTGAACGAGACGATCTTGGCGCGCGAGGCGCCCTCGACCAGAACCTTCACGGTGCCGTCGGGCAGCTTCAAGAGCTGCAGCACATTGGCGAGCGTGCCGATGTCGAAGATCGCATCGGGCTCAGGATCGTCGTCGGCTGCATTCATCTGGGTGGCGAGCAGGATCTGCTTTTCCTGACCCATCACCTCTTCCAGCGCCTTGATCGACTTTTCACGGCCCACGAAGAGCGGAACGATCATATGCGGGAACACGACGATATCGCGCAGTGGGAGGACTGCGAAAACGCCGTCGCCGGAAGCCTTGGATATCTTGGCCATTGTCCAACCTTTCATGTCGCGGCCGCTTATTTTAGCCAACCGCGAATCTCATATTAACGACCGAGTGTCGTTCCGCCTACCACCGTTTGTGACGGGAGTTTTACAGCACAGAATTCGGCGCCTCGGCCTTCTGCTGTTAGGTGGATGCAGCCGGGGCAAAGATCAAGGGTTAACACGGTCGCTCGACCCGTTCCATCGCATATCCGCGCCCCGTTGACAGCAAAACGGCGCCACGCGGGCGCCGTTCCATGAAAATGACGGGTCCAGTGCCATTTCAGGCGCTGACATTGCCCTTCTTTTCCTTCTGCTCGGAATAGATGTAGAGCGGCCTTGCGTTGCCGGACACCACCTCTTCCGAAATCACCACTTCGCGCACGCCTTCCAGCGCCGGAAGCTCAAACATCGTATCGAGCAGGATCGCTTCCATGATGGAGCGCAGGCCGCGCGCGCCGGTCTTGCGCTCGATCGCGCGCTTGGCGATCGCCGACAGCGCGTTCTCGTGGAAGGTCAGATCGACATTCTCCATCTCGAACAGCCGCTGATACTGCTTGACCAGCGCGTTCTTCGGCTCGGTCAGGATCTGGATCAGCGCCGGCTCGTCGAGGTCTTCCAGCGTCGCCAGGACCGGCAGACGGCCGACGAATTCCGGGATCAGGCCGAATTTCAGCAGATCCTCGGGCTCGACCTGGCGGAACAGGTCGCCGGTGCGGCGATCCTCCGGCGAGGCCACGGTCGCGCCGAAGCCGATCGAGGTCTTGCGGCCGCGATCCGAGATGATCTTGTCGAGGCCCGCGAAGGCGCCGCCGCAGATGAACAGGATGTTGGCGGTGTCGACCTGCAGGAACTCCTGCTGCGGATGCTTGCGGCCACCCTGCGGCGGCACCGAGGCGACCGTGCCTTCCATGATCTTCAGAAGCGCCTGCTGCACGCCCTCGCCCGACACGTCGCGGGTGATCGAAGGATTGTCCGACTTGCGCGAGATCTTGTCGATTTCATCGATATAGACGATGCCGCGCTGGGCGCGCTCGACATTGTAGTCGGCCGACTGCAACAGCTTCAGGATGATGTTCTCGACATCCTCGCCGACATAGCCAGCCTCGGTCAGCGTCGTGGCGTCGGCCATGGTGAAGGGCACGTCGATGATGCGGGCGAGCGTCTGCGCCAGCAGCGTCTTGCCGCAGCCGGTCGGGCCGATGAGCAGGATGTTCGACTTCGCCAGCTCGACGTCGTTGTTCTTGCCGGCATGCGCAAGGCGCTTGTAGTGGTTGTGCACCGCCACCGAAAGCACACGCTTGGCGTAGGGCTGGCCGATGACATAGTCGTCGAGGACCTTGAGGATCTCCTGAGGGGTCGGCACGCCCTCGCGCGACTTCACCATCGAGGTCTTGTTCTCCTCGCGGATGATGTCCATGCAGAGCTCGACGCACTCGTCGCAGATGAAGACAGTCGGTCCGGCGATCAGCTTGCGGACTTCGTGCTGGCTCTTGCCGCAAAACGAGCAGTAAAGCGTGTTCTTTGAATCACCACCGCCGTTGCTGACCTTGCTCATTTTTCTGTCCTTTCACCAACGCCCGCCGATGGTCTGGCTTTCAGTGACGTCTCACCAATCTATCGCGGGAATCCGCCCCCGCCAGTGTCCCGGCTCACACAGCGCATTCCGTACGAAACACGAAATCAGAAAACGCAGCAATGATTCGCAGCAACCCCATGCAAAGCTAAGCCGTCGAAAATCAACATAGCCTTAACGTAGGCAATCCCAACGCCTGAGGGAACAGCCAAATGTGGCCGAAATGCCGCAAGCCGAGCCAAAAGCGCGTTATGCTGTCATTTGCTGCCGAAATCAGACTGAAGCCGTGGTTGTCTCGGCGGCCTCGCGGCTCGAGATGACCTTGTCGATCAGACCGAAATCCCGGGCTTCGTCCGCGGTCATGAAATGGTCGCGGTCGAGCGTCCGCTCGATCTCCTCATAGCTCTTCCCGGTGTGCTTGACATAGACCTCGTTCAAGCGGCGCTTCAGCTTGATGATGTCCTGCGCATGACGTTCGATGTCCGACGCCTGACCCTGGAAGCCGCCGGACGGCTGATGGACCATGATCCGGGCGTTCGGCGTGGCGAAACGCATGTCCTTGTGGCCGGCAGTCAGAAGCAGCGACCCCATCGAGGCGGCCTGGCCGATGCAGAGCGTCGACACGGCCGGCTTGATGAACTGCATGGTGTCGTAGATCGCCATGCCCGACGTGACGACGCCGCCCGGCGAATTGATGTAGAGGTTGATTTCCTTCTTGGGGTTCTCCGCCTCGAGGAACAAAAGCTGTGCACAAACCAGCGTCGCCATCCCGTCCTCGACCGGACCGGTGATGAAGATGATGCGTTCCTTCAAGAGGCGCGAGAAAATGTCATAGGCGCGCTCGCCGCGATTGGTCTGCTCGACCACCATCGGAACGAGGTTCATGTAGGTTTCAACGGGGTTCTTCATGGACTACCCTTGTTGGAGATGGATTTCCGGCACCTTGTTATACGAGCAACGGCGCGGAATCGTTCTGGATCGGTTAGGCCCTAAATAGGATGCCGGCTCACCCTAGCGCAAGGCCGCCTCTCCTAGCCATCTGGTTAAGTCGAGTAAAGCGCGGCAGGCCCGGGAAATACCGCTGATTTCATCGCGCGAGACGGCTTCGGTCCTGGCTGGCCGCACGAAGCCATCCGCAAGGTAGCAATTCCTTAACCGCGCCGCTTAACGAAAAGCCTTGAAATCACTGTCCGACTCCGGACCTTCCGCTACAGTCCTGCGTTGTGAAGGCGTCCTTTTCAACGGGGGAATGTCATGATCCGCAAACACTCCGTATCGCTGGCGGCGGTCGCGATGCTTGCCAGCGTCTCAGGAACCGCCGCCGGCAGCCGCGCGCTCGAATGCTATGAGCCTATCCACAGGCCGGCGCTCTACGACACCGTCTACGAAGATGTGATGCTGAGCCCCGGCGGACAGGTGGTCGATTACGACGCGCCGATCTTCGGCGCCTATCAAAGCCTGGACCAGATCGCGCCGCCGCGCGTCACCTATGAGACCGTCCCGGCGGTTACGCGCACGCTCTACCACACGGTCAAGGTCGATAACGGCGGCTATGCCTGGGAGTGGCGTATCATCCATGGCCGCAAGGTGCTGTGCAAGGTATGGCGCAAGGCCCGCTATGCGCGAGTCGCCGAAACGGTCGTGGTCCAGCCGGAGCGCGTCCGGCGCGTCGTTCAGCCGGCGGAGTATGAAGCGGTTGCCCACGAAGTGCTGGTGCGGCCTCAGCAAGTCCGCATCCGGGAAATCCCGCCTTCCTACGGAACGGTGGCGCGCCGGGTGGTGGTGCGGGAAGGTTCCACCAGCTGGCGTCGGGTGCACATTCCGCGGCATTGCCAGGATTAGGCGGTACTCGCCTGCGGGTTGCAGTCGGCCGGGGCTGCGTTGCCGCGTACCGACCGCGCCTGTTGCTGGCTTAGCCCAGGTCGATGTCGAGAATGGCCATCGAGAAATTATAGTCGCCGTCGTCCTCATCCTTGAAGACGATGCCGAGGAATTCGTCGCCGACATAGACCTCGGCCGAGTCTTCCTTGCGCGGGCGCGCCTTGACCTGCAGCTTGGGGTTCTGGAAGACGCGCTTGAAATAGGCGTCCAGCTTTCTGATTTCGTCAGGCTTCAAAAGTCTTCTCCGAAATGTCGGCCTTGTTCGTGGGAACGCGCTTCTGACACGCCAACGATGGCCATGTAAAGGCAAGCCGGCAGGATAACATGGGAGAACAGTCAAGCGGAACCGGCGGCCAATTCGGCCGCCGCCGGTAACCCTCGGTCAGATGTCGAAGCTGACCACGTGGTCCATGCTCTGCGACGGCAGGAGCTGGTCCATCTGCCGCGAAGGCTGGTCGCAGCCGGTCTCGCCGACGACGCGCGCGGGCACGCCGGCGACCGTCTTGTTGTGCGGCACGGGCGACAGCACCACCGAGCCGGCCGCGATCTTGGAGCAATGGCCGATCTCGATATTGCCGAGGATCTTGGCGCCGGCACCGATCAGCACGCCCCGGCGGATCTTCGGATGGCGGTCGCCATTGGCCTTGCCGGTGCCGCCCAGCGTCACCCCATGCAGGATCGACACGTCATCCTCGATGACGGCCGTCTGGCCGACGACAAGGCCCGTAGCATGGTCGAGGAAGATGCCCTTGCCGATGCGGGCGGCTGGATTGATGTCGGTCTGGAACACCGAGGACGAGCGGCTCTGCAGATAGAGCGCGAAATCCCTGCGGCCATGGTTCCACAGCCAATGCGCCAGCCGGTGCGTCTGGATGGCGTGAAAACCCTTGAAATAGAGGACCGGCATGATGAAGCGGTCACAGGCCGGGTCGCGGTCGTAATAGGCCTGGATGTCGACGCGAACCGTCGTGCTCCACTCCGGATCGTCGTCCAGCATCGCCTTGAAGGTCTGGCGGATGAGATCGGAGCCGATGTCTTGATGCGCCAGGCGCTCGGCAAGCCGGTGGATCACCGCTTCTTCCAGGCTCTCCTGGTTGAGGATGGTCGAATAGAGGAAGGCCGCAAGCAAGGGATCGCGGTTCACCGCCTCCATCGCCTCGTCGCGGATCGACCGCCAGATCGGATCGACCGGCTGCACCATGCTGGGGCGGGCAATCGTAATGCTGTTCATCGACGGTCTCCGGCCTTGCTCATTCTCGGGCGGCACATATAAGCGAAATCATAGCACGGTTGAACTCAATTTTCCTTAGTGCTTTGTCAAATGGACCTGGTTCACTCAGATTCAAGCGACGATGGAAAACGAACCCTTGATCGACGAGGCGCTGAAAAGCGAGCTTGCGGCGCTCTATAGCGCCGAACATCGCCACTATCACGGCCTGTCCCACATCGAGGCGATACTGGCGCTGGCAAGCGAATACCGGCACCTTCTCGATGATCCGCAGGCCGTCGAAGCTGCGATCTGGTTCCACGATGCCATTTATGACAGCCGCGCCAAGGACAATGAGGCAAAAAGCGCCGAACTGGCCGAGAAAAGGCTCGCCGGGCGCGTCGATCCTGGTCGCCTCGCCCGCATAGCGGCAATGATCAACGCCACCGCCACCCACCAGTTGCCGCCTTTGCGCGATGAGGACGCACTCAGCGATGCCGCTCTTCTGCTCGACATGGATCTGGCGATCCTCGGCGCCGAACCTGCGGTCTTCGATGCCTATGAGCAGGCGGTCCGGCTGGAATATGGCTGGGTGGAAGAGCCGATGTGGCGCGCCGGCCGCTCAGCCGTGCTGAAGAGCTTCCTCGCCCGTCCGCACATCTTCTATACGGCAGAGTTCCAGAATCGGTTCGAGCCCAAGGCGAAACAGAACATCGAGCGATCGCTCGCGGCGCTGGAAAGCGGGACTGCTTAATCTGGAAAGGTTTCCAGCCGTCGCGCATAGGCGCTGAATCCGGCGCGTCCATAGACCGATTGCGCGGCTGGATGATCATAAGTGTCGGTGTGAAGCCAAAGCCGTTCCGGCCGATGCGACCACGCCGCGCGCAACGCCCGGTCGAGCAGGAACGGCCCAAGCCGCTTGCCTTGAAAAGCTGGGACCAGCCCGAAGTGGACAAGCTCGATAGCCGCTTCGCCGACATGGTTGAACTCGCAGAATCCACCGGCCTCGCCATCGAGGCGCAGCACGTGGATATGCGTGGCATCGTCGGCGAGCAGCGTTTCGAGTTCCGCTTCCGCCATCCGCAGGCGTTGGTCCCATTGCACCGGTCCGCCAACCGCGCGGTAGAGATCGAGATATCTGGAAGGATCGAGCCTTTCGCGCGCCACGATGGCGCCGGGCAAAGGTGACGCACGCGGCGCGCCCTGGGGCGGCGCGGACATCTCCATGTAGGTGACGAGAAGATCGACCACGGTCAGGCGTAGAGCGAGCGCGCTCAGAGCGGATATTCGGCGTAGAACTCGAGCACGCGCTGCTTGAAGCTCTTGTCGCCGACGGCGAGCATATGGTCGCGTCCCTCGATGTGGAACGCCCTGGCATTGGGCATCAGGGCGGCGAGCTCGTCCGGCGAGCCGCCGATATCGTCCTTGGTGCCGACCGCGATCAGCGTCGGCTGGGCGATGCGCGCCACGTCGTCCTCGCTGAGCAGCTCGCGCGAAGTTGCGATGCACGCCGCGAGAGCGCGCCTGTCGCTGCGGGTCTGGTCTGCAAAGGCGCGGAAGGAGCGGCCGCGCGGATGCGTGTTTTGCGACGGGTCTTCCGCCAACAGCGCCGCCGCGATCGGGTCCCAGTCGCCGACGCCGTCGACCATGCCGATGCCGAGGCCGCCGAACACCAGCGTCGCGACCTTCTGCGGGTCGGAGAGCGCCAGGAAGGCCGAAACCCGCGCGCCCATCGAATAACCCATGACATGGGCGCGTTCGATGCCGAGGTGATCGAGCAGCGCGGCCGCATCGGAAGCCATCTTGGCCGGCGTGTAATCGGCCTCGTCATAGCTCTTCGACGACGAGCCATGGCCGCGATGGTCGAAGGCAATCGCCCGGTAGCCGGCGTCGTTCAGCGTCTTGAACCAGCCCGGCGAGACCCAGTTGACATAGTGGCTGGAGGCAAAGCCATGGATCATCAGCACGGGGTCGCCCTGCCCCGAGGCCGGCTGGCGATCGAGATAGGCGAGTTCGAAACCGTCATGCGAAAGGAATTGCATCGGCAGAAACTGCTTTTCAGTTGGATCCGGCGCCGATGGCCGGATGGCGCAAAAGATCGCCTTCCTTGATGCCGTCCCTGGCGGCGGTGCCTGCCTTCAGCTCAAGCACGAAGCGCACGGGCTGTCCGGGTGAGATGATCGCCTCGGACTCGGGCTCACCGCGCTTGATCGCCTTGATCCGGCCGTCCTCGCCGACAAACACTAGGTCGAGAGCCATCGGCGTGTTCTTCATCCAGAAATCCACCTCATCGGTTCTGTCGAAGACGAACAACATGCCGTGATCGTCTGCCATAGTCCGGCGAAACATCAGGCCCGCCTCCCGCTCCGCGGAAGTGTCGGCGATCTCGATGGAGAAGGAACGCTCGCCCGAGCCGGTCGCCACCACCAGCGGCGTCCGGTCGATGGGCAGCAGCATCGCATCCGCCGAACTCGGCTTCGCGGCCATGAAACAGACGGCGAAAACGATCGCGGCGCAGAGCGCGCCCGCAGTCAGCCAATTGCGATGAGCCATGGGGTACCTCGTCCAGACGCTCGTCCTAAACCATGATCCGCGGAAGGGAAACCGGTTTTCGGACAAGACGGTCGTGGCGTGGCGGCTCCGCGGCTGGGGCGAGCGACAAACACTCGATGCTCTCCAACGTCGCCATTGACTGCCGATGGCTACCCCAAACAGAGGGGCTTTGGCTCAAGGGCTGAATTGTCTGGTCCACAATTGCGTCGTGGACGGCTTTCAGCCAGTCACCGATCCGGGAAAGATCCCCCTCCACCCGCATTTGACCGGCGGCCCGAAGGCAGTCGATAGCGGCGAGATAGTTGGGATCGGCGCTGCGCAAGGCATTGAGCCTCCGCGAGGCCGCGACCGTTATCTCGATCGCCACATCTCCCCGTTCGCCTGCCAAAACCCCGGCACGGAACCACGGCTTGCCAGCGATGAGATCAAATCGGATGCCTTGGAAAAGGCCACCGGCCAGTTCTGCTCCGTCAATGTATCGTTCCACCAACCAGACATTCATCTCTTGCGGCAGCCGGGCAAGTGAAGCGTGCTCGCACATCAATGTGCCAACCATTTTGAACCAATCCATGGTTCCAAGATGGAGCTTTGGCTTGGTCATCACTTCACCTCGAGCACAATCTTGCCTTGGATATGACCCACCGACGCCCGCTCGTGCGCTTTTCGCGCATCGGCAAGGGAATAGATGCTGTCGACTACGACCCGGATCGTCCCGTCATCGAGCAACCGCCCGACCTCCGACAACTGGCTCCCGCTCGAACGGACCTGAGTTGCAGAGACCGTAACGCCCAGCTTCTCCGCATCCTCACCGCCGGCAAAGCCCAGAGGGAACACAGGGAACAGGGCTCCTCCCCGCTTCAGCACTCGCAGGAAGCGATTGCTGGCCGGCCCACCCAGGGTGTCGACCACAAGGTCGAGATCGCGTACCGCTTCCTCCGGGGGAGCTTTGGTGTAGTCGATAAACTCGTCGGCGCCGAGATCGCGCAGAAGTGCCTCATGCCTGGTTGACGCGACCGCGGTGACATGTGCGCCTTTGAGCTTCGCGACCTGCACCGCGAAATGACCGACGCCGCCGGCGGCGCCATTCACGAGGACTGTCCTGCCAGCGAGCGGCACGGGCGCATGCCGCCTGGGCTGGAGCGGGTTCGGCTCATCATGGCCCAGTTCGACCATGAACTGCCATGCCGTGAGCAACGACATCGGCGCTCCGGCGGCGTGCACATGGTCAATTCCGGTCGGCTTAAGAGCGAGGTCCGCTGCCGGGACGCTGACGAACTCCGCGTAAGCTCTGCTGCCTCCCGCCATGCCGGACGGGAAGCGCACCATCGAGTAGACTTCGTCCCCGACTGAAAAACCCTTCACATCGCTGGCGATGGCCGCGACGATGCCAGAGATGTCGGTTCCCAGGATCAAAGGGAATGACACTTGCGGCCGCCACTCGGGAGGCAGCATCTTATACCCGTCGCGCAAATACCAATCGGGGGGATTGAGGCCGACCGCGTGCACGCGCACAAGCACCTCACCCGGCCCCACCTCCGGCTTCGGGGCGACCTCGTAGACCAGCACCTCGGGGCCACCGAACATATGCTGACGTATCGCTCTCATCATCTGGCTCATCGAGATTCTCCAAAAAGCCGGCCTCGGCTGCTACACCGGCTAGTTAATCTCGCGATCGGAAGTTGTTAATTGTCGCGCTTTTCGCTTTAATAATGCCATGAAGGAACAAATGTCTTTGGAGCGCTTGACCGGCCTGATCGCGTTCGCGCGCGCTGGATCGATGGGCAGCTACACCGCCGCGGCCCGCTCCCTGTCGATTTCTCCCTCCGCCGTCAGCAAAAGCGTGCAGCGCCTCGAACGGCATCTTGACCTTTCGCTCTTCACCCGCACGACCCGCTCACTGACGCTCACGACGGAAGGACGCGAACTGCATGAACGCGTGCTGCGGCTGCTGCGCGATGTGGAAGAGATCGAGCAAGTTGCGATGACGGCCCGCTCGGAACCGTCGGGCACCTTGCGGGTAGCCGCATCCCTGCCGATCGGCGTTCATGTGATCGCGCCCGCATTGCCGGCGTTTCGCAGAAGTCACCCAAAGGTGACGGTCGATTTACGGCTCAATGACCAGATGGTGGATATCATCGAGGAAGGGATCGATGTCGCCGTCCGTATCGGTGAACTTCCGGACTCGCGCCTATTGTCGCGCAAGCTGGCGCCGCATCGGCTCTGCTGCTTCGCATCGCCAGCTTATCTGGCAAAACGTGGCACCCCAATGCATCCGAGCGATCTCGAGGGGCACGATCTCGTCAGTCTCCGCTACCAGAGCACCGGCCAGACCTTCCGCTGGCCCTTTCGGGTCGGAGGCCAAGAGATTGAAATCGTTCCAACTCCCGGCATTGTCGTCGACGTCAGCGATGCTTTGATCGCGGCACTCGCGGCCGGCGGCGGCATTGGAATGAGCGCGTCATTCCTCACGGCATCCCATGTGACGCGCGGCGAGCTCGTTCCGGTGCTTTCCGCCTTCGCGGTGGAGCGCCATAACATCACGGCGCTCTGGCCCGAAAGTCGTCGCACCAATCCCGCCTTGCGTGCATTCCTGGTGCAACTGCGGGAAGCCTTTCAGGAACGAATGAACGCCAGCGCCGGTCTGTCAATTTGAGGTCGGCAGCTGAGTGCCGGCTCTACTTTAGTGCGAAACCGACAAGGTACCCATATCGGGGTGGATTTCGGCGGCCATAAGGCCTTTGTCGCCACGTCCGAAACGCACCAGCACGACCTGGCCGGGTCGGAGCTCGGTTATGCCGTAGCGCCGCAATGTTTCCATGTGGACGAAGATATCTTCGGTTCCCTCGCCCCGCGTCAGGAAGCCAAAACCCTTGGTGCGGTTGAACCACTTGACCAGAGCCCGCTCGAGGCCGCTCTCCGGGCTGACGGTAACGTGGGTGCGCTGTTCCTGCTCTGCCGGATGGATGGCCGTCGAAGCATCCATGGACAGGACGCGGAAAGCCTGCAATCCGCGCTCGCCCTGTTTCACCAGGCAGACGACCCGCGCGCCCTCGAGCGCCGTCTGGAAGCCGTCCTTTCGAAGGCAAGTCACATGGAGGAGGATGTCACCCGAGACGCCGTCGTCCGGAAGGATGAAGCCGTAGCCCTTGGCCACGTCGAACCATTTGATAGCCCCGGCGATTTCGACAAGCTCGGCGGAGTCGCCGCCATTGTCCCGCTTCAAGGCGTCGTCAAGGCTTCCGTCCCGCCTCGTGAAAGAGGCTTTTTCCCCCATAAGAATGCCCCCTTTTTCAAATCGAACTACAACTGATTCTTGCCGAGAGATTAACACTCCGGCTTCCGGGGTGTGCAAGGGCTGACGTGCCTTTTTTCACCGTTCAGCACCGGAAAGGCTGAATTGTTGTTTGCCGGCGCTTCCCGAAGACGAATGGCGAGGCCTAAAATCGATCCCGCCGCCGCTATTGTCGGACGATTGCCCTTTCGCCGGGTGGCCCCTATGGTGCCTCACAACCCCAACAAGCCGAGGAAGCCGCCATGCGCTATCTGCACACAATGGTCCGCGTCGCCGATATCGACCAATCGCTCGATTTCTACTGCAACAAGCTCGGCCTGAAGGAGGTCCGCCGCTACGAAAACGAGCAGGGCCGGTACACGCTGATCTTCCTTGCCGCGCCGGAAGACGAGCAGAGCGGCATCAACGAGAAGGCGCCGCTGGTCGAGCTGACCTACAATTGGGACCCGGAGGACTACAAGGGCGGCCGCAATTTCGGCCACCTCGCCTATGAGGTCGACGACATCTACGCCACCTGCCAGAAGCTGATGGACAATGGCGTGACCATCAACCGTCCGCCGCGCGACGGCAACATGGCCTTCATCCGCTCGCCGGACGGCATCTCGATCGAGCTCTTGCAGAAAGGTCCGGCCAAGGCGAAGGCCGAACCGTGGGCGTCGATGGCGAACACGGGCGTCTGGTAAAGCCGGCGAACCCGCGCCGATTTGAAGGGGCCGCCGCTGGCGCTTCGCCAGCTGCTGCTGTCTACCGGGAATAGGCGCCAGCCTCATCCAGGCTGGCGTTTCTTCATCCGCCAGGAGAATCTAATGCCGACCAGCCGCGCCGATGTCGCCACCGAACATGCCAGCCGCTACTTGCAGCAGCTCTGCAAGCACTGGTCGCACAAATTCCCGGTTGAGTTCGACCCGCGGCATGGCGCCATCCAGCTCTCGATCGGCCGCACCGTCATGGACGCCGACGATCAGGCGCTGCACATCGCTCTGGCCGCCGACGATGAAGC
Organism: Mesorhizobium sp. ORS 3359; assembly: GCA_000824845.1. GTDB lineage: Bacteria > Pseudomonadota > Alphaproteobacteria > Rhizobiales > Rhizobiaceae > Mesorhizobium. Next base: position 39,850 of record CCNC01000138.1, on the reverse strand, counting down.
TTCGCTGGACCGGTTGGAGACGGTAGTCGCCGACCACATCAAGCGCTTCGCCTTCCGCGAGGAATTGACTTTCGACTGGCAAAAGGCCGCCTGACAATCGGCGATCAGCCGCCGGCTTTTCCGGCCATCTCGAGCAACGCCAGCACGCTGCGCCAGTTTCGCGCCGTGCCAGGCACCTTCAAGGTGCGCGGGATCAGATTGGCGAACACGGATTTACCGAGCCCGTCCGGCGCGTGCAGGTAAAGCACGTCGCCCTTGATCTCGAAGCGCTCGGGGCCGGTGCATTTGTCCGCGAGGCGCTGCGTCTCCTCGGCCGTCGGCTCGCGCTCCAGCGCATAGGCATGCAGCTTGGTCGGCTCCCCGGCGATCTCGGGATAGGGATTGTCCTTCACCAGCCGCTCGAACCAGCCGGCATCGCGCACCATGATGCGCGAATTGAAACCCCATTTCTTTTCGAAGGCCGCCTCGATCTCCTTGGTGAGCGCTGCCGCATCGCCTTTCTTCGCCCGGAACACGACATTGCCGCTCTGCACATAGGTCGCGACATCGGTGAAGCCGAGGCCCTCGAAGAAGGCTTTGAGCTCCGCCATCTTGACGATGCGGTTGCCACCGACATTGATGCCGGAAAACAACGCGACGAAGACCGTGCCTTGTTTTTCGCTCATATGATGAAGCCCGCCAGGGTCTCGTTGTCGGTGATATCCTGATACTGCACGCCCTCGGCGTCGAAATTGGCCTTCAGCAGGTCGAAATTGCGCCGGTCTTTGGTCTCGATGCCGATCAGCACCGAGCCGAAATTGCGCGCCGACTTCTTCAGATATTCGAAGCGGGCGATGTCGTCGTCGGGACCGAGCATTTCGAGGAAATCGCGCAATGCACCCGGCCGCTGCGGAAAGCGGATGATGAAATACTTCTTCAGCCCCTCGAAGCGCAACGCCCGCTCCTTCACGTCGGGCAGCCGCTCGAAGTCGAAATTGCCGCCGGAGACGACCGCGACGATGGTCTTGCCCCTGATCTCCTTGCGTGAAAAATCCTTGAGCGCGTCGATCGCCAGCGCACCGGCCGGCTCCAGCACCACGCCCTCGACGTTAAGCATCTCGATCATGGTGGCGCAGAGCCGGTTCTCCGGAACCAGCCGCACGGCGTCGGCGGTGAAGTCCTTGAGGTGGCGCAGCGGCTCGCGGCCGATCTCCGCCACTGCGGCGCCGTCGACGAAATTGTCGACCTTGGCGAGCTTGACCCGCTTGCCGTTGGCAAGGCTTTCACGCAGGCTCGGCGCGCCGGCAGGCTCGCAGAACACGAAACGGGGCTCGCGATGCTGGTCGGCGAAATAGTGGGTCACACCGGCGGCAAGGCCGCCGCCGCCCACCGGCAGCATGACGATATCGGGCACGCGCGCGCCCGGCATCTGCGCCGCGATTTCGTAGGCAACGGTGGCCTGGCCCTCGATGATGTCCTTGTGGTCGAAGGGCGGCACCATATGCGCGCCGGCGCTTTCGGTGAATTCGAAGGCGGCGCGGTAGCAATCGTCGAAGAAGTCGCCGACCAGCCTGATCTCGACGAAATCGCCGCCGAACAGCCGCGTCTTGTCGATCTTCTGCTGCGGCGTCGTCACCGGCATGAACACGACGCCCTTCTTTCCGAAATGGCGGCAGACGAAGGCAAAGCCCTGCGCATGGTTGCCGGCCGAGGCGCAGACGAACAGCTCGGCATTGTTGCCGGCGGCAAGCGCCTTGCGGAAGAAATTGAAGGCGCCCCTGATCTTGTAGGAACGCACCGGCGTCAGATCCTCGCGCTTCAAAAGGACGCGAGCGCCGGTCTTCTTCGACAGATAGTCGTTCTCCTGGAGCGGCGTTTCCGGAAAGATTTCGCGGATCGCCTCGGCGGCCACGGCGACGCGCGCGGAAAAGCTGTTCACTACAAGTCCCTCATTTTCGATCTCGCCGGCACGCGCCAGCACCCTGCCGGTGCCCGCAACCTTCCTGCCGCCCTTTTGGCTTTCGCGCAACACCACAATGGTCCTCGCCCGTCGCTGAGCCAAATTCCGCTGGACACGACTTACTTTAGCCGCACTTCGGCTGTCCGGGAGATTTCCGCGGAGGTGGACGGCCAATCGCGGCCAAAGTGGAATTGCAGCGGAAGTGTCGACGTGCGGTTGAAGACGATTTTCATCATTGCCCTTGCGCTGCTGACGGCAGGCTGCGCGGGTCCCCAGACGCAGGAAATCCTGGGCAGCGTGGTCGTGCCGACCCAGGCGACCGAGATCGCGGGCAACCATTCGATCTTCATCGCCACCACGCGCAAGCGGTCCGACGATCCGAACAAGGTCTTCGACGGCGAACGCTCCGCGACGCTCAACTACGCCCGTGTCAACGTCACCGTTCCGCCGGTTCACCAGACCGGCCAGATCGAGCGCCGCTCGCGCGGCAAGTCGGACGATCCGACCAAGTATTTCATGGCCTCGGAAGTCGTCGGCTACGACACGCAGCCGAAATTCACCAGCGCCCTCAACGCCGACATCGACGCCCGCGGCGGACGTGTGATGGTCTTTGTCCATGGCTACAACACCGGCTTCGACGACGCCGTCTACAGGCTCACCCAGATCGTCCATGATTCCGGCTATCCCGGCACGCCGGTGCTGTTCTCCTGGGCGTCAGGCGCCAAGACCACCGACTATGTCTATGACAAGGAAAGTGCCGCCGCGGCGCGCGACCAGTTGGAAGTGACGCTCAGGATGCTGGCGCAGACCGGCGCCCGGCGCATCGACATCGTCGCCCATTCGATGGGAACCTGGGTGACGATGGAAACGCTGCGCCAGCTCGCCATCACCGGCGACCGCGACCTCAGCGGCAAGCTGGGCGACGTGGTGCTCGCCTCGCCCGATATCGATGTCGACGTCTTCAAGAGCCAGATGCGCCGTTACGGCAAGCCGGACAAGCCCTTCATCCTGCTCCTGTCGGATGACGACCGGGCGCTGCGGCTCTCCAGCCTGATTGCCGGCTCGCGGCCGCGCGTCGGCGACTATCGGGACGCCGCCGACCTCGCCTCCTATGGCGTCACGGTGGTCGACCTTTCCAAGATGAAGGGCAGCGACAGTTTCAATCACACCAAATTCGCCGACAATCCGATGATGGTGCAAATGATCGGCCAGCGGCTGCGCGAGGACGACGGCTTTGCCAGCGACCGGGACGTGACGGACCGCATCCGCCAGCTCGCCAGCCAGTAACGCGATTGCGCGGCATCGCCTTGCATTGACTTTAGAACTGGACCCGGCCGGCTTCTGGCTTTATCGGGATAGTCGGAGAGGTTTGCCGCCCTTGGGGGATCCCGGGTGATCTTGCGTGTTAGGATCGTGCTTGGCCTTGCGTTCGCGCTCGCCGTCAGCGGCTGCGCCGGCCAGAGCGCGCATGACCTTCTCAACCGCAAGCCCGTCAACGCGCCAGCGTCCGACATTGCCGCCACGCATGAGATCTTCGTCGCCACCACCCGCCAGCAGGCGACCAAGGATCCGCGGCAGGTCTTCGACGGCGACAGGTCGCTGACCACCAGCTACGCCCGTGTCGATGTCACGGTTCCAAAGATCCATGAGGTCGGCGCTATCGAGCGCGCCAAAGGATCGGCCGACAGCAACCCGGCCAAGCAGTTCACCGCCACTGACGTCGTCCACTATGCAGACGCCTCGCAATTCGCCAAGGCGGTCGGCGCCAACATCGCCACAAGTGGCGACCGCGCCCTGGTTTTCGTGCACGGCTTCAACAACGGCTTCGACGACGGTGTCTATCGCCTGACGCAGATCGCGCACGACACGAACTATCCCGGCACACCAGTGCTGTTTTCCTGGGCGTCGAGCGGCAAGACGACCGGCTATATCTATGACAAGGACAGCTCCACCGCCGCGCGCGACGATCTCGAGGCGACGCTGAGGATGCTTGCCAAGACACATGTGAAGAGCATCGACATCATCGCCCATTCGATGGGAACCTGGCTGACGATGGAGGCGCTCCGCCAGCTCGCCATCACCGGCGACCGCGATCTTAACGGCAAGCTCGGCTATGTCATCCTCGCCTCGCCAGACATCGACGTCGATGTCTTCAAGAAGCAGATGATCCGCTACGGCAAGCCTGACAAGCCGTTTGCCATCCTGCTTTCGGGTGACGACCGTGCGCTGAAGCTGTCGAGCTTCATTTCCGGCGACAAGCCCCGTGTCGGCGACTATGGCAACGCGGCCGATCTTGCGAGCTACGGCGTGGTCGTCGCGGATCTGACCAACACCAAAGGCGGCGACCGTTTGAACCATGCCAAGTTCGCCGACAACCCGATCCTGGTGCAATTGCTCGGCGACCGGCTGCGCACGCCGGCGGCCCTGCGCGCGGGCGAACCTCAGGGGGCCGGGTTGGACAATATCGGCCAAGGCCTCGGCAAAGCCGTGGGATCCGTGGCCGAAGTGGTCATAACCACACCGTTCAAGGTACTGACCATCGCGACGGGCGGATGATCTGCTTTAGATAAAAAGATCGACCTTCTGGAAGGTCGTCACGTCGACAAGACCGACATCCGAGATCCTGAGCTCCGGGATGACCACCAGCGCCAGCAGCGAGTGCTGCATATAGGCGTTGTTGAGCGAGCAGCCGACCTTGCGCATGGCCTCGGTCAGTTGTTCGGCCTTCGCCGCGACGATCTCGGCGCGTTCGTCGGACATCAGGCCGGCGATCGGCATCTCGACCAGCGCCAGTTCCTTGCCCTTGGAATAGAGCACCACGCCTCCCCCCACCTCGCCCAGCCGGTTGACGGCCAAAGCCATGTCTTGCTTGTTGGTGCCGACGACGATGATGTGGTGCGCGTCATGCGCCACGCTCGACGCCATCGCGCAGTCTTCCACATAGCCGAAGCCGGAGACGAAGGCATTGGTGACGCCGCCCGTGCCGCGATGACGCTCGACCAGGGCGATCTGGCAGATGTCGTTGCGCCGATCCATGGCGACCAACCCGTCCTCGACGGGCAGGTCGGCCTCCAGCGCCCGCGTCGGCGCTTGGTTCTCGATCACGCCGATCACCCGCGCCCGCACCTCGTTGGCGCCCTGCGGCGCGGCAATGTCAAAATCCTTCGCCGTGAGCTTCTTGCCGAGCTTGACCGTGTTCTTCGCGGATTGCGGATAGTCATAGGCGGGGATGTCGATCTCGAGCGTGCCGGCCTTCGCCAGCCTGACGCCCCGGCCATAGACCTCGTCTACGGCCATCCGGGCAAGGTCCGAAACAATCAGAAGATCGGCCAGTCGCCCCGGCGCGATCGAGCCGATCTCGCGCTCCAGCCGGAAATGCTGCGCGGTGTTGAGCGTCGCCATCTGGATCGCCGTCACCGGCTTCAGGCCCTGTTGGATGGCATGGCGCACCACCCGGTCCATATGGCCTTCGTGCACCAGCGTGCCGGAATGGCTGTCATCGGTGCACAGGATGAAGTTGCGCGGGTCGATGCCGCCTTCGGTCACCGCCTTGATCTGCGCCGCCACGTCGTACCAGGCCGATCCCAGCCGCAGCATCGCCTTCATGCCCTGGCGCACGCGCGCGATCGCGTCCTCGGCGCGTGTGCCTTCATGGTCGTCCTCGGCCCCGCCCGCGACATAGCCGTGAAACGGCAGGCCGAGATCGGGCGATGCATAATGCCCCCCGACCGTCTTGCCGGCCTTGACCGTCTCGGCGATCTCGCCCGACATCACCGGATTGTTGGCGGCGACCCCGGGAAAATTCATCACCTCGCCCAGCCCGATGATGTTGTCCCAGGTCATGGCCTCGGCCACGTCGGCGACCGTTAATTCGGCGCCGGCGTGCTCCAGTCCCGGCGCCGACGGCACGCAGGAGGGCATCTGCACATGCACGTTGATCGGCATCGCCACCGCTTCGTCGTGCATCAGCCTGACGCCCGGCAGTCCGAGCACATTGGCGATCTCGTGCGGATCGATGAACATCGAGGTGGTGCCATGCGGGATGACCGCGCGGCAGAACTCCGTCACCGTCACCATGCCGCTTTCGACATGCATATGCGCGTCGCAAAGGCCGGGCACCAGATAGCGCCCGCCGGCATCGACGACCGTGGTCCCCGGCCCGATGGCATGGCCGGCATTCGCCCCGCAATAGGCGAAGCGCCCGGCTGCGATCGCGACATCGGTGTGTGGGATGATCTCGCCCGAATGAACATTCACCCAGCGACCGTTGCGGATGACCAGATCCGCGGGCTTTCGGCCCATCGCGACATCGACCAGATGTGTCGCCACTTCGGTCCAGGGCTTCGGTTTTACGGCGCTTGTCGGCTTGGCGTTCGTCATTGGCGAGTTCCTCTGCTTGAGGCACTTTGGCAAATGTCGGTGCCTGTAGCCAGAGCATCAGGTCGTAAACCACTGTTGCAGAGATGCAATTCCGTTCAGCGGCGAAAGAGGCTAGTCTTTCCCAAGGAGTCTTTCGGAACCGCCATTTCGGAGTGATTGATGCGTCGACTGACGCTCGCCAGTGCCGGCTTTCTTGCCCTGCTGTCCGGGTCTGCCTGGGCGGCGGATCTGGGCGCTGATCTGCCGATGACCGCGCCTGGCTTCGACTGGACCGGCTATTACGCCGGCATGCAGGCCGGCTACGGCTGGGGCCGGTCCGACATCACCGTCGACGGCGGTTCGGTCAAGCCCGACATCGACGGCGGTTTCGTCGGCGGCCATGTCGCGGGCCTTTGGCAGTTCGACCAGGCCGTGATCGGCGCCGAGGCCGACCTCAACTACGCCTCGATCGACGGCACCGCCGATGCCGCCCCGGCAAACACCTTCGGCACCGACGTCAAATGGTTCGGATCGGTTGATGCCAAGGCAGGCTACGCCATGGATCGCCTGCTGATCTATGGCATTGGTGGCGTCGCGTTCGCCGGCATCGAAACCTCGCAGACGGCAGGCACAAGCTTTGCCCGGACCCGTACCAGCACCGGCTGGACGCTCGGCGCCGGCGTCGACTATGCCTTGACCAACAATGTCGTCGTCGGCGCGCAATACCGCTACTACGATTTCGGCAAGGAGCATTTCGACGCTTCGGACACTTTCACCGAGCGCGACCAGGACGTGAAGCTGCAGACGCTGGGCGTGAATTTCAGCTATAAATTCTGAGACTTGCCGCAGCAGCGCCAGTGCTGAGGCGCCATCCTGTATTGTCTCTTGGAAATCAGGTGGCCGGCGCCCGCAGGGGGCGGGGGAATGGGTAGGGGCCTGGTAGACGCCGGCCTCGGCGGATCGAACCGCCTTGTGGGCTAACCTAACGGCCTCCCCGCAAACCGTAATTCCGCGATCGCGCCACTTCCCAATGTGCCCCTGCTCAGCAAGCGCAGGACCAATATTGGTTAAGCCTCGACGCAAGGTTGCAATCGGACCGATCAGGACCCGTCCGAAGCGATCTTTCCGGCCGGCATGGCGGCGAGGCATTCTTCCAATCGCTGGAGCCGGGCCTTCTGCCAGCGCAGCGTATGCGCGACGTCGTGCAGGTTGCATTTGGCCTTCGAATTGGCGGCTTTGATCAGATCGCGCTCGAGCCGATCGATCTCGCAGCGCAGCTGCCGCGCCTCCTCCTCCCGCAGCCCCCGGATCCAGCCTGGCCCACGCATGGTTCCACCATCAAAGCCGGCTCGATGCTGGAACAGAAAGGCTAACGAAACCGGTTTGGCGGACTTTGCATTTTACATATCGCTAATATTAAATTCGGACATCCATCGCATGCTGGCTGGCTATGTAAAATCAGTCGGTCCGAAACATCGCTTGACGGCTCAAATCAGGCATCTGAAAAGGGCACGCCTGCGGACGTGGCGGAATTGGTAGACGCAAGGGACTTAAAATCCCTCGATCTCTGATCGTACGGGTTCGATTCCCGTCGTCCGCACCACCCTTTGCTCTTCGAGCTTCGGGTGGCGGGGCCATTCTTCGCTCGAACTTCGGGTGGCGGCCCGCGAGCCGGGCAAAGGGGAAGAGCTTAGGATGTCGACGATCAAGGCGATTTTTCGCCACACGCCTGCCCCGGTCGTATTCGTCTGGCTGGCGCTCAGTACGGTTCTGAGCCTGCTCCTGTTGCTCGGCAACATGCCCAACGGCGACGTCGACGATCTCATGAAGCTGCATGAAATCAGGCATCTTCTGCACACGGGCAATCCGTTCGACAGAACGCTGACCGGTATCGCCCAGCCCGAGCCCATGGTCTCGCACTGGCCCTGGATCGTCGATGCGCCCTATGCGTTGCTAGCCATCGCGCTGGCGCCTTTTGTCGGGATGGGAACTGCCTTATCCGCCGCCGCGTTCACCGTGCCGCTCCTGCTCCTCCTGGCCGCTTTAACCCTGCTTTTCCTCGTGATCAGGGAATTCGAGTTCGACCATCCAGGCGTGGTGCTGAGCGTCGCCGCCTTCGCCGGGCTGCCCGCGTTTTCGGAATTCCAGCCCTGGCGCATCGACTACCACAACCTGCAGATGCTCATCCTCCTGGGGGCGGTGCTGCTGACGATCCGTGGCGCGCCGGTTGCCGCCGGATTGAACGGCGCCCTAATGGCTCTGTCCACCGCGATCAGCGCCGAAATGGCGCCGTTCCTTGTTCTTCCGGCCGGCTTCTACGCATTGGTATTCATCGCCGGAACGAAGGATGCAGCCAAGGACCTAGGGGCGTACGGTCTGGCGCTGGCGGCCGCCGGCATTGCCGCATTCTTTGTGGTCGTGGGACCCGACGCCTACAAAAGCGCCGCTTGCGACCGCTATTCGCTTTTGCACCTCACCGCGCTTGCGACTGCCGGCGCCGTGCTTGCAGGTGTCTCGCTGACCAGAGGAATTGGACGCTGGTACATACGCGCCCTGTGCCTTTTGGCCGGTGCCGGCGCGACCGCCGCGATGCTCGTCTTCCTCTTCCCCCAATGCGCGGGCGGCCCGCTCGTCGGTCTCAGCGACTATGTTCGCGACAATTGGCTCTCCCGCATCGAGCAGGAACGCAGCATCTTCTTCAGCGCGGACTTTCTGGGCTCCGATCGTTTCGCACGGTTTTTCGTCGCCATTCTGGGCACGGCGGCGACATGCATTTTGGCCATTACCGCCTCGACAAGGAAGCGAGCCTGGTGGGTCCTGGCGGTCTTTTCGGCTGTCGGCCTCCTGTTGGGACTGCTTTATCTAAGGTACCTGCGGTTTTTTCCGCTCTTCGTCGGCCCCGGGGTTGCCTTGCTCGTCCATCAGGGCATTCCAGCCAGCCTGCCGCTGAGGCGCTATTTCGCAGCCAGGTCGACGGACAAGTTGCCGCGCGCCTGGCTTCTGGCCGCCCCGGGCGTGGCGGTCATTGCTGCCCTTCTTCTAAGCTATGTGGTCTGGCCCCCTCGGGCTGCAAAGCTGCTTGGCGTCGACATCGCCAATGCCTGCGCGCAAGCCAGCAGCGGCCCGGATTTTATTTGGCCGAAGGGCGCGAGACTGTTCGCGCCTCCCGATATCGGGATCGCCGCTTTGGGGTCTCCTGAGGAACTCGACGTCGTGGCCGTCCCTTTTCACACATCGGCCAAGGGCATCGAGCGCGTCCTTAGATTTTTTGATCCGGCTACGTCCGACCCGACGCAGCTTCTCGATCAAACCAAGGCCACCCATGTCGCGGTCTGCCGTGTGGAGGAAACGGCCCTTCAGCCGGTCGAAGCCCGGTTTCCATTGGCCAGCCGGTTGGCCACGGGAAAGGCTCCGGAGTGGTTGACGGAATGCCCCGTTGCGGGGCCGCTGCGCATCTATCGATATCCAGCGTCGGGCGGCCCCGCCGGCCAGTGTCCTGCCATGGGCCAATGAGCCTTTGACGCGGTGATGCCCATCAAGCCTTGATCGGGTTGAGCTTCAAGTGCTGGATCAGGATGATCGTCTTGGCATCGACAATACGTCCATCGGCAATGGCGGCCAACGCTTCGTCCAGTGGTATTTCCAGAACCTCGATGTCCTCGCCCTCCTCCGGCGCGCCGCCGCCGTCGGAAATGCGGTCGGCCGGCGAATAGCGCGCGGTGAAGAACCAGAGCCGCTCCGTCACGCTCCCGGGGCTCATGAATGGCGCGAACAGCCGCTCGATGTCCTTCAAGCGGTAACCCAGTTCCTCCTCCGCTTCCTTGCGGATGGCGGTTTCGGGATCGTTTTCGTCGAGCAGCCCGGCGCAGGCCTCGATCAGCGGCTCGCGGTGACCCACGGCGTAAGCCGGGAAGCGGAACTGCCGCACCAGGAGCACGGTCGAGCGCTGCGGATCGAACGGCAGGATCACCGCGCCGTCGCCGCGATCGTAGGTCTGGCGGATCTGCGTCTCCCACCGCCCGTCGCGGCGGCGATAATCGAGCACCGTCTTCTTCAGCACCGCCCAGTCGTCCGAAAGGACCTCCTCGGAACGGATGCGAATGCGATCTTCCATGACGATCTCCTTGGTGGCGGCAAAGGGGTAGCGTCGAAAGCGCCACTACGCAATCCTGGAAAGCGACTGGTCCAGCGGCAGTTTCACCGGCTCGTGTCTGGCGCGGAGCGCCGCGACTGCCTAGATAGCGGTATCTCTCCAGGAGCCCGCTTCATGACGTCATCGCTTTTCCAGCCGATCACTCTCGGCGACCTCACCTTCCCCAATCGCATCGCGGTCGCCCCCATGTGCCAGTATTCTGCCGAGGACGGCTCGGCCAGCGACTGGCATCTTTATCACTGGATGAACCTGGCAATGTCGGGCGCCGGCATGGTCACCGTCGAGATGACCGATGTCGAGCGGCGCGGGCGCATCACGCATGGCTGCCTCGGCCTCTACTCGGAAGACAACGAGGCGGCCGCCAAGCGCACGCTCGACGCCGCCAGGCGCGTCGCCGCGCCCGGCACGAAATTCGGCGTCCAGCTTGCCCATGCCGGCCGCAAGGCCTCCAACCGCAGACCCTGGGAAGGCGGCGGTCCGCTGCAGCCCGGCGAAGATCCCTGGCAGACCGTTTCTGCCTCCGCCATTGCCTATGACAAGGGCTGGAATGTGCCGCACGCGTTGGAAGATGAGGAAATTCTTGAGCTCATTGCGCGTTTTGCGCAGTCGGCCGTGCGCGCCGAACGCGCCGGCTTCGACTTCGCCGAACTGCACGCCGCGCATGGCTATCTGATCTTCCAGTTCCTCTCGCCGCTCTCCAACCAGCGGACGGACCGCTGGGGCGGGTCGTTGGAGAACCGCATGCGCTTCGCGGTCGAAATCGCCAGGGCGGTTAGGAAGGCCGCCCCGACCATGATGCTGGGTGCGCGCCTTTCGGTGAAGGAATGGGTCGACGGCGGTTTCGACGTCGAGGACGCGATCGAGGTGGCCAAGGCGCTGAAGGCCGAAGGCATCGCCTATATCTGCTGCTCCAGCGGCGGCAATTCGCCCCTGCAGCAGGTACCGCCCGGCCCCGGCTACCAGGTGCATCTGGCGGAAGCCGTGCGCAAGGGCGCCGGCATTCCGACGCGCGCCGTGGGGCTGATCGACGATCCGAGCCAGGCAGAGGCGATCGTCGCCGGTGGTCGGGCCGACATGGTGGCACTGGCCCGCGCCTTCCTCGCCGACCCGCGCTGGGGCTGGCGCGCGGCGGCGGTGTTCGGCGAGGAAATCCATCCGGCGCCCCAGCTGGCGCGTTCGGTGACGACGATGCGGCATTGGATGAAGGCCGCCAGCTAGAGCAATTCCAGGAAAAGCGCGACGCGGCTTTCCGTCCGGAATTGCGTCAAAACGAAACTGGAAGTCAGCGGGGTCCTGAGACGTTTGGGCGCAGGATCCTCGCCACAACTGCAACCAATTTGGCCGCTTTACGTTGGCGGCCATGATAGACAGCAAACCCTTTGAGAAGCCGGTGGTGGTCGAGCTCGGCCATGTCGGCAAATATCGCCAGATCAGCAGCACCCGCGAGGCCGCCGAGTGCCTGATGACCGTTTGGCCGCTCAATCGCGGCGAGCGCCATCGTGATGCTCTCGACACTTGCCTCAAAGCGCTGGAAGGGTATCGTTCGCCAGCGGACGCACGTCGCGCCCTTGTCGAGGCGGCCAGGGAATCGGAAGTGCTTGTTCCCGAAGACAGGCTGCCCGACGGAAAGCTGCATTGAGCAATTCCAGGAAAACTGCGATCGGTTTTCCGTCTGGAATTGTGTAGAAACAGAGAGCGTCTCGCCGTTTCCGTGAAACGGTGAAACGTGCTAGCACGGTTCTTAACCGGAGGATTTCATGGCGAAGCTGACTTACAAGATCGTCGAGCATGATGGCGGCTGGGCCTACAAGGTCGGCTCGACGTTTTCCGAGACTTTCCGCACCCATCAGGAGGCGCTGCGCGCCGCCGAAATCGCCTCGTCCGAGCAGCAGGTCGCCGGAACCACGGACGGCATCCAGTATGAGGATGCCGAAGGAAAGTGGCACGATGAGCTTGCCGACGGCCGCGACCGGCCGCAGACCGAAGTGTCGGATTAACAATCCAGGAAACGTGTGCGGTCAGGCTCGGCGCCTTTACGGCGCAGCCTTCGTTCGGGATCACGTAGAAAGCGCAGTATGGGGCGCCCCGCCGTTTCCGTGAAACGGTGAAACGCCCGGACTAAGAACTGAGGGGCCCTCCGCGACCGGCAAAGCCCGAGGCTTTCATACCGGCCGCCGGCGACTATGCGACTCTATTTGCCGCAATAATTGTCGTTGACGTTCTGTTGTGAGTTGGCGTCCGGCCCCGGCGTGATGTCCGCGCACGGCCCTATGGCTCCAGTGCTGTTGCCGGAGGTGCTCAGCCCTGAGCCTCCATTGATGCTGCCGGTCCTATAGGGGTCTACTTGCTCGCTCGCGGCGGGACGATGGTCGCGGTGCCACCACCACCAGTCATCTGATGACTGCGCCATGGCCGCGCCACCCATGGCCAGCACCAGCGCCGAAGCTGTGATAAGTCTTGTAAGCATCGGATTCCTCCATTCTGTCGATCGCAAAATATGTGGGGCCGAAGCCCCACAGCGATACGACCGAAACCCTGCGACGGGGTCTAAAGTTCCACCAGAAATTGCGGGTGTAACGTAATGTCCGACACATTTGTGTGAGGCTTCGTGAACGCCCCCGTGGGCTGCCGCGCAGCGCGCCAGCCGAAATCATTTCACGCCGGCGAAGGCGCGTGCGGCGATACGTTGGATGAACGCGACGACACGTTCGGGTTCCGCGAATTGCGGCATGTGGCCCATCCCTTCGACCCGTTCGAAGTCGAGACCGCTGATCTCGTCCAGCATCGGTTCGCCATGGACGGCCTCGCCGATCACACGATCGCCCGTGCCGAACAGAATGCCAGCCGGCATGGCTATGTCGCGGTAACGCCGTTCGATTTGGCCAAGGTCGCGTTCCACGGCCACGACATCGGTGGAGGTGGCGAAATAGTGGGACGGGCGCAACCCGAGCCATCCGCCGCCGGCGATCATGTAGTCCGCGGGAACCGCTTGCGGCGCGAAGATAAATTTCAGCGTTGGCTGCGCGTAACGCAGGCTAAGCGGTATCGCCGCCGTATAGGCCAGGACCCGGCGCAGCAGCGGCGATGGAACGTAGAGCAGGTCGAACCGCCGACCTATCCTCGCTTCGAGATGCGTCAGCGGCGACAGCAGCGCGACGCCGGAAATCGACGTCGGATGCTCGGTGGCGAGCGCAAGCGCGACGGCGCCGCCCAGCGAATGGCCGACGATCAACGGTCGTTCCAACCGCAGTTCCTCGATGAAGCGCCGCACGATGTCCGCCTGTTCGGGCAGCCGGCCGCTCGCGCCACTTGTCCGAACCGAATAACCCGAGCCCGGCCGGTCGAGCGCGATCAGGCGGTAGCCGGCGCCGAAACGTCCGAACAGCGTATGGCGGAAATGGTGGAGTTGGGCACCCAACCCATGCAGGAAAACGATCGGCCTGCCCTGGCCTTCTTCCACATAATGGATGCGGTTGCCGTCGATCTCGATGAATTTTCCGCAAGCCGGCACCAGCCTTTCAGATCTCACCGCGATCCGCCATGTCGCGAGCATCAGGGCAAACAGGACAAGGGCGGCCGCGGCGAGCAAGCACGCGAGCAGCCACAGGACAATCGATATCAGCATGGTTTCATCCGCTCTCGACCGACCGCACCATATCCGCGACGGCCGCCACCACAAGCGCATCCGGCTTTCGCATTGCGGCCGGCTTCAGGGCGCGTTATCTCAGGCGAGCTTTTGCGCCGGAGTCCGCCATGCCTGAAATCGTCACCGCCGCCATGCTCGTCATCGGCGACGAAATCCTCTCCGGCCGCACCAAGGACAAGAATATCGGCCATCTCGCCGACATCATGACGGCGATCGGCATCGACCTGAAGGAAGTGCGCATCGTTCCCGACGAGGAAGAGGAGATCGTTGCGGCGGTGAATGCCGTGCGCGCCCGTTATACCTACGTCTTCACCACCGGCGGCATCGGCCCCACGCATGACGACATCACCGCCGACTCGATCGCCAAGGCTTTCGGCGTGCCCTGCGAGTATGACGCCAAGGCTTACGCCCTGCTCGAGGCGAGCTATGCCGGGCGCGGTATCGAATTCACTGAAGCGCGCAAGCGCATGGCGCGCATGCCGCGCGGCGCCGACCATATCGACAATCCAGTCTCCGTCGCGCCGGGCTTCCGCATCGGCAATGTCCATGTCATGGCGGGCGTGCCGTCGATCTTCCAGGCCATGCTCGACAATGTCGTGCCGACGCTCAGGGCCGGCACCAAAATGCTGTCGGCCACGGTACACTGCCCCTTCGGCGAGGGCCTGATCGGCGGGCCACTGGCCGATATCCAGAAGGCGCATCCCGACACCATCATCGGCTCCTATCCCAAATATGGCGACGGCAAGTTCTGGACCGAGCTCGTCGTGCGCGCCCGCAGCGAGGAAGCGCTCGAGGCCGCGCGCAAGGATGTCGAGGCGATGGTGGCGGGCTTCGCCAAGGCGGGCTGAACGGCGTTCGGCTGGAACCAGTCAACGCGCTGAGGCGTTCCCTTGCTACCACGCGTAGCGCAAACAATTGAGGGACCGGCCATGCGCTTCAAGACAATCGTCGCCATTTTGCAGAACGAGCAGGACGCCGAGCGCGTTCTCGATAACGCCCTTCCGCTTGCCGAAAGGTTCGAGAGCCATCTCGTCGGCATCCATGCCGAAGCGCTCCCCGTGCCCTACACGTCGGCCACCGGCTTCCCGGATACCGAATTCCTGCAGGTCTCGGCCGAGATGAACAAGGAGCGCGCCGACAAGCTGCGGGCCTATTTCCTGAAGCGGATCGAGGAATCCGGCCTGTCCTTCGAATGGCGAAGCCTGGAAAGCTTCTCCGGCGACAGCGCGCTGACCGGCATAACGAGCGTGCGCGCCGCCGATCTGATCATCGCAGCGCAGCGCGATACCGGCGGCGACCCGAGCGCCGATGTCGACACGCTGGTTTACGACGCCGGCCGGCCGGTGCTGGTCGTGCCCCATGCGGGGCCGCTGGTCACGACCTTCAGACGTGTGCTGCTTGCCTGGAACGGCAGCAAGGAAGCGGCCCGCGCCGCCTTCGATGCCCTGCCCTTCATCGCCGAGGCCGACAAGACGGACATTCTCGTCATCGACCCGCCGGAGACGCTCGATGAATCTCCGGAAGCCGCCGGCGCCGAGATCGCCGCGGCGCTGTCGCGTCACGGCGCCAATGTCAGCGTCTGCGTGCAGAAATCCGGCGGCACTTCGGTCGATGACATGATTCAGGCCAGGATCGCCGAATCCGGCGCCGATCTTCTGGTGCTCGGCGCCTACAGCCACTCCTGGCTGCGCCAGCTTCTGTTCGGCGGCGTTACCCGCACGGTACTGCGCACGACGAATGTGGCGGCTTTCCTT
This sequence comes from Mesorhizobium sp. ORS 3359, assembly GCA_000824845.1. Taxonomy (GTDB): domain Bacteria; phylum Pseudomonadota; class Alphaproteobacteria; order Rhizobiales; family Rhizobiaceae; genus Mesorhizobium. The sequence goes on along the minus strand of CCNC01000138.1, from coordinate 23,999 downwards.
TCGCGGTGAGCCACCCCTCGGAAGCGGGGGCAAGGTTCAGGGCGACGCTGCGCAAGTCGGACCAGCGCCGCTTGAACCCATTTGAGCGCGGCGCCTTAAGTCCACAGCCGTCGCCGGCCCTGCTCTTGCCAAGCCTGGCGCTTTCCGGCTAATTCCGCCTGCATTCCAGTGTTTCTGCGCGCCACGGCGCGCCTTGCGGAGTGCGTGAGCCATGTCCCTTCCCGAAAAAGCCTTTCCCGTCTCCTGGGACCAGTTCCACCGTGACGCCCGCGCGCTTTCCTGGCGGCTTTCTGGCGCCAACAAGGGACAATGGAAAGCGATCGTCTGCATCACGCGCGGCGGCCTTGTGCCCGCGGCGATCATCGCGCGCGAGCTCGGCATCCGCATCATCGAGACGGTGTGCGTCGCCTCCTACCACGACTACACCAGCCAGGGTCAGCTTCAGGTTCTCAAGGAGATTTCGCCGCCGCTGCTTGCCGATGACGGCGCCGGCGTGCTGATCATCGACGACCTGACCGATACGGGCAAGACGGCCGGTATCGTGCGCGCCATGATGCCGAAGGCGCATTTCGCGACCGTCTATGCCAAGCCGAAGGGCCGCCCGCTGGTCGATACATTCGTCACCGAGGTCAGCCAGGACACCTGGATCTACTTTCCCTGGGACATGGGCTTCACATACCAGAAGCCGATCGCGGACGATCATGTCGGCTGAACGGCCGTTATATTTTCCAGAGAATCTGCCTCAAAGGAGCGGCGTGTAGTCGAACCAATGAGCATGTCTACTTTGTAAGATTGACCTTTTCTGGTGGCATTTTCCCACGGAGTGAAGTTTTTTACTTTTAAAGCTCATAATCCGCCGTAAGATTCGTGAGGTGGCAAACGATTCTGGAGGCTGGGGCAGCTTTCTTTCGATGTTGACGAGGCCGACAACGCACAACCAGATGGCCGAGAGAGTCCGGCGGCTCTTCGGCAAGGCGCCTTGTCGCCTGCAGGTTGCCGCTCTGCCCTGGCGTGAAGGCGAAGACGGCGTCGAGATCATGCTGATCACCAGCCGCGACACCGGGCGCTGGGTGTTGCCCAAGGGCTGGCCGGAGGCCAGGGAACCGCTTTGCAAGGCGGCCGCCCGTGAAGCAGGCGAGGAAGCCGGTTTGCGCGGCACCATCTCGCATCTTGAAGCCGGCCGGTATTTCTATGCCAAGGTCCTCGCCTCCGGCGAGGAAGTGCCCTGCGAAGTCCTGGTTTTTCCGCTGCATGTCGACCGCATTGCGGACCGCTGGAAAGAGAAGCGCGCCCGGACGCGCAAATGGGTTGGCGCCATCGAAGCAGTCCAAATGGTTCATGAGCCGGACCTTTGCCAGATCATTGCCGGTTTTTGCGCCGCGCCGCACGCTTTCATCTGATTGTCAGACGCGATCGAAATCATCGGAACTCAGCCGAGTCCAGCGATCGCCCATCAATCCGCCGATAAAGATGTCGCCGGCGCGGACCGCTTCCGCGACCTCGGCGATGCGTGAGCGCACCATCGTGCCGCCGGCATAGCGGAAGAAGAGACGGTTGTAGCCGAAGAGGTGCGGCAGGAACCTGCTTTGCGTCTGCCCGGTTATGCCCACGCAGCCCATCTCCCGCGCAGCCGCGATAAGGCCGTCCAGCGTCGCGCCCCAGTGGGGTCCGGGCGCCTGGATCTGCAACAGGTTCGCGATGCCGCCAGCCTGCCCGTAGAAGGCATGACAACCGACCATCTTGCCTGCTTCGTCGTAAGTCCCACCGAAGTGAAGTGGCCCGTCGGCCTGCTTTTCGGCCGCCAGCGCGAGCAGCCGTGGCAGTTCGCCGTCCTTCCAGCTCGGTCGAAGAGCACAATCGGACATCAGTGCCGGCAGCCGCTCCGCAAACCGCGCGGCATCGATCCGCTCATGGTGGATCCGTCGCGACGATGAAGGCTGGACCGGGGGCTCGAGCCGTCTTCCTGCGAGAGCATCGAACGCCCGCCCGCAGGGGCCGACCGGCAGCCGAGCCAGCCCGGGCCATTTACGCTGCAGCAAGGCGGCGGCCATGGCGCCCGGCTGAAAAACACAGGTCCACTCCAGACAATGCACCGGCAAGAGCTGATACTTCATCGGACGGGCGAAGGCCAAGGATGTCCGGTTGGCCGAATCGGTCAGATACAGATCGAACTCGCCCTGATGCAGGGCACGCAGCAATTGCGGCCCGGCCCAACCGTGATCGGTGCTGGAATTGGTCATGAAGGGACCGATGATGGCCGCATTCAATGCCCTGCCATTGATCTCATAGCGGGCTGTCAGAACGCCCATGAACCCGCCGAGGCCGCCCTGCGGGTTTATCTGGACAAGGGCCTTGTTCTCACCGCCGTCAAGATAAAGCTTTCTCATATAGTCCGCCGTCCGCGCGACCGCGTGATGGCGAAGGCGGCGGCGGCGGAACTTCGTCAGGAAGAGTGCCGCGACGCGCTCGAGATCTTCGGCGGCAAGCGGCCGTACCGAGCCATGGTCGGGCACCGACGCCGCCGGCGTCTTTCTCGAACCCGCATTTGCGGAGACCAAATCCATCATGAATGCCTATGCAAGGTCCTCTGTCGGCAGGTGAGATCCTACGATTTCCAAAGAAATCTTCTTCCGACCGGCATGCCTGTAGAATCTCCAGGAGACCTGCGCATGCCATATCCGACTTGCCTTTCTGAAGGTATACGCCGACAACTGTTTAAAACAATGTATATCGCATGGCGTTGCTGATGAAATGACTAAAAATTTAAGTATATGGAGACGAATTTAAACACCGCATTACCTCACTCAAGCCGCATGACGAGAGCGCGGTTGCAGACCTTGGATCGATCTGCGCTGCCGCAGCGGAGCCGAACAACCACGGCCCGGCCGGAGCCGGGCCATCCTTTCCTCAGGCGACGAGGCCTTTGGTCAGTTCGAGCGCCTGCCGCTCGAACAGCCGCCGGTAGATGCCGCCATTGAGGCGGATCAGGTCGTCATGCGAACCCTCTTCGGCGATACGGCCTCGATCGAAGACCAGCAGGCGGTCGAGCGCCCGAACCGTCGAGAGCCGGTGCGCGATGACAAGGGTCGTGCGCCCCACCATCAGCCGCTCCATCGCCCGCTGGATCAGCACTTCCGATTCCGAATCCAGGCTCGATGTCGCCTCGTCCAGGATCAGGATGCGCGCATCCGCCAGGAAGGCTCGCGCGATCGCCACGCGCTGCCGCTCACCACCAGAAAGCTTCACACCGCGCTCGCCGACCAGGGTTCCGTAGCCCTTGGGCAGGTTGGTGATGAAATCATGCGCGCTGGCGAGTTTCGCCGCATGCTCGATCTCGGCCTGGCTGGCGCCGGGCCTTGCATAGGCGATGTTCTCGGCAAGCGAGCGGTGGAACAGGATCGGCTCCTGCTGGACGATGGCGATCTGGCTGCGCAGCGACGCCTGCTCGACCTGCGAGATGTCCTGCCCGTCAATCAGGATCCGCCCGGCATTCACGTCATAGAGCCGCTGGATCAGCTTGATGAAGGTCGTCTTGCCCGAGCCCGAATGGCCGACCAGTCCAATGCGCTCGCCAGCCGCGATGTCGACCGAGAAATCGCGGTAGAGCGGCAGGAGATGGTTGCCGTAGTGGAACGTCACCTTGTCGAAGGCGACGCGCCCATCGGTGATCCGGATCGGCCGAGCTCCGGGCCGGTCCTCGATGCCGAGCGGTTCGGACTGGAAGTCGACCAGTTCCTCCATGTCGTTGACCGAGCGTTGCAGGTTGCGGATATGCGTGCCGATGTCGCGCAGATAACCCTGCAGCACGAAGAACGAGGTCAGCACGAAGGCGACGTCACCGGCGCTCGCCTGGCCCCACGCCCACAAGATGAGGGCAAGGCCGATGACTGCCGCCCGCATGACCAGCAGCAGCGCCCCTTGCGTGGTGCCGTTGGCAGTGCCGCGCATCCAGGTGCGGCCGGTGCGCAGCCGCCATTTGGCGACCACGCGCGCCAGCCGCGCTTCCTCGCGGGCCTCCGCGCCGAACCCCTTGACGACGGCATTGCAGCTCACCGCGTCCGCCAGCGCGCCGCCCAGCCGCGTGTCCCAGCTGTTGGCGAGCCGCGCGGCGGGCGCTACATAGCCGAGCGACAGCATCGCGGTGACGGCGATGAACAGCACCGAGCCGGCCGCCACGACAGCTCCCATCAGCGGCCAGAACCAGCCGAGCAGCAGCGTCGATCCGACGAGCATGACGACCGATGGCAGCAGCGCGATCAGGATCGTGTCGTTGAGCAGGTCCAGCGCCCACATGCCGCGCGTGATCTTGCGCACCGTCGATCCGGCAAAGCTGTTGGCGTGCCAGTCCGTCGAGAACCGCTGCACCCGATGAAAGGCGTCGGCGGCAATGTCCGACATCATCTTCAGCGTCAGCTCGACGATCCACAGGAAGGCGGCATTGCGCAGCACGACGCCTGCCAGCGCCAGCGCCATCAGGATCGAGAACGCCGTCATCGCCGCGTTCCAGGCGACTTCATCGGTCCCGGGGCCGCTTGCGACCGCGTCGACCAGGCGGCCGGAATAGAAGGGCGTCAGCACATCGGCCAGCGTCGAGAGCAGGAATGCGCCCATGATGAGCGAAAGCCGCCACGGCTGGCGCCGCCAGTGGCTGAACGTGAAGCCGAGCACGCTGCGAAAGGCGCCGGCGCGCAGATCGATCTTGAAACGAGCCATGATGTCATCCGGGCGCAAACGAGCCCGGTCCCGGTAAAATCAAATTGGAAAACCCGCATCCGCGCCCTGCGGCGCCTCAAAAGAGCGGGAGGTTCAGTATGGTAGGCCGCCTGCCCTGAGGCGGCGACCGGCAGCGGCCAATGCCTGCGCTGCGTCCGGCCCTCCGAAAAACCTTCGGAAAGCCCGAGCAGACCTAGGCTTCGCGGCCTCGCATAACGATGTCAAATCCTGCCATACGGTCCTCCCGGGAGGGAATCGCGGAGAAGTTCTTATAGGGAGGCCTCGGCCGGACGCCAAGTCGGCCTGCCGCCAAAACGACATCTGGTCCAAGCACTGAGACGAATTTGCAACAACGGCAGGTTGCGCAGGCTGGTGCATGCCGCGCAGAAACGGCTGAACGGTTTCAGTCCGACGCGCTTGAAGCCGTCGGCTTGCCCGCTATGCGATCCAGCCGCATGTAGCGTCCGTCCGTCGACGCCTTGAATCCGAACTTCTCGTAGAGGCTGTGGGCGTCGTCGGTCGAGAGGCTCCAATGCGTCACCGTGCTGACTTCGGGATGATCGATCAGCGCCTGGACGAGCAGCTTGCCGATCCCCCGCCCGCGATGCTGCGGCCAGATGATGACGTCGGCGACATAGGCAAAGACCATGTAGTCGGTGATCGCGCGGGCGAAGCCGACCTGCTCGCCATCGAGATAGGCGCCGGCGCAGAGCGAGTTGTCGAAGGCGCGGCGATGGGCCTCGTCGGTCCGCGACGCGCCCCAATAGCTTTGCATGAGCTGATCGGACGTTGCCCGGAAATCGATCCGCGACAGGTCCAAGCTGATTTCTATGTCTTGCATGCGCTGCGCTGCCGCGATCTCGCAGGGGATCAACCGCGGTCCCGGAACCGGTTGGTGATTGGATAGCGGCGGTCGCGGCCGAAATTCTTCCGCGTGATCTTCACGCCGGGCGCCGCCTGCCGGCGCTTGTATTCGGCGATGTAGAGAAGGTGCTCGACACGGGTCACCGTCGCCCGATCATGGCCGCGCGCGACGATGTCGTCGACGCTCATCTCGTTCTCGACCAGGCATTCCAGGATGTCGTCCAGCACCGGATAGGGCGGCAGCGAATCCTGGTCGGTCTGGTTCTCGCGCAGCTCCGCCGACGGCGCCTTGTCGATGATGTTCTTCGGAATGACCTCGCCGGAAGGACCGAGCGCGCCCGGCGGCACATGCGAATTGCGCCAGCGCGACAGCGCGTAGACCTGCATCTTGTAGAGATCCTTGATCGGATTGAAGCCGCCATTCATGTCGCCGTAAAGCGTGGCGTAGCCGACCGACATCTCGCTCTTGTTGCCGGTTGTGACCACCATCGAACCGAATTTGTTCGAGATCGCCATCAGGATGGTGCCGCGCGCACGGCTCTGCAAATTCTCCTCGGTGATGCCTTCCTGGGTGCCCTCGAAGAGCTGCGTCAGCGCATGCTTGAAGCCTTCGACCGGCTCGGAGATCGGAACGATGTCATAGCGACAACCGAGCGCGCGCGCGCAGTCTTCCGCGTCCTTCAGCGAATCCTTCGACGTATAGCGGTAGGGCATCATCACGGTGCGCAGCCGCTCTTCGCCCAGTGCATCGACGGCCAAGGCCGCGCAGATCGCCGAGTCGATGCCGCCGGAGAGGCCGAGCACGACGTTCTTGAAGCCGTTCTTGTTGACGTAGTCGCGCAGGCCGAGCATGCAGGCCCGGTAGTCGGCCTCTTCCCGCTCGGGGACCTTCGACATCGGGCCTTCCGAACAGACCCAGCTATCGGAATTATTTCCATTTTGCGCGCCTGTGGCGACGCGGCTTCTTTTCCAGGTGGTGACGTCGAGCGCCTCCTCGAACTGGCTCATCTGGAACGCCAGCGTCTTGTCGGCGCCGATCGCGAAGGAAGCCCCGTCGAAGATCAGCTCGTCCTGGCCGCCAAGCTGGTTGGCGTAGATGATCGGCAAGCCGGTTTCGATGACCTGGCGGATGACGACCTGGTGGCGCACGTCGATCTTGGCGCGGTAATAGGGCGAGCCATTCGGCACCAGCAGGATCTCGGCGCCGCTTTCGGCCAGCGTCTCACAGACCGCGATGTCGCCCCAGATGTCCTCGCAGATCGGGATGCCGATGCGCACGCCGCGGAAGTTGACCGGCCCCTGCAGTTCAGGTCCGGCCTGGAAGACACGCTTCTCGTCGAACTCGCCGTAGTTGGGCAGATCGAGCTTGTAGCGCTCGGCGATAATCTTGCCACCGTCGGCGACGACGATGGAGTTATGCGTGCCGGTCTTGCGCTTCAGCGGCGTGCCGATGATGACGCCGGGTCCGCCATCGGCGGTGTCCTGTGCGAAATCCTCGGCCGCCTTCTCGCAGGCCTTGAGGAAGGAAGGCTTCAGCACCAGGTCTTCCGGCGGATAACCGGCGAGGAAGAGCTCGGTGTAGAGCACCAGGTCGGCACCCTGTCGCGCCGCGTCCGCCCTCGCCTCACGCGCTTTTGCCAGATTGCCGGCGACGTCGCCGACAGTCGGGTTCAGCTGGGCGACGGCGATGCGCAGGATATCGGGTGCGGTCTTGGTCATGGAATGGATGTAGCGTGGCAGAAATCGTCGGGCAATGGCGATCGCTTGTGCCAATTAGGATCGATCGACGGGTGTCGATCGTATCCCGACTAATCGGCGAAGCCGATTATGTCCTGATCGATCACAGATCGTATCCTGATCGATCGGCGTCGGCCCGATCGTATCCTGGTCGCCTAATCGCCCATATATTCGCGCAGCGCCTCTGCCGAGCGGTTCTCGCCGATCGACATCGCCAGGATACGCGAGATGTGGCGGCGCGGCAGGCCGGTCTCGGCCGACCATTGGTTGATCTGCGCCTGGATTTTTTCAAGGTCCCGCTTCGAGGTTGGGTTCTCGGCTATGTCGAGGCCGGCATCGCGCAAGGCCGCCGCCATGTCGGCGGAAACGACGAACGTGTCCCATTCCAGCCAGCGCAGGAAATACTGGCCCGTGTTGCCGCCGAGCCGGCTGCCATGCTTGGCCAGATAGGCGGTCAGGCCGATCTGATCATCGGCTGGCCAGGCGGCAATGAACTTGCCGAAGCTGCCATGCTCCTTCGAGACACGGTCGACGAAGGCGGCATTGTCGCGCACCGATCTGATCTTCTGCGGGTTGCGCACGATGCGGCTGTCGGATGCCAGCTCGTGCCAGAAATCGTCCGGCTGGAACAGAAGCCGCTTCGGCTCGAAGCCGAGGAACGCTTCCTCGAAACCCGGCCATTTCTGCTCGATGACACGCCATACGAAGCCGGCGGCGAAGATACGCTCGGCCATGGTGGAGAGAATGCGGTCGTCGGGGACTTTCGCCACCGCCTTGTTGTCGGGCGCAGGGCCCAGCAACGGCGCAAGCACCGCCTCCCCGCCCTTGCGCTTTGCCGCCCGTGCATGGATTTTCTGGAAATCGAGCATCTTTGCCCTCGCCTGTTCGCCGCAATCTAGCACTTCACGTGCGGCCCGGCAGCCTCTACGTCTATCGATGTCCGGGCGAAGGAGAAGGCAGATGAACAAGATCGTCGAAGACATGGCGAATCGCTTGCTCAAGCGCAAACCGGATGGTTTCGGTCCGCTTGAGAGCCGCGTGCTTCAATCGACGCTCGAGCGCACCACCATCACGCGCGACACCAACAAGGCCGTCGCCTTCCACGAGACCTATGGCGACCGCGTCGCCGACGGCATCGCCAGGATCGGCGGCTCCTGGTCCTTCATCCTCGGCTTCCTGGCGTTTCTCGCCCTCTGGATCCTAGTCAATGCCTGGCTACTGACCCGCGACGCCTTCGACCCCTACCCCTTCATTTTTCTCAACCTTGTGCTGTCGATGCTGGCGGCGATCCAGGCGCCGGTGATCATGATGTCGCAGAACCGCCAGGCCGAGCGCGACCGCATCGACGCGGCGCATGACTACGAGGTCAATCTGAAGGCCGAGATCGAGATCATGGCGTTGCATGAAAAGCTCGACGAGCTGCGCCACAGCGAGATCATCGGGATGCGGGACGAGATCCTTCGCATGGCCGAACAGATCAGGCGCATCGACGAGAAACTGTCGGCGCGGCCCGTCACAGAATGAACGGGACCATCCATCATCTCATCGAGCAATACGGGCTGATCGCGGTCTTCCTGGGCTGCGTCGCCGAAGGCGAAAGTGCCGCGATCCTTGGCGGTTTCTTCGCTCATCAGCACGTCTTCGTGCTGTGGCAGACTTTTGTGGCCGCCTTCCTCGGCGCCTTCGCCGGCGACACGTTCTTCTTCACCCTCGGCCGCAGCTTCGCCGAGCATCGCTATGTGAGAAGGTTGCGCAGGCGGCCGGGCTTCAGCCGCGCCTACCGCCTGCTCAACACCCATCCCAACGTCTTCGTGCTGACCAACCGCTACATCTACGGCATGCGGCTGGTCGGCGGTATCGCTGCAGGCCTGTCGACCGTGCCCATGTCGCGCTTCGTCATCCTGAATGCCATCTCTTCCGCCGTCTGGGCGGCCCTGTTCAGCGCCATCGGCTATGTCTTCGGCCTGGGCGCGGAGCGCATGGTGGGCCAGGCGTTCGAGCGGCATGAGCGCCTGCTCATTGCCCTTGGCGTCGGCGTCGGCGTCGCGATCATTGCATGGCTGGTCGGCCATCATTTTGCCGGACGCGAACGCGCCAAGGAAGATCGGGCAGGATCCTGATCCGCCAGGATCAGATCGGCGCGCCGATGAGGCGCTCGATCAAGGCGATTCCCCAGACGCCGCCGGCGATCACGATCGAAATCAGCACCGCCAGCGAGCCGCAGTCCTTGGCGAGTTGGATTTCAATGTGGAATTCGCGCGAGATCGCGTCGCAGGCTGCCTCGATGCCGGTGTTGAGCACTTCGACCATGATCAACAGCAGCACAGCCCCGATCAGCAGGGCATAACCACGCCAGGAGACCGAGATGAACCAGCCGGCCGGTAGCGCGAGCGCGAGCAAAAGCAGCTCCTGCTGGAATGCCTTTTCGTGAGCGGCCAACTTGCGGAAGGCCCGAACCGAATTGATGAAAGCGTCAATCAGCCGCTGCATACCCAGCCCCGTTTCGAGTCACGGTGAGGGGATATCGCAACGGCGGGATCAAGGGAATAAGGCAGGCGCTGCAAATTCACCCGTCGGCGACCTTTATCGAGGGCGTCGATTTCTCGAACTGCGGCAGCCCGTCCTCGATCGAATAGTAATCGCCCTTGTCGCCGACGAAGATGTGGCTTTCCGCCGTGAGGCCGCTCGGCCTCTCGAAGGACCCGGCCATGATGGAAATCGTGTCCAGTTCATTGTGCTTCCAGAACAGCAGCGAGCCGCAGGTCCGGCAGAAGCCGCGTTTCGCCACATCGGAAGCACCGTACCAGCTGAGCGCGTCGGGCCCTTCTATGACGATATCGGCATCCCTGGAGGCGGTAGCCGCGACGAAATGGCCGGTCTGCCGGCGACATTGCGAGCAATGGCAATAGACCACACCGCGTAGCGGGCCACTCGTCCTGAAACGCACCGCCCCGCACAGGCATGATCCGCTGTGGTTGTCGTCCATTTCCGGCCTCCTTCGACCATCCTCCGATCCATTGCCGGCCAGAATTTCAGGTTTGAAATGGCTGGGCGCAGGCAAATGCGACACCGAAACGACGCGTTTCAAAAGCTGCGCCTCACACGACTCTACATCCTGAGGTAGCAGAGACATCGAGGAAATGCAGGCCATTAAGGAAACTTTAGCGCAACTGCATCTATGTTTCCTGCAAGCGAAGGTCGTGTTGGGGACGCGCCGTCGCACCGCAATTCCGATTCAAATCCCCGCGCTAGCGACTCCCGGCGGTGGCAGGTCTCCGGTCGCACTGAAGGGGCAGTGAAACTGAGCATGCAGCCGGCAGCCGTTCCGACCGACAGGAATACCGACATCGCCAGCACCGTCGTGGCGACGATGCGGCAGCTCGGCGTGCTTGGCATGCCCCGCAACTATGAAATCTTCTACGAGGCGCTCAGCGGCAGCAATCACGAACTCAGCCTTGCCGTCGTCTCGTTGAGCAACCGACCGACCCAGGAGGACCTCGACGGCATCGGGCGCACCTTCTTCCCCCAGCATCACGGACCGGCCATCGTCGAGCATGCCCGCGAGATGGTCGCCAAGGAGCTCGAGGACATCGCCGCGCTGTTGCGCAGCGAGCGCTCGCATATCGAGAAATACGGCCGTCTCCTCGACGAGACCTCGAGCGGCCTGAGCAATCGCAGCCTGCTTTCGCAGGAACTCCTGCAGAAGATAGCCAGCGCAATGTCGGTCGCCACCAGCTCGACGATCGATCATGGCCGCCAGATCGCCAGCACGCTCAGCGAAAAGACGGCCGAGCTTGAAAGCGTCAAGTCGAAGCTCGAGGAATACAAGCGGCTTGCCGACACCGACCCGCTGACGCAGTTGTGGAACCGACGCGCCTTCGACAAGGAGATCACCCGGATCTACAACAGCAATCGCGGCATCCTGTTCAACGCCTTGATCCTTGCCGATATCGATCATTTCAAGGACATAAACGATCGCTACGGCCATCCGGTCGGCGACAGGATCCTGCAGATCATTGCTGAGATATTCCAGTCCAGCGTGCGTTCCGACATGTTCGTCGCGCGCACCGGCGGCGAGGAATTCGCCTTTATCGTCGAAGGCGCCAGCGAGGACGCCACATACGAGATCGCCGAGCGCATCCGCGCGCTGATCGAGCAGACCCCGTTCACCAGCAGCCAGACCGGCATGAACTACGGCACCGTCACCGTATCGCTGGGCATCTGCATGGCCTCGGAGGCGGAAAACCCCGAGGATCTCTACACCAAGGCGGACCGCGCGCTTTACCGCTCCAAGGTCGGCGGCCGCAACCGCGTGACAAGGCACTCGGCCACGGCCGGCCGGCCCGGCAAAGGCTGGCTGCTCTACAAGAAAGACTGACATCACCCTTTCCAGAAGAATTTTTGTGGACTATATTTTCCACAGAAATGAAAGGGTGCGCTTATGCAACGTCCAGTCGCGGCCGCGGCGGCGGCCGAAAACGCCGTCATCACCAAGGCCACGCTGCGCGCGGCCGACCTGCTCGACATCACCGCCAGGACGCTCGCTTTGGTGATCGGTGTGTCGGAGGCAACGGTCTCGCGCATGCGCAAACAGGAGTTCCTGCTCGAACGCGGCACCAAGCCGTTTGAGCTGGCGGTGCTGTTTGTGCGCCTGTTCCGCTCGCTCGACGCCATCGTCGGCGGCGACGAGACTGTGGCGCGGGCATGGCTGAGGAATCCCAACATCACGCTCGACGGCACGCCGCTCGAGAAAATCCTGACCATTGCCGGACTTGTCGATGTCATTGCCTACCTGGACTCCCGGCGCGCTCTCGTCTGAGGCCGTCAGGCTCGAAGGCAAATACTGGCGCATGGTAGAGGCGCAGCACCGCGTGTCGACCCTCAAGCTGGTCGACACGCTCGACGAACAGTCGCTGCTCGAGGACCTCGTCGAAGACACCAAGCCCCATATCCCGCTGGAATGCCGTCACCTCCATTATCTGCTGGCGACGCCTTTCCGCTACGGCTCCGTCTATCCATACGGCTCGCGCTTTCGTCGCGCGGGCAAGACGAAAGGCGTCTACTACGCAGCCGAGACAGTGCTGACGGCGGTGGCGGAGATGGCGTTCTACCGCTTGCTGTTCTTTGCGGAGTCGCCGGCGACGCCATGGCCGAACGATGCGGCGGAATACACCGCCTTCGCCGCTGCGATCAAATGCGAGCGCGCGATCGACCTGACGCGGCCGCCGCTCGATCGGGACGAGAAGGCCTGGACGCTGCCCACTGATTACACCGCCTGTCAGGCGATCGCCGATGTCGCGCGCGAAGCCGAGATGCAGGCGATCCGCTATCGCTCGGTGCGCGATCCCAAGGGCGCCAACATCGCCTTGTTGACCTGCAAGGGCTTTGCCAAGGCCAGGCCGCTGGAGCCGCAGACCTGGCGTATCCGGATCGGCTCTTTCGGCCTGCAGGCGATTTGCGAGTTCCCCGACAAGCGGCTGGAATTCTCACGCACCGCCTTTTCCGACACGCGACTGGCCGGCATGCGTTGGGAGCGCGGCCATTGAGTTCGGAAAAACTGTATCGAGATTCGGGGCAGGGTGAGCCGAGAAGGGTGGATTCCGAGAACCAGAGCGGAGCGTATTTGCAATACTTGAGCACCGGAAGCGCAGGAAGCCACCATTCGCAGGCCAGCCTCACCCGAATATCGATACAGTTTTAGGCCAGGATGTTGACCGCCCGCGCCGCCACCAGCGCGATCGTCAAGAGCGAGATCATCGCTTCGGCCATCATCAGGAGCTTTGCGCGCTGCGTGAGCGGCAAGGTGTCGGTCGGAGAGAAAGCGGTGGCGTTGGTGAAGGCCAGGAAGACATAGTCCACAAACCCCGGCAGCCAGCCTTGTATCTCGCGATCTGGCAGCGTCATTTGCGGGAACAGGAAGTCGGCCTGCGCGCGCTTAACCAGGCCACAGGTCGGCGGCCCGCCCCTATCCGTGCTCCAGAACCACAGCGCAAAGACGAGCACATTGGTGACCCAGATGTTGAGGGCATCGACAAGCAGCGTGGTGCCGCCGCCGGCGCGCCCTTCAAGCAGCGCACGCACCAGGAAGACCAGCGATCCGCAATTCATGATGCTGATGACGCCGGTCATCACCAATGCCGCGCGGCGGATGTAGAGGCGCAATTGGCCGATCGTGTACCAATGCTCGTGGTCGACCGCCTTCTGGGTCCGCATCTGCGTCCAGGCTGTCGCCACCGACAAGGGCAGCAGCAGCGCCGCCTCGACCGTCGGGGCAAGCCAGCGCGGACCGAAGGACAGGTTGTTGATGACCAAAAGCTGAAGGCAGATGACGACGAGAACCGCTGCGCGCGCCGACCAGAAGTCGAACCCGCGATGATGGATGACGGCGTGCTGGTGACGCATGGAGACACCCCGTATGGCTAGGACCGCGGCGCCTTGGCAGGCGACCGGCTCAACCAACATTCAGCCGGCCACGGTTCTGCCCGAAGCGCCGGCGATGGGTTCCATCGCAATCCTGGTTTTACAATGTTAAGGCAGCATACATTTTCGTAAGCTTTTGCTATCGGACTGTTCAGAAATCCGCCGGTGTGATTTTAGGCCCGCATGTCGAGAACCAGCGAATCCGTTGATCTTTGGCCGGCGGCAGCCGCTGTGGAAGGCAACGCGCCTTCGAACTGGAACGGCCTCGTCCGGCATCCGTGGCGATTGCTGGCGCTTTTGTGCCTCACCCAGATCGCTTGCTGGACCGTCATGCCGGCGCTCGTCAACGTTGGGCCGCCCTACGACGTCGTAGAGGGGTTCATGTGGGGCCGCGAGTGGGTTCTGCTGACCTACAAACACCCGCAACTGCCCTGCTGGCTGCTCGAGATCGGCCATCTCCTGACCGGATCGTTCCGCTGGCCGCAATATATGCTTTCGCAACTGCTGGTCTCGACGACCTTCGTCCTGGTCTACCTTCTCGCGCGCGACATCATGAGTTCGACCCGCGCTCTCGCCGCGGTGCTGCTGATGCCCTCGATCTACTTCTTTGGCTGGCCGACCCCGCAATTCAACCACGACTATGCGCAGATGCCTTTCTGGGCCGGCATCTCATGGCTATTGTGGCGCGCGGCGCGCGACGGACGGCCCGGCTGGTGGCTCGCCCTCGGCTTCGTCTCCGGCCTGGGACTCTACGCCAAGTTCTCGACGGCTTTGCTGCTGGCTTTCGGCGGCATCTGGCTCTTATACGATAGCCGTGCCCGGAACCGGCTCGCCACCCCATGGCCGTGGCTTGGCCTTGCAGTTTTTCTTGGCATCGCGGCGCCGCTGGTGGTCGAGCTTCTCCGACTCGATTTCCTGCCGTTGACCTACGCCGAGCATCGCAACAAATGGGTGCTCGCCCACCGCGCCCGGCTTTACTATATTGGCGTCCAGCTTGCCGGGCTTTCCGCCGTTCCCGTCGTTCTTGCTCTTTCCGGCCTGCTGCGGCGGCGAGCAACCCCCGCGCAAGAACCCTTGCAGCCCCAGCCGGCTCCCGAGCGGCGCGCTATTGTCTACCTAGCATGGATGGGCCTGGGGCCGGCACTCCTCATCATGATCGCCTCGCTGCTCACAGGCACCGGCGAATCCTGGGGCGCGACGATGTACAATCTCGTGGGCGCCCTGGTGATCGCGCTCCTGGGTCACCGGCTGGGAGCAAAGGAATTGCGCCGGTTGACGGTGCTGGCCCTGCTATGCGTGGTCGCCGTATCGAGCGCCTACGCCGTCACCCGCTGGACCGGCTGTAACGTCCGCGGTCACCTGCAGCCGATGTGCTGGCCGGCGCAATCGATCTCACGGACAGCCGAGGCGGTATGGCATGAGGCGGTGCCCGGGCCGTTGGGCATTGTCGGCGGCGAAGACGGGGTGGCCAGGCTTGCCGGGCTGGAGGCCGCGGACCAGCCTTCCATCTTCACGGCTCTCGACAGGCGCCTCGCACCGTGGATCACGGACCAGCGCCTGCGGGATCAGGGAATGCTGCTGGTATGGCCGAAAGGCTGGCCACTCACGCCGCAGCAATTGGCCTGGACCGACGGCCTGCCGGTCAAGACGGTGTCTTTCGACTGGTCGCTCAGGGCGCCGCCCCTGGAGATCAACTTTGCCGTCATTCCACCCGGCAGATCGAGTTTCCCGGGAGACCCGCCCGGGCCGCCCGACCCGGAATGATCGGCCAGGCTTGATCCGCCCGCCTGAATTGAAAAGGCGCCGGTTTCGCCGGCGCCTGCAATGATCAAGTGCCGGGGCGCTGCTCAGGCGTTGGCGACCTGCTTGTGCTGGATCGGATGGCCCTTCTTGAGCAGGTCCGAGACCAGGAAGGCGAGCTCGATCGCCTGGTCCGCATTAAGGCGCGGATCGCAATGGGTATGGTAGCGGTCGTGCAGGTCCTCGGCCGTGATGGCGCGGGCCCCGCCGGTGCATTCGGTGACGTTCTTGCCGGTCATCTCGACATGGATGCCACCCGGATGCGTGCCTTCGGCGCGATGCACCTCGAAGAAGGTCTGCACTTCCTTGAGAATCCGGTCGAACGGCCGCGTCTTGTAGCCGGCTGCCTCGATGGTGTTGCCATGCATCGGATCGGACGACCACACGACGCTGCGGCCTTCCTTCTTCACCGCCCGCACCAGCTTCGGCAGGTGCTCGGCCACCTTGTCGGAGCCGAAGCGCGCAATCAGCGTCAATCGTCCAGGCTCATTCTCTGGATTGAGCAGGTCGATCAATTCCAGCAAACCATCCGGCGTCAGCGAAGGTCCGCATTTCAGGCCGAGCGGATTCTTGATACCGCGGCAATATTCGACATGGGCATGGTCGGGCTGGCGGGTGCGGTCGCCGATCCAGATCATGTGGCCCGAGGTCGCGTACCAATCGCCGGAGGTGGAATCGACGCGGGTCAGCGCTTCCTCGTAGCCGAGCAGCAGCGCCTCGTGGCTGGTGTAGAAATCCGTCTCGCGCAGCGCGAAATTGGTTTCCGACGTGATGCCCACCGCGCGCATGAATTCCATCGTCTCGGTGATGCGGTTGGCGAGCGATTCGTATTTCTCGCCCTGGGGGCTGTCGGCGACGAAGCCCAGCATCCAACGATGCACGTTCTCCAGGCTGGCATAGCCGCCCTGCGCGAAGGCGCGCAGAAGGTTGAGCGTCGCGGCCGACTGGCGGTAGGCCATCTCCTGCCGGGCGGGATCCGGGATGCGCGACCTGGCGTCGAACTCGATGCCGTTGATGATGTCGCCGCGATAGCTCGGCAATGTCACCCCCGCCTTGGTCTCGTTGTCGGAGGAGCGCGGCTTGGCGAACTGGCCGGCAACGCGGCCGACCTTCACCACCGGCTGCGCGCCGGCGAAGGTGAGCACCACCGACATCTGCAGGAAGACACGGAAGAAGTCGCGGATGTTGTCGGCGCCGTGCTCGGCAAAGCTCTCGGCGCAGTCGCCGCCCTGGAGCAGGAAGGCTTCGCCGGCGGCGACCGCCGCCAGTTGCTTCTTCAGCTTGCGCGCCTCACCGGCAAAAACCAGCGGCGGGAACGTGGCGAGCTGGGCTTCCGTCGCCTTCAGCGCGGCAAGGTCCGGATAGGCCGGAACCTGCTTGATCGGCTTCTCTCTCCACGAATTCGGCGACCATTTCGTCATCGCTGCACCCAATACTCTTCTCAGCGAGCAGCCTCGCCCGCCATTCTCGCCCCAACAAGAGGTCGCGGCTCCTTACACGAAGCCGACTGCCTATTCTAGCCGGGTTTTTCAGCGGTGGCGAATGGTCGGGGTGTTGCTACGCAGCCTTGTCGACGAGCCGCGCCAGCTGCGTCATCACCACGGCGGAGCCCGCCAGCCTCTTCTCCGCGTTCGGCCAGTCGCGAATAAAGACGACGCTGTGGTCCGCCCTGATCTTGGCCAGAGAACCCTGCTCGCCGATGAATTTGACCAGCCCCACCGGATTGGGGAATTCGCGCTTGCGGAAATGGATGACGACGCCCTTGGGGCCGGCATCGAGCTTCTCGACATTGGCCTTGCGGCAGAGCGCCTTGATGAAGACGATCTTCAACAGATGCGTCACCTCTTCCGGCAGCGGCCCGAACCGGTCGATCAGCTCGGCGCCGAAACCGTCGATCTCCTCGGTGGTCTCGAGGTCGCCCAGCCGGCGGTAAAGCGCCATGCGGAGCTGCAGGTCGGGCACGTAGCTTTCGGGGATCATCACGGCGGTGCCGACCGCGATCTGCGGCGACCAGCCGCCGTCCTGCGCCTCGCCGGTATCCTTCACCTCGGCCACCGCCTCTTCCAGCATCTGCTGGTAGAGCTCGAAGCCGACCTCCTTGATGTGGCCGGACTGCTCTTCGCCGAGCAGATTGCCGGCGCCGCGGATATCGAGGTCGTGGCTGGCGAGCTGGAAGCCGGCGCCGAGCGTGTCGAGCGACTGCAGCACCTTCAGGCGGCGCTCGGCCGTATCGGTCAGCTTGCGATTGGCCGGCAGCGTGAACAGCGCGTAGGCGCGCACCTTCGAGCGGCCGACACGGCCGCGCAGCTGGTAGAGCTGCGCCAGACCGAACATGTCGGCGCGGTGGATGATCAGCGTGTTGGCGGTCGGGATGTCGAGGCCGGATTCGACGATGGTGGTCGACAGGAGCACGTCGTACTGCCCGTCATAGAAGGCGTTCATGATGTCGTCGAGCTCACCGGGCGGCATCTGGCCATGCGCCACCGCGACCTTCAGCTCCGGCACGGATTCCTTCAGGAAATCATGGATTTCAGCCAGATCGCTGATGCGCGGCACGACATAGAAGGAATGGCCGCCGCGATAGCGCTCGCGCAGCAGCGTCTCGCGGATGACCAGCGGATCGAAGGGCGAGATGAAGGTGCGCACCGCCATGCGGTCGACCGGCGGGGTGGCGATCAGCGACAGCTCGCGCACGCCGGTCAGCGCCAGTTGCAGCGTGCGCGGGATCGGCGTCGCCGACAGCGTCAGCACATGCACGTCGTTCTTGAGCTCCTTCAGCCTCTCCTTGTGCTTGACGCCGAAATGCTGCTCCTCATCGATGATCAGCAGCCCGAGATTCTTGAACGAGATCGAGCTGCCGAGCAGCGCATGCGTGCCGACGACGATGTCGACGGTGCCCTCGGCAATGCCTTTCTTGGTTTCGGCCAGCTCCTTCGAACCGACAAGGCGCGACGCCTGCGCGATGCGGATCGGCAGGCCGGAAAAACGCTGCGAGAAGGTCTTGAAATGCTGGCGCGACAAAAGCGTCGTCGGCACCACCACCGCGACCTGGAAACCTTCCATGGCCGCGATGAAAGCCGCGCGCAGCGCCACTTCCGTCTTGCCGAAGCCGACATCGCCGCAGACCAGCCGGTCCATCGGCTTGCCGGCGCCGAGATCGGCCATGACGGCATCGATCGCCGTCTGCTGGTCGTCGGTCTCCTCATAGGGGAAGCGCGCGGCGAACTCGCCATAAAGCCCGTCCGCCGGGATCATGGCGGGGGCGGCGCGCATCTGCCGCTCGGCGGCTATGCGGATCAATTGCCCGGCCATGTCGAGCAGGCGCCGCTTCAGCCGCGCCTTGCGCGCCTGCCAGGCGCCGCCGCCCAGCTTGTCGAGCGTCGCCTCGGCCGAATCCGAGCCGTAGCGCGACAGAAGCTCGATGTTTTCGACCGGCAGGAACAGGCGGTCGTCGCCGGCATAGTGGATTTCGAGACAGTCATGCGGCGCGCCGACCGCTTCGATGGTGCGCAGGCCGATGAAGCGGCCGATGCCGTGATCGGCATGGACGACGATGTCGCCGGCGGACAGCGACGAGGCCTCCGCGATGAAATCGGAAGCCTTCTTCTTGCGCTTCGAACGCCGGATCAGCCTGTCGCCGAGGATGTCCTGCTCGGCGACGACGACCAGACCGTCGGTCTCGAAACCCGATTCGAGCGGCAGCACGGCAAGACCCGCCTGCCCCGGCTCGAGCTTTTCGACCTCGGCAAGCGTCGCGACGGTCTTCAGATTGCCGAGATGATGCTCGGCAAGAATTTGGCCGAGCCGGTCGAGCGAGCCTTCGGTCCAGCCGGCGACAATGACACGGCGACGCGCGGCGCGCTCATCGGCAATGTGCTTCACCACCACGTCGAAGACGTTGATGTTCGGGTCGGCGCGTTCCTCGGCGAAGCTGCGTCCGTGCCGTGAGCCGGCATGGAAGACTTTTTTGCCTCCGACATCGGGCGCATCGAACACGGTGAAGTCGATGTCTTCGCGCGGGCCGAGCGAAGCCTTGAGATTGTCCGGCGACAGGTAAAGCAGGTCCGGCGCCACCGGCTTGTAGGGCACGGCGTCCTTGAGCGCGCTGTCGGCCTGCTTCCGGCGCGCCTCGTAATGGTCGAGGATCAACGAGTGCCGCTCGGCCAGCGCCTCATGCGCCAGATGGTCGAAGACAACAGGCGCGTCCGGCAGATAGTCGAACACCGTCTCCAGCCGCTCATAGAAGAGGGGCAGCCAGTGTTCCATGCCGGCGAAGCGCCGGCCTTCGCTGACCGCCGCATAGAGCGCGTCGTCGCGCGACGGCGCGCCGAAAGCCTCGATGTAGGAGCGGCGGAAGCGGCTGATCGTCTCCGGCGTCAGCGCCACCTCGCTCATCGCCTGCAGCGACATCGACTTGCGCTGACCGGTGGTGCGCTGTGTTGCCACGTCGAACACGCGGATCGACTCCAGGGTGTCGCCAAAGAAGTCGAGCCTGAGCGCCTCGCTCCAGCCGGGCGCGAAAAGATCGAGAATGCCGCCGCGAACAGCGAATTCACCGAGCCCGCGCACCGTCGGCACGCGCTCGAAGCCGGAAATCTCCAGCCGCGCGATCAGCGCGTTCATGTCGATCTGGTTGCCCGGCTTGGCGTGGAAAGTCTGCGCTTCGATCAACTCCGCCGGCGGGATACGCTGCAACAGGGCATTGGCGGTGGTGAGGATCACGGCGCGATGTGGTTTCTTCGCCAAGGCGATCATGGCGGAAAGCGCGTCGAGCCGCCGCGCGGCGGCATCGGCGCCCGGCGATACGCGATCGTAAGGCAGGCAGTCCCAGGCCGGCAGTTCCAGCACCGGCAGGCCCGGCGCGGCAAAGGCGAGCGCTTCGATGATCGCCGGCAGCCGCTGGCCGTCGCGCGCGACGAACAGCACCGGCTTGTCGGGCGCGATCTCCTGCGCCGTCTGGACCAGGGCGAAGGCTTCGTAGCCGTCGGCGACGCCGTCGACGATGAACTGGCCGGCGCGGCCCTTGGGCAGGCCGATGGAAGGAATGAGGCTCATTCGTTTTTCAAAATGTCATGGTCCGGCGCGACGCCATGATTTTCCGCAGCACCGCGCAATCGACATCGGGCGGAACCGGGTGCTCGCCGGTGACCATCGGCAGGAAATCGGTGTCGGAAATTTCGAGAAGCCTCTCATATTGGTCGATTTCATCGCGGGTCAAGGCGCCGATCTCGGCGTCGGCGAAGGAACCGAGGATGAGGTCCATCTCGCGCATGCCGCGATGCCAGGAGCGGAACAGGAGCTTGCGGCGGCGGGCGTCCAACCCCTCGCTTGATCGCTGTGTTCCGGTCATGGCACGCTATCCTTGTTCGAAGCGGCGCATATAGCGTGGATAGAGACCGGTGTCAGCCTTTGCGCTGCCGCCGTCGCGACATAAGCTGACACGATGCGTCCCACCATCCTCGATCCGTTGTTCGTCCCGATCACTTCGCTTGCGGGCGTCGGCCCGAAGGTCAGCTTGCTGATCGAGCGTGTCGTGCCGGCCGATCTCCGCGATCGCGCCGCGCGCGCTGCCGATCTTCTGTTCTTGCTGCCCAACAGCGTGATCGACCGCCGCAACCAGCCCGGCATCGCGCTGTCGGCCGAGGGCCAGATCGTCACGCTGGAAGTGCGGGTGGATCGCCACCAGCCACCGCCGCGTGGCAACAGGTCGGTGCCGTACCGCGTCTACGCCCATGACGACACCGGCGAGGTCGCGCTGACCTTCTTCCATGCCCATGCCGCCTATCTGCAGAAGATGCTCCCGGAAGGCGAGCGTGTGGTGATCTCCGGCCGTATGGAGTGGTTCAACGGCCGCCCGACCATGGTCCATCCGGACCACATCGCGCCAATCGACGAGGCCGAGGGCCTGCCGCTGGTCGAACCGGTCTACCCGCTGACCGCCGGCCTGTCGGCCAAGGTGCTGCGCCGCGCTATCGGACAGGCGCTGGGGCGCCTGCCGGACCTGCCGGAATGGCAGGACGACGCCTTCATGCGCCGCCATAGCTTCCCGTCCTTCGGCGACGCACTCGCCCGTATCCATTATCCCAAGGACCCAATCGACGTTGCCGTCGAGGGATCGGCCTGGCGCCGGCTTGCCTATGACGAATTGCTGGCCGGCCAGGTGTCGCTGGCGCTGGTGCGGGCCAGAATCCGCCGCCTCTCGGGCCGGCCGCTCGTCGGCGACGACCGCATCGTCGAGAAGCTGCGCGCCGCCCTGCCCTACAGACTGACCCCCAGCCAGGAATTCGCGCTCGGCGAGATCAACGCCGATCTCGCCGATCCCGAACGAATGCTGCGCCTGCTGCAAGGCGATGTCGGCTCCGGCAAGACGGTGGTGGCGCTGCTTGCCATGGCGCGCGCCGTCGAGGCCGGCGGCCAGGCGGCGCTGATGGCGCCGACCGAAATCCTGGCGCGCCAGCATCTGGCGACCATCGCGCCACTGGCCGAGAAAGTCGGCTTGCGCCTTGCCATCCTCACCGGGCGCGAGAAGGGCCGCGAGCGCACTGAGACGCTTGCAGGCCTGGCCAGCGGCACGATCGACATCGTCGTCGGAACCCATGCGCTGTTCCAGGAAGCGGTGACATTCCACGACCTTGTGCTGGCGGTCATCGACGAGCAGCATCGGTTCGGCGTCCACCAGCGCCTGGCCATCACCGCCAAGGGCGATGCGCCCGACATGCTGGTGATGACGGCCACACCCATCCCGCGCACTCTTGTGCTGACCGCCTTCGGCGACATGGATGTCTCGAAGCTCACCGAGAAGCCCGCCGGGCGCCAGCCGATCCGCACCGTAACCCTGCCGATGGAGCGGCTGGACGAATTGGTGGGCCGCATGCGCGATGCGGTTGCGGAGGGGCAAAAAATCTACTGGATCTGCCCGCTGGTCGAGGAATCCGAGGAAATAAAACTGATGTCGGCGGAGGATCGCTTTGCTTCGCTGAAACCGCTGTTCGGCGACCGCATCGGCCTCGTGCACGGCCGCATGAAGGGTGCCGAGAAGGACGAGGCAATGCGCGCCTTCAAGGACGGTGAGACACGCATCCTGATCGCCACCACCGTCATCGAAGTCGGCGTCGACGTGCCTGATGCCACCATCATGGTGATCGAGCATGCGGAGCGCTTCGGCCTTGCGCAGTTGCACCAGCTGCGCGGCCGCGTCGGGCGCGGCGACAAGCCCTCCTCCTGCGTGCTGCTCTACAAGGACCCGCTCGGCGAGACTGCAAAGCGCCGGTTGTCGGTGATGCGCGAGACGGAGGACGGCTTCAAGATCGCCGAGGAAGATCTGAAACTGCGCGGCGAAGGCGAATTGCTGGGCACGCGCCAATCCGGCACGCCCGGCTTCCAGGTGGCGCGCCTCGAATTCCATGCCGACCTGCTGGAAGCGGCTCGCGACGACGCGCGGCTGATCCTGTCGCGCGACCCGGAACTGCAGTCCGAACGCGGCGAGGCGCTGCGCCTGTTGCTTTACCTGTTCGGCCGCGACGAAGCGGTGCGGCTGCTGCGCGCCGGCTGAGCGCCAAGCGGCGGATTGGCAAGGCCGCCTTCGACGGGTTCGCCATTCAGCGTCACCAGCTTGGCCTTGACTTCAGGGGCCACCAGGCCTGCCGAGACGATCAGCTTGGCGCCGTCCTCGATCGACATGTCGAGCAGCACGATCTCGGATTTGTGCACATACATCAGGAAACCGGTGGTCGGGTTCGGCGTGCACGGCATGAACACCGCGATCAGCGGATCGCCTTCCTGGTCGAGCTTCTGGTTGATCTCGGTTTCCTTCTCGCTGGCGACGAAAACCAGCGACCAGACACCCTTGCGCGGATATTCGACCAAGCCGACCTGGCGGAACATGTCGCCCTTGTTCGACAGCACGGTCTCGAAAATCTGCTTCAGCGAGCCATAGATGCCGCGCACCAGGGGCATGCGACCCAGCAGCCGCTCGCCGAAATTGACGATGGCGCGGCCGACGATGTTAGCGGTCAGGAAACCAATCAGCGTGATCAGCACCAGCGCCACGATCAGGCCGAAGCCCGGAACCGGGAACGGCAGATAGGTATCGGGATTGTAGCGGACGGGGATGTAGGGCTTCACCCAGGAATCGACCCAGCCGATCAGCGACCAGGCGATATAGGCCGTGATCGCCAATGGCGCACAGACGACGAACCCCGTCAGGAAGTAATTCCTCAGCCGGGTCATGCCAGAGGTCTTCAGGGCGTCGGACATGGGGCTCACCGCGGCGCATGTTGCAGCGCAGAGATTAGTTAACCGCGAGCCAGTTTGGAACTGCGAAGTTTTTAGAATCTACGCCGGAGCGAACGCCGCATAACCCGCTATTCCACCGTCACCGACTTCGCCAGATTGCGCGGCTGGTCGACGTCGGTGCCCATGAACACGGCGGTGAAATAGGCAAGCATCTGGATCGGCAGCGCGTA
>CCNC01000137.1 GCA_000824845.1 Mesorhizobium sp. ORS 3359 | reverse complement strand
GGCCTGGCCGGGCTGCAGCCCGGCCAGGCCGGTCATTGCCGCGCACAAGAGCACTGTCCGAAGCAGGTTCATCCGCGCCTCCATGGCGAGGCAGAACTCTACACCGTCTGATCGCTGCCAACATGCGTCACCCAGCAACGCCGTTAATGACGCGTTTCGCGGCTGGAGCGCGGGCTGCCGGATTTGCAGGTGTTCAGGGGAGGCAAGTCTGGTACGCCCAAGGGGAATCGAACCCCTGTTACCGCCGTGAAAGGGCTGGCTTTTCGGCAAATCTGCATCCGCTATCGTCCGTTGAAATCCATATTGCGCAAGGCTTCTGTTCTCTTGCGTCCGCCGATGTACACGAGCGTTTATTCGACGTATATTCGACGTGTTTCAGAAATTCCAAAGGCGGGAACACGATGGCGAAGACCCTCAAGGAAGCAGCGATCACCACGGCAAGCGCGCGCTCGAAGTTGCCGGCCGGGGAATATGCTCGCCGGCTCGATGCCGATGCCGCGGTCTGGTATCGGCGCGGCAAGCGTGGCGGTGTTTGGTTCGCCCGCTGGCGCAATCATGGTGCTGGCGCAAATTATCTGCAGGCGCCTGTCGGTCCCGCCAACGACGTCAACGACAAGCCGACGGATGGCTTGCTGACTTTCGCTCAGGCGGAAGCACAGGCCCGCCAGATCGTCGCGAAAGCCCGACGGGAGGCAAAGGCCGCCGCTTCTGGTCCATTGCTAACAGTGCGCCTTGCCGTCGAAAGCTACATCGCCGAACGCGATGCCCGTCACAGCCGCAGGAAGGGCCGTACCGTGCGTTCTGATGCCGGACAGCGATTGCGCCGCTATGTGCTCGGACAGGACAAGCGCGGCAAGCAGGAGGCCGTCCCCGAGTCGGCGCTTGCATCTGTGGCGCTCCATGCCTTGAAAGAAAGCGATCTCCTGGAATGGCGAAAGGGTTTGCCGGGCGAGCTGAAAGGATCGACCGGGCAGCGGCTCATCAACGACCTCAAGGCCGCGCTCAACGGTTCCTATGCCGCTCATCGGGAACGACTGGACCCAACATTGCCAGCCATCATCAAGCATGGCCTCAAGGCTGAGAAGACGGACACCGATGAGGCTGCGCCGCTTGCTCGTGACAATCAGATCCTTTCCGCTTCGCAAGTCGGTGCCATCATTGCGGCGGCGCGTGCGATCGACAGCGAACAGAATTGGGACGGTGACCTTTTCCGACTGGTAGTCGTGCTCGCCGCGACCGGCGCCCGCCTATCTCAGATTACCCGCATGAAGGTAGGCGACGTTCAGCGCGGGCAGTCACGCCTTATGGTCCCGAGCTCCCGCAAGGGACGCGGCGGCAAGATTGCCAGCGTGCCGGTGCCGGTCGGCAAGGACGTTATGGATGCACTGCTGCCGGCGACGACGGGCAGGGGTAATGACGAGATCTTGCTGGAGCGCTGGCGTAGCAAGCAGCTAGCAGGCTCGATAGGTTGGGAGCGAGCGGGCCGCGGGCCGTGGCAGTACGCGAGTGAGTTGCAACGGCCCTGGCACGACATTCGCAAAAGGGCTGGGTTGCCGGCCGTCATACCCTACGGCCTGCGTCACAGTTCGATCGTGCGCGGCATCCGGGCGAATTTGCCTATTAGGCTTGTCGCTGCGCTTCACGACACATCTGTTCCAATGATCGAACGCCACTATGGCCGCTGGGTTGCTGATGGCCTCGAGGATCTTGCGGCCGCCGCTGTGATCGCATTGGTGCC
The DNA here is from genome assembly GCA_000824845.1 of Mesorhizobium sp. ORS 3359. Classification (GTDB taxonomy): domain Bacteria; phylum Pseudomonadota; class Alphaproteobacteria; order Rhizobiales; family Rhizobiaceae; genus Mesorhizobium. Next base: position 63,024 of record CCNC01000137.1, on the reverse strand, counting down.
GCAGGAAAGCGGGAATGTCGTCCAGATGGGGCGGGCATGATAGTTTGGGGGAAACTCCACTTTTCACAGGGGCAAACGTCAAACTCCGTTGACGGACTCTTGCGAACGAACAATGAACAAATTATAAGTGTGACATTGGATCGCAGCTAGTCGCGGCGTCGGCCAAAGGGCAGCCGACCGTTTTGAAGCCCCGACGAACCTGTCTATCCCGAGATAACGACTAAGAGCTGAGCCAATGGTTTGCACGGACCGGAGGCCGCATTTCCACGGGGTAATGCAACAGTTTGAAGTCGTAACAAATCCGAAGGACCGTGCCGGATTCCCACTCAGCGTGGGGTTCGGCGCGGTCTTTTTTTATGCCTCGAAACTCGAAAGGAGCGAAGATGAGCGAGGTGGTTGGAAGTGCAGCAGTAGGCGGGGAGAAAGCCGCCTACACGATCCCAGAATTCGGCGCCGACCATGGCATTGGTCGGTCGCTGGTCTATGAGGAAATTGCCGCCGGCCGACTGAAGTGTCGGAAGGTCGGGCGCCGCACGATTATTCTGGCGACGGATGCGGCCGCCTGGCGCGATGCATTGCCAGAGGGGAGGGCGGCGTGATGGCTGACCTCTCCCCGCCCGAACATGAGCATTCGGCTATTGTCGACCAGGCCATTGAGTTCTACGTCGCCAACTATGGCAACGTAGAACGGCCGATCGTGCCGGCGTTGCAGCGCCGTTTCGGATTGACGGCGCACCAAGCCGTGACCGTCATCCGCGAGACCACCTTGCGGAGGGCCCGCGCCGCATGAGCCCTCCCAAGCCTGGCAAGATCGCCGCTCAGTTCATGGCGCATAAGCGCGAGATGCGTCTTTCGCCGGCCTGGAGGGCTCTCCGCGGTAACGACAAGCTAATCCTCGAGCGGATCGAGGAGGAGCACATGGCCCACGGTGGTTCGACCGATAGCCTTCCAGTTACGTTCACCGACTTCCAAGAGTGGGGTGTGCGTCGGGCCGCCGTCGCCGAAAGTATTGCCCGGGTCGAGGCGCTTGGCTTTGTCGAGTGCGTGGAGCGTGGTCGACCATCGAAGGCTGAACACCGATTTCCCGCGAAATACCGCCTGACCTATGCCCACGGTCCGAAGGTGCGCGTGACGGACGATTGGCGAAAGGTAGTCGACGCTGAGGACGCGCAGAGGCGTATCGACGAGGCTCTAGCCGAACTCCAGGCTCGAACTGCCGCGCTCAGCGGAAGATTGAAAAAGAGCGCCAAGCAGCGGGCAGAAGATCGAGCCTTACACGCGAGGAATGCAGCATGACCGGATTTTTTGCCAGTGCTGTTTTCGCAACCAATGCCAGTGCCGCAATCGCTACCAATCGCGTCAGAAGCCAGTGCGGAAAACGTCACTACTGCCCTGGTAGCGGAAACGTCACTACTATCTATATCTCGGGAGGAAGCCATGCGTGACAACGCAGACCTGCCCCTGTTCCGGTGGAAGCCTGACAGTGCCAAGGTCATCGTCTTCCCGATGGTCAAGCGTGTTGGACGCGTCCGTGAGGTCGCAGCCAAGATGCTAGATAAGCCGACCGACCGAGCGGCCGCATTCTACCGGGAGCAGGTAACAGACGCGCTCCTCCGCTCTCTCTCCAAGGCTGGCGTCTCTGGGGCCATTCAGGATGAGGAATTGGGCGCCTTCTGGTCAGCGGTCGATGCCGAGATGGTCCGCCAAACCTACCAAGGCCAGCGACCGGGAGGTAGCGCCGCATGAACGCCTACCGCTCTGCCGCCACATGGATCGAAACGGCCCCTCTCGGCTGCTTCGCCGAGGCCGCTGAGCACATGCCCGAGGCCGCATTCCTCGCCGAGCACCAGGCCGCGCACGACGCGCCGCGCACTCCGGCCGGCGATCTCGTGGCAAGCGTGCTCGAGCGCGAATGGTGGCGCCGCTGGCCGGAAGGTCGCGAAGATTGACAACGCGCGGGAAGGAACTAGAGCCCCAACGACCAGTCGGCCCTCGGCAGCCGGGTCGGACGGTCAGGCTCGACCGACACAGCTTCGATCACCTCGGCCGCAGCTTTCAGCACCAGATCGGCCGAACGATCGACCTCATCGAGGCGTCTCATAATCTGGAGGCGGAGGCGCACGAGCTGATGAAGCTCGGTACGCCTCTCGCCAATGGTCAGGGCTTCAAAACGCAAAACAGATACTCGGTACGCGGTACGAGCGGCTATCGTCACTCGGATCGGTTGCGCGAGCGAGATCGCCATCCGGCCGAATGCCTTCACCTTTTGGCGTACTCCGAGAGCCGGCGGGCGCTACAGCCCGAGCGTTTCGCCCGCTGCCAATTTCGTGAAGTTCGACTGCCGGCCCGTGGCTGCCGCAAACTCCTCGAGCGCGTCCTCAACCTCATCGACCGCGGCCGCCGTACGTTCCATCTGGTGCAGGACTCGGTGCACGAGCATCGCCGTCCGGGCATCCCGGAACAGCTGGTGGTGATGCATGGAGGTGGTATCGAAATCGGCGATCAGCATGACGCTCACTCAGTGTGCTGTCGGGGCGATCTTCAACATCCGGCGCTTGGCTGCCTTCGCCCTGGCCTGGCCGGCTCGTATCCGGCTACAGAGCGCCAAGCTGACCGCCAGCCCGTGGTCCTCGTACAGCAGGGCGGTCGCTTGCTTCAGCGAGTGCTCGGCTCGCTTTGCGCGTTGCCGTGCGGCGGCCATTTCCAGAGTTGCAAGTTCAATCATTGTTCGGCGTCCTTTTCGGTTGCCGTTCCTTCGAGAAATCAATCGGCGCAAGGGGTTTTTGTTCCTGCGACAGAACGGCCGGGGGCGAGGCCATGACTGGCGGCGCTCCCGACCCACAGCTCGAGGCCCTCGTCTCCGCAGTGAACGCGACCAGAGCGTCATACGATGCCGCTGTGGCTGATTTGCTGAGGTACATCGGTGGCGATCAGCGGGGTGTCCCCTTGGCCTCCGCGACGACGTCGTCAGCCCCGCCATTCGCTGAACCAGAGCGGCGGGCGGACCTTATCGGGGCGGAATGGATCGAGGTCGCCACAGCGGCACAGCGCTTTGAGCTGTCGAAGGAGGTAATTCGATCCTGGTGCCAGCGGGACAAGACCTTCGGCTGGAAGTACGGCGCCGGTTGGCTCGTCTCTGTCTCGAAGATGAGGGCGAGGCTCGGCATCCGGTGACAGCCTTGTTGCGTTTGTCGCGTTTGTCGCGTTTTGGCCCCTTCGTCTGTCGCGTCTCGCTCGCCACCTTGGCTGCATTGATCAGCCCTGAAGGCGCGAAATCAGATGAATATGCAGGCAATCCTGAAGTCCATGCGTGGCCAGCCCAAAACCGTTGAGCAGCTTCAAGCTACGCTCGACGCTCTCGACATTGAGGGGCTAGAGGCCGCGGCCGAGAACCTTGAGGTCGAGCGCCGTCGGGTCCTGTTGGACGGCACTGACAAAGACCTCGAGGCGATCGAGGCGAAGATCGCATCAGCAAACCGAGACATTGAGCGCGCCTACGCTGCCAAGACGGAACTGACCAAGCGTTTGGAGGCGGCCAAGGCCGCCGCGACCGAAAGCGAACTGCGGGCCAGATATGATGCCGCCAAGGCAAAGGCAGACGCAGCCGGCCAGAAGTTGCAGCGGGAATACCCCGAACTCGCCAAGCGGCTTGTCAGCCTGATCAGGACACTGGCCGAGGCCGACGTGGCTGTTGAGGAAGCCAACCGGCAACTGCCTGCGGATGCGCCGCCCTTGCTGCCCGCAGAAATCGTAGTGCGCCGCCGGCCGGGCACCAACGAGAAGATCATAAGCGAGAAAGAGGTCTCGCTATGGTGTCACGCCAACAGTTGGGATCTCTTCGCCGAGAACAGGCAGGCAGAAGCCGACGCCCGCGAGAAGGAACACGCTGCCAACTGGAATGGCTTGCCTCCCGACGGAATCATCCATGTCAACGGCGGTCACCGTGTGCAGAAGCGCCGCTTCTTGCGTAGGACTTACATCCCGAGCAGTGGCGCAATTCCCCACTCGCCGTTGGCATCCATCGAACTGCCCGGGCTCGTCGGTGGTGATCCACCGTTCTGGGATCAGCACCGGGTTGGTATCTATAGCTCTCGCTCAATCCTGGCTCGCCTGCAGGAGCTTGCGACGCTGAAGCCGGCGCCGCCTGCTGAGGCTGGGCAGCCTGTCGTCGAGCTGATCCCCATTGCCGAGGACGCAAGGAACAACAGCGAGGAAGCTGCGTGAATATGAGCGGCGTGACACTCGCGAGGTGGAGCCGTTCATCGCTATCGGTTGGCGACTCCTTCCGATCGGTAGTGCGGCTGTCCGATGCTGTGGAGATTCGATGCGGGCGCGCCGATCGACACGGCATTGCAGCCAATGGCGGCCGACTGAACTGGACAGCGGTCGGCCGCCACCCCTCCACCCACCCCCGGTCTAGGTTCCTGACCATCAGGTCCGCGCATGATGCGGGCGCGCTGCGCGCGGACCTTCCGGATTTTTGGCCGATTGAAGAACACACTTCCGCTTCCTCGGAGGCGGCATGAGGCTCGATCCCAAAACTCATGCCGTAAGCCAGCAAGAATTGGCTCCGATGCTCGGCATCACGACCCGGCGCGTCCGGCAGATCGTGGCTGACGGCTGGTTCTCTGCGAACGATGAGGGGAAGTATGTCCTGCGCGATGCCATCGCCGGCTATGGGGCGATGATGAAGGCGGCGGCAGAGCGCCGGCACAATCCGACCAACGATCGATTGAACACGGCGAAGGCCGAGATGGTCGAGGCGCGGATCAGGAAGTTCGACGCCGACCATATCACGATGGCTGAGGCGCTGGCGTTGTTCGATGACGTGTCGGGCGCCTTCCTGGGCATGATGAACGGGCTCCCGGCTCTGATCACCACCGACCCGCGCGAGCGTGAGCGCATAGACGCCATCGTTGCTTCCGATTGCCAGCGGCTTTCCGAGAAATGGGCGGTTCTGCGCGAAGAGCTGCGAACCGGCAAGCCCGCCAAACACCGCGCTCTCGAATTGGAGGACTGAAGATGCCCGTCGTCATCGACAACTGGGGCAACCCCGTCACGATCAGCGAGCAGCGGCTCGACGATTTCTACAGGACGCATTCCCTCGATGAATATTACGCCGAACTGACCAACCGCGCGAAGGCGGGGCTGATCGAAGAGTTCGACTGGCGCGCCGCCCGCGCCGAGCGCGAAGCAAAGAATGCGGCTGCAGCGCCGTCTGCCGAGATCAAGCAACCCGCGCGCAAAAGCCGCCCCGTCACAACGGGCAAGTGGACCCGTTGGCCGTAGGAGCGAGGGAAAGGACCATGGCACCAACCATATACGAAATGGATGAGGGTAGCGCCTACGAGGCCGGCTACTCCGAGGGGCTCGAGGCGGGAACGCTCCTCGGTGCCGCGCAGGAGCGAGAGCGCTTCGCAGCCATTGTCCGGCTCTGCGAAAATAACCGCCGGCATTTGGCTGGTGCCGTCGATCTGGCCTTGGCGCTTCCCGATATCACCGCGGAGCGCGCCGTCGAGATGGCCAGCCGGCTCTTCAACGCGGCCGACGCGTCGGCGCGGAGCAAGCTGCCCGCTTCGTCGTACCTGATGGGGTCATTCCCCGATCCCCTGAGCCGATTTGGGGGTTGACCTATGGCACCGACGATCAAACAACGAATCCAGTTAGACGGCGGCGCCGAAATCAAAAGGGAGCTTGCAGAATTTGGCGCGGCTGGCCGGAAGGCGTTCCGCGACATTCAGGCGGCCGCGGCCGCAACGAAAGGATTGCCGCCCGGCTTCTTCGGCTCGCTCAAGCAGGCTCAAGTCCAGATCCAGGGCCTTGCGAAGCAATTCAAGGATTTCGGCAAGGCGACCCAGGACATCGGCAAAAAGTTCAGCACGCATCTCACGCTGCCTATCCTTGGCGCTGGCGCCGGCATCCTCAAGCAGGCGGCCGATTTCGAACAGGCCGGCAACAGCTTCGCAGCTGCCTCTGGCGTCGTAGGCAAGGCGTTCGAAGATGCGACCAGAAAGGCCCAGGAACTCGGGCAGGCGAGCGTCTTTTCCTCGACTGAAGCGCTCCAGGCCATGACCGAGTTGAGCAAGATTGGTCTCGACTATCAGACAATCATGGGCGGTGCCGCACAGGCTACCGTTGACCTTGCTGCCGCGAACGGGGCCACGCTGGAGCCGTCCGCAAAGGTGATTGGCGATCTGATCAATCAATTCGGCCTGAAGGTTTCCCAACTGCCGGACATCGTGAACCAGGTGACGGGTGCGGTGAACGAGAGCAGCCTCTCGTTCGATGATTATGCCTTGGCCATTGGTCAGGCGGGCAGTGTAGCTGGTGGCCTTGGTGTTTCGTTCAATGATTTCAACGCGGCGCTTGCGGCCACAGCGACGTCATTCTCGTCAGGCTCCGACGCCGGCACCAGCTTCAAAACGTTCCTTCAGCGCCTCGTGCCGCAGTCGAAACAAGCTGCAGCCATGATGTCGAAACTCGGCCTGTCGTTCTTCGATTCGACCGGCAAGATGAAGTCGATGTCGGAAATCGCCCAGATTCTCCAGGACAAGCTCGGCCGGTTGTCGCAGGAGGATTTGAACGACGCGGTATCGACGATTTTTGGCACCGACGCCATGAGGACCGCAATCAACCTCATGCACCAGGGCGCAAAGGGCGTCGATGAGGTGATGGGCAAGCTGAAGGCGACAAATGGCGCCGACATCGCAGCCACTCGGGTCAAGGGACTGACCGGCGAGCTCAATCAGTTCAACTCCGCCATAGAAAACCTGTCTATCGCCATCGGCAAGTCCGGGCTGTTGGACTTCGTGACAAAGCTCGTCGAACGGGGCACGGAGTTCGTGCAGACGTTGAGCAGCATGGATCCGGCAATCCTTCGCCTTGGTACGGAGATCGCCGCGGTTGCCGCCGCGATAGGCCCGACCCTCATTGCCCTCGGCCTGCTCGGCCGCGGCATCGGTTTCGTGTTCGGAGGTATCGGCCAGCTCATCGGCGCGGTCATCCTGCTCCGTAATGCCTTCCTGACGCTGACACCGCTTGGCCGGCTTATCCTGCTCGTCGCCGCCGGCATCAAGGGCGTGGGCATCGTCCTCGACCTGATCAAGAACAAGCAGTTCGATTCCGCGAAGGCCGCCAGCGCGCACCAGAAGGCGCTCGCCGAACTCGACGGCGCGATGAAAAATGTCGCGGCCGGTGTGCCCGGCGCGTCGGAAGCACTAAAGCAGCTTGCTCAGCGGCATCTCGATGCTGCCAAGGCCGCGCTTGCCGACGCTGAGGCCCAAGCCAAGGGTGCGCGCGCTGCCTTCGAAGCAGCCAAGCTTTCCCAGGATCAGAGCGCGCTCGGCCCGCTGGAAAAGCGCCTTGGCCTCGACGTCGACCCCGCGCTCGAGCAACTGATCATCCGCGAGAAGAACGTCGCCCAAGCGCAGCGCGAGCTTCAGGAGCTTCAGAACAAGATTGATGGCAAGGTCGTCAGCAATATCGAGGATTTGCGAGATCAAGCCGCTGGTGCCGCGGACAGCCTGAAAACAGTGGCGGCAGCGGCGGCAGATACCGGCGCGAAGGTCGAGGCAGCTTCGCACCAGATCCAAGTCTTCAGAGGCGGCGGCGCCGATGGCAAGATCACGTCCGAAACGTTCGACATCGTGGATGGCGTGGCGAAGAGGGCTGAGGCTTCAACGAAAGCCCTGGATGATGTCGGCGCCTCTGCCGAGAAGGCCGGGCAAAAGGTCAAGGCCGTCTCTGACAGCATCGCGAACAATGTTCGCACGGTGCCGGAAGCGCTCAATTCGGGCGCCACTTCGGCCGCGGTCGATAGCGTCGTTAATGACGTGAACCGCATCAAGCCGGCCGCCGACGAAGCAGCTACGGGCCTGAAAGCCGCGCTCAATCCGACCGATGATGTTGGGGCGGGCCTCAATGCGGCGATCGACACTGCAGTCGACGGCGTCATCACTGGCGTACAGAAGATGCCCGGCGCCGCACAGGAGGCCGTGGGCGGTCTCAACAGCGCCTTGACCGACATCGACACTGCGGGCGCTCAGCAGGCGGCCCAGGCCATCGCCGGTCCGTTTCAGGCATTGCCCGGTGTGTTCTCTGCCATCTTCCAGGGCCTTGGTGTCCTGGTGCAGGGAGGCTTCGGAAATCTGTCGGCGACCATCGCCAGCCTGGCCTCGCAGATCCGCACGGAGATCAATTCCATCATCTCAGCACTGCGCGAAGCGGTTGCCCAGGCACAATCACTCCGAGCGCAGGCCGGCAGTTCCTCGGGCGGTGGGTCTCAAGGCGGTTTCGCGAGCGGCAGCTACGTCACCGGCCCCGGTGGACCGAAGAGCGATTCTATCTTGGCCTGGCTGTCTAATACCGAATTTGTGATGCAGGCTCGGGCGGTGCGCAAGTATGGCGTCGGCTTCTTCAACGCGCTCAATCAGGGGCTGATCTCGCTTGACGCGCTCAAGGGCTTCAGCGTCGGCGGACTGGTCGACAACATGAGCCGGCAGATGACGATCCCGCGCTTCGCCGACGGCGGGCTTGCGCTCGCAAGTATTGGTGGAGGCACGGGGAACAGAACGCATTTGAGCCTTCAGATCAACAACGGCCCGGTGATCGATGACCTGACCATCGGCAACATTGCATTGAATCGGCTGCGGCAAGAGCTGGTCAACGAGAGGCTGACCGCCACCGGCCGACCGCCGCAGAGGCACTGGTGAGATGAGCTTCCCGAATCCCGCCCTCGGCCCCTTCGAGGCTGAGAACAACGATTGGGCACAGCATCTGATGCGCAACTTCTCGACGGAGGTGACGCAGCCTCTCCTGCATCAGCATCACGCGGCGCAACTCGCCCTGGCTCACCTTACGGGCTTCATCGTCTGCGCGATGTCGGATGCGAGCGACCGAGGCAAGGGCGAACAGGTCATGGCCGACGTGCTCGACGAAACGATACTGCGCCTCAAGCCGCTGTTCGCCGGCACCATCGGAATCACCATCCTGCCGGGTGCCGGTCCGATCCTGACCGTCGTTCCTGGTGGCAAGGGCGCCGACCCCGAACCGGACGGCGTCGCATGATGCCCATGCTCGCCCTTGTGGCGTCTATCGCGATCATCGTCGCCATGGTGCTGCACTGATGCAAGATCACGAACTAGGCTTCCGGGCGGAGAAAGCCGCCGAGCGGGCGGCCTGAGACTCTCGCATATGCCCTCAGGTCTGTTTCTGCAAATGATGAAGGAAATCCAGCGGGGTACTGGCTGACATCGTCATCTGGGCTTCCGTAGGCCGGCCATCGTAAAAAACGCGCAGCGGGGCAGTAATTTCACCAAAAACAACTTGCATATCAAACGGGTGGATGGCCGCACTTTTTCCGTCCAGTTGTGCGTCGGTCATTTCCGCAAGCCAATGATGTGGAGTGCCCGGGAAGAGTTCGGAGACAAACGACGTCGTGAGGTTGGCGTGGATGCCAGCGAAGAAAACCCGCTCGAATTTGGGTGGGGTTTTCTGGAAGTGACGACGAAGGCGCTCGACCGTCGGAACATCCACTTTAAACCCTTGTTCTGTGGCATAGAGAACGAGGAAGCGGTTGACGTCTCCCTGCCGAAGCGACTTCTTGCCAACCAGTTCGACTACGGCCTCCGCTTTCTCCTTCGTGCTAATAGAGCGAGGGGCTTTTGCGAAAGTGCCGCCATGTTCCTTTAGCGGAGCGACCTCACTCAGCTCCATCCGCTTCTGCCCCTGCGACGTTTTAACAGTAAAATCGATGTCGTTCTCGTCGTTCTGGATCAGATCCTCGAACGGAGCGAACGAAGGTGCACTTTGTGCAATTACGTGATGATCAAAGCCGCGCATAAAGGCCCGTGCAATCATCAATTCGCGTTCTCGCTCATCCGTTGGCCATGGCACCTCGTTGAACGTTATGCCATCTGGTCCCAGCGAAATGGAGCCCGACGTTCCGTGCGGCTTTTTTCTTACCTTAGCCATCGACCGACATTACGCCTGGCTGGCGTGTTTCGGCTAGGGGAGCCGATTGGTGCGTCCGCGCGGGGCTTACTTATGGTGACTAGGTTTCAGGGGTTGGGCCTTCGTCCCCTGGTGCCAATGGTTCATCGCCGACGGGGATGACAAGCTTTAACGCTGCTTCACCGCCGGTGAGCACGAAGTGGCCTGTCTTGACCGGCATTCGGTAGTGACGCAGGCCAGTTTCGCGATCAAGCATGGAATATCCTGCGCCAGTTGGCGATCTTTGTATGCGTCCCTTATTGTGTCCACCGCTGGTCGGTTGCTGCGCATCGCAGGCCACGCACAGCAACCGAAGGTTCTTGGTCCGGCTGTTGAAACTGCACCCGTCAATATGGTCGACGCGAAGCGCCGCCGGCCTGCCTTTCCACATCGGATTTGCGACATGTAACGGGCAGTCTTCAAGGTCGCACCAGTAAGTCATTCCGCACAGCGAGCGCCATTCGAGATATGCACGCGGAACGCGTGGATCGCGGCGGCCATCCTCCCGGTAATCGAGGATCTCGTGAAGCTCCTTTAGTCGTCTCTGCCGTTCATCTGGAGTCATCAGGACACCTCATCGAGCCGTGGCTTTTCGCGCGGGCAGCCGACCTGGCTAGGATGGCGGCGGGCCACAGACGCGCATGAATGCGAGGGCGCCCTGCGGAGAGTTATTGTTGGTATTCGCCACAGCTTCCTTGCTAGCGGCCGAGACCTCGTCGATGGCCTTCTGCACCCTGTCTGTAATCGGGCTGACGTCGTGTGTTCCGCCGACGTGCTGTAACTCGAAGTTCAATGTGGCGAGATCCAGCATCGCAAGTTGAGCCCGCTTGAGGCCCTCTTGCGCGGCTTTCGCGTTAGATATGCTTGTGATCAATTCCCCGCGGATAAGCTCGCACTGCTCACGCGTAATCTCCATCGCGTTAGCGCTGCTCAATGTGCCGGCCGATGTGGCGGCTATAAGCAACCTATGGGCAAGGGTTCGCAAGCGTCAGCCTCCGAACATCTTCCTGAGGAGACCCCAGAGGCTAACCGTCGTCCGGTCATAGATTCGATTGTAGGCGGCGCGTTTGGGATTGGTAACCCAACCCATGCCCCGCGGCGCCTTGAGGCCAAGGTTGTGCCGCACGATGCGCTTGACCGACGTCCTCGCTGCCAGGCTACGCTTAATGCTTGGCGTGCGGATGCCGAACTTCATGGACCGAGTGCTCCCCCGGGCCTCACGCTGGCCGCTCGGCCGCCGCAAGACGATCCGTCGGCGGCTGTATCGCCCGGCGTGGCACAGTTTCCCTTATATCCACCACCGCCGGGGCCGGACTTGTACTGCTGGACAACAGCAACGCTCCGTGCACCATCGCCTTCGATATGGGTGTTGTTGCTGTTCGGGTTGTAAGGATCGACCGTCTGCAAAAGCTGGTTGGTGCGATTGGCGTCGCCGGATGCCAGCGTCACCGTGTCGTAATTGTTGAGATAGTCAGCGGCGCAACCCGATATTGCGAGCGCGGCTGCAAGCCAAGATAGCTGCTTGAGGTGCATTCCCCCATCCCCCTAGCAAGATACTTGCATAGGGTGCATTACTTGGCAACATCCTAATAAACGAGAAGGGGTATACAGTTGACCAGGCTGCTTTCCGACACACTCGCCATACTTAACGCGGCCTTCGCAGTCCTCATTACGATCGGTGGCGGCATCGCGGGCTGGCGGCATATGCATGAACAAGGCGCCGGGCACGGGCTGTTAGGTATCGTCTTGGGGCTAGTGGTCGGGCTCGCGGTCGCCGCAGCGGTCTGCGGCACGCTCGCAACGCTTGTACTAATCGAGAACCATCTCCACAACTTGCTGACGATGGCGGACAGAGATCGGCGCGCCCGGCAATAGGCTGCGCTTCGCCAGATCCTAAGCTTATGAAAAAGACCTACGAAAAGCCCGTGCTTGTTCGCAAGCAGAAGCTGTCAAGCGTAACCGCTGGTCCCGGCCCGTCGAACGTTGTCTTGATACCGGTCGAGTAAAATAGCTTCAGCGTCAGTTCTAGGGCCCGCTGGCTTCGGTCGGCGGGCCTGTTGTGTGTGCTTGACAACCGGCGGTAGCGCAAGCCATTTTCGCCGCGTTTGACGGATCAACCGGGGGTACCCATGAAGAAGACCTACGAAAAGCCTGTTCTGACTAGGAAGACGAAGCTGACCGCGATCGTCGCATCGGTTGCCTCGGCGGCAGTACCTCCGGAAGAACTTCCGACCTGATTGATTCGGCAGCAGAGACGTGAGCCCGTCGGCTGCGGTCGGCGGGCTTTTCATTTCAGGGCTTGATGCTCGGCGCTGGCGGCTTCGTCATACCGTCGAACGATAGCCGCTCCACCGTGGCAACGATCGCCACCGACAGTGCCTCAGCCTCGTCGAGCAGTGTGGGTCCATAGTGACCGTTCACCTGCTCCTCGCTCATCAGCACGCCGGGTGGGCAATGCTCTTCGATCGTCGTGCGGATCATCTGCAACACTGCACGGCAGTCGGAATCGTTCTCAGCCATGCCATGGAACATGCAGGGCGGCTAAAACGTTCCAGCTTACGCAATGGGAAGGTGACACCCGACCGCACAGAAAAACCGCACAGAAATGCCTCCGAAGCCTAAGACCCAGCAGCGAGAGATAGCGTTGACGAATCTCATCGATTCCGACACTCGCGCGTTGGAACGGCCGGGCCTCACCTCCGCCGAGCGCCAAACCATTGAGCGGCGACGCGCTCAAAACATGGTCGAACTTCAAAAGCTTGTTCGGGACCGCCAGGACAAGGCGCCGAAGCGCTAGACCTCGGCCGGGTGGCTTGGCGACTTGATGCGGTCCACCTGATCGAGGCCGAGCCGGATTCGCTGCCCTTCGGCATAAGAAACCGCATAGCTCTCTAGTACGAACGTGCGAGTAACCAGTGCTTGGCCCTCTTCGTCGACAAGGACGCTCCATTATGAACCAGCGAGACCGAATTGCGCTGGTGGATCAGCCTGTGCGGATCGGTTTGGGGCTCAGTCTCGGTCAGCAATTGTCGCGAATGCTCGACGGCTTCCCTCGACGCGGCAAGGATCTTTCGATCAGTCGCCGACTGGCGCACGCGTGCTTGTTGTGGATCGTCGGACATAGCCGCCTCCGGTCTTGATTGCAGACGGGAGCGCGGTCGTTGTCTCTCAGGCGCCGATGGTGCCCATGTATGGTTACCGGCGATGGGAGTAACCTAGGGCAGTCGGGACTGCCCGACAATGACAAAAGTTAATCCCCTATACCTCGGCCGCCTCGCGCTGATTCCTCCGTCACGCGCGAATTGTCGCGGCGATCGCAACCGTATCGCCGACCTTGATGCTGTCCTTCGCCATACCGCTACAATGCCGGAGCGGTCTTTAGGTTCGCAAGCAACAGCTAATGGAACATTTCGCCAGACGCCTTGTTGGGTTTCGCTGCGTGGCTCGTGCCGAGGTCCAACGCAGCCGGGGGCACTGACCCCGGAGCCCGCTCGACCCTCCCCAGGCGAGCGGGCTCTTGCCATCCTCATCGCGGACAGGAATATTGTCCTCGGTGCGGCGACCTCGCATTGGAGATCGCCCTTGTCGTCGAACTACCCCTTCTCAGAAGACACGCTCGGGAAAAAGCTGAAGGCAGGCACAGGCCTGTCGGTCTATTGCTTGACCTGCAAGCGGACAGCGCTGCTCGATGTCGCAGAGCTGGTGCGCCGGCTCGGGCCGGATCATGGCTGCATGCATTGGGACTTGGTGAAGGTGCTGTACTGCCACGAATGCCGCGCTGCCGGCCGCGACGACCGGAACCTGCAATTCACAAATCACGCGATCACGCCGGAGCAGCGGAACGGCTGGACGCCTTGCCCTTAGGCCCTGGGCCTCCTCCGTCGCCGCTGGTACATCCGCAGTCGGCGACGGAGGTCGGGAGCGGCCCGGCAGGCCGACGGGGACGGTCAGCAAGCGCCGGGCCTAGCCGGCGGAGGCTCTGAAGAAGACACGGCACCGGATCGAGCAAATATACGCCCCTGCCGAGGTGATCGGGACGCGTCCGTTGGGAGTAGCTTGGTAGTAGGCTCACACGGCCGGCGAGGTGCCCTTGCCGATAAGCCACGACTTATGCATTATCCGCGCATCCAAATCACGAGGCGCGCGATGCTGGCACGGCCGGGTGACTTTCCTTGCGACATCCATCGAATAGCTCGAGCCTGCGGCGTCACCCTTCACGATAGCGACGAAAACCGCACCACCGGCCGCAAGCCGGGCCATTGCTACTGCAAACCTGCGGTGCGCGCGATCGGCCGCGCCTATGGCGAGTCTCACCTTGCCTTGGTGCTCAAGCTCATCAACCAGACTGGCAACGGGCTCGAGCTCCACGCCGCCACGCTACAAGCGGTCTCCTACCTGGTGCGGGCAGAGGTCATGCCGATCGGCTCCGAGCTCTTCGATGCCTTCGATCGGATCGACCTCGGAGGCGTCAGACGGCTTGCCAGGGCGATGCCAGGATCCACAGCGCACAACATGGCCGCCATGCTCTTTCCGATGATCGCCGGCGGTGCTCTATTCGAGAGGGCCACGGCATGACGATGGAGATCGATGTCGAGGGCGTCGGCACCTATCGCCTGCCTAACGAATGGCAATACCGGCGCCTAGGCCGCATGCGAGGCGAGAAGCGGCACACTGCGGTGCTGGCCTTCGGTTGCGGCATGACGGTGCGCCAGTTCGCCAAGCTGCCTCTAGACAGGCAGCAGGCCGTGCACAGGGCATATCTCACGCTGGCCTTTCCACCAGAGCCCCAGCGACCCGAGCCGGCCGACAACGACACGCTTGTGCTGCCCGCGGGCCACTGGCCGATCGCTTTCAAAATCAAGGTCGGGTGCCGGCTCATGCACATGAAGGAGACGCTGCCGCGCGGACACTTCGGACCGTGGGTGGAGAAGCAGCCCGGCTTGTCTCGATCGATGGCCCTGCAATGCATGGCGCTGGCCAGGGAAGCCCGCCAGAGGGCGATCGAGGCGAAGGCGGCGTAGTCTCAAGCGTGTGCAGGTTCCGAAGCGCCTCCTGCGGGCCCGTTTAAACCAAGCACCTGCCGCAATGCCGTGCAAAATAAAGTGTAGCTGGCGCTCTGTGCTGCAATCGCGGCGGTTTTGCTCTCCGCAGACCCGGACCTGGCTCGATAAAACGCATCAAGACTGACATGCTTTTCTTTCGAATAGGGCCGGCGGAATTCCGCCTTCGCATCCATGCTCTCTAGGTCATGGTAAACTGCCTCCGAAGCAAGGATCCATGCTTCGGTACTCTGCACCGGAACGGCGAAGACCACCTTGCCCCGATGATCATTCGGGGCTGCGAGCCATTCTCCTAAAGCATCCACGATGTTGTTGACCCGGGCTGTCGGTGAGACCGGAAGCTTTGGCGGATCTACCGAGCTTGACTGACAGATATCTATAAGGCTGTCGCCGTCGACGTGAATCACGATAGCGTCCAAGGCTGGATGATCGGCAAAAAGGGGCTCAAAGTAGGTCTGCATATTCTTGCCCCCGTTCGATTTACACCATGCCCTGATCTGAAGCCAACCGCCGTCCTCGACGGTGCCGGTCTCATCAGTCTTAGGGTGAATCATTTGGAGGGATAACGAAGTTATGCCACGGGCACGTAATTCACCACGTATCAGTGGCGGCAACATGATGGCGTCATGTCGACCTTCAATCACCAATCCTATTGAGGGCATTAAAGTGCGCCCGGTATTCGTTCTGCGAGCAGCAGTTCCGACAAGTTTTTCCCCCCGTGCTTTTCCACCCAATCCGCCTTCGACATGCCCGTAGGCGGACGAAGCGCAAAGTAGTTTGATTGCCCTCTACGCTTGGAGTCGTTGTCGCGGCTAACAACGAAAATCTTCTGATCTCTTTCGAAAATGTCAACACTGTCGAGCGAGGAAGGATGATGCGAAGTCATAAAAGCTTGCCGGTTTTCGCCAGGTTCACTGTCAGTGACAATGTCCACAAGATGCTTCGACAGCTGTCGAACGAGCTTAGGATTCAGAGTGCCATCGACGTTGTCCAGACCAAAAGCTCTCGGAGTTCTCGGGTGAGCAAGGAGCGCGGCGACAAAAATTAGGTACAGGGTTCCTTCGCTAGCATCAAAGGCGCTCAACATATCGCGGCCGGCGCGCATGTACCGGTCGCGAATGTATAATACCAGTCCCTCTGAAAGGACGTGAGACGGAACAATATTCGGGTCGAAGTTGCGAATGCGAACTTGGTTTGCCCAACCTGGTTGCCATATGATTTTTAATATGGGGTCGAGAGTTTCTCGAGGTACTTCCCCAAGGATGGCATCCATTGCATTGGCCAGGCCGGATCCCGTAAGACCGAGAGGCTCTACAATTCGGTTGTCAACGGCCAAACCTCGCATAATCGCAGTCTGCGGAGCATAAATGGCGAACCTTGAGAAGGCCTCAAGCTCACTCCGGAACGCAGAAGAAATTTTCGCAAATGGTTCAAGAACACTCCACACACTGCGAACGGGATCAACCGATTCTTTCGCCAGAGCGGGTAATTGCTCTTTGGCGGAATGGAGCTTGATGCCATGACCACTACGCCCGAAGACCTGCCGATCTCCGTCATAAAGGGCTTCCGACGCGAATTCTAGGAACGAGCGGTTTGCGCCGGCGCTGATACTACAATCGTATCGGCCGTGATCAAAAACAGCCTCCAGTCGGAAGGTTCTAGCTAGGTGCTGGTTCTTGAAGGCCGACTTGAATTGATGGGGGAGTGAAAGGCGAACCCCTTTTACGTCCAGAACCGGGGGCTCCAGCCCGCTGGAAAGCGCAGCCGCCAATATGCCCAGCGCCTCCAAGACGTTGGACTTCCCGGCTCCGTTCGGACCTACGAAGAGGTTGACCTTTCCAAATTCGACTTCTTGCTCGAAAATCGACTTAAAGCGCTCTATTCGAAGTTTTCGAAGCACGCTTTCGCCCCCCGTCTATGGCTTAGAGGTCATAGCCTAACCCTGAAGTGTGTCAACCAGGGTTCGGTTCCAAAAAAACATTCTAGTCCCTCACTGTTGAACGATTTCAGCGTCAAGCCCGTCCACCTATTTGCAAGGCCAAGCTTCCCGAAGCGCCCTGATGGTCATGTCGCTGGCGAGCCCCTGTCTTTCCTCTGGATGGCGTGCAGCGTACTGACAGATGACGTCTTGCACCTGTTTACCGACGACTCCTTTAGGGAGGCAGAAAGGCTCAGTTGCCCCGCCTGCAGCCATCCCGTCCATGATTCCGAATGCATAGTCGAGGGCGGCAGTAGGAAGTGCCTCACATGCTTCGCTGAGAGTGTTGCCGGTCCACCAATTTCCGGCTGCTGATGCCGGTGAAAGCCCCGAGGCAATGCCAATTGCAAGCGCTGGTCCAAATCTGTGTCTCATCGGCAGAGCTTCATTTCCTCAGCCTCACCCCGGCGCCGCCGCCAACATCGTGTCGACGTTTGCAAGGTGCTGGCGGTCAAGCTCCGCGATCCGCTTAAGGTCAGCGATCAAGATTGCCTGCAAGTCTTCACCGTCGCGCATAATCGAGCCTTGGCTGAGATCGGCGAGCATCTGCTCGTTTTCCGCCATGCGCTCGACTATTCCCGCGCGATAGCGCTCAAGTCGCTCTCTTCGCACCATCGGTTAGTCTTTCGGCCAAATCTTGTTCACGAGATCGTTCAATGTGCCTTGCACGTTGATGGTCTTACCGCCCGACAGATAGATAGTGGACTCGTGCGGGCTTAGCGCCGAGATGTGCGTAATATGGGCTACAACCACGATCACGGCGTCACCTGACGTGGTATTGAGATCAACAAACGCTTTCTGCACCCGAAATTCCTCTCCAGTGTTGGGATGCGGCAACTTAGGCATGCAACGCCATGTCCCCGCAAGGGGAGTGCTTGACGATTTCAGCGAACAGGAACATCGTGCCAGGCGGAGCGTGACAACTCCCGCCGATTGGGCTTGCCGGCCCTTTGGCAACCAGAGCGTAGGCGAGGCGATCCTTGCCGGGATCAATCCGTCTACGAAAGAGACCGTGCCGATTAGCCGTCGGCGCGACCGGCACACTATGCCGGGAGAGCGGCGGCTATACAAGACCCGAAAGGGAAAGGCCGTCGCGCATGGTCTCTGGCCATGTTGTCACACTCCCGGCGCCAGTGCTGACCGCTGGCACCCGGCCGTGACAAGCCGGTAAATCCAGAGACCAAAACCATGACCTACACCGCTATAGGGCTTCTGCTGTGCTCAGCAGCGCTCCGCACGCGCCTTGCGCGCTCTTCGCTGGCCTATCTGCTCCTCAGAGCCTCCAACGCGCTCCTCGCCCTCGGCAGCAATGCCCTGGACAACCTGGAGGAGGATCGCCGCCATGGATGACCTCCAACTCACGAAGAAGGCCGAGGCCTATATCGCGACCGCTTCCAGATCGGAAGCGGTGCTCACCCTCCAGATCGATCGCACCAGCCGCAAGGCGCTGTCCCTGTCAATCACGGCACTGATCGACATGCTCGACGATCTCGACCCGGATCCAGACCTCGAAGACGACGGCGATGCCGAACCCTGGCTTGGCTGGTCGGGCAACGGGCCGCGGGCCTTGTCCCTCGACCTCGACGGCCGGGGAAGTGCCTACGATGACCGCGAGGCCGACGACAGCGACCTCGAGGACAACGGCGACGAAAGGGACTCCTCGGCCACGGCCAATTGGGCCAAGGGTGGCCACTGGTGCGAGGACGTCGAGGAGGAGAACGAACATGGCGGGGACGTGCTCGACCAGCCGCACGACCCCGAGGAAGGCGAGCCGTGGCTTGGATGGAGCAATCCGGATTCCGGCGCCGGCACTGTGGAAATGGTCGACGTCGATGACAGCCCGGATCTCGGCTGCAGCGGCTTCACGGGCGAAGGCAAGGATATGGCGAGGCAGATGCTTCGAACTGGTCGTAGCAGACGTCCAGAGCCATCCCTGACGATCGTCGGACCGGTGGTCACTGTCCCCGGTTGGAATGGCCCACTATCCAAGCCCGACCCCGACAGTATGGACCTACGCGCGCACTACTGGGCGGCCAAGGGGTTCTGACCTCGTTCATTCGAAATAACGCGGAGCCCGCTGCTTCGGTGGCGGGCCCTTTGCTAGTCGCTTTTAGGGAAGTGGCAACGGTGTATCGCTTAAGGTCCGCAGGTAAGCAATGAAGTCTGCTCGCTGCTTCTCGTCCGTCAGACCGGGGAAAAGCATATCTGTTCCTGGCATGCATCCCGATAAGCATCGGCAAAAAGCGCCGACGCCTGGCGCGCACCACGCGACATCGGATCATCCATGCACAGAATATTTTAGCAGATGCTCATTTAAAGACCAAGAAGGGCGCAGCGGCCCGGCTGCTATGCGGCCGGGCTTTAGGCGTGGTGCTTCTTCATGTAGTGCCACGCGATCTGAGTGGGGATGTTGGTTACCGATGCTGATCGGCGCGCCACGAACACGATGGCGCTAGAGACTCCCCAAAAAACACTGAGGGTCGCGATCGCCGATCCCAACCAGAAGTATACCCACAGCGAGGCAAAGGGAGATGATAGGTCGGTGATGGCCCAGCTAAGCCTGGATACCTTCCTGCGTCGCTTATCCTTCCAGAACGTGCCCGTTCGAGGGTCCTCACCAGTCAGCACCTTCACGGCGCGCGCGTCAGTGTTGTCAGCTTCGTTCAAAAGAGCCTGAAGGGACAACTCATCCTGAGCCGTCCTGCGATCGAACAACCCAACAACGAGTGTCCCCACAAACAAGACAGGCGCCAGAAACCCGACCCAATGCTGGTGGTGCTTATTCGAACTGAGATCAAGTTCCTTTTGGATCCAGGCCTTATCCGCCGCATTTGCACTCGGCTCGGAAAGGATCGTCTCGATGATGGTCAGCATCCTGGCCCGGAGCCGCCTCACGTACGCGGCGGCCACGAAATGAGAAACGCTGAATACGACCAGCGTTACAGCGGCCCAAAAACCTGGCTCGCGGACTAGCTCATTCATCTCTCAGGCGCTCCATGACGCGGCGCTCTTGATGCTCGATCTCTATATCGGCCATCTTCTGTATCACGAATAGGACCATGTCGATAATGATCGAAATTACGCCTATCTCGGGGTGTGCCTGAAAAAAAATCTCAACGTAGTGAAGTGTTCCAGAAAACAAGGTCACGAGCCCAATAGCCGAGCCAACCGCACCTAGACGGCTCAGGTATTGTGCAAACCAGCCTTCCAGAAGCCGCTTGACCCCCCGATCTTGCGTAAGTCACCCCCATGTCGCGTCCATGTTTGCGCGGACTCGCCGATACTCGCAGAAAAATGCGGGCTAAATCAACCGCGCGTGTCCGCTCATGTTCGTGGGCGTATATTCGATGCATATTCGACGCATCGCCCAGAAAGTTAGCTAAGTCGTTGAAAAGACTGGTACGCCCAAGGGGAATCGAACCCCTGTTACCGCCGTGAAAGGGCGGTGTCCTAACCGCTAGACGATGGGCGCGCTCAGACGAAGCGGCTTATAATTGCGTTGTCGCCAGCCGGCAACCCATCCGCAGCCACATGCGACAACTTTTTTCAAAAGGCTGTAGAAGCCGGCTTTTCGGGGCAGGGCAGGGTTCCGGCCGCATTCGGTCACGCGCCTTTGGAGATTGGCTGGGACGCCAGTCGCGGTCGTCATTCTATGGCGAAGCAAGGAGCGAAGTGACGCGGCGCAGACCATAGAATCCATTCCGTTACCTATGAGCGGTGCAACGGCGCAGAATCTGCGCCGCTGCACTCTTACGGTGGAGGTAACGGAATGGATCCTCGGGTCTTCGCGTCCGCTTCGCTCCCGCTCCGCCCGTGGATGACGAAGTTCGGAGGACTTCGGCTAATCGCCAACGTTTGATGCGGTGAGGTTTGTCGAAACAGAAGCCGAGTGGCCGGCTGGCTCAGCCGTCATCGCCACCGCTGGCGCGTCGGCGGCAGCGCCAGTTCCAGTCGCGCTCGGGGCCGACGTCGATATGGACGGATTCGGTGTGGCAGTAGGTACCGACGCCGCCGCGGCCAGGCATCGAGCGGACGTAGCTCGCCAACTCCCACTTCGAGACGCCGGGCAACTGGATGTCGGCGGCGGCGCAGTACATGTGCAGCGAGTTCTTGGCGCCGTTGGCGCGGCGGTTGCGCGAGGGGTCACGGTAACCGGAGGTGACGATCATCTTGCGGCCGAAATGGCCCTCGATCGTCTTCAGCACCCGCACCAGCGACGGTTTGAGGCAGGCGACGTCGACGCTTTCGTTCTGCTTCAGAAGGCCGTTGGGCGCGAGCCTTGCCATGCCGGCGGCCGAGGCCACCTGGTAGGAACCGCCGCCACCCTCATCCTCGTTGAGGTCGACGTCGCTCTCGTCGTCGATGCCGGACTTGCGCTTGATCTCGAACAGCGCGGTCTGGCGCACGCCGGGAAGGGCGTCGGCACCGGTGATGTGGTAGCTCGGGTCGTCCAGCGAGGCGAGCTGCACCGGCTTCGCGGCGGGTGTCGCTGAGGCCAGCTCAACAATCGGCTTGGCGGGAGCGGGCGCGGCGATTGCGGTCTTGGCCTGCCCCGCCGGTTGGTCGCTGGAGCGCGAATTGATCAGCGGCGCGGGTGCTGCCGAGGCCGGCGTGGTGCTGAACAGCGAGGCGAACAGGCTCTTCTTCGGCGCGGCGATCTGCGGCTGCGCCGGCTCGCCCGCGGTCACATAGACGCCGTTGCTCATGGCCTGCGTGGTCGCCTGCGCTTTGGATGCAATGGCGGCGGCATCGCCGGCGGCGACCTGCTGGGCGACGGCTTGCGTCTGTTCCGCCGTCTGCGCCGGCTGAACCAGCGGTTGCGGCGTGTTGCCGGCAATCGCGGCGGCGCCCGTGGGCACGGCGACGTCAGGGAAGGCGGCCTGCGGCCGCGTCTCCGGCACATAGGCGACCTTCTCGGGCAAAGGTGCGTCGCCTTCGCTCATCACGGTCGCTGCCGCATCGGTGGTCGCGGATGCCGCTTGGACCGACGAATCGGCGCTTGTTGCCGTCTTGGCGCCGGACGTCGCGCTCATCTCGGTGGCGGTTGAATTGTAGGCGGGCGCAACGACCGACATCGTCGGGTCGCCGGTCGATGTGCAGGAGGCCAGAAGCACGGAGAAAAGCGCTGCCGCTATGCTGCGACCTTCCCTTCGTGCAAGACGCCAACCTACTGATTTCAAAATAAATTCCCCCTCGGCATCCGGTCGGTCCGTCATCGCCGCGCCACTCCAGCGTCGCGCCGCGATAACCCTCCTGTTCCCAACCGGAAACGGGACATGTGTCGAATCTGCAAGCCTCGGAATTAATCTGCGTTGGAAGGCGATTTGAGGCCGTGAAACGATTGACGCCACCATTTCGCCCTGTTTTGGCGGCCCGTCAACTCACCAGACATTACAGTCCGTTACACACGCACCTTGACATAGGTGCCTGGCGCATCTCCCAAGGTTTTCATACGCTTGCCGGGTTCGCGGGCGGGCACGCGGATGTTGTCCTGGTTCTCGATCCAGTGCTGCCAGTGCGTCCACCAGGACCCCGGATGCTCATGCGCCGCGGCGAGCCAGGCGTTGAAGTCGCCCACCGGCTTGCCGCCGGTCCAGTACTGATATTTCCTGGCGGCAGGCGGGTTAACGACGCCGGCGATGTGGCCGGAACCCGCCATCACATACTCCACGTCGCCGCCGAAGAACCGCGAGCCCAGGAACACCGAAAGCGCCGGCGCGATGTGGTCTTCCTTCGTGGCAAGGTTGTAGACGGGGATGGTGATGTCGGCCAGCGACACCGTGCGCCCGGCTAGCTCCATCGTGCCGCGCGAGAGATTGTTCTCGAGATAGCAGTTGCGCAGATAGAAGGAGTGGTTAGCCGCCGCCATGCGCGTGGAATCGGAATTCCAGTAGAGCAGGTCGAAGGGCAGGGGTTCCTTGCCGCGCATATAATTGTTGATGACATAAGGCCAGATCAGATCGCCCGAGCGCAGCATGTTGAAGGCGGTGGCCATCTTGGTGCCTTCGAGATAGCCCTTCTCGCTCATCGAGCGCTCGACTGCAGCGACCTGATCCTCGTCGACGAAGACCTTGAGGTCGCCGGCATAGGTGAAGTCGACCTGGGTAGTGAAGAAGGTGGCCGATTTGATGCGGTTATCGCCTTCTTGCGCCAGCAGCGCGAGGGCCGCGGCAAGCAGCGTGCCGCCGACGCAATAGCCGATGGCGTTGACTTCCTTCTCACCGGTCGCCTTCTCAACCATGTCGAGACCGTATTGCAGGCCTTCGCGGATATAGGCTTCCCAGCCCTTGGCGCCGTGGCGCTCGTCCGGGTTGATCCAGGAGATGACGAAGACCGTGTGGCCCTGCTCGATCGCCCAGCGGATGAAGGATTTCTGCGGGTTGAGGTCGAGGATATAGAATTTGTTGATCCATGGCGGGCAGATCAGCAGCGGGCGCTTCAGCACCGTTTCGGTCACCGGATCGTACTGGATGATCTCGGCGACATCACTGCGCCCGATGACCTTGCCGGGCGTGGTGGCGATGTTCTTACCGATTTCGAAGGGCGCGTAGTCGGCCTGGCGCAGCTTCAGGTCGCCGCGGCCGGCGGCGATGTCCTCGGCCAGCATCTTCATGCCGCGGACCAGGTTCTCGCCATTCGAGGCCACGGTCTCGCGGAACAGCTCCGGATTGGTCAGGATGAAGTTCGACGGCGCGATCGCGTTCGACACCTGCTTGACGTAGAAGCTCGCCTTGTGGCGGGTGTGCTCGTCCAGGCCCTCGGCATGCTCGACCAGCTCGTTCGCCCAGCGCGAGGTGACGAGATAGGCCTGCTTGAGGAAATCGAAGAAGGCGTTGCGGCCCCATTCGGGGTCCTGGAAGCGCTTGTCGCCGCGCTCGGGCTGAACTGCGTCCTGTGGCGCCTCGGCATTGGGATTGACCTTCTGGATGGCGTTCGCCCAGACCGTCATATAGCCGGCGAAGAGCCGCGTCTGCGCTTCGAGCGCGCGCTGCGGGTCGCCAAGCCAGTACTCCGAGAGCTTGGAGAACGTCTTGACCATGTCGACGACCGGTTCGGCGACATGATCGCGCACCTCGCCCTTCTCGCGCGGTTCGGTCCAGGCGGACGCCGCCTTGCCGGCCTGTTCGATCATGCGCGCCATATTCAAGGCGAAGCGCTCGGGATCCTTCACCAGATATTGCTCGATGGCCGAAGGTCCGCCATTTTCCGCTTTGTCCGAATCGTCAGGTTTGGACATGGTCCGCGGGGTTCCTCCCGGAGCGTTTTCTTGACATATTACCATGGGACATCTGACCGGGTCCAATTCGCAGTAACCCGGCTGCCAGGAAAACAATATGACGATTAATGTTGGCGGGAATTTTTTTAACAGGTTCGGTTCGATCTCCCGCAAGGCGGTCCTGGCCGCGCTGGTCGGCGTGCTGCTGCCCGCCGGCGGCTGCACGAGCACCAGCACCAACAATGCAGCGCCGACGGCCGTGACCGAA
Source organism: Mesorhizobium sp. ORS 3359 (assembly GCA_000824845.1). Taxonomy (GTDB): domain Bacteria; phylum Pseudomonadota; class Alphaproteobacteria; order Rhizobiales; family Rhizobiaceae; genus Mesorhizobium. Next base: position 38,512 of record CCNC01000137.1, on the reverse strand, counting down.
GGCCCGAAGGACACCGGCTCCTACCCGAACCTCAACATCCCGCCGCAGGTGGCCGCCAAGCAGCTCACCAAGGAAGAGACCGCGGCGAACCTGGCCAGGCTCAAGGCCGAGCAGCAGGCGCAGGCTGCCAAGGGCGGCAGTGTCAAGGCGCCGACGAATTCCGCGGCGCTGAAGACGCTTGCCAAGACGCATGGCGGCGACACGCTGAGGCAGATCGAGGGCAAATGCGACCCGACCCTCGACCCTAACTGCAATTAGGTTTATATCGCGCGCCGAAAGCGCCCCCTTCGATCGTGTCTGGAACTCCAATGGAAGAATTTCACAAGGTCCGCCGGCTTCCGCCTTACGTGTTCGAGCAGGTCAACCGGCTGAAGGCCAGCGCCCGTTCGCGCGGCGCCGACATCATCGACCTTGGCATGGGCAATCCGGACCTGCCGACGCCGAAAGCCATCGTCGACAAATTGTGCGAGGTGGTGCGCGATCCGCGCACGCATCGCTATTCGTCCTCGCGCGGCATTCCGGGCCTGCGCCGCGCCCAAGCTAACTACTATGCCCGCAGGTTCGGCGTGAAGCTCAACCCAGACACCCAGGTGGTGGCCACGCTCGGCTCGAAGGAAGGCTTCGCCAACATGGCGCAGGCGATCACCGCGCCGGGCGACGTCATCCTGTGCCCCAATCCGACCTATCCGATCCACGCCTTCGGCTTCATCATGTCGGGCGGCGTCATCCGCTCGCTGCAGGTCGAGCCCGATGACGGCTTCATCCCGGCGGTCGAGCGTGGCATCCGCCACTCTATCCCGAAGCCGCTGGCGCTGATCCTCAACTATCCGTCGAATCCGACGGCGCTGGTCGCCTCGCTCGATTTCTACAAGGACGTGGTCGCCTTCGCGAAGAAGAACGACATCATCATCCTGTCCGATCTTGCCTATTCCGAGATCTATTTCGACGGCAACCCGCCGCCTTCGGTGCTGCAGGTTCCCGGCGCGATCGACGTGTGCGTCGAGTTCACCTCGATGTCGAAGACCTTCTCCATGCCGGGCTGGCGCATGGGATTCGCGGTCGGCAACGAGCGGCTGATCTCGGCGCTGACGCGGGTGAAGTCCTATCTCGACTATGGCGCGTTCACGCCGATCCAGGTGGCGGCCGCGCATGCGCTGAACGGCGACGGCGCCGACATCGAGGAGGTGCGCGAGGTCTACCATAAGCGCCGCGACGTGATGGTCGATTCCTTCGGCCGCGCCGGCTGGACCATTCCCGCGCCCGCGGCCTCGATGTTCGCCTGGGCGCCGATCCCGGAACAGTTCCGCCATCTCGGCTCGCTCGAATTCTCCAAGCTGCTCATTGAGCATGCGGATGTCGCGGTGGCGCCGGGCATCGGCTTCGGCGAGCATGGCGACGACTATGTGCGCGTGGCGCTGGTCGAGAACGAGCACCGGATTCGCCAGGCCGCGCGCAACATCAAGCGCTTTCTGGCATCGACCGCCAAGCAGCCCAACAATGTGGTGCCGCTCGCCGCTCGGCGCTGAGTCTGCCTGATATTTCTGGATTTTTGAGGGGCGTCGCCGGACATGGCTGAAGCGTTGCGTGTTGGAATTGCCGGCCTCGGCACGGTGGGCGCCTCAGTGGCGCGCGTGCTGCGCGACAAGGCGGCGGAGCTCACCCGCCAGTGCGGCCGCGACATCGTCGTGACGGCCGTGTCTGCCCGCGACCGGAAACGCAACCGCGGCATCGATCTCAGCGCCGCGACATGGTTCGACGATCCGGTCAAGATGGCCGAAAAGGCGGAGATCGATGTCTTCGTCGAGCTGATCGGCGGCGACGAAGGGCCGGCGCGGCTGGCGGTGAAGGCAGCGCTCGAGGCGGGCCGGCATGTCGTGACCGCCAACAAGGCGCTGCTTGCCAAACATGGCGTGGCGCTTGCCGAGATCGCCGAGAAGAAGGGCGTGCTGCTCAATTACGAGGCGGCGGTGGCAGGTGGCATCCCTGTCATCAAGACGATGCGCGAGGCAATGGCCGGCAACGCGGTGACGCGTGTCTTCGGCATCCTCAACGGCACCTGCAACTACATCCTGACCCGCATGGAAGCCGAGGGCATCTCATTCGATGCCTGCCTGAAGGACGCGCAGCGGCTGGGCTACGCCGAGGCCGATCCGACCTTCGACATCGAAGGCCACGACACGGCGCACAAGCTGTCGATCCTGACCAGCCTTGCCTTCGGCACGAAGATCGCCGCCAACGACATCTATATGGAAGGCATCTCCAACATCAGCCAGGCCGACATCCGCGCGGCGGCCGATCTCGGCTACCGCATCAAGCTGCTCGGCGTCGCCCAGCGCACCGACAGCGGCATCGAGCAGCGGGTGCACCCGACGATGGTGCCGACGGCGTCGGTCATCGCGCAGGTGCACGGCGTCACCAATGCCGTGGCGATCGAGACCGACATTCTGGGCGAGCTTCTGCTTTCCGGTCCAGGCGCCGGCGGCAACGCCACCGCGTCGGCGGTGATCGGCGACATTGCCGACATCGCCAAGAGTCGGCCCGGGTTCCAGCACGCTCCGGTGTTCGGCTGGCCGGCGAAGGAACTGAAGCCTTACAAGAAGGCGCGCATGCGCAGCCATGCGGGAGGGTACTTCATTCGCTTGACCGTGCATGACCGCACCGGGGTCTTCGCGGCCATCGCAAAGCGCATGGCCGACAACGACATCTCGCTGGAATCGATCGTCCAGCAGGCGGCCAGCGCGGAGACCCAGGCGCAGAAAACCGTCATCCTCGTCACCCACGAGACGACGGAAGCCGCGGTGCGCAAGGCGGTCGAAGGCATCACCAAGGACGGCCATCTGACCGACAAACCGCAAGTGATCCGCATCGAGCGGGCGGAATAAGCCAGGCCCGGTTCCGTCTTCAATCGATTGATTTTACTGTCATTTCGAAAAATGGCGGGCCAAGTCTTGCCGTTGTCATGGAGCTTTGCCAGAAGAAGCCCGCCTCTGGCGGGAGGCGGAGCAATTCCGGTGCTCAACCGTTCTGGGATTGCTCGACGCTAACAGACAACGAGGAATGCCCATCCATGAACATCGCCCAGAACATCGCTGCCGGCCTCGACCGGATCCTCACCATGGAAGTGGTGCGCGTCACCGAGCGGGCCGCCGTCGCGGCCGCCAAGCTGCGCGGGCGCGGGGATGAGAAGGCAGCCGACCAGGTGGCGGTCGATGCGATGCGTCAGGAGCTCAATCGCCTCGCCATCAAGGGCACGGTGGTGATCGGCGAGGGCGAGCGCGACGAGGCGCCGATGCTCTATATCGGCGAGGAGGTCGGCACCGGCAGAGGCCCGGCGGTCGACATCGCGCTCGATCCGCTGGAAGGCACCACGATCTGCGCCAAGAACCTGCCCAATGCGCTTGCGGTCATCGCCATCGCGGAAAAGGGCAGCCTGCTGTTTGCGCCCGACGTCTATATGGACAAGATCGCCATCGGCCCCGGCTATCCGGAAGGCCTGATCGACATCGACGCCTCGCCGGCCGAGAACCTCGCCAATCTGGCCAAGGCCAAGGGCGTGGCGGTTTCCGACATCACGGCCTGCATCCTCGACCGGCCGCGTCACGCCAAGCTGATCGACGCCGTGCGCGCCACGGGCGCGGCGATCCGGCTGATCGGCGACGGCGATGTCGCCGGCGTCATCCACACCACCGATCCGGACGAGACCGGCATCGACATCTATCTCGGCACGGGCGGTGCGCCGGAAGGCGTGCTGGCCGCGGCGGCGCTTCGCTGCACCGGCGGGCAGATGCTGGGCCGGCTGATCCTCGACACGCCGGAGAAGGTGGCGCGGGCTGAGAAGATGGGCATTTCCGATCCGAAGCGGGTCTATCGCGCCCAGGACATGGCGCGCGGCGACGTGCTGTTCGCGGCGACTGGCGTCACCGACGGCAATCTGCTCGACGGGGTGAAGTTCGGCCGCACCTTCATCACCACGCATACCATCGTGCTGCGCTCGTCCTCGCGCACGGTCCGCGAGATCAAGGCGCGCCACCAGGACCTGGAAAAGTTCTGATTTCGCCCATTTGAGTGCCACCGCGGCGTTCCGGGGAAAAACCTTCCACACTTTTCCCCGGATTGCTCGCCTGCGCCGAATTGCTCCCGCCGTCGCATATTGATATCTGCCCAAAGATGATGTGCAGACGGCGCGTCGCATGACGGGCGAGAAACGGTTCTTCCTCGATGTCAGGCAGTCGGCGACCGGTGTTTCCTGGCAACACCGGCTGACCGAGCGGCAGGACATGGCCGCCTTGGCGATCGCGCAGGGCCACGGCGTGCCCGACATCGTCGCGCGGGTGCTTGCCGGGCGCGGCGTCAGCGCGGAGCAGGCCGAGCGCTTCCTCGACCCGACCATTCGCGAGCTTCTGCCGAATCCGGCATCGCTGACCGACATGGAGAAAGCGGCGGCGCGGCTCGCCGATGCGATCGTCGCCCGCGAAAAAGTGGCAATCTTCGGCGACTACGACGTCGACGGCGCCGCCTCGTCGGCGCTCCTGAAACGCTTCCTCACGCATTTTTCGGTGCCGTCGGAAATCTATATCCCGGACCGCATCTTCGAAGGCTACGGGCCCAATCCGGAAGCGATGCGGGAACTGATCTCGCGCGGCGCCAAGCTGATCGTCACCGTCGATTGCGGCACCAACAGCGCGACCTCGATCGAGGCGGCCGGGGAAGCCGGCGCCGACGTCGTGGTGCTCGACCACCACCAGGTCGGCGGGCCGCTGCCGCCGGCGGCGGCCGTGGTCAATCCCAATCGCGAGGACGATTTGTCGGGGCAAGGGCATCTGTGCGCGGCCGGCGTCGTCTTCCTGTGCCTTGTACAGACGGCAAAGCTGCTGCGCGAAAGGCTGCCGGAGGCCGCGCCCGTCGATCTGCTTTCAATGCTCGATCTGGTGGCGCTGGCGACGGTGTGCGACGTGGTGCCGCTCACCGGCGTCAACCGCGCCTTCGTCGTCAAGGGGCTGCAGGTGTTGCGCCAGCAGAAGAACGAGGGGCTGGCGGCGCTGGCGCGGCTCTCGCGCATCGGCGAGCCGATCAACACCTTCCATCTGTCCTTCCTGATCGGCCCGCGCATCAATGCCGGCGGCCGCATCGGCGACGCGGCGCTCGGCAGCCGGCTTTTGGCCACCGATGATCCCGTCGAAGCGGCAAGCATCGCCGAGACGCTCGACCGGCTGAATCAGGAACGGCAGCAGATGGAGCAGGAGATGCTGGCGCAGGCGCGCGCCGAGGCCGATGCCGAGCTTGCCGGCGGCAACGGTCCCGCCGTCATCGTCACGGCCAGCAACAGCTGGCATCCGGGCATTGTCGGTCTGATCGCCTCGCGGCTCAAGGATTATGCGCGCAGGCCGGCCTTCGCCATCGCCTTCAATTCGACCGGCATCGGCACGGGCTCCGGCCGTTCGGTGACCGGCTTCGACCTTGGCCGGCTGGTGCGCGAGGCGGCGGCTGCCGGGCTGATCGTCAAGGGCGGCGGCCATGCGATGGCGGCCGGCATCACCGTCGAGCGTGCCAGGCTAGGCGAGTTGCGCGCCTTCTTCGAGGAGCGCGCCGCGGCCGATGTCTTCCGGCTGCAGAATGAGGAAAGCCTGGCGATCGACGGCGCCCTGGCCGCCGAGGGCGCCACGATCGCGCTGCTCGACGCGCTGGAGAAAGCCGGCCCGTTCGGCGCCGGGCACATCGCGCCGGTCTTCGTGCTGCCGCGCCACCGGCTGACCGACGCGCGCGCGATCGGCACCAATCACATTCGTGTCGACCTGCAGTCGCAAAGCGGCGGCAACATTCAGGCGATCGCCTTTCGCGCCGTGGACACCGCGCTGGGTGAATTCCTGTTCAAGAACAGGGGCAGGACCGTGCATATCGCCGGTTCGCTGTCGGGCAATTACTGGAACGGCAACCGCACGGTGCAGTTTCGCATCAGCGATGCAGCTCTCGCGTAGCAATCGGGGAATTCAGACCAGAACGGACTGCAGCCGGGTCAATTCGCTGATGTGGGACATCGTCGCCTGGTAGCCGAGGCTGATCGCCTCGTCGGCGCGGTGGAATTCGGTGAGGCCGATATGGCTGAGCTTCGGCTGCAGCGACATGTCGGGCGGATCGCCGGCGAGCCTGGCGCGCGAAATCCGGTCCTGGATGATGTTGAAGGCTTCGACCATGACGCCGGTGATGCCGAGCCGCGCCTGGTGCGCTTGGGGATTGATCTGGCCGGGTCGCGGGGCGTCTTTCTCGACGACCAGCTCGCCGGCGCTGTGCTTGATGACGGCGGCGCGCCCGAAGAGGTCATAATGCAGGTTGACCGCCACGACGAGCGGCTGCTCGTAGGCGCGGCAGACCGAGACCGGCACCGGATTGACCAGCGCGCCGTCGACCAGCATGCGGCCGTTGCAGGGCACCGGCTCGAAGACGCCGGGCAGCGCATAAGAAGCCCGCATGGCGGTGACGAGCGAGCCGCTCGACAGCCAGATCTCATGGCCGGTGCGGATTTCGGAAGCAACGGCGACGAACGGCTTCGACAGGTCGTCGAAGCGGGCGCCGTCGAGATGCTCGCGCAGGCGCTGGTCGAGCTTCATGCCGCCGAACAGGCCGCTGCCGCGCAGATTGAGATCAAGCAGGCCGAAGATGCGCCGCTTGGTCAGGCTCCTGGCGAATTCCTCCAACTCGTCCAGCTTGCCGGCCAGGTAGCAGCCGCCGACCAAGGCGCCAACCGAAGTGCCGGCGATCATCGATACTTCGATGCCGGCCTCGTCAAGCGCGCGCAGCACGCCGATATGAGCCCAGCCGCGGGCGCAGCCGCCGCCAAGCGCCAGCGAGATACCGGTCTTCCTGCCGGGCTTAGGATCGGGCAAGCCACCGGACGATGCGGGGCCATTGGCCTCCCGAACGTCAGGTCTGCTGCGCAATGACGCCCATTCGAGCATCATGATCTCCCTTGTCCCATATCCCTTCTACCGCAAGGATATTTGAAAATAGTGAATTTGAGTGGTTTGTGAATATTGAATGGTTCACACCGGCTTCCGATACGTTTCTTCCGCATCGAACAGCGGCCTGCTGCCGTCGCCGGCAAGCGTCGCTTTGCCGTCATTCAGCCCCACCGTCCGATAAAAACAAGAACGCCGTCCGGTGTGGCAGGTTGCGTCGTGGCCCAACACTTTCACGCGCAACCATATCGCGTCCTGGTCACAATCCGTGCGCATCTCGACGGCCTGCTGGAAATTCCCCGACGTTTCGCCCTTCTTCCACAGCGCATTGCGCGAGCGCGACCAGTAGTGGGCAATGCCGGTTTCCAGCGTAAGCGCCAGCGCCTCGGCATTCATATGCGCGACCATCAACAGCATGCCGTCACCGGCGTCGGTGACGACAACGGTGACGAGGCCCGCCGCGTCGAAGCGCGGGGAAAGAACGGTGCCTTCCTCCAGCGCTTTCTTGTCTGACGGAGCTTTTGGAAATTCGATTGCCGACATCGCCGGTCCTTTTGCGTTTTGGCCGGCGACGGCCGGCGAATCAGCCGCCTGCGCGCACCATGGTGACGAAGCGGACCTGCTCCTCGGGAGTATCCTTGAAGACGCCGGTGAAGGTCGAGGTCAACGTGGTCGAGCCCTGCTTGCGGATGCCGCGCATGGCCATGCACATATGCTCGGCCTCAAGCATGACGGCGACGCCGCGCGGGTTGAGCACGTCCTGGATGACGCCGGCGATCTGGGCGGTCATCGCTTCCTGCGTCTGCAGGCGATGGGCGAAGATATCGACCACGCGCGCGATCTTCGACAGGCCGACGACCTTGCCATCCGGCAGATAGCCGACATGCGCCTTGCCGATGATCGGCACCATGTGGTGCTCGCAATGCGAATGGAACTTTATGTCCTTGACGATGACGAGGTCGTCATAGCCGGCAACCTCCTCGAAAGTGCGGCCAAGCTCGTCGGCCGGGCACATGTCGTAGCCGTTGAACATCTCGCGGAAGGCTTTGGTGACACGCTTCGGCGTATCGACCAGGCCTTCGCGGTCCGGATTGTCGCCGGTCCAGCGCAGCAATGTGCGCACTGCAGCTTCGACCTCGGCTTCGCTCGGCCGATCGGTGACGGGCTTGTCCAAATATTGTGAAGGGGGCATGATTTTCTTGATGACGGCATCCATAAAGGCGTCTCCCGTAGTCCCACGCAAAGGTGGGACGAGTTGAACGGACCATGACCTTTTGGGTGAAAATCGCCCATTTCCATCCCGCAAGCGGCGTGAACAGCGGGGCAACGAAGGCAGCTTCCAGCCGCCTTGTCGATGCCCGACTGCCACCATTATATATGGTTGGAGCGGAGCGAAAGGAAGACGCGAGAGCGGCAAACCCTGTTCGCTGGGCGGCGACGGATTGGAAAAATATGATCGACGACGTCTACAATGCGAAAATTCTCGGCTTCGCCGGAAATATCGGGCGTATCGGCCGGCTCGATCACCCCGACGCGACCGCCAGGGCGCATTCCAAATTGTGCGGCTCGACCGTCACCGTCGACCTCAAGATGGACGGCGACGTGGTGACCGATTTCGCCCATGACGTGAAGGCCTGCGCGCTCGGACAGGCCTCGTCCTCGATCATGGCCCAGCATGTGGTCGGCGCCAACGCCGGCGAATTGCGCGCGGTGCGCGAAACCATGCTGAGGATGCTGAAGGAAAATGGGGCGCCGCCTGAAGGCCGTTTCGCCGACCTCAAATATCTGGAGCCGGTGCGCGACTATAAGGCCCGCCATGCCTCCACCATGCTGACCTTCGACGCGGTGGTCGACGCGATCGGCCAAATCGAGAAGAAGCGCGCCGGACAGGCGGCCTAAGGACAAGGCTTAGGCCGTTCTCCTGGTCATAGCGAATTCGCTTCGGATCCAGTCGGCGAACGCCCTGGCGGGTTCGGGCAGATCCGACAAGCTCCTGGCCACCAGCCAGTAGGCGCCGGAAGCGACATCGATATTGAACGGCTTGATCAAAGTCCCCGAAGCGAGCTCCTCGCCGACCTGCAGGAGATCGCCGAGCGCCACGCCATGGCCGAGCAGCGCGGCCTGTTTGGAAAGCGAGACGTCGGTCAGCATCGGGCCGCGCGCGGGGACCGCCTCGGCGGGCACGCCGGCCGCCTGGAACCAGCGCGCCCAGCCCTGGCGGTTTTCCTCATGCAGCAGCGTGTAATGGCGAAGGTCGATCGGCTTTTCCAGGGGAGGGCCGGAGGCAAGCAGCGCCGGCGACAGGACCGGTGAATCGACGGTCGAGACCAGGCGCTCGGCCTCGCTGCGCGGCCATGACGTGGCGTGCGCGCTGAAACGCAAGGCAAGCTCGGGCTGGTCGCTGCGGAACTCGATCGGCCGTGGATCGACTTCGAGGGACACATCGATGTCGGGCCGCAACTGGCGAAAGCGATTGAGCCGTGGCACCAGCCACACCGCGGCGAGCGACGGTTCGACGCTGACGCGCACGACGGCTTGCGCCGGCGAGGCCGCGAGTTCGGAAAGCACGCGGTCGATATCGTCGAAGCTTCTCACCAATCGGTCGAGCAGCCTATGGCCCGCATCCGTCAGTTCGACGCGGCGGTGGAGGCGCAGGAACAGCGGTCTTCCCAGAAAGGTCTCGAGCTCGCGTATCTGCCGGCTGATCGCGGCCTGTGAGACATAAAGCTCTTCTGCCGCCCGGCTGAAGCTCAAATGCCGGCCGGCCGTCTCGAAGCTTCTCAATGCCGTCAGCGGCAGGCGGCCTCGCTTCAACCGCATAACCTCAAGTTATCCGAGGCGGAAATTATACTCGTTTGAGGAGGAAGGCCAGCGGCAGTCTAATCCGTGTCAAAGGAGACCTGCCATGAACGAGTTCCTGGCCATTTTCAGCGACGTGGTACGGATAGCGACCTTCCAATGGCATGGTGGAGTCGTGCGCGACGGCCGCCATGACCGCCGCGATCTTCCCCCTCACAATCGCCCATGGACCGGCAGCCATCCCATCCGGCGCTCCAGGCCTTGAGGGCATTGCGTTTCAGCGTCGAAGCCCACATCTATCGCGCAGTGAAACAGGCTGCGGAGCGATGGGAGACCATCACGGACATATGCACCGGCCGATCCAGCGGGGACGCAATTGGCCGGGGCCATGGCGCAAGACGCCCGGGCGCATTCTCGGCACGTCGCTCGTGCGCCTCTATCAGCTGACGCTTTCAGGCTTTGTCGGCAACAGCTGCCGGCATCTTCCGACCTGCTCCGAATACGCGCATGAGGCGATCGCCCGCCACGGTCTGTGGGCCGGCGGCTGGATGGGGCTGTTCAGAATCTCACGCTGCGGGCCGTTCGGAACGCATGGCATCGACCGCGTGCCGGAGGTGCTTGCGCCGCGCTATGTCTGGTTCATGCCCTGGCGCTACTGGCGGATCGGCAAAAGGCGCGGCGACCCCGAAATCTGATTAACGGTCCGGTAGGGTTAACGCGAAGCTGCACAAACATTGCCAATTTGAGACAAAATCGAGACAAGTCGCTTCGCTAAGCCGCTCCCGCAATCTCATACCGGAGTGACTTCGCCATGCGCCAGATGGACCGCTATCCCTTCATTCTTGCCATCGTCCTGTTCCTCCTGGCCTGGATGCTCGGTCTGCCGGTGCGGGCACAATCGGCGCCGCTCAACGACATCCACTGCACGCTGATCCAGGATTCGCAAAGCGGTGCCACGCTTTACCAGGATGGCGTCTGCGACCAGCGCGTCAGCCCGGCCTCGACGTTCAAGGTGCCACTCGCGCTGATCGGCTACGATGCCGGAATCTTAAGCGACGCGCATACGCCGAGCTGGGACTACAGGCCGGAATTCAAGGCGGCGAAGCGCGACCAGAAGACCGTCGATCCAACGATATGGGAACGCGATTCCATCGTCTGGTATTCGCGCGAGATCACGCGGCGGCTCGGCGCCGAGAAGTTCGCCGGCTACGTGTCGAAATTCGGCTATGGCAACAAGGACGTCTCGGGCGATGGCGGCAAGGACAATGGGCTGACGCAATCCTGGATCAATTCCTCGCTCGAAATATCGCCCGTCGAGCAGACGGCGTTCCTGCGCCAGCTGCTCGCCGGCAAGATGCCGGTGTCGGCGAAGGCGCATGAGATGACCAGGGCGATCCTGCCGACCTTCGCGGCAGGAGACTGGACGGTGCAGGGCAAGACCGGCAGCACCAGGCTTGGCCAGGACGGCAAGCGCTCGCTTGGGTGGTTCGTCGGCTGGGCCGAGAAGGGCGGGCGCCGCATCGTCTTTGCAAGGCTGGTCGTCGATGCCAAGCGTACCGACCAGCCTAAAGGTCTCGCGACGCGCGCGGCGTTCCTGAAGGATTTGCCGCAACTGCTGAAGTAGCCTCTCTCAGATGCTGCGGCGGGCGCGCAGGATGTGCCCGCCGGAATTGCTTTTGGTGCTCGGCGGCCTGGCGAAACGGGCGGCAATGTCACCGCTGTCGAGATCCTCGATGTCGTCGAAGCCGAGATCGGCGAGCGACTTCGCCAATTCATCGGGAACAAAGAAGCTGATCCAGGGCTCGCCGATCGCCGCGACGCGCGCCGCGAAGAAGGCAAGCGTCGCCCGGCCAGTCGCGTCACGATTCTCGGCCGGCTCGCTGTAGTCGAAGACGACCTCCGAGCCGGGGAGGCCGGCAATGTAGCATAGCGTGGCAAGAATCGCTTCGCGCGTCAGGTAGGGCACGACGCCCAGCCAGATGAAAAAGCTCGGCTCGTTCTTTTTCAGACCTGCCGGCGCCAATTCGCCTGCCAGACTCTGGCGTTCGAAATCGACCGGCACGAAGGCGGCGCCGGCCGGCTCGGCAAGACCGGCTTCGGCGATGCGTTGGCGCTTCCAAGCCTGTGTCGCCGGGTGATCGACCTCGAAGACCGCGAGGTCGGAATTTGGATTGCGCAGCGCAAAAGTGTCGAGGCCGGCGCCAAGCACCACGACTTGGGCGACGCCGCGTCGCACCGCCGCCGCCAGCCAGTCCTCGGCGAGGCGGGCGCGTGAGGCAACGAACAGGCGCATGCGGCGGCCATGCTCGTCTTCCTGCGAGAGTTCTCCGGCGTTCGGCGCGGCCTCGCCTAGAATCGGGACCGCGTAGGGATCGCGAAACAGCGCCGCTTGCGGTGAGAATTGATGAAGGGCCCGCAAGCGCGCGACGCGCAGGGCGGTTCGGCTGGGGGATGCGTCTTCCATAGTTCGTATACAAGCTGCGCCGCGTTCTGTTCACAAGCCCGCGCGAAGCGCCTGCGACACTACTGGCGACATTTCCTGACGGGCCGCTCTTTACCTGACGCGGCACTGCCTCTAAAACCGCGCCGCTGCCGGACGCCTCCGGCTAACCCTCTGCATGCAGCAACGCATCCTGCGACATGCATTTCACCACCCGCGCTCGTTTGCGGGACTGGATAGGAGAATTCTGATGCCGAATTCCGTTTCCCTGACATTTCCCGATGGTTCCGTCCGCGACTACGACGCGGCGCTAACCGGCGCTGCCTTGGCCGAATCGATCTCCAAGTCGCTGGCCAAGAAGGCTGTCGCCTACAGCCTCGACGGCACCGTGCGCGATCTTTCCGATCCGCTCGGCACGTCGGGCAAGGTCGAGATCATCACCCGCGAGGATCCGCGCGCGCTGGAGCTCATCCGACACGATGCGGCGCATGTGCTGGCTGAGGCCGTGCAGGAGCTGTGGCCGGGAACGCAGGTGACTATCGGGCCGGTGATCGAGAACGGGTTCTATTACGACTTTGCGAGGAACGAGCCGTTCACACCGGACGATTTCCCGGCGATCGAGAAGAAGATGCGCGAGATCATCCAGCGCAACAAGCCGTTCACCAAGGAGGTCTGGTCGCGCGAGAAGGCGAAGAAGGTCTTCGCCGAGAAGGGCGAGCGCTACAAGCTCGAGCTGATCGACGCCATCCCTGAGGACCAGGACCTCAAGATCTACGCGCAAGGCGACTGGTTCGACCTCTGCCGCGGTCCGCACATGGCATCGACCGGGCAGATCGGCAACGCCTTCAAGCTGATGAAGGTGGCCGGCGCCTATTGGCGCGGCGATTCCAACAACCCGATGCTGACGCGCGTCTACGGCACCGCCTGGGCCGACCAGGCGCAGCTCGACGCCTACCAGACGCTGCTGGAAGAGGCCGAGAAGCGCGATCACCGCAAGCTCGGCCGCGAGATGGACCTGTTCCATTTCCAGGAAGAGGGGCCTGGCGTGGTCTTCTGGCACGCCAAGGGCTGGAAGATGGTGCAGAACCTGATCAACTACATGCGCCGCCGCCTCGACGAGCACGGCTATCAGGAAGTCAACGCGCCGCAGGTGCTCGACAAGAGTCTGTGGGAGACGTCGGGACATTGGGGCTGGTATCGCGACGCGATGTTCAAGGTGACCGTCGCCGGCGACGACACCGATGACGACCGCGTCTTCGCGCTGAAGCCGATGAACTGTCCCGGCCATGTGCAGATCTTCAAGCATGGGTTGAAGTCCTACCGGGAACTGCCCGTGAAACTTGCCGAGTTTGGCAATGTGCATCGCTACGAGCCGTCCGGCGCGCTGCACGGGTTGATGCGCGTGCGCGGCTTCACGCAGGACGACGCGCATATCTTCTGCACGGAGGAACAGCTGGCCGCCGAATGCCTGCGCATCAACGACCTGATCCTGTCCACCTATGCCGATTTCGGCTTCGACGAGGTCAGCGTGAAGCTGTCGACGCGGCCGGACAAGCGCGTCGGCACCGATGAGGCCTGGGACCATGCCGAAGCGATCATGAGCAATGTGCTGGAGACGATCCGCACGCGCTCCGGCAACCGCATCAAGACCTCGATCAATCCGGGCGAGGGCGCCTTCTACGGGCCGAAATTCGAATATGTGCTGAAGGACGCCATCGGTCGCGAATGGCAGTGCGGCACCACGCAGGTCGACTTCAACCTGCCGGAGCGCTTCGGCGCCTTCTATATCGGCTCGGATTCGGAAAAGAAGCAGCCGGTGATGGTGCATCGCGCCGTCTGCGGCTCAATGGAGCGGTTCCTCGGCATCCTGATCGAGAACTATTCCGGCCATTTCCCGCTGTGGTTCGCGCCGCTCCAGGTGGTGGTGGCGACGATCACCTCGGATGCGGACGAATATGCCTTGAAAGTCGTCGACCGGTTGAAGGCCGCAGGGCTGCTCGCCGAAGCCGACCTTCGCAACGAGAAGATCAACTACAAGGTGCGCGAGCATTCGCTCGCCAAGGTGCCGGTCATCCTCGTCTGCGGCAAGCGCGAGGCGGAAGAAGAAACCGTCAATGTCCGCCGGCTGGGCTCCCGCGACCAGGAATCGCTGAAGCTCGAGGACGCGGTGAGGGCTCTCGCCGACGAGGCGGTCTCGCCGGACCGCAAACGTCGCGCGGCGGCCTGATACACCAGCACTTTCTAAAATGGCGGTGGCCGGTCCACCGCCATTTTCATATGCCTGTCACGCCAGCCCTGTAACGAGCCGCCATGCTCAAATTGAAACTGCGGGAAAGACGTTTTCCCGAGCTCTCCTATGCCAACCCGCATCAGCCGGTGCTGACGCGCTGGTTCATCCATTCGGTAGAGGGCCTGTCGGGCCGCGACCGTTTTGCCGTGCTTTATGACTTCTGGCGCAGGCAGGTGGTGCCGACCGGCGACCGCGTGTTCAGCCGTATGCTGGAACTGATCGACGTCAAGGTCCGCAACGCCGTGCAATGGCCGCCGGCGGCGCTGCCGGACACACCGCTGGTCATCGTCGCCAACCATCCCTTCGGCATCGGCGACGGCATTGCGGTGCTGTCGCTGGTCGAGCAGCTCGGCCGGCCTTTCCGGGTCATGATCCACAAGGATCTGCTCAGGATCCGCGAGATGGAGCCCTATTCGCTGCCCATCGATTTTTCCGAAACGAAGGAAGCGCTGAAGAACAACATGGCCGTGCGTCACGAAGCGGTGCGTCTGCTGAAGGAAGGCGTCACCATCGTCATCTTTCCGGCCGGCGGCGTCGCCACGGCGCCGAAGGGTTTCGGCCGCGCCATCGACCTGCCGTGGAAGATGTTCCCGGCCAAGCTCGTCCAGGATGCCAAGGCCTCGGTTATTCCGATGCATTTTTCCGGCCAGAACGGCCGCCTGTTCCATCTGGTCAGCGGCCCGATGAACATGGCCGAGCGCGACAACCGCGTGGCGAAGTTCATCGGCAAGGCGTCGCTGACACTGCGCACTTCCTTGCTTATCCGTGAGTTCGCGCGGCTATCGGGCAAGGCGATAGAGGTGCGCATCGGCGATGTGCTGACATGGAGCGAGCTGGAGCCGCTGCGCGACCGCAAGGCGCTGCTCGATCGGCTCTATCGCTTGGTCTTCGACCTGGCGACGCCCTCCGCGCAACGCACCCGCGTGCCGTTCCTGCCGAGGCGGATGCGCAAGGCGGCCTGACAGCTCAGAGGTATCAGTCCGCGCCTTCTTCGGGATCGATGGCCGAGGACTCGTTGGCAACGACCTCGATTTCCTGGTTCTGGCCGGCGACCACCGTGAAATCCTTCTGGTAGATGCGGTCGCGGTTCTTGGCGATGATGGTGTACTGGCCTTCGGCCAGCACCATCGAGGCGAAGGCGCCGACCGCTTCCTTGATCGGGTCGCCGCTCTCGTTGAGCAGCGACCAGGACGTGTCGGCGATGGCTTCGCCGCCGGGCTCGCGCACCAGCTTCATCGTCATTTCGGCGGCGCGGTGCTCGACGGTTGCCTCGGTAAGCTTGCCGGCCTCGACGCGGATATCGGAGCGGATCACGGCGTTGACCGCGCCGTAGGTGGAGACGACGTGGTAGGTGCCGGCGTTCAGCCGCACCACGGTGTTCGGCGCGACGTCGGGGGCGATCAGCGCGCGGTCGCCATTGGCAGCGGGATGGTCTTCATAGATCGAGAAGCGCAGTTTCTTCGACTGGATTGGGGCGCCGCCCGATGTCACCGCGTCGAGCTTGAGGCCGCCGGCGTCGAGCACTAGGCTTTCATGCTTGGCGTCCTTGCCCACAGTGATACGCTTGGTGGCGCCGGCGCGCCCATAGGAGGCGTGGACGAGATAGCTGCCGGGGTCGAGCTGGAACACGGCCGTGCCGCCATGCGCTGACGCCACCATCGGAAGCTTGCCGTCGCTGGACGGCTGCGGCTTGAACACCCGCCAGACGATGCCGCGGGTGATGTCGGCGCCCTTGTCTGTCAGTTGCGCCGACAAGGTGATGGCGCCGCCATTGCCGAGCGCCCGCGGTGCTCCTGTCTTCGGCGTCGCGTAGCTCGAAATGCCCGGAAGCTTGAGGTCGCCGACATCGTTGGCGTTCTGGGCCAGCGCGAAGGAAACCGGCACCGCGAATAACGCAGCGACGAGTGCGATCACGAAAAGGCGCAGGGTCCCCTCAAACATGCCTTGCGTTGAAGCCCAAGGCGGTGGCAATTTCAAGGCCTAGAAGGGCGTCGCGCTGCGCGGCGGCTTCTTATCCGGCGCAAAACGCCACCGCCCGAGCCGCCCGACCTCCCGATGGCGCGCTTCAGCTCAAAATTGAATACTATGGAATGCTTAGGAGACTTGGCCCCCATGGCGTCGCCGATCATCGACTTCCTGCTCACCCGCAATTCCGCGCCGATCCCTGACCTCAAGGAGCCGGCGCCGAGCGATGCCGAGATCGCGACGATGATCGCGGCTGCCTCGCGCGTTCCCGACCATGGCCGTCTCGAGCCCTGGCGCTTCATCCTCTACCGCGGCGAGGCGCGTGTCGAGATCGGCAAGAAGCTGGCCGCACTTGCCGAGCAGCGCGAGGGGCCGTTGCCGGAGGGCAGGCGCAACCAGGAACTGGCGCGCTTCTCGCGTGCGCCGCTGGTGATCGGCGTCGTTTCGGTGCCGAGGGAGAACCCGAAGATCCCGCAATGGGAGATGTTCCTGTCGGGCGGCATGGCGGCCATGAACCTGATGATAGCGGCCAATGCGCTGGGCTACGGCACCAACATGATCAGCAACTGGTACTCCGACGTGCCGGAGGGCAGGGCGATCCTCGGGCTCTCGCCGCAGGAGCGCGTTATCGGCTTCGTCCATATCGGCTCCTATCAGGGGCCGGCGCCGGAGCGGCCGCGGCCCGATCCGGCGAAGCTCTATACCGATTACGCCGGTCTCTGGGTCGGTTAGGATCCTTTGCGGATTTTCGGTGGAGGGGTGGCGGATGCGGCAGGACCGGTGCGACGCGCTGTCATGACGGCACGCACATAGCCGGGCTCACCGATCCGAATGCTGTCGTCCGGCAGTCCCAGGATGCGGTCGAGCGCGATCTCGTAGAGCCTGACACGCCTTTCCAGGGCCTCGATCGCGATGTCCATGTCGGCATCGCTGCCGCCGGCGAACGCCTTGGCGATCACGTCGTGCGTGGCTAGGCCGAACTGCATGACGATGTCGGCAACGCCCTCGGGATCGAAAGTCCGGAATGTTCCGTCGTCGACGCCCTGGCGGATGATCTCCACCAGGATCGGCGAGAAGGACTTGCTCGCCGCCAGGTTGATGCGGTGGAACAGCACCAGGTTTTCCGGACGGAACATTGTCTCGAACAGCGCCCATGCTTCCGCCGCGGTCTCGACCTTGGCCTGGCGCGACTGCGCGAGGAGCGCGTTCAGGCGCGCAAGCGGATCGAGCTCCGGATCGTAGACAATCTTCTGGACACCGGCCAGCGCCTGCCTGGCGAAACGCTCCGCCAATGCCTCCAGCAGCGCCTCCTTGGAGGCGAAGTAGTGATAGAAGGCGCCCTTCGAGATGCCGGCGGCCGCAATGACGTCGTTGAGGCTCGCTTTGTCATAGCCATGCTTCAGGAACAGGGCCTGGGCATGGTCCAACAGTTCTTCGCGCCTGATTTCCGGATGCTTGACGATGCGAGGCATGGCGAAACCTTGTGCATGCTGCGGCCGTTCTCGTCCAGAGCGCCGTGGTGCCTTGAGTTATAGACCGTCGGTCGGTATAGTAGACCACTGGTCGGAATCGGCCAAATCGCGACGGACGGCATGTCATGGAAGGTTGGTCATGATCACGAGATTGGTTCTCCAGACATTCGTGTGGTTCGGTGTGATGGGCGCGCTGATGTTCGTGTCCGCAGGAACGCTGCACTGGTGGGGAGCCTGGGTCTACATAGTCGTGATGGTCGGACTGAGCCTCACCATGGGCGTGGCGCTCGCCCGGCGCGATCCAGGCCTGATGAACGAACGCCTCCGTCCGCCGATCCAGAAGACCCAGACAACGGCCGACAAGATAGTGCTGAGCATATTGCTCATCGGCATCTTCGCATGGCTGGCCCTGATGGGACTCGACTTCCGTTTCGGCTGGTCGGCAGCTCCCGCCTGGGTGCAGGCGATCGGGATGCTCGTCCTGCTCGTCGGCATCTGGATCTGCTATCTCACGATGCTGGAAAACAGCTTCGCGGCGCCGGTCGTTAAGATCCAGGACGAGCGTGGGCAGAAGGTGATCACCACCGGTCCATACGGCTATGTCCGCCACCCCATGTATGCGGGCGCCATAGTCTATTTCGCCGGCACGGCGCTGCTGCTCGGCTCCTGGTGGGGGCTGGCATCCGTCCTCGTCTTCATCGTCCTGCTCGCCATCCGCACCTTCATCGAGGAACAGACCTTGCGGACCGGCCTGCGGGGATATGACGAGTACGCTGCGCGCGTCCGCTACAAGCTGATCCCGATGGTCTGGTAGTCTCAGGTGCCCGACGCCTTGGCGCGGGCCAGCAAACGCTCCGCAAGGCGCAGATGCGGTCGGTCATACATCTTGCCGCCGATGCCGACGACGCCCGGGTTTCCCGCCGCGGCGAAGGCGTCGACGATCGCCTGCGACCGCTCGACCGCTTCGGCGGAGGGCGTGAAGGCGGTGTTGATGACCGGCACCTGCGCCGGATGGATCGCCATCTTGCCGGTGAAGCCGTCGCGCTCGGCCTCGCGGCATTCCTTCTCGAAGCTGGCCATGTCGCGGAAATCGGGAAAGACGGTGTCGATAGCAGCGACTTCCGCCGCTCCGGCCGCCAGAATGGTCATGCTGCGCGCCAGGCGGAACACGTCGGTATAGCGGCCGTCCTCGTCGCGGGCCGCCCGCGCGCCGATCGCGGCAGACAAGTCCTCCGCGCCCCAGGTCAGGCCGGCGAGCCGCTCGCTTGCCCCGGCATAGCTAGCCGCTGCAAGCACGCCGGACGCGGTCTCGGTGATGATCGGCAGGATTTTCATGGCGCCATCCGGCAGTCCGTTTTCGGCCTCATGCACCCGAAGCTTCGCCGCGAGATGCTGGACATCCTGCCCGCTGTTCGACTTGGGCAGCATGATGCCGTCGGGCTTTGCCGGCACGAGGGCCGCGAGGTCATCGTCGGTGAGGCCGGTGGACAGGTCGTTGACCCGGACATAGACGGTGGGACCTCTCCGGCGCCTTTGGTTCGAGATGAAGCCGGCCGCGACCGCGCGCGCCGCCCCCTTGTTCGCGCCGGCGACGGAATCCTCGAGATCGACGATGACCACGTCGGCGCCGGCCTCGAATCCCTTTTCCAGCTTGCGCTCGGAATCGCCGGGCACGAACAGCAACGAGCGCATCAGGCCGCCTTCTTCAGCATCATCGCCTGCCTGGTGCATTTGGCGACAAGAACGTCGTTCTGATTATAGGCGCGATGCTCGAACTCGACGATGCCGCGATCGGGTTTCGACTTGGAGTCGCGCACGGAGACGACCGTCGTCTCGACCCGGATGGTGTCGCCATGGAAGACGGGGTGCGGGAACACCGTTTCCTTCATGCCGAGATTGGCGACCGTTGTGCCGACCGTGATGTCGTTCACCGAAATGCCGATCATCAGGCCGAGCGTGAACAGCGAGTTCACCAGCGGCTTGCCCCATTCGGTTTTCGCGGCGAAGTCGAAATCGATGTGCAAAGGCTGCGGGTTGAGCGTCATGACTGAAAACAGCATGTTGTCGCTCTCGGTCACGGTCTTGCGCAGCGTATGATGGAAGACGTGGCCGACGACAAACTCTTCCAGATAAAGCCCGGCCATGATCGATCTCCCGCAATTCCATCGCTTGATAGGCGTTGGCTGCGCCTCCATCAAGCCGGTTAAGAAACATGGTGAACCGTTCGTAAACCATTTCCAGCCTACCGTTCACAACGGGGCCGGGGACATTCCGGCAAGGGCGTAGCTGGTCGGCATGGTTGTTTCGCACTTTCTAAAATGGATTGATACAGCAAGGGTTTCCGAGCGCGCCGCCGCCGCGAGCGCGCTGGCGCGAGCCTATATCAATTCCGATCTGCCGTTCGAGGATCGCTGCGCCGCCGAGGCGGCGCTGACGCTGCTTCTGGACGACGCTTCGTCAAAGGTACGCCAGGCGCTCGCCGAGGCGCTGTCGATGAGCCATCACGCGCCGCCGCAGGTGATCAGCGCCCTGGCCGCCGACCAGCCGGAAGTAGCGGCGTTGGTGCTGGCGCGTTCGCCGCTGCTTACCGATGCCGACCTCATCGAGCGTGTCGCCTGCGGGCAAAAGGCGACGCAGACGCTCATCGCCAACCGTCCGGTCGTCTCGATGTCGCTGGCGGCCGCAATCGCCGAGATCGGCGAGCCGGAGGCCTGCGCGGCTCTGGTCGGGAACAGCGGCGCCGAGATTGCTTCGCTCAGCTTCCGCCGCATGGCCGAGCGGCATGGCCACGTGCCGTTGGTGCGCGAGGCGCTGATCGCCGATCGCCGCCTGCCGGCCGACTGCCGGCATATGCTGCTGGTCAAGCTCGGCGAGACCTTGAAAGGATCGCCGCTGGTGCTGGCGATGATGGGCGCGGCGCGCGCCGATCGCGTCATGCGCGATGCCTGCGTGAAGGCCTCGGTGACGCTGATCGAGGGAACGCGCATGGAAGAGCATGCCGCGCTGATCGAGCATCTGAGGCTGCGCGGCGACCTCACCGCCAGCTTCATCATCCGCACCATCGCCCACGGCAAGGTGGATTTCTTCGGCTCGACTTTGGTGGCTTTGGCCCGACAGTCCGAGCAGCGGGTGACGGCGCTTCTGGCCGGCGGGCACGACGTGGCGCTGCAGGCGCTTTTCCGCAGCGCCGGACTTGCGCCGGCGACGCATGGCATCATCCTGCGCGCGCTGAAAGTCTGGCGCGCGGTCGCCAATGGCCGGCGTGTCGCCGGCGTGCAGGAAGTGAGCTGGCTGATGCTGAAGGAACTCGGCGGCCAATCGGCCGAAGGCGATCTTGCCGGGCTGGTGAAGTCGATCCATCTCGACGCGCTGCGCGAAAACGCGCGCGGGCACGCGCTGACGATTGCAGCGGCCTGAGGCCTCAAGCGCGTCCCTTCGAAAAGAAATCTGGGTAGTCTTCCATCGCCGCGGCAATGATGCGCAGCGAGGCGGCGATCCGCAGCATTTCAAGCCGATCGCTGCGTTCGCCGATGCTGGCTGCATATTGCCTTGCCACCGCGATGGTCGCGGTCTGCGGCTCGCCCGGCCGCCGGAACAACAATTCGCGCGCCAGGCCGCGCAGAAAATTGCCGATGGATTCGACTGTCTCGCGCGGCACGGCGGAGTCCAGTTGCGCATGGCGCAGCCGCAGCACCTCCAGCGCAACGGTGACGGCAGCGATGCTGCCGCCAAGAATGGGGTCGCCCCTGCGGCCCGTTCGCTGCACCTGCGGCATCAACTGGTTGATCCGGTCATAGGCGAGGCTTTCGAAAGCCGAACGCCGAGGTATCCGCTCATGCAGGCAAAGCCGCGCCATATCCTCGCGCATCGCTTGCGAGATACGTTCTACGGTGACCCAAGGGTCGGCAGGCAGCACGACGATGAAGACGCCGATGGCGATCAGGATGCCGACCAGGATCGAGGCCGAGCCCGCGAAGAACGGCCCAGGATCATAGATCATCTGCTGATGCGGGCTGAGGAAGGCGAGGAAGTTGATGGCGAAAGCGGTGGCGACGCCGACATGGCGTGGATTGGCCATGCCGAGTGCCGCGGGCACCAGGATCGGCACGACGAAGAGCGTGAACCAGCCGAAGCCCGGCAGCGCCGGCAGCGCGACCTGGCCGACCAGAAAGGCAAAGGGCAGCGCGATCAGGGTGCCGGTGAAGAAGCCCCAGGCCGACTGCACGGGATCGGGACGCGTCGCGAACAGGCTGGAGACCACCGCGACGAGGATGACGGTGCCGGCTGCTTCCGACCATTTGGTCGTCAGCCAGAAAACGGCGACGAGCAGCGTCGCGAGCGCGGCGCGCACTGCGTTGCGCCATGCGGCCTGATAGTCGCGGTGGACGACCAGCGCCGGCTGGCTTCGCTCATTGGATTTCCGGGACACGGGCGAGCGAAGCGCATCGAGGCCATCCAGCACCTGTTTCAGCGCTTCGGCAAAATCGCCGGCAATGGTGAGGCGAGTGATGGTGCCCACCTTGTCCTCGGCGGCATTGGTTGCACCGGTATCGTCGGGCAGGGACGGCACCTCTCTGGCCTTGCTCGCGATCGCATCGAGCCGCGCCACCCACGGGCCCGTGTCGTCGAGGGCGCCGGGTGTCGACGCCAGCTCGCCGACAAAGGCTTTCAAGTCGCGTCGCATCGGGATGAGCGCAGCATTCTTCGGCGCCCGGTGGCTGTGCAGCGCACGCGCCGCCGATAGCGCCCACAGAAGCTGGCCGATGGTGCGCCGCACCGGGTGGGCGCGGGGGGCGAAGCTCGGCGCTTCCAGGCGCGCATAGGTGCGCATTTCAGCGAGCGTCTGGGCATCGGTGATCAGCTTGCGCTGGAGCGCGGCAAGGCTTGCCGGATCGCCGTCGGAAAAGGCGCCGCCGGCATATTCGGCGAGGTCGAGGATGCTGCGCTTCAGCCTGGAAATGATGGCGTCGGCCGCGAGCTTCGGCAGGATCAACCGGCTGGTGACGCCGGCGCATAGGATGCCAAGCACGATCTCGGCGCAGCGCGCGATGGCGAGGTCGACAACGACGATCGGTTGACCGAGCGCCGGCAGGCTGATGATCATCGCCGTGTAGCCGGCAAGCGCCGCGCCATAGGCCTCCGGGTTGCGCAGCAGCGAGGATACGAGCGTGCAGATGCCGACCCAGAGCGCCAGGACTGTGATCAGCAGCCAGGGATTGGTACCGGACAGGGATGTTATGCCGATCGCGGCCAGGCCGCCGGCCAGCGTGCCCAGCAGCCGGTAGAAGCCCTTCGCCAGCACCATTCCGGCCACCGGCTGGGCGACGATGAACACCGTCATCATTGCCCATTGCGGATGATCGAGCTTCAGCGCGTAGGCGGCAAGCAGCGCGATCAGCCCGGCCGAAACCGTGCGCAAGGCAAAGATCCAGTCCGAACGGGTCGGCTGCGTCAGACCGCTTAACGATGTCTCGACAAGCTCTTTCAGACGCGTCCAGGTCACATTCGTCTCCGTACAGGAGCCTTTATGGACCCTTCCGCGATCAGATATCCAGCACGTCCGTTTCGGCGAATTCGGCGCGCTCCTGAATGAAGCGGAAACGCGCTTCGGGCTTGGTGCCCATCAGCGCGTCGACGGCATCCTTGGTGGCCTGCTCGGCGTCGATCACGTCGACCCGCAGAAGCGTGCGCTTCTTCGGATCCATCGTGGTCTCCTTGAGCTGCGAGGCCATCATCTCGCCCAGGCCCTTGAAGCGGCCGATCTCGACCTTGCCGCGTCCGGTGAATTCGGTGCGCAGCAATTCGTCCTTATGCGCGTCGTCGCGGGCATAGCCGACCTTGCCGCCCTGCCGGATCGAATAGAGCGGCGGCACGGCCATGTAGAGATGGCCGCCGCGGATCAGGTTCGGCATCTCCTGATAGAAGAAGGTAATCAACAGGGAAGCAATATGCGCGCCGTCGACGTCGGCGTCGGTCATGATGATCACGCGGTCGTAGCGCAGGTCCTCGTCGCGGTACTTCGAGCGCGTGCCGCAGCCGAGCGCCTGGATGAGATCGGAGATCTGCTGGTTGGCGGCAAGCTTGTCGTTGCCGGCGCTGGCGACGTTGAGGATCTTGCCGCGCAGCGGCAGCACCGCCTGGCTGGCGCGGTCGCGCGCCTGCTTGGCCGAGCCGCCGGCCGAGTCGCCCTCGACGATGAAGATCTCGGCGCCGGCGGCCGCATTCTGCGTGCAATCGGCGAGCTTGCCCGGAAGGCGCAGCTTGCGCACCGCGCTCTTGCGCGAGACTTCCTTTTCCTGGCGGCGGCGCACACGCTCGTCGGCGCGCGCGATGACCCATTCGAGAAGCTTCGAGGCTTCCTGCGGATTGTCGGCGAGCCAATGGTCGAACGGGTCGCGGATGGCGTTTTCGACGATGCGCATCGCCTCGATGGTCGCCAGCCTGTCCTTGGTCTGGCCGACGAATTCCGGCTCGCGGATGAACACCGACAGCATGCCGGCGGCCGAGATCATCACGTCCTCGGTGGTGATGATCGAGGCGCGCTTGTTGCCGATCAGGTCGGCATAGGCGCGCAGTCCGCGGGCCAGCACGTTGCGGAAGCCGGCCTCATGCGTGCCGCCTTCGGGAGTTGGAATCGTATTGCAGTAGGAGTTGAGGAACCCGTCGCCGCCGAACCAGGTCACCGCCCATTCCAGCGAACCGTGGCCACCCTGCTTGTCGCTCTTGCCGGCAAAAACCTCGCGCGTGACCTGGAACTCGTCACCCAGCGTCGCCTTGAGATAGTCCTTCAGGCCGCCGGGGAAATGAAACTCGGCCTTGGCGGGCGTCTGATCCTTCTCCTTGATCAGCGACGGATCGCAGGTCCAGCGGATCTCGACACCGCCGAACAGATAGGCCTTCGAGCGCGCCATGCGATAAAGCCGCGCCGGCTCGAAGGCCGCGCCCTTGCCGAAGATCTGCTCGTCGGGGTGGAAGCGGGTCCTCGTGCCGCGGCGGTTATGAACTTCGCCCAGATGCTCGAGGCCGCTGACCGGGACGCCGCGGGAAAAACGCTGGCGGTAGAGCTGACGGCCGCGCGCGACCTCGACCTCAAGGTGATCGGACAGCGCGTTGACGACCGAAACACCGACGCCGTGCAGGCCGCCGGAGGTCTCATAGACCTTGGAGTCGAACTTGCCGCCCGAATGCAGCGTCGTCATGATGACTTCGAGCGCCGGCTTCTTGAATTTCGGATGCGGGTCGACCGGGATGCCGCGGCCATTGTCGGTGACGGTCAGGAAGCCGTCGGCGGAAAGCTCGACATCGATGAAGGTGGCGTGGCCGGCCACGGCTTCGTCCATCGAATTGTCGATGACCTCGGCGAACAGGTGGTGCATCGCCTTGTCGTCGGTGCCGCCGATATACATGCCCGGACGGCGTCGCACCGGCTCGAGCCCCTCGAGCACCTCGATATCGGCGGCGCTGTAGCTTTCGCTGCCATCGCGGGCGGCGGTCGAGCGCTTCGCGGCCTGCACCAGCGGATCGGCGGGGCGCGAGGGCGCGCGCACCGGCTGTGCCTGCTTTTCCATCTTGCCGAAGAGGTCGTTGCTGTCGTCCATGCTGGGCCTAGCGTCCGGTAATGCGAATCACGGCTCGATACTGCCACGCTTTTGGCGGGCGAACGAGTTCCTGTTCCGTTCAGGGATCAAACTGTCTCTTATTCCAAAACCATTCGATAACCAAGCCGGCCGAAATAGGGCGGTCGACGGGTTCTGGGATTCCTGATTCTTTAACATTAACGCCTAGCGTGAGGCCCAACTAGAAAAGACCAAGGGCGTCAGGGGTTTCGTTGTGCGGGGCAGGGCCATAACCATGATCGGTATCGCAGCCGTTTTCGGCGCGATCTCGATCTTTGCGGCGGATTTCTGGGTCAAGAGCCAGGCAAAGGCTCAGTCCGAGGTCAAGGTCGTGACGGTCGAAGCTCCGCAGCAGCCCAAGGTCGAATTCAAGACCATCGTGGTGGCTCAAGCGCCGCTGCGCTATGGAATGGAGCTCGGACGGCCACAACTCGCCGAGATCCCGTGGCCGCAGGATTCGCTGCCGCAAGGCGCTTTCCCGACGATCGACAAGTTGCTTGCCGACGGCAGCCGCGTGGTGCTGTCGCCGATCGAGGTCAACGAACCGGTGCTGCTCACCAAACTGTCGGGACCGAACGGTCGCGCCACGCTTTCCAACATGCTGTCGCCGGGCATGCGGGCCGTCACCATCCGCACCGACGAAATTGCCGGTGTCGGCGGCTTCGTCACGCCGGGAGATCGGGTCGACGTCGTCCTGACGCGCGATGCGGGAGACATCCAGGAAGTATCCAAGAACGCGCAAGGGGCGGCCGGCTCGACGGTGACCTCCGAGATTGTGGTCTCCGACGCCAAAGTGCTTTCGGTCGGGCAGGGCGCCGACGAACGCAAGACCGAGCCGCAGGTCGCCAATTCCGTCACCATCGAGGTGACAAACGAAGGGGCGCAGAAAGTGGCGCTCGCCCGCACCGTCGGCACCTTGTCGCTGTCGTTGCGGTCCGCGGCCGACGCCAGTGCCAGCAAGAGCGGGCTTACGACGATCTCTTCCTTCGGCGGCTCGGTTGCCGCAAACGCCGAGGCAAGTGCGGCCTCGCTAGTCAATGCGGTGACGAAGGACCAGGACGAGCCGAAATTCAGGACGGTGATCGTGACGCGCGGCGAGAAAGTCGAAGAATACAAGGTTCCTTCACGGGAAGCGCCGCAGGAACTGCAGCAATAGCCGGTGGGGACCGGCGGGACGGGGACAACATGTTCGGGTTCAATGCATTTCGGACGACCGGGGGATGGCGTCTTCTCGGCGCGATCGCGCTGGCGGCGGCTGTGCTTGGCGCCGCCGCGCCGGCAAAGGCGGGCAATGACGTCGTCTATGTCTCGGCGAACAAGAACGCCTCGATTAAGGTCGCCAAGGGCAAGCCGAAGACGATCATGACGAGCGCCGCCTTCTACCAGATCGTCATCGGCGATCCGGAGATCGCCAATGTCAACCCGCTGACCGACAAGTCCTTCTATGTGCTGGGCAACAATCTCGGCACTACCGGTATCGCTCTGTTCGACCAGAACAAGCAGCTTGTCGGCACCATCGACATCGAGGTGACGCTGGATACCGACCAGTTGGCCAGCACCATCCGCGCCAGCGTGCCCGACGCCAAGATCAAGGTCGGTTCGGCAAACGGCCGCGTCGTGTTGTCGGGCGAGGCCGACGACGCGGTTGCCGCCGACAAGGCCAGCAAGATCGCCTCGCGCTTTTCCGGCAATGAGGAAGTCATCAACTCGGTCAGCATCTCGTCCTCGCAACAGGTGCAGCTCAACGTTCGCTTCGTTGAAATCAACCGCCAGGCCGGGCAGGATCTCGGCGCCAAATACGGCGCCAACTTTGCCTTTGGCATGGGCGGCCGCGACGTCATCATCGATCCGGGCACGGTGCCATCGGCTGGCACCGGCGAGATCATCGGTCGGCTGCTCTCCAACGGAGTCTCGATCGACATCGCCATCAAGGCGCTGGAGGAACGTGGCCTTGCGCGGCGGCTTGCAGAGCCGAACCTGATCGCCCGCTCCGGCCAGACCGCGAGCTTCCTTGCCGGCGGCGAGTTCCCGATCCCGGTTTCGGAAGACAACGGCAAGATCAGCGTCACCTACAAGAAATACGGCGTCGGCCTCGATTTCACGCCGACGGTGCTGAAGGACGGGCTCGTCAGCCTCGATATCGCGCCGGAAGTGTCCTCGATCGACCCGTCCGCTTCCATCCAGGTCAGCAGCGGCATTTCCATTCCGGCCTTCATCGTGCGCCGCGCCAGGACGTCGGTCGACCTCAAAAACGGCCAGAGCTTCATGATCGCCGGCCTTCTGCAATCGCAGAACGACATCACGACATCGCGGGTGCCGGGGATCGGCAAGCTGCCGGTGCTCGGTCCGCTGTTCTCCTCGAAATCCTATCAGCGGCGCGAGACCGATCTCGTCATCATCGTCACCCCGTACCTGGTCAAGCCGGTCGATCCCTCGAAGAAGATGGTCGAGCCGACCGACGGCACCCGGCCGGCAAGTGCCGCCGACTATTTCCTCAACAACACCGAGGAGGTCGACGCCCCGGCGCCGAAGCGTCCGCTGGCGCTGGCCGATGGCAGCGCCGCTCGCTCCGTATCCGGCACGTCCGGCCACTTCCTCGACCTGCCGAAGGACTAGGGCCATGCGCATCGCCCTTTGGACTGTTCTCTTGCTGACCGGCGTCGCCGGCGGCTGCACCAGCGACGACTATGTGCGCACCGAAGGGGTGACGCCGGGGGTCGGCAACGCGCAGGCATCCAACACCGCCATGCAGATGGTCGATCCGTGGAAGTATGGCGTCCAGAACACGAAGCTTCTGGTGCCGGCTCAACGTCCGGGTTCCGAGACGGTCGCCGTCGGTGCGAAAGCCGGCGCCGCGTCCGCGCCGACAACATCATCAACGACATCGAATTGATCGGCCGACGACGATGGCATCTGCTACCAAGACCAAGAAGATCCTGCTCGTTTCCACCGACAGGGCGTTCGTGCAGGACACGCGGACGGCTTTTGCGACCTCCGAGGTCATCGAGCTCCTGACGGTGGAAAAGAGCATCAACGAGCTGCGCGGCGAGGCCCTCGAGACCGATTTCGGCACCGTCATCGTCGACATGGACGCGGCCAAGCTCGAGGAGATCGAGTCGTTGCAGCGCGTCATGCGCCGGCTGGAAGGCAGCGTTCCCGTGGTCGTCGTCACCCAGGAATTCAACGCGGCGGCGGTGCGCATCCTCGTGCAGCTCAAGGTCGCCGACTTCCTGGTCAAGCCGATCACCACGGCAGACCTCGTGCGCTCGGTCATCCGGGCGTTGCAGGGGCCGGGGCGGGAAGAGAACACCGAATCGCATATCTATACCTTCATGCCGGCCGCCGGCGGCGTCGGCACCACCACGCTCGCGCTGCAGACGGCCTTCCAGCTGCATCATTCGGTGACGCGCGGCGCTTCGACATGCGTGGTCGATCTGAATTTCCAGCAGGGCGCCTGCGCCGAATATCTCGACCTTGAGCCGCGCTTCGACATCACGGAAATCGAGAACCAGCCGGAGCGTCTCGACCGGCAACTGCTCGATGTGATGCTGTCGAAACATGCGAGTGGCCTGTGCGTGCTCGCGGCGCCAACGCGTCCCTCGGACATGCGCTCCTTCAAGACCGATGTGGTGGTTCGCATGCTCGATCTCGTGGCGGCTTACTTCGACAATGTCGTTATCGACATGCCGCGCACCTGGTTCCCCTGGACCGAGACCGTGCTCTTGGGTTCCAACAAGCTATACATCGTCGCCGAGATGACGGTGCCTTGCCTGCGCCACACGCAGCGCCTCATCCAGGCCGTCTATGAGACCGCGGGCAAGGAAGTGAAGCCCAACGTCATCGTCAACCGCTTCGAGCAGAAGATGTTCGACAGCGGCATCAAGCAGGCCGATGTCCAGGAGATACTCGGCGAGCATTTCGTCGGCGGCATCTCCAACAATTACCGGCTGGTGCGCGAGGCCGTCGATCGCGGCGTGCCGCTGCACGCCATCGACCCCAACGCCAATGTCGTCAACGACCTGAAGAAGATCATCCTGCCGGAGGAGACCGTCCAGACCACGGTCAAGTCGAAATCGCTGTTCGGCCTCGGCAAAGGCCTGCTGAAGAGGAAGGCCGGATGAACACTCGCTTTTCCAACCTGCAGAACCGCGACACTCGTCCGCAGCGGGCGCCGGAGCCGGCGCCTGTGGTGCACAATGCGGTGATCATTCCGACGACCCGCAAGCCGGCGCCGCCGAAGCAGGAGGCCGCGCCGGCAAAAAGCGCCAACAAAGTGCTCGATGCGCGCGTGCGCATCCACCGCATGCTGCTCGAGGAGATCAACCTCGTGGCGCTCGAGCGGCTGCCCAAGGATGAAATGCGCCGGCAGGTGCATGAATTCGTCTCGGAGAAGACGCGCGAGGAGCGGATGGCGATCAACATCGCCGAGCTTGATGCGCTGGTCGACGACATCGTCGACGAGATGGTCGGCCTCGGCCCGCTGGAGCCGTTGCTCAAGGACCCTGAGATCAACGATATCCTGATCAATGGCCACCAGAACTGCTTCGTCGAAAAGCGCGGCAAGCTGCAGCAGGTCCACATCCCGTTCAAGGATGAGGCGCATCTCCTTCGAATCATTAATAAAATCGTCGCGGCTGTCGGCCGCCGCGTCGATGAATCTCAGCCGATGGTCGACGCCCGCATGCTCGATGGCTCGCGCTTCAACGCGGCGATCCGCCCGGTCGGCGTCGATGGCCCGCTGGTGTCGATCCGCAAATTTTCCAAGAACAAGCTCGGCCTGCACAAGCTGGTCGAGTTTGGCGCCATCACCCAGAACATGGCCGAGGTGCTGGCGGCGGCGGTGCACGCCCGCAAGACCACGATCATCTCCGGCGGCACCGGCACCGGCAAGACGACGATGCTCAATGCCCTGTCGGCCTTCATCCCGGAAGACGAGCGCCTGATCACCATCGAGGACGCGGCCGAGCTGCAATTGCAGCAGCCGCATGTCGCGCGCATGGAGACGCGCCCGGCCAACATCGAGGGCCATGGCGAACTGAAGCAGCGTGACCTGGTCAAGAACGCGCTGCGCATGCGTCCCGACCGCGTCATCCTCGGCGAGTGCCGCGGCGAGGAAGCCTTCGATATGCTGCAGGCGATGAACACCGGCCATGAAGGCTCGATGGCGACCATCCATGCCAACACGCCGCGCGACGCGATCTCGCGTCTGGAACAGATGCTCGGCATGACCGGCATGCCGATGACGGTGCAGTCGATCCGCAGCCAGATCGCCAGCGCGCTTGACATCATCGTGCAGCTGACACGCCTTTCCGACGGCAAGCGCAAGGTGACCAGCGTCGCCGAGGTAACCGGCATGGAAGGCGATGTCATCCAGATGCAGGAGATATTCCGCTTCGTGCGCACCGGCATGGAGGCGGACGGCAAGATCCTCGGCCACTTCGAGGCGACCGGCATCCGCCCGCGCTTCCTCGAGGACCTGCGCAACATGGGCATCGAATTCCCGGGCAGGTATTTCGAACCCGGCCGGCCGCAGGACTAGGCCGGTGTTCGAGGGATTCAGCCCGATCTACGTCGTGTACGCAGCAGCGGCGCTCACCGGCATCATGATCGCCGAGGGCTGCTATTTGCTCTATGCCGGGCGCAGCGACAAGCGCATGGCGATCAACCGCCGCATGAAGCTCGCCGAGAACAAGATCAGCCAGGAGCAGGTGCTGATCCAACTGCGTAAGGAGCGCGGAATCGACGGCCACAGCTCCGTCTTCTCCCTCGACCGTTTCCGCGCCCTCCGCACGCAGTCCGGCATGACCACGCCGATGCCGAAGTTCCTGATGATCACATCGGGAATCGCTTTCGCACTGGCGCTTCTCACGATCTGGAAGGGCTTGCCGCTTCTGTTCGGCCTGATCCTTTTTCTCATACTGCTGCCGGTGCTGCCGGTGATGGCGATGCGCTTCATGCGCAAGCGCCGGCATAAGCGGTTCGGGATACAGTTGCCCGAGGCGCTGGAACTGATCACGCGCGGCTTGAAGGCCGGCCATCCGGTGCCGGTGGCGATCGCCATGGTGGCGCGCGAAATGGCCGACCCGATCGGCACCGAGTTCGGCGTCGTCGCCGACGAGGTGACCTACGGCTCGGACCTGGTGTCGGCGCTGAATAACTTGTTCGACCGGGTGGGACATGAGGACCTGCCGCTCTTCGTCACTGCGGTGTCGATCCAGAGCAGTTCGGGCGGCAATCTGCGCGAGATCCTCGACGGCCTGTCCGCGACAATCCGCGAGCGCGGCAAGCTGCGCCGCAAGGTGCGCGCCATTTCGACCGAAGGCCGCATGTCTGCCTACATCCTGACCGCGGTGCCGGCGCTTCTGTTCACCGCCATCATGGTGCTGATGCCGCAATTCTACCAGGATGTCTGGGGCGAGCCGAAGACCTGGTACATGCTGAGCGGGGCGATCTTCTGGCTGCTGCTCGGCAACGCCATCATGTTCAAGATGTCGAATTTCAGGTTCTGAAATGGAAGACGTCATCCGCTTCCTCGCCTCGCTCGCGCCGACGTCGCTGATGCCGGTTGCCGTGCTGCTGCTGGTGCTTGGCGGCGGTGCCGTTGCCTGGCCGCTTGTGCTCGCCAAGGGCGACCGTGGCGAGGTCAAGCGCCGGCTGAAGGTCGAGGTGGTGCAGCCGGCCGAGCAGGCGGAAGCTGCGCCCAAGAAGAGCACCAGCGCCGTGCGCGAGAAAGCGGTGAAACGGGCGCAGGAGTTCTATGCCAAGAGCGACCCGGAAAATGTCGCGCGGCTGCGCATGAAGCTCATCCAGGCCGGCTATATGGAGCCGCGCGCCGTCGGCATGTTCTTCCTGATCCGCTTCGCCACCCTGATCGGCGCGGCGTTGGGCGCGTTCCTGATCAACCACTGGGCGGCGAGCGCCGAGTCGACCATGACCAGCCGCTGGACCTTCATCATCCTGTCGGGAGCCGGCGGCTATTTCCTGCCGGGCCTGGTGCTGACGCAGAAGGTTCGGGAAAAGATGCGCGAATACCGCAACGGCTTTCCCGATTTCATGGATCTGATGATCGTCTGCTCCGATGCCGGCATGAGCATGGAGGCCGGCATCGAACGGGTCTCCAAGGAGCTTGCCAGGACCTATCCGTCGCTCAGCCAGAACCTGATCCTGGTTTCGCTGGAGCTGCGGGCCGGGCGCAGCCTGGACGACGCGCTGAAGGCGCTCGCCGACCGTCTCAGCCTGGACGAGGTGCGCTCCTTCGCGACGCTCTTGCAGCAATCGAAGGAGCTCGGCACCAGCCTGTCGGGGTCGCTGCGCGTCTTCTCCGACGAAATGCGGCACAAGCGCATGTCGCTGGCGGAGGAAAAGGCGCATGCCTTGCCGGCCAAGATGTCGGTTCCGGTGACGGTCTGCATCCTGCCCGTGGTGCTGATGATCGCCATTATTCCCATTATCGTGAAGCTGACCGCCCACCACTGAGGTATGCTGATATTCGGGTGAGGCCGGCCTGCGAATAGCGACTTTCTGCGCTTCCGGTGCTCACGTACTTCAAGTACGCTCCGCTCCGGTTCTCGAAAGCCACTATTCTCGACACGGCCTGACCCGAATCTCAGCATACCTCAACGATCGCTGATCGGCTGGTTAACGCATCCTTGGCGGGCAACCGAATTTTAGCTGCATTTCGGCACCGAAGCTTAATCGCTCTCCTGTATCGTCTTTTCCTGAAGAACGACCCGGCAAATCGGGCGATGGGGCAGGGGCATGCGTCATAGACTTCCCAAGGCAGCGGCGGCATTGGCGGCCGTCTTGATGATCACCGGCTGCACGACGAACAACAACGTCGACACGACCAAGACCACGGCGATCCAGCCGGTGACCAAGGATGTCAGCGCCGATGATCTCGTCGAAGGCAAGGCGCAGTTCCGCGAGGCGAATTTCGGCCTGGCCGAACAGCATTTCCGCAAGGCGGTCGAGCTCAAATCCGACAATGCCGAAGCCTGGATGGGGCTTGCCGCTTCCTATGACGAGCTCGGCCGTTTCGACTTCGCCGACCGCGCCTATGCGCAATTGTTGAAGGTCGCCGGCCGCAAGCCGCAGATCGTCAACAATATGGGTTATTCGCAGCTTCTGCGCGGCAATAAGAAGAAGGCGCGCGCGCTGCTGCTCGAAGCCAAGGCCGGCATGGCCGACCAGACTTTGGTCAACGCCAATCTGGCGCTGCTCGACAAGGGCTGATTGGCGCAAGCGACGCGGCGCTTCATGCGGCGCATCATTCGAGAGCAAGGCGCCAGCCCGATGCCGGGCCGGCGCTTGAAAATCGCCCGAATGAACGCTGGCCGCTACTCCGCGGCGCCGAGATATTCCGACAGCGGCGGGCACGAGCAGACCAGGTTGCGGTCGCCGGCCACATTGTCGATGCGCGACACCGGCGGCCAGTATTTCGTCGCCAGATCGGCGTCGCCCGCAGGGTAGGCCGCTTCGAGCCGCGAGTAGGGATGCTTCCACTCAGCGGCAAGCGCTTCCGCCGCGGTGTGCGGGGCGTTGACCAGCGGGTTGTCGTTGGGCGGCCACTCGCCCTTCGCCACTTTCGCCGCCTCGCCGGCGATGGCGATCATCGCCTCGCAGAAGCGGTCGAGCTCGCGCTTGGGCTCGGACTCGGTCGGCTCGACCATCAGCGTGCCGGCGACCGGGAACGACATGGTCGGCGCGTGGAAGCCATAGTCGATCAGGCGCTTGGCGATATCGTCGACGCTGATGACGGCGCTCTCCTTGAGCACGCGGGTGTCGAGGATGCATTCATGGGCGATGCGATCGTGCCTGCCCTTGTAGAGGAGCGGGAAGTGCGGCGCGAGCCGGGTGGCGATGTAGTTGGCGGAAACGATCGCCGTTTCCGTCGCGTGCTTCAGTTCCGAAGCGCCCATCATGCGGATGTACATCCAGGTGATCGGCAGGATGGAGGCGCTGCCGAACGGCGCCGCCGCCACGGCATGGGTCCTGCCTTCCGTCACGTGGCCGGGCAGGTAGGGCTTCAGATGCGCCTTGACGCCGATTGGACCGACACCCGGCCCGCCGCCGCCATGCGGGATGCAAAAGGTCTTGTGCAGGTTCATGTGGCAGACGTCGGCGCCGATATCGCCTGGACGGGCAAGGCCAACCAGCGCGTTAAGGTTGGCGCCGTCGAAATAGACCTGGCCGCCATGCTCATGGACGATGGCGCAGAGGTCGCGCGCGCCTTTCTCGTAGACGCCATGCGTCGAGGGGTAGGTGAACATCAGCGCCGCGAGGTCCTTCGAATGCTCGGCCGCCTTGGCCTTGAGGTCCTCGACATCGATGTTGCCGTCCTCGGTGCAGCGCACGACGACGACGCTCATGCCGGCCATCGCGGCGCTTGCCGGATTGGTGCCATGCGCGGAGGACGGGATCAGGCAGACGGTGCGATGACCTTCGCCGCGCGCGCGGTGATAGCCACGAATGGCGAGCAGGCCGGCATATTCGCCCTGGCTGCCAGCATTGGGCTGCAAGGTCACGGCGTCGAAGCCGGTGATCTCCGACAACCAGGCTTCGAGATCGGCGATCATGGCGCGGTAGCCGCCCGAATGGCCGGCAGGTGCGAAGGGATGCAGATTGGCGACGCTGGGCCAGCTCACCGGCATCATTTCAGCGGCGGCATTGAGCTTCATCGTGCAGGAGCCGAGCGGGATCATGGCGCGGTCGAGCGCCAGGTCCTTGTCGGCCAACCGGCGCAGGAAGCGCATCATGTCGGTCTCGGAGCGGTTCTCGTGGAAGACCGGCTGCGTCAGGAACTCCTTGCCGCGCGGCTTGCCAGGCATCGAGCCGCCGTCCGCGCCTGGCTTGGCGCCGAACAGGCCGGCTATGGCCTCGAGATCGGCTTCCGTCGAGGTCTCGTCGAAGGCGATGCTGATCTTGTCCGCATCGATGACGCGCAGCAGCCGGCCGGTCTTTTCCGCGGCGGCGGCGATCGCGCCGGCCTTGCCCTTCACCTCGACCGTCACCGTGTCGAAGCGGCTTGCGCCGAGCACCGATACGCCGGCGGCTTTGAGACCTGAGGCGAGGCGGTCGGCAAGGCCGTGGATGCGACCGGCAATCGCCTGCAGGCCGGCAGGGCCATGCCAGATCGCATAGGCCGTGGCCATGTTGGCCAGCAGCGCCTGCGCGGTGCAGATGTTGGAGGTGGCCTTGTCGCGGCGGATGTGCTGCTCGCGCGTCTGCAGCGCCAGCCGGTAGCCGGGGCGGCCCCTGGTGTCGGTCGACTGGCCGACGAGGCGGCCGGGCATCAGACGGGTCAGCTTGTCGGAAACGGCGCAATAAGCGGCGTGCGGGCCGCCGAAACCCATCGGCACGCCGAAGCGCTGCATCGGGCCGACGGCGATGTCGGCGCCCAGCTTTGCCGGCGCATCCGTCAGGGTGAGCGCCAGCGGATCGGCGATGAAGACGACCAGCGTGCCGGTAGCGCGGGCCTTCTCGATCGCCGCCTTGTGGTCGCCATAGACGCCGAACGTGTCCGGCCAGGAGACGAGCAGGGCGGCGGTGTTGTCGTCGATCGTCTCGCCATCGACCTCGATGCCGAGCGGCTCGGCGCGGGTGCGCACGACATCCAGCGTCTGCGGATGCGGGGTGCCGGCAAGCGCCACCTTGGTGCGCTTGTCGCGATGATGGCGCAGCGCGATGCCGACGGCCTCGGCGACGGCGGTCGCCTCATCGAGCAGCGAGGCCGACGCCACCGGCAGGCCGGTGAGCTCGGTGACCAGGGTCTGGAAGTTGAACAGCATTTCCAACCGGCCCTGGCTGATCTCGGCCTGGTAGGGCGTGTAGGCTGTGTACCAGGCCGGATTCTCGAACAGGTTGCGCTGGATGACCGGCGGCACGAAGACGCCGTGATAACCGGCGCCGATGAAGCTCTTCAGCACCGTGTTCTTCGCCATCATCGCCGACAGTTCAGCCAGCGCTTCGGCTTCGCTCGCCGGGGCAGGCAGATCGAGAGGCCGATCGAGGCGGATCGACTTCGGCACGGCCTGGCTGATCAGCGTTTCGACAGATGGAACGCCGATGGCGGCGAGCATCGCCCTGACGTCGTTGACGGAGGGACCGATATGGCGGGCCGAGAAAGGAGCAGGTGCTGCGGTCATTTCCAAGATCCTGTTGTCAGCCGATATGGGCTTTGTAGGCGGCCTCATCCATGAGGCTGTCGAGTTGGCCTTCGTCGGAGAGCTTCATCTTCCAGAGCCAACCGTCGCCGGTCGCCGCCGAATTGACCAGCGAAGGGTCGGCCGACAGTGAGCCGTTGGCCTCGGTGATCTCGCCGTCGACAGGGGCATAGACATCGGATGCAGCCTTGACGGATTCGACGACCACCGCGGTGTCGCCCTTGGCGAGCTTGCGGCCGATTTCCGGCAGCTCGACGAAAACGAGGTCGCCAAGCTGCTCCTGCGCATAGTCGGTGATGCCGACAGTGGCGACCCCGCCTTCGACGCGGAGCCATTCATGGTCTTCGGTGAAATAGGTCTTTGCCATCTGGAGATCATCCTTTGCGGTAGCGGTGTGGGGTGAAGGGCAGGGACGTGACGTCGATCGGGATTTTCGCCCCGCGGACATCGGCGAAGAGTTTCGTGCCGGGCCTGGCCAGCGCGGCGTCGACATAGCCCATGGCGACCGGGTGGCCGGTCGAAGGGCCGAAGCCGCCGGAGGTGACGTGGCCGGCCGGATTGCGGTCGGCATCGACCAGCGCCGCGCCGGCGCGTACCGGCTGGCGCCCGCCGGGCTTCAGGCCGACGCGCTTCTGCGACGGCCCGCGCTCGAGGATGGAGCGCAGCGCGTCGGCGCCGATGAAATGGCCGGAGGCGCGGACGTCCTTGGGGATCGCCCACATCAGGCCGGCGCTTGCCGGATCGATTTCCGGCGTCAGGTCCAGGCCATGCAGGCAGAGCCCGGCCTCGAGCCGCAGGCTGTCGCGCGCGGCAAGGCCGATCCATTGCACGCGCTCGTCTTCCAGGAGTTTGGCGACGACATCGCGCGCGTCCTTCTGCGGCAGGCCGATCTCGAAACCGTCCTCGCCGGTGTAGCCTGAACGGCTCATGAACCAGTTCTGGCGCGGCTCGATGCCATGCATGAAGAGCAGCGAGCCGGTCTCGATGCCGGCTCGTGCCAAAGCCGCCCAGGCATCCGGCCCCTGGATTGCCAGGAAGACGCGGTCGAGCGGCGAGACCCTGGCGTCGAAATTGGCGGAGAGCACGCGCAGATGCCTCTCGTCCTCGATGGCGTTGCCGGCATTGGCCACGACCATGAACCGGTCGCTGCCCAGGCGCGTGACGATAAGGTCGTCGATAATGCCGGCCGCCTCGTTGAGGAAAAATGTGTATTTGGACTGCGAGATGTCCAGCGCGCCGGCATCAAGCGGGCAGGCCCGGTTCAACAGCGCCGCGGCGCCCGGACCGTCGACCTCGAACAGCTTCATATGCGAGATGTCGAACAGCCCGGCGTGCTCGCGCGTGTGCAGGTGCTCCTTCATCACGCCGGGCGGATAGGTGAGCGGCATCGACCAGCCGGCAAAAGCGCCGAAGCGCGCGCCCGCGGCCTGATGCAAATCCTCGAGGGGTAGGTGCCTGGTGTCTTCGCCTGTCATGTCTTCTCCAGAGTCGCACGCAATCGACCGCTATTGGCGGCCTGTTCCGTGCCCCTCTGTCTGAAGCCTGAGAGACTCGCGCCCCGTAACTCTGTCGGCAGCGCTTACACCTTCGGCGCGGGGCCAGGCCCCGACTTTCCAGAGTTGTCTTTCCCGTCAACGGTTCTTTTGCCTGAGAGATTTCGGGCGATTTCCCCTTCGGCGACAGCTTGCGCTGCTCTCTCCCGCAAACAGGTGGGACTCACAAACCGAGCCCCCGACGCGCCATCCATAGCCCGTCGGCGACACCTTGTCACCTCCCAGCGACATCAAAGGTGCGCCGATATTCAGGTGAGGCCGG
>CCNC01000136.1 GCA_000824845.1 Mesorhizobium sp. ORS 3359 | reverse complement strand
GGTGCTCACGTACTTTAAGTACGGT
Source organism: Mesorhizobium sp. ORS 3359 (assembly GCA_000824845.1). Taxonomy (GTDB): domain Bacteria; phylum Pseudomonadota; class Alphaproteobacteria; order Rhizobiales; family Rhizobiaceae; genus Mesorhizobium. Next base: position 17,999 of record CCNC01000136.1, on the reverse strand, counting down.
CCGCTCCGGTTCTCGGAACCCGCCTTGTTTGGTCGCTTCGCGCTCGTCTTCGACTCCGGCTCGGCCTGACCTGAATCTCGACGCACCTTGCGGCGCGGGGCCGGCAAGGCTTCGCTAACCACGCCATTTGCCGGTTTCTCAAGACAACGCTGTTAAACCTGACAGGATAACGCCGGCAAAAGGCGACGGGCAGGGACGGCAGATGGGCGAATTGGTCATTAGCGCTCCGGTGGCGGGGCTGATGTCGAAGAACAAGATCACGGCCGAGGACGTGGCAATGCTGCGGCGCGAGGTGTTCGCCGACGGCGTGGTGGGTCGTGGCGAGGCGGAGGCGCTGTTCGCGCTCGACCAGACGGCGCGTGACAAATGCGGCGAATGGGCGCCGTTCTTCGTCGAGGCGGTGACGGACTACATCGTCCGTCAGGAAAAGCCGGAAGGCTATATCTCGGAGGAGAATGCCGACTGGCTGGTCCGCACCGTCTCGCGTGACGGCGTGGTCGACAGCCGCACGGAACTCGAGCTGCTGGTGCATGTGCTGGAGGAAGCCAAATCCTCGCCCGGCCAGCTGTCGGCCTATGCGCTGGAGCAGGTCGCGCATGCGGTGATCGACGGCAAGGGGCCGTTGATGATCGGCGGCGAGCTGGTTCCGGGCTTGATCGCCAAGGCCGAGGTCGATCTCCTGCGCCGCATCCTCCATGCCTTTGGCGGCGACGGCAACATCGCCATCACCAAGGCCGAGGCAGAGGTGCTGTTCAGGATCAATGACAAAACAGCGGCCGCCGACAATGATCCGTCCTGGAACGAGCTCTTCGTCAAGGCGATCGCCAACTATGTCATGTGCTCGGCCGGCTACGAGCCGCCGACGCGCGAAACGGCGCTGCGCCAGGAAAACTTCCTCGACGAGGCAGGTCCGGCGCTCGGTGAGTTCTTCAGCCGGATGGTGTCGGGCGGATCCGCCGCGATCCTCGAAGCCTATCATTCTCCCGGCGATATCGAGGCCGAATGGGAAGCCAGGAACCGGGCCGCCGAGGCGCTTGCCCGACGCGCCGAGACCATCGATGCCGACGAAGCCAAATGGCTGGCCGAGCGCATCGGCGGCGGCCAGCGGCCGCTGCGCGACAACGAGCGCGCGCTGCTGACGCTGATCAGGCACGCTTCGCCGGAGATCCATCCGGCGCTGAAGCCGCTGCTGGATAAGGTCGCTTAGGTGCTTTGAATTGTCTTGCAAAGGATGATGTTGGATTGGCCCTCGGGCCAACCGGTCAATTCGGACATGCGCTCGAAGCCGGCCTTTTCGTACAGGCCAGGGGCCTGGAAGTTGTGGGTCGAAACCCATATTCGCAGGGAGCCGCGCGCGGCGGCCTCCGCGACAAAGGCATTGAGCAGCTTCCTGCCGTGACCCAGGCCTCGATAGGTTTCGTCGACCCACATCAGCGTGAGCCCGGCAATGCCGGCCCAGGAATAGCCGGCGGCGATCCCGACGGCGCGCCCGTGCTCATCCCGCAAGGCAAAGATGAGGGCTCGGTCGTCGTCACGACCGGTCAGCCGCCGATTGTAGTCACGCAGACGCTCCTCGACGGCATCAAGCTCGGCGGACGGCAGATCGTGCTCGGCCTGCAGGCGAGGGGCCATCAAATCCCGCCATACCAGTCGTAGCCATTATCCTCCCAGTAGCCGCCGCGGCCGCCGCCGACGGTGGCGAAACTGTCGACCAGCTCGATCTTGTAAATGTATTTCGGCATCTTGTAGCCGAGCTGACGCTCGACTCGCACCCGCAACGGCGCGCCGTTCTCGACCGGCAGCGGCTTGCCGTTGAGACCGTAGGCCAAAATGGTCTGCGGATGGCGGGCATCGACCAGGTCGATGGTGCCGTAATATTTGATGTTGCCGGAGAGGCTTTGCTCGATCGTGTCGAGGCAGTGGAACATGACGTAGCGCGCCTGCGGCTTCACGACCGCCTGGTCGAGCACGAGGGACAGCGGCGTGCCGGTCCATTTGGCGATGCAACTCCAGCCTTCGACGCAGTCGTGGCGAGTGATCTGGGTGCGGCTCGGCATGTTCTGGAGCTGCTCGCGGGTGAGCGACAGCGGCTTCTCGACAAGGCCGGTCACCTCCAGGCGCCAGTCGGCGAAATTGTTGGCGAGCAGACCCTTGTAGGTGTCGTCATCGGGCGCCGTGACGCCATTCGGCCGCTGCGGCTGGCGGATATCGGCCTCGGTGAATTCCGGCGCCAGCGCGTCGCGGCCTGCAAGAAAGCGCTGCGCGCGGTAAGTCAGGCCGTTCGCGTTCTCGAGGAAGCTGCGCAGGCCGCCGCCAATGCCGAGGCCGCTGTCGAAGGCATCGCAGCCTGAGAGTGCGATGCCGGAGAGGCCGAGGCTGCCGGCGGTCAGGAACTTGCGGCGGCTGATCTGGAATTTGGCCATGTCAGACGCTCCTCTCGGTCGGCTGGTCGTGCTTCGCTGGCGGGTCGGTGCGGTACCAGCCGGTGATGATCGAGCGCAGCTCGTTGATCGGGCCGGCGGCAAGGATCATCAGGATGTGGACGATGAAGAAGAGGACGAGCAGCACCATGACGGTGAAATGGATGGTGCGCGCCGTCTGTCGGCCGCCAAGGAATTCGTTGAGCCACGGCAGCACCGAATCCATGCTCGGCGACATGGCGAGCCCGGTTACGATCATCAACGGCAGAGCCACGAAGAGCACGCCGCCATAAGCCATCTTCTGCAGCGTGTTGTACTCACGGGTGTGGTGGAATTTCAGCTTCGCGTGGTCGACGATGTCGCGCGGCAGCTTGCGCAGATCCGAGAGGCGAGGGGCGAGGTCGCGGCGGATATGGCCGTTGATCAGGCCGGCGATCAGCCAGACGAGCAGTGTGGCGGTCAGGATCCAGGCGAAGAAGAAATGCACCACGCGGGCCGTGCCGAGATCGTAATAGGAGGGGATCGTCGCCCAGGATGGAAAGGCGCGAGGCGTTTCCTGTCCGGGCGGACCCGACCAGCCAAGCACGCCGGTTGTGTCGAAGCGATGGCCGAAGATTTCGGTGAAGCCGCGCGGGCCGTTGGCGGTGTTCTCGGCGCCAATCTGAAGGATCGTGTTGTTGAACTCGAAGCCGGACTGCTTGCCGATATAAAGCTGCGGCCGCGCGTTGAAGATCTGCAGGCCGGAAAGCAGCATGAAGAACAACGAGAGAGCCCATAGCCAGTGAGTCAGCCGCGTCCAGCGCGACTGGCGGTAGATCAGCGTCGCATCTTTGGGTGCGGCGTCCGTCTCGGCGGCGGGTTGGCCCCTGGCAACGGTTTCCATTGTTCCTGCCCTTCTTGCCGCAATCGCGTGGCGGCCTCAGCGTAGCGTTCTCCCCCCAATACGTCGCCAACCCAAGCGGTGTTTCACCCGATCACGGATTTATTACGAAGCGCCCAGGCTGACCGCGAGATTGACCGCCGCGGCAACGATTACCGTGTTGAAGAAAAAGCTCAGGACCGAGTGTACGAGCACGACAAGGCGCATCTGCGACGTGGTGATGGCCGCGTCAGCAGTCTGCGCAGTCATGCCGATGACCGTCGCGAAATAAAGGAAATCCCAGCCTTTCGGCCTTTTGCCGCCGGGAAAATCGAGGCCGCCGACCGGCATTTTCTTCTGGGTTTTCACGTCGATCTCGTCGCCGTCTTTCCAGTAAACATGGGCGTAGTGCAGCGAAGCCATGGCGTGGATGGTGAACCAGCCGAGCGGGATCGAGAGCATCGCGAAGGCGAGCTGCCATGGGTGCGCCGCGTCTTTCCGGTTGATCAAAAGAAACAGCGAGACGATGGCCGCGACGACGACGAAGAGCGTGACGGCGAAGATAAGCAGCACGGGCATGTCCGTCGCGCGCGCGTTCCGGCTGAGATAGCGGCCGGTAAGGCCGGGCATCAGCGCCAGCACTAGGGCAATATAGCTCACGAAGAAGATATTGGCGCCGATGGAATAGGGAAGCGGCGCGTGCAGCAGCAAGGCGAGCAGCAGCGCGACGATGCCGATGGCAAAGGCCAAGGCGAACTGCATGTGCCGATGCATCGGCGTCTTGAGATCGTCACCCATGGCCTGAGGCCCTTGAAGACGTTGATCAATCCGGTGTGGCGGATTTGAGCGCGCGCCGCAAGATGCGGTCGAGTTCGCCGAGAAACTGCGACCTGTCCTTTTGCGTGAAAGAGGCGTTGAAGCCGCGGCTTTCGCCGGTCTCGCGCAGATGCTGCTTCAAATCGCGCATCGCCACCGCCATGCCGATGGTGTCCGGCGTGAACGGGCGGCCGGTGGGTCCCAGCACATGCGCGCCGAGCGCCACCGTGCGCGCGGCAAGCGGAATGTCGGCGGTCACCACGATGTCGTTCTCCCTGGCGTTCTCGACGATCCAGTCGTCCGCGGCATCGGCGCCCTTGGAGACCACGACGTTGCGGACCATCGGATCGCGCGACGGGCGCAGGCCGCCATTGGAGACATAGGTGACGACGACGCCATGGCGTTCCGCGACCTTCTCGACCTCGGCCTTGACCGGGCAGGCGTCGGCATCGACATAGATCTGTGGGCGAGCAGGCTCTTGCTGAGCCTGGCTTTCATTCGCGTTCATAAGGCGTGAATTTCAAATTATAGCCGTGCGGCTCGCCGCCTGGCGGCTCTTCCGGCTCGGTGTCATATACATAAACGTTGCCGGTACAGGCGAACCCTATGTGCCGGCCAATGGCGCATGCCATATCGATCGCTTGGTCAGCATCCAAAGCCCATACCTTCATTGCAAAAAAGGCCGGACCAGGTTGAGTTTTGAAATCTGCATTGGGCGTCAGCACCTCACCGTCGGCAAGAGTGGTGAAATGACGGAATTCAGTTTTCGCTCTTCCGTAGCGGAGCTTTAACTTCCAGTTCTTGACGCCGCGAAGATTCATGAGCGCTTTGTAGGCAGGAAGGGCCGGTCTGTCGATCGGCCCTTCCTCTACTGAATCAGGCCGGAAGCGCGCCGGACTTCTTCGCCGTCCAGGTGGCCATATAGTCCATCAGGCCGGGGTTGAGGCAATCATAGGGCTCCAGCCCGATCGACCTCAGCTGCGCGCGGATGCCGTCCATACGGCTCGGGTCGACGCCGGATTCAATGATCGAGGAGACGAAGGCGGCGAAGCCCGGCGGCGACCAGCCGTCCTCTTCGAAGCGTTCCGGATGGATGAAGGACAGGCCCTTGAAGGGATGGTCGCGCTGGACCGGGCCATGCATGTGGACGCCGCAGCCCGTGCAGGCATGGCGCTGGATGAGTGCCGAAGGATCGACCACCTTCAGCTTGTCTCCATTCTCGGTGACGGTGACGTCGCCGGTACCGGCGACGGCCACGACCGAGAAGATGGCGCCTTCCGGCTTCCAGCATTTGGTGCAGCCGCAGGCGTGGTCGTGAGCAATCTGGCCCTTGACCTTCACCTTCACAGGGTTGCTGGTGCACAGGCAGACCAGCGTGCCGCCGGAGAAGGATGCGCTTTCCTTCGGCAAGCCATTGTCAATCTTCGGATGCAATTTCTCGGCCATTCCACTCCTCCCATGTTTTACCACAGAGGTCGCCGGCGTTCCGGCCTGCGGCCTGGTGGCTTTCCTCAGTAAACCACGACGCTCCGGATCGACTTGCCCTCATGCATGAGGTCAAAACCCTTGTTGATGTCCTCGAGCTTCAGCGTGTGGGTGATCATCGGATCGATCTCAATCTTCTTTTCCATGTACCAGTCGACGATCCTGGGCACATCGGTGCGGCCGCGCGCGCCGCCGAAGGCGGTGCCCATCCAGGTGCGGCCGGTGACCAGCTGGAAGGGCCGCGTCGAAATCTCCTGGCCGGCGCCGGCAACGCCGATGATGACCGACTTGCCCCAGCCGCGATGCGAGGCCTCCAGCGCCTGGCGCATCACCTTGGTGTTGCCGGTGCAGTCGAATGTGTAATCGGCGCCGCCGATCTGGTCAGCACCCCGCTTGGTCATGTTGACCAGGTAAGGCACGATGTCGCCGTCGATCTCCTTCGGATTTACGAAATGCGTCATGCCGAATTTCTCGCCCCAGGCCTTCTTGTCGTTGTTGACGTCGACGCCGATGATCATGTCGGCGCCGGCAAGGCGAAGCCCCTGGATGACGTTGAGGCCAATGCCGCCGAGGCCGAAGACGACGGCCGTCGCCCCTTGCTCGACCTTGGCCGTGTTGATGACGGCGCCAATGCCCGTGGTGACGCCGCAGCCGATATAGCAGATCTTGTCGAAGGGCGCGTCGGGATTGACCTTGGCGACAGCGATCTCCGGCAGCACGGTGAAGTTGGAGAATGTCGAGCACCCCATGTAATGGAACAGTTTTTCGCCGCCGAGCGAGAAGCGCGAGGTGCCGTCGGGCATCAACCCCTGGCCCTGCGTGGCGCGGATGGCGGTGCACAGATTGGTCTTGCGCGACAGACAGGACGGGCACTGGCGGCATTCGGGCGTGTAGAGCGGGATGACATGGTCGCCCTTCTTGACCGAGGTCACGCCCTTGCCGACATCGACGACGATGCCGGCGCCCTCATGGCCCAGGATCGCCGGAAAGATGCCTTCCGGATCGGCGCCCGACAGCGTGAATTCGTCGGTGTGGCAGATGCCGGTCGCCTTGACCTCGATCAGCACCTCGCCGTCGCGCGGGCCTTCAAGGTCCACCTCCATGATCTCCAGCGGCTTTCCGGCGGCAACGGCAACGGCGGCACGCGTTTTCATGAGGCATTCCTCCCAAGCGATCTGTAAGTTTTAGCTAACGGCGGGCTGCCCGTGGCGAATGCCAGCCTGCCATCATTTAGTGTTGGGGTAACATTAGCGAGATCCGTGCGGACGGCCAACGTCTCTTGCGACGTTTTTCGACGCGGTTTCTGCAATCGGTGCCAGCCCTGGGAGCCTGCCCGTGGGCACTTGAGGCGCGCCGGAATTATCCATAGAACTGGTCCGCTTCGCCGGAGGAACGACATCCGAATGTTCAAGAAGATCCTGATCGCCAATCGCGGCGAGATCGCCTGTCGCGTCATCAAGACGGCGCGCAAGATGGGCATTGCCACCGTCGCGGTCTATTCGGATGCCGATCGCGATGCCGTGCATGTCGAAATGGCCGACGAGGCCGTGCATATCGGCCCACCGCCCGCCGCGCAGAGCTATCTCCTGCCGGAGAAGATCATCGCCGCCTGCAAGGAGACCGGCGCCGAGGCCGTGCATCCGGGCTACGGCTTCCTGTCGGAGCGCGCCTCATTTTGCGAGGCGCTGGAGAAGGAAGGCATCGTCTTCATCGGGCCGAAGCCCAAGGCCATCAAGGCGATGGGCGACAAGATCGAATCGAAGAAGTTCGCCAGCGAAGCCAAGGTCTCGACCGTGCCTGGATGGCTGGGTGTCATCGAAGACGCCGACCATGCCGAGCGGATTGCCGGCGAGATCGGCTATCCGGTCATGATCAAGGCCTCGGCCGGCGGCGGCGGCAAGGGCATGCGCATCGCCTGGAGCGAGGCGGAGGTGCGCGACGGCTTCGACCGGGCGCGTTCGGAGGCGAAAAGCTCCTTCGGCGACGACCGCGTCTTCATCGAGAAATTCGTCGTCGATCCGCGCCATATCGAGATCCAGGTGCTGGCCGACGCGCATGGCACGGCGCTCTATCTTGGCGAGCGCGAGTGCTCGATCCAGCGCCGCAATCAGAAAGTGGTCGAGGAGGCGCCGTCGCCATTCCTCGACGCCAAGACCCGAAAGGCGATGGGCGAGCAGGCGGTGGCGCTAGCCAAGGCCGTCGACTATCAGAGCGCCGGCACCGTCGAATTCATCGTCGACAAGGACAAGAACTTCTATTTCCTTGAAATGAATACGCGATTGCAGGTCGAGCACCCGGTGACCGAACTGGTCACCGGCATTGACCTGGTCGCGCAGATGATCCGCATCGCCGCCGGCGAGAAGCTCGCCATCAAGCAGAGCGATGTGAAGCTTAACGGCTGGGCGGTGGAAAGCCGCCTCTATGCCGAGGATCCTTTCCGCAACTTCCTGCCGTCGATCGGCCGGCTGACCCGCTACAGGCCGCCGGAGGAGGGCATGTTCGGCGACATCGTCATCCGCAACGACACCGGCGTGACCGAAGGCTCGGAAATCTCGATGTTCTATGACCCGATGGTGGCGAAGCTCTGCACCTGGGCGCCGACAAGGCTGGAGGCGATCGACGCCATGTCGGAGGCGCTCGACAGTTTTGTCGTCGACGGCATCGAGCACAACATCCCGTTCCTTTCAGCGCTGATGCAGCACCCGCGCTGGCGCGAGGGGCGGCTGTCGACCGGCTTCATCGCCGAGGAATATCCGGACGGTTTTTCGCCGGTCGCGCCGGATGGCGAGGAGAGGGCGGTTTTCGCCGCCGTCGCAACAGCCATCGAACTTTTGCGCCGTGACCGGCTCGATCGGCTGAGCGGCCGGCTGGCGCCGCATTCCGGCCATCTCAAACGCGACTGGGTGGTGAAGATCGGCGCGGACTATCTTCCGGTCGCGATCGTCGACGGCATGGTCTCGATCCCGATGGAGGTCGATCTGTCGATCGACGGCGGCAAGCCGCAGACCGTTGCCTCCGACTGGCGGCCGGGCGACGGGCTCTGGCAGGGCAGGGTCGGCGGCGACAAGGTCGTCGCACAGATACGTCCGATGCTGAACGGTTTGCGCATCGCCTGGAAAGGCATGTCGGTGACGGCGCGCGCCATGCTGCCACGCACTGCCGAGCTCGAAAGGCTGATGCCGGAAAAACTGCCGCCGGACACCTCGAAGATGCTGCTGTGCCCGATGCCCGGTCTCGTCGTCTCGATAGCGGTGGCCGAGGGCCAAGAGGTCAAGGCCGGCGAGACGCTTGCCGTGGTCGAGGCCATGAAGATGGAAAACGTGCTGCGCGCCGAGCGCGACCTCACAATAGCCAAGCTCAACGCCAAGCCAGGCGACAGCCTGGCGGTCGATGCGGTGATCATGGAGTTCGCCTGAGAAGAGGCGGTAGCCAGCCGTTCAAAGCCTGTGCCCTGTAGGTCATTTGTGCTGGACTGGCATGGCCGCGTCCGGGACAATACATCTCAACAGATTGAGTCTTTGGGACAGCGCGAAAAAACATGGCGGATGAACGACTTCCACGCGACCCGTTGCAGCGCGAAGCAGCCGTGAAGGCCGCGCGCCCGGAAGCGCCGGCGCGGACATTCATCCATTTGCGCGTGCACTCGGCCTATTCGCTGCTTGAAGGCGCGCTGCAGCTTGGCGCGATCGTCGGCCATGCGGTCAAGGACGAGGCGCCGGCTATAGCGGTCACCGACACCAACAATTTGTTCGGCGCGCTGGAATTCGCGCAGAAGGCGGTCAAGGACGGCGTGCAGCCGATCATCGGCTGCCAGGTCGATCTCGCCTTTTCCGGCGAGGCGAGCGATGGCCAGCGCGACCGCCGCCGGCATGGGCCGGAGATGTCGCCGGTCGTGCTGATCGCCGCCAGCGAGGCTGGCTATGCCAATCTCGTGCGGCTGATCAGCAAGGTCTATCTGGACACGCCGCCCGGCGAGCCGGTGCACCTCACCAGCGCCATGCTGGAAGGCCGGTCCGATGGGCTGATCTGCCTGACCGGCGGCCCGCGCGGTCCGATCGGCAGCGCGCTCAAGGCCGACCGGCGCGACCTTGCCGAGCAGCGGCTGCTGGTCCTCAAGGGCCTGTTCGGCGACAGGCTCTATGTCGAGCTGGAGCGGGTCGCCGGCTATGACCGCATGGTCGAAAAGTCGACGGTCGACCTGGCCTACACGCACGACCTGCCGCTGGTCGCCACCAACGAGGCGTTCTTCTCCAAGCGCGAGGACTATGAGGCGCATGACGCGCTGATCGCCATCGCCGAGGGATCGGTGGTCGCCGCGGACAATCGCCGGCGGCTTTCGCCGGACAATTTCCTGCGCGGCCAGGCCGAGATGGCGCGGCTCTTTGCCGATCTCCCGGAAGCGATCGACAACACGGTCGAGATCGCCATGCGCTGCTCCTACTATCCGAAGAACCGCAGCCCGATCCTGCCGCGCTTCACCGGCGCCGACGCGGCCGACAAGGACGCCGCCGAGAAGGCTGAAGCCGCAGAGCTTGCCCGCCAGGCGCGCGAAGGACTGGAGGCGCGGCTTGCCGCGCACGGGCCGACGCCGGGCTATACGGTCGAGCAATATCGCGAGCGGCTCGAATTCGAGCTCGGCATCATCGAGAAGATGAAGTTTCCGGGCTATTTCCTTATCGTCGCCGACTTCATCAAATGGGCCAAGTCGCAAGGCATTCCGGTAGGCCCGGGGCGCGGTTCGGGCGCCGGTTCGCTGGTCGCCTATTCGACCACCATCACCGATATCGATCCGCTGCGCTTCTCGCTGCTGTTCGAGCGCTTCCTCAACCCCGACCGCGTCTCGATGCCGGACTTCGACATCGATTTCTGCCAGGACCGGCGTGAGGAGGTCATCCGCTACGTTCAGCAGAAATACGGCCGCGACCAGGTCGGCCAGATCATCACCTTCGGAACGCTGCAGGCGCGCGCCGTGCTGCGCGACGTCGGCCGCGTGCTGCAGATGCCTTACGGCCAGGTCGACAAGCTCTCCAAGATGGTGCCGCAAAACCCGGCCAATCCGGTCAAGCTGGCCGATGCCATCGCCAACGAGCCGCGCTTCGCCGAGGAGGCGGAGAAGGAGCCGATCGTGCAGACGCTGCTCGACACGGCGCAGAAGCTCGAAGGCCTTTATCGCCATGCCTCGACGCATGCCGCCGGTATCGTCATTGGCGACCGGCCGCTTTCGGAGCTGGTGCCGATGTACCGCGATCCGCGCTCGGACATGCCGGTCACCCAGTTCAACATGAAATATGTCGAGCAGGCGGGCCTGGTGAAGTTCGACTTCCTCGGCCTGAAGACGCTGACCGTGCTGGAAACTGCGGTGAAGCTCATCCGCCGGCGCGGCGTCGATATCGACCTTGCCCGCATTCCGCTCGACGACAAAGAGACTTACTCGATGCTGTCGCGCGGCGAGGTCGTCGGCGTGTTCCAGGTTGAAAGTGCCGGCATGCGCAAGGCGCTGATCGGCATGCGGCCGGACTGCATCGAGGACATCATCGCGCTGGTGGCGCTCTATCGCCCCGGCCCGATGGAGAACATCCCGACCTACAACGCCAGAAAGCATGGCGAAGAGGAGATGGCCTCGATCCATCCCAAGATCGACCATCTGGTGAAGGAGACGCAAGGCGTCATCGTCTACCAGGAACAGGTGATGCAGATCGCGCAGGAGCTGTCCGGTTATTCTCTCGGCGAAGCCGACCTCTTGCGCCGCGCCATGGGCAAGAAGATCCGCGCCGAGATGGACAAGCAGCGCGAGCGCTTCGTCTCCGGCGCGGTAGAGCGCGGCGTCTCCAAGCCGCAGGCCGACTTCATCTTCGATCTGCTGGCGAAGTTCGCCGACTACGGCTTCAACAAGTCCCATGCCGCCGCTTATGCGGTGGTTTCCTATCAGACCGCCTATCTCAAGGCGCATTACCCGGTCGAGTTCCTGGCGGCGTCGATGACGCTCGACATGAGCAACACAGACAAGCTGGCCGACTTCCGCCAGGACGCCATGCGGCTTGGCATCGAGGTGGTGGCGCCGTCGGTGATGACCAGCTTCCGCCCGTTCGAGGTCGGCGAGAACAAGATCTTTTATTCGCTGGCGGCGCTGAAGGGCGTTGGCGACGCGGCGGTCGAGCACATTGTCGAGAAGCGTGGCGAGAAGCCTTTCAAGAACCTTGCCGATTTCTGCGAGCGGGTCGATCCGAAGATCGTCGGCAAGCGGGTTTTCGAAAGCCTGATCATGGCCGGTGCGCTGGATTGCTTCGGCCACGACCGCGCCCAGATGATGGCCGGCGTCGAGCGGATGATGGGGCTTGCCTCGCTGGCGCAGCAGAACGCCATTTCCGGCCAGGCCGACATCTTTGGCGCTTCGCTCGGCAGCCAGTCGCAGGCGCTCAACCTGCCGGCGACCGACCCTTGGCTTGCGGCCGACCGGCTGCATCGCGAGTTCCAGGTGGTGGGCTTCTATCTCTCCGCGCATCCGCTGGACGAGTACAAGGCAGCACTTCAGAAAATGCGTGTGCAGAACTGGGCGGAATTCTCGGCCGCGGTGAAACGGGGCGCGGCCGCCGGGCGGCTCGCCGGCACCGTCACCACCAAGCAGGAGCGCAAGACCCGCACCGGCAACAAGATGGGCGTGGTGCAGTTTTCCGACACGACCGGCCAGTATGAGGCGGTGCTGTTTTCCGAAGGGCTGGCGCAGTATCGCGACATGCTGGAGCCCGGCCGCTCGGTGGTGATCACCGTTTCGGCCGAAGACCGGCCGGAAGGCATCAACCTGCGCATCCAGACCGTGCAGTCACTGGAGGATGAGGCGAGCCGCATCCAGAAGGCGCTGCGCATCTTCGTGCGCGACGCAGCACCACTCCGCACGCTCGCCAACCAGCTTTCGGTCAAGGGCGAAGGGCAGGTGAGTTTCGTGCTGATCAAGGAGGCGGGGCAGGGCGAGGTCGAGATCGAATTGCCCAACCGCTACCGCATCTCGCCGCAGGTTGCGTCGGCGATGCGGGCGGTGCCGGGTGTGGTCGAAGTGGAACTGGTTTAGCTCAAGGCGTCGCCGCCTCAGCTTCCGCCACCTGCGGCGTCTTGCGCTGGAGGTTGAGCAGGTTGCCGGCCAGAATCAGCGCCGCGCCGCCGGCGGTGAAGATGTCGATCTGCTCGTGATAGAGCAGCCAGCCGACAAACGCCGACAGCGGCACGCGCAGGAAATCCATCGGCGAGATGAGGGTGGCGTCCGCATAAGCCAGTGCGCGCGCCATGCAGAAGTGCGACGACATGCCTGTGAAAGCGATCACCACGATCCATGGCCAAAGCGCAAGCGGCGGGTTGCGCCACTCGTAGAGCGCGGGCAGCAGGCCGAGCACCGACTGGATGATCAGCATCCAGAAGATGATGCGCACGACGCTGTCTGTCCTCGTCAGCGATTTCACCATGACCACCGAACAGCCGAAGCAGACCGCAGCGCCCAGCACGATGAGCTGCCCCGGATTGACCGAGCTGACGCCTGGACGCACGATGATGATCACCCCGATCAGGCCGAGCACGATAGCCGTCAGCCTGGGCCTGGAGAGCCGTTCGCCAAGAAAACCGACTGCGAAAACCGCGGTCCAGATCGGCGTGGTGAATTCAATGGAAATCAGCACGGCGAGCGGTATCAGCGTCAGCGCATACAGCCACGCCGCCTGGCCGGTATAGTGGATGACATTGCGGGCGATATGCGTGAACGGGCGTTTCGTGAGCATGGCCCGGAAGCCGCCGCTTGTCATCACCAGCGGCAGCAGGATGAAGAAACCGATCACCGAGCGCAGCTCCAGCACCTGGAAGACGTTGAGTTCGCTGGTCGTGGCGCGGCCGGCGACGGTCATCGCCAGGAAAGAGGCGATTGACAGCGCCATCCAGAATGCGGCTTTGGGGATCGAGGGAGCGGGTGCCATTTGGGCCTCTATCTCGCAAGCCCGGACCTGGCCTGCAACCGTTAGTGGCGTTATTCCACTGGGCCAGGGATTCGTGTCAAAAAACAGTCATCGCCGCGTCGGAACCTGACGCCTGGGCATCCGTTAAGCCCACGCCTTCCGTCGGCAGGCGCCGGCCAAATCGTTTCGTACTTTTCCTGGAATTGTACGAGTGATCGCGAGAGGGGAACACCTTGATGAAATCGACCGCCGCCTTGCTGGCCGCCGCCTGTCTTTTCTGCGCGACCGGCGCGCATGCCGACGAGGCGACCTTCCTGCGTTCGCTGCAAGGTGAGTTTTCCGGCAAGGGAACGGTCAGGATCAGGACGAACACGCCGGTGATGAACATCAATTGCACCTTCACCTCGGACGCGACGGCGGACTCGCTGTCGCTTGACGGCACCTGCCGCGCGTTGCTGATCATGTCGCGCGAAATCCGCGCCGACCTGAAGGTCAGCGGGGCGAGCTACACCGGCACCTATATCGGGTCGCGCAGCGGACCGGCCGGGCTCAACGGAAGCCGCAAGGGCGATGCGATCGACCTCGACATCCATTGGGCGAAAGTCGTCAATGGCGACCGCGACGCGGAGCTGACGGTCGAGAAGATCGGGCCGGACAATATGCGCATGACGGTGACCGACATGGATCCGGCCACCGGCAAGATGGTGGTGACGAGCCAGATCGATCTGAAGCGCAACTGACCTTTGCTTTGACGCAATTCCGGACGGAAAACCGCTCACACTTTTCCTGGAATTGCTCTACCCTCAATCCTCCAGAGGTTCGGGCGGATTGGCGGCGCGGCCCTTGCCGAATGTATAGCCCGTCTCGACGGCTTTCCTGCCGAACTTGTCGCGCAACGTGTCCATCGCGCCTTCGGCCAGCGCGCGCTTGCGCGACTGGATGTCGACCAGGTCAGGCGGGTCGGCCTTGTCGTCATTGGAGAGATCGCTGACGCCGATGCCGAGCAGGCGGAACTTCGTGCCGTCGGCCTCGCGGCGCAACAGGTCGAGGCCGGTCTGGAAGATGCGATCGGCAAGGCGCGTCGGATCGCCGAGTTGGCGGTTGCGGGTGCGGGTCTTGAAATCCTGCGTCTTGAGCTTCAGCACCACGGTGCGCCCCGCAATGCCGGATTTCTTCAGCCGCGCCGAGACCTTTTCCGACAGGCCGCGCAGCACCGGCACCAGTTCCGACAGGGCGCCGATGTCATTATCGAAAGTGGTTTCGGCCGACACGCTCTTGGCGTCGCCGCCGGGGTCGACCGGGCGGTCGTCCTCGCCGCGCGAGAGCCGGTAGAGCCGGTCGCCCATGACGCCATAACGGCGCATCAGGTCGCCGCGCTCCATGCGCTGCAATTGCGCGATCATGCGGATGCCGTCGCGCTCCAGCGTCGCGGCCAAAGCCTTGCCGACGCCCCAGATCATCGTCACCGGCTGTGCGGCGAGAAAGCTTGGCGCCTCCGCTTCGCCGATAACCGAAAAGCCGCGCGGCTTGCGGAAATCCGAGGCGATCTTGGCCAGGAACTTGCAGTAGGAGAGGCCCGCCGAGACGGTGATGCCGAGTTCCTTTTCCACCGTCTGCGCGAAGCGCGCCAGCACCAGCGCCGGCGGCATGCCGTGCAGACGCTCGGTGCCGGCGAGGTCGAGAAACGCCTCGTCGATCGACAGCGGCTCAACCTGCGGCGTCAGCGCCAGCATCAACGCGCGGACCTGCCGGCCGACACCGACATATTTCTCCATTTTGGGCGGAATCACCACCGCTTCCGGGCAGAGTTCCAGCGCCTTGAACATCGGCATGGCCGAGCGAACGCCCTGGATGCGTGCGATGTAGCAGGCGGTAGAGACGACGCCGCGACGGCCGCCGCCGACGATGACCGGCTTGTCCTTCAGCGCCGGATTGTCGCGCTTTTCGATCGCCGCGTAGAAGGCGTCGCAATCGATATGAGCGATCTTCAGCCGGTAGAGCTCCGTGTGCCGGACAAGGCGCGGACTGCCGCAGCGATCGCAGCGACGCGTCTCAGAGCGCTGGAGCGCCAGGCAGTCACGGCAAAAACCGTGTTCGGGATTGTTGACAGGAGCCGCCATCGCTGCGAACATAAAGAGAACAAAAGCAATGGTACGACAGCGCAGGGCTGGCAACAAGCTTGGCCTGGGGAGAACGCATGAGCACGACCATAGCACCGCTGACCCCCGAGCGCTGGGCCGATTTCGAGGACCTCTTCGGCAAGCAGGGCGCCTGTTACGGCTGCTGGTGCACGCATTTCCGGCTGGCGCCGGCGGAGCGCCGCGCCAGCGACAAGGAGCGCAACAAGGATCTCATCAAGGCGCGCGTCGAGGCGGGTCCGCCGCCGGGGCTCCTGGCGTTCGAGGACGGCAAGGCCGTCGGCTGGATGCAGGTCGGCCCGCGCGCCGACGTGCCCGAGTGGAACAATCAGGGCAGGGGCTCGGCCCCGATCGATCCGGCCGAT
The DNA here is from genome assembly GCA_000824845.1 of Mesorhizobium sp. ORS 3359. Taxonomy (GTDB): domain Bacteria; phylum Pseudomonadota; class Alphaproteobacteria; order Rhizobiales; family Rhizobiaceae; genus Mesorhizobium. The sequence continues at coordinate 1,982 of CCNC01000136.1, read as the reverse complement.
GCCGGCGATCCGAATGTCTGGGCGATCTCCTGCTTCTTCATCCGCGTCAAAGCGAGGGGACGCGGCGTCACGCACCGGCTCGTCGAGGGCGGCATCGCCTTCGCCCGCGAGAATGGCGCGAGGCTGCTGGAAGCGTGCCCGATCGACCTGTCGCGCGATTCGCGCTCGATCGGGCTTTTCGTCGGCTCCTCGCGGGTGTTCGAGAAGGCCGGCTTCGAAAGGCTCGTGGAGCGCAAGCCCGGCCGGCCGCTGATGCGGCTGGTGCTTTAGCCGGATGCGCTTTTGGCCTACAGTCGGCGTCTTGCGGCTGTAACGCTTCTTGCCTACCAGAAGCACCATTGTTTCGTCTTCCGACAGCACGGAGAACCGACGTGAAGCGTATTTTGCCACTTGCCTTTGCCCTTGCGCTCAGCGTGCCAGCCTTTGCCCAGACCGTGGACAGCCAGGGCGCCAAGCAGCTTTCCGACGATCTGGCGCGCTATTTCGGCAAGCAGGCGTTCGACAAGGGCGTGCTCAAGGTTTCGGTGGAGGGCAACGCCTACAAGATCGCGCTCGACATCAAAGCGCTCGTCAATGCGGTGCCGGAGCAGAAGCTCCTGAAGTTCGACATGGCGCCGTACGCGCTGATGGTGAAGCCGCGCAGCGACGGGTCGTGGGACGTCTCGTCGGATTTCTCGCAGGGCGCGTCATTCGAGTTCGATGGGCCGGAAGGCCGCCAGAGCATGCAATTCACGATCAAGGACGGCAAGCTGACCAGCGTCTACGATCCGGCCCTTGCGGCCTTCACCAATGCAACCAGCTCCTTGGCCGGGATGACCATGACGTCCCGGGACGCCAAGCAGCAGGCCGAGGCCTCGACCGGCGCCGGCACCGCCACCGTTGTCGCGACCAAATCCGCCAGTGGCGGCGTCGACTTCACGGCGACCCAAAAAGTCTCGGACTTCGTCGAGACCATCAAGGTCAACGATCCCGACAACGGGATGAATTTTCCGCTCACCTTGAAAACGCCGGAACTTTCCGTTGACGCAACCGGCAAGGGCGTGCGGACCAAGCCGCTGCTCGACCTGCTTGCCTTTGCCGTGGCGAATGAGGACGAAGCCAAACTCAAGGCGAACCAGGCAGAGCTCAAATCGCTGATGCTGGCCGCGCTGCCGATCTGGCAAAGAATCGACGGCAATTACGGCTTCAAGGATTTCGAGGTGGAGAGCCTTGTCGGCAAGTTCGGGGCGAAGCGATTCAGCACCGCATTTGGCATGGACGGCGTCTCCCAGAACGGCAAGGTCGATTACGCGATCAAGGCCTCGGGGCTGACGATACCGCATCAGACCCTGCCCCAATGGACCACCCCCTTGCTGCCAACCGACATCGACCTGAACTTCGGCGGCGCCAATATCGATCTCGATACGATGGCGAAAAAGGCGATCGAAGCCTTTGATCTCAACAAGGAACCACCGCTCTCGGATGAGTTCGGCAAGGCCCTGGTCGCCGATTTCAAGGCCAAGAATCCCAAAGTCGTCATCGGGCACAGCACGGTGAAGAACGGCGACATCGAGGTCGCGCTGGAAGGCGAGATGACATTTCCAGGCGAGAAACCCGACGCGACCTTGACCGTTGACGTCGCCGGCTATGAGAAGATCGTCGAGGCCCTGAAAGAAGGCGCCAAGAGCGATGAGCAGATGGCGCAAGCCTTCCCCTTTGCGTTGGCCGTCAAGGGCTTCGGCAAGACGTTGCCGGATGGTCGCCTGGAGTGGGTGATCAACACCAAGGCTGATGGGTCTGTCGCGGTCAATGGCGCGATGCTGAAGGGCCCGGACGAGGTCCAGGACGACAGCGCGGGACAGGACGACAATTCGAGCGGCGATGACGGCGCGAACGGAACGGACGATTCCACCGGAGGCGACGATTCTGACGGTGGCGACAATGGCGGGGCGGGTGCGAAGCTGCGGCCCTGAAGCATTCGCGCTAGAGCAATTCCAGGAAAA
>CCNC01000135.1 GCA_000824845.1 Mesorhizobium sp. ORS 3359 | reverse complement strand
TAAAAACAAGGAGATAGAGTGGTTCGCCGTTTCCGTGAAACGGTGAAACGCTCTAAAGACGGAGCGCGGCAGCGATCTTGGGCGCTGCCTCGCGCCAGTCCTCGACCGAGATGATGTCTTCCGGCGTCGGCGGCAGGAAGGCGCGCAGCGAGTTGTCGGCCATCAAGTGGAAGAGGTGGGCGTCGGCCACGGAATTGCGCGCCGAGACCAGGTTGGAGGGCTGGTCGTCGACAAAGGCGACCGGCCGGTCTTTAAGGCCGCGCAGTTTGGCGATGGCCGGCCCCTTGGCCATCTCCGTCGTCAGCAGCGGGTAGTCGAGCCCCAGCGCATCGAGATGGGCGCGGCGTACGGCGCGATGCTTGTGCGGCATCGCGGTCAGCAGAACGATCTCGGCGCCTTGTTCAAGCATCGCCAGGGCATCCGCCGCGCCCTCGGTGATGCTTTGCCAATCCGCCTGGGTGTCGAAGAAATCGCCGAGCAGCGCCGTCACTTCCGGCTGCTCGATCAGCCGCCCGGTAGCCGTTTCGGCGATGTTGCCGGTGAGGCGGAAAGAATTCAGCGTCAGCCCGAAGCCGCGCGTTTTGAGGAAATGCGGGAAGGGCCGGACGAATTCCAGCACGACATCGTCGACATCGAGCACCAGCAGCGGCCGGTCGTCGGCGGCAAGCTCCTCGATCTGCCGCGCTGTCTCGGGATCGCCGCTCATGTCGAGCGCTCGTGATCGCCGTTGCCGAGCGGGAGCGCGCGCAATGCCTTGCCGACGGCGGCTGGCGGCGTGCCGGTCTCCTCGGCGAAGCGCAGCAGCGTCGGCTCATGGGCGAGGATGAATTGCAGGACGCCGGCAAGGAAGCCGAGCTCCGCGGCGGCCTTGCGTATCGAGTTGGCCTCGATGCCGGTGATCGCCAGGAAGCGGGGCAGAAGTGCCGGATCGGCGGCGACGAAGCCCAGCGCCTTGACGGCAATGGTTTCCGCTTCCTCGCGCATTGACGCTGCGTTCGCCATCATTACCTTTGGAATGGTGGATTTTTGAGTCTCCTACCGCAGTAACGGCAAGCGCCGCTCGCGGCAAGCCTCCGCTCTCTCCCGCAAAACGCCCGAAGGTGGAATTGGTGCAGCTTTCCAACCTCCGGTTTCCGTTTCGTCAATTATATTGGGCTAGGGTGGAAGGGTGGGTGCGGTCCGAGGAGACGCATTACGACGGTCTTCGGCTTCGAGGGCAGTCGGGACGGGAAATTGATGGCTAAGAAGGTCATGATCGTCGAGGACAACGAGCTCAACATGAAGCTCTTTCGGGACCTCATCGAAGCCAGCGGTTACGAGACGGTCCGCACGCGCAATGGACTGGAGGCACTGGATCTGGCGCGCCAGCACCGGCCTGACCTCATCCTGATGGACATCCAGCTCCCCGAAGTCTCCGGCCTGGAAGTGACCAAATGGCTGAAGGAAGACGACGAATTGCATTCGATCCCCGTCATCGCCGTCACCGCCTTCGCCATGAAGGGCGATGAGGAGCGCATCCGCCAGGGCGGCTGCGAGGCCTATATCTCCAAGCCGATCTCGGTGCCGCGCTTCATCGAGACGATCAAATCCTATCTGGGCGATGCCTGATGCCCGTGACCAGCAGAACCGGAGCCTTTTGAGATGACCGCGCGGATCCTCGTCGTCGACGATATCCCCGCCAATGTGCGGCTGCTGGAGGTTCGGCTGCTTGCCGAGTATTTCGAGGTGCTGACGGCCAATAACGGTCCGGATGCGATCGAGACCTGCGAGAACGGCAAGGTCGACGTCGTGCTGCTCGACGTGATGATGCCCGACATGGACGGGTTCGAGGTCTGCAAGCGCCTGAAGAGCGACCCTGCGACCTCGCACATACCGGTCGTCATGATCACCGCGCTCGACCAGGTCTCGGACCGGGTGCGCGGGCTGGAGGCCGGCGCGGACGATTTCCTGACCAAGCCGGTCAACGACCTGCAGCTGATGACGCGGGTGAAGAGCCTCGTCAGGCTGAAATCGCTGACCGACGAGCTCAGGCTGCGCGCCTCGACCACGCGCAATATCGGCATCGAGGAACTTCTGAGCCGTGATTTCGCGACCGAAGACGTCAAGCCGAAGGTGCTTCTCATCGACGAGCGCAGATCCTCGGTCGAACGCATCCAGAAGATGCTGCGCAACAGCGCCGAGCTCGACGTGGCGACCGATCCGAATGCGGGGTTCTTCCAGGCGGCGGAGACGCCGTATGAATGCGTGCTGATCTCGACCGCATTCTCCGGCTTCGATGCGCTGAGGCTCTGCTCGCAACTGCGTTCGCTCGACCGCACCCGCTTCCTGCCGATCATGCTGCTCGCTGACGAGGGTGAGGAGGGCCGCATCCTGCGCGGACTGGAGCTCGGCATCAACGACTATCTGATCCGGCCGATCGACCAGCACGAGCTGACGGCGCGGCTGCGCACACAGGTGCGGCGCAAGCGCTACAACGACCAATTGCGCGCCAGCGTCGCCCAGACGATCGAGATGGCGGTGATCGACGGGCTGACCGGGCTGCACAACCGGCGCTACCTCGACAGCCACCTGCAGACGCTGTTCGATCGCGCCGCGGCGCGGCGGCGGCCGCTGTCGGTGATGATCACCGACCTCGACCGCTTCAAGTCGATCAACGACACCCACGGCCATGACGGCGGCGACGATGTGCTGCGCGAATTCGCCAGGCGGCTGCGCAAGAATGTGCGCGGCATCGATCTCGCCTGTCGCTTCGGCGGGGAGGAGTTCGTCGTGGTTATGCCCGACACCGACGGCGCGGTCGCCGAGAAGGTGGCCGAGCGCATCCGCGCCGAGATCGCCCAGGCGCCTTTTGTCATCGGGAACGACGGCAAGACGATCGAGGTGACGGTCAGCGTCGGCGTATCCTCGCTTCTGAAGGGAACCGACAGCGTCGCGGCGCTGATGAAGCGCGCCGATCTTGCACTCTATGAAGCCAAAAGCGGCGGCCGCAACCGGGTGGTCGCCAAGGCGGCTTGAAGCGCCTCGCCATCTTCCCGACCCGCTGTTTATGTTCTAGATTTAGATTTCGCGCATGCTCGCGCTTCAGCGGCATGCCTGCAAAAGGCGCCGATTCCCGGCCGTCCCCACAAGGTTAGGAATTTACCTTAACCCAAGCGATTCGCGAGCGGTGGTTAAGAAATGGTTGATTTTTATAAGGTCTTGCGCAAATCTGCGGCGCATAGACAGAAGGCAAGGCCGGCACGAGGGTAGACTAGCCGGCTCGATCCGAAAAATACCCCATGATGCTCAGGTCCGCCGCATCTCCTGGGTCCGTGGGGTCGGCCGGCCGGCGCTGGCACATAGTGGCCTCCTCGTACCGCTGCCAAACGCCGACCGGCCCCCTTTTCCTACAAAGGCAGCCGACCGATCCTGCGCGACTGCCGCGCGGCTTCGCGTCGCGGTCTTTGTTCCTGCCGGAAAACAGTGCTTCCTTGAAAATTGCTCAAAAACAAAAAACGCCGCCCCGAGGGCGGCGTTTCGATTTCTCAGGATAACCAGATTACTTGATCTTGGTTTCCTTGAACTCGACGTGCTTCTTGGCGACCGGATCGTACTTGCGGAACGAGAGCTTGTCCGTCTTGGTGCGGCTGTTCTTGCTGGTGACGTAGAAGAACCCGGTGTCGGCGGTCGACAGAAGCTTGATCTTGATGTTTGCGGCTTTGGCCATGATGTTCGTCCGTTAATGTTCGTGGAGTTTTGGCCGCTGGAGCACGGGGAAAACACCCGGACGCGGGAAACTTGGCGCGACACATAAAGAACGCGTCCGGAAAGTCAAGCCCGGGCGCCTTCTTCGCCTAATTTCGGCATGGCCGGTTCACCGCTTCAGGCGTTGTGCTCGATCAGCTGTCCCTTCTTTTTCCAGTCGCCCGTCGTGTTCCACCAGCGATTCGGATTGGCGCGGTCGTCCAGGCCCTTGGAGCGGCTGGCGAGCAGCGGCTGGATGCGGATGACGGGCTCCTGGTAGGAATGGGCCTGGAATATCGCCTCGACAACGCGGGCGGCGAGCGCCTGGTCGTCAGCGATCTCGAACGACACTTCGACGGTGCCCGGCCGCCGGCGCAGTTCGTTCTCAGCGCCGGCGGCGGCGCTCTCGAGCGGCCGGTAGCGCTCGATGCCTTGCGCCGACTGATAGGCGTTGCTGTCATATTTGCCCATGCGCAGCGGTGTGATCGCCACCACCGCCTCCATGATGCGCTCGACATCGCCGGCCGGCGCCTGGAATGTGACGAGCAGAAGCAGTTCCATCCTGAGGGATCTGGTTTCAAAGCCGCTGTCGATCATCGCAATTCTCCTGCCTGGCGTTGGAGCCAAGGTATAGCAGGGGTGCTGCTGACACGGTGATGTCAGGATGTCCGATGCCGGCGGCGTCCGCCTAAAGCGCGTCGCGCTGAAACAGATTCAGGCGACGCGCTTTAGACTAGGTCCTTATTTTGATCCATGTCGTTGTCCCAGAACCGCTGAACACTTCTGGGCGACATGCATTAGAGAATCTTGCGCACCAGCCTGACCAGGACCAGAAGCATGTAGGCGGCGAAGAAGATGGCCAGCGACCAGCCGAAGCCCGAGGGGCCGAAGGCGTCCATGCCGATGCCGATCGCCTGCGGACCGATCACCATGCCGACGCCATAGCAGAGCACGAAGGCGGCGTTGGCGGACGCCAGCTCATGGCCGGAAAGCTGCGAGCCGAGATGGGCAAGGCCGATCGTATACATCGCCGCGACGACGCCGCCCCAGACAAACAGAAGGGCGGCCATAAGATGCCAGTTCTGCGCGAAGAAGGGCATGAAGACGGTGCCGATCAGGCCGACGGTGGCGCAGGCCAGAAGCAGATAGCGGCGGTCCGAGACACGGTCGCTGATCATGCCGATCGGAATTTGCAGAAGCACGTTGCCGAGCCCGATCATGGTCAGCAGAAGTGCTGCGTCGGCCTCGGAATAGCCGATGCGGCTGCCATAGATGGGGAAGAGCGAGAAACCACCGGTCTCGACCGCGCCGAAGACAAGCACGGCGAAGGTCGCGGTCGGCACCAGCCAGATGTAGCGCAGGAAATGGCTGGTCTCGCTCTCGGCGACGATTGTCGGGCTCTCGTTGCGGGCCGCCAGCACCGGAATCGCGGCAAGCGTCACCAGCGCTATGGTGACGCCGAATGGCAGGAAGCCCGAGCTGCCGAGATGGGCGAACAGCCAGGGGCCGGCGGCAAAGCCGAGCGACAAAACGGTGGCGTAGATGCCAAGCACAAGGCCGCGGCGGTTTGGCGGCGCGGAGGTGCTGATCCAGAATTCCGACAGGATGAACAGCACCGTCAGCGAGATATGCAGGGCGACGCGGAGCGGGAACCACATCCAGAAATCCGGCGCGAAGTGAAAACCGACGAAGGCGAGCGCGCCGATGGCGATCATCAGCAGCATGGTCCAGGCGACGCCGAGCCGCATGGCAAGCGGCGTGGCCAGAGGCGCGCCGGCGATCGAGGCGAGGCCGGCGACGGCCGTGTTGAGGCCGATCATCGAAGCCGAGTGGCCGCGGCTCTCCAGAATGACGCTGAGCAGCGGCATGCCGAGGCCGATGGCGATGCCGACGACGCTGATCGAGGAGATAGCCGCGACCATCGGCAGCCAGTGTACGCGTTCGTCGCCCTGTTGTTGGGTATCGACCGTCATGGGACCAAATGCTCTGCTTCTAAAGGACTTCGCGGACGAAGCGGTTGCGGACGAGCCGGAAGAACGGCACGGCGCCGCCCGGCCGCAGCAAGGGATCGTCTGCAAGCCGACCTTCCAGTTCTTCCAGGATCATGCCGGTGATGTCCGGGATGTCGGCCTTGCGGGCATCGGCAAGCGGCAGCCAGACGAGTTCCTCCAGCTCGTTGGTCGGGCCGCCGCCAGGCAATTCCACGGCAACGTCGTGGCGCCAGGCGCTGAAGAAGCGCGTGTCGAAACGGCGCACGCGATTGGGCGGGGTGATAGCGCGGGCGACGAAGCGGAGCACGTCCAGCGACGGGATGACGCCATGTTCGGCGAAACCCTGCCAGTCGCGCTTCGCGGTCGAGAAGGCGCCCTTGCGGCCGATCAGCAGGCCGGCTTCCTCATAGGTCTCGCGAATCGCCGACAGGGCGATTGCTCGCGCCCGCGCCGCGCTGGCGCGACCGGGGCCGGAGACCAGCTTTTTCTCTTCTTCGCCGCGCAGAGGCGCGCCGACGGCAATGCGGCTGTCCGCGGGATCGGTGCGGCCGCCGGGAAAGACGAATTTTCCGGGCATGAAGGCATGCTTGGCATGGCGCCTGCCCATCAGCACCAGGACATCCTTGTCCCGGCGATCGAGCAGAATGAGGGTCGCGGCATCACGCGGACGCAACGCCCGGCCGCTGCGTACGGCCAGGCCCTTATCGAGCTTGTCGACATCCGCCTTGGTCATTCCTTCCATGCGCCCGACCTAGCGGAAACTTCCCTGATGTGAAAGTGGCTTGCGCGCGGCGGCTTTTGAACCAGGGCGGACAGCGGTGCGACCTGGCTTACGAATGGCTCTCGAATTCATCCTTCTCGTCGCCGAAGCCGTGCATATAAAGCGCCCATTGCAGGCCGATGACGGCGCCCTTGACCGGTTGCAAAAGTGCGAGCGCGAGAATGATGGTCAGCGGCACCCATATCAGCGCGTGCTGTAAGTTCGACAGCGTGGTGGTCGCCTCCACTGCCATGAACGAGCCAACCACGATGTGGCCGACAATGACGATGACCAGATAGGCAGGCAGGTCGTCCGCGCGATGGTGATGGATCTCCTCGCCACAGACGCCGCATGTGTCGACGGTCTTGGTGAAGGCGTAAAACAGCTTGCCTTCGCCACAACGCGGGCAACGGCCGAGCAGGCCGCGCTTGATCGCCGTCCAAAGCGGACGGGCGACACGGCCAGAGTGACGCTCGCCACCGAAAACCTGTTCTTCCACATGCGAATCGCCTGGCATCATCTTCTCCTGCCGCGCGGACCGACGCGCGGTTGCGACGCGCGGGCGCGGCCCTTGGCCTTGTGGAACGACCGCCTCGAGCCGGGCAGGGGCTTCGGGTCGGTCAGCATCTCGAAACGCATCGCGCCGGCCATCGGCGCGACCTCGACCAGCCGAACTTCGACGCGGTCGGCAAGCTGATAGCCTTTGCCGGTGCGTTCCCCGTAGAGCGATCGGGCGGTTTCGTCATAGATATAGTAGTCGCCGCCCAGAGTTGACACCGGAATAAAGCCGTCGGCGCCATACTGCGGCAATTGGACAAACAGCCCCGCCTTGGTGACGCCGGAGATGCGCGCGTCGAACGTGTCGTTGACGCGCTCGGCGAGATAGGCGGCGATCAGCCGGTCGACCGTATCGCGCTCGGCGGCCATGGCGCGGCGTTCCGTGGCCGAGATCAGCGCGGCGACCTCCTCCAGCCGGTCCGCCTCCTGCTGCGCCAGCCCGCCAGGCCCAAGTCCAAGCGCCGAGATCAGCCCGCGGTGGACGATCAGGTCGGCATAGCGGCGGATCGGCGAGGTGAAATGCGCGTAGCGACGGAGGTTGAGGCCGAAATGGCCGATGTTCTTCGGCGAGTACTCGGCCTGGCTTTGCGAGCGCAGCACCACTTCGTTGACCAACGCCTCGTTGTCGGCGCCACGCACCCGTTCCAGAATGCCGTTGAACTGGCTTGGCCGCATCTGCGCGCCGCGCGCCAGGGACAGGCTGAGCGTTTGCAGGAACTCACGCAGCGATTCCTGCTTGGCGAGCGACGGCGCGTCGTGGATGCGGTAGACGAGGGGCTCTTTCTTGCCCTCCAGGGTCTCGGCGGCCGCGACATTGGCCTGGATCATGAACTCCTCGATGAGCTTATGCGCGTCGAGACGCTCCGGCACCACGACCCGGTCGACGGTGCCGTCCGGCTTTAGCAGGATCTTGCGTTCCGGCAGGTCTAGCTCCAGCGGCTGGCGGGCGTCGCGGCCGCGCTTCAGCACGGCATAGGCATCCCAGAGCGGCTTCAGGACGCTGTCGAGGAGCGGCTGGGTCTTGTCGTCGGGCACGCCGTCGATCGCGGCCTGCGCCTGCGGATAGGCGAGCTTGGCCGCCGACTTCATCATCACACGATGGAAGGAATGGCGCAGCTTGCGGCCTTCCGAGGAGAAGGTGATGCGCACGGCGATAGCCGGCCGGTCCTCGCCTTCGCGCAGCGAGCAGAGGTCGTTGGAGATGCGTTCGGGCAGCATCGGCACGACCCGGTCCGGGAAATAGACCGAATTGCCGCGCTTCAGGGCTTCGCGGTCGAGCGGCTTTCCATAGCGCACATAGGCCGCGACATCGGCGATCGCCACGGTGACGATGACACCGCCGGGATTCTTCTCGTCCGTGTCGGGTGTGGCAAACACAGCGTCATCATGGTCCTTTGCGTCGGCCGGATCGATGGTCACCAACGGCAGGTCGCGCCAATCCTCGCGGTGATCGAGCATCGCCGGTTTCACCGCCTCGGCCTCGGCAATCACGTCCGCCGGAAAGACGTGGGGAATGTCGTGGGCATGGATGGCGATCATCGAGACCGCCTTTTCGCTGGTGAGCGACCCCAGCACCGCCAGCACTTTTGCCCTGGGCAGCCCGTAACGGGATGCCCGCGCCGGCTCGACCTCGACGAGATCGCCGTTCCGGGCGCCGTTCTGGAATTCCTTGTCGACGATCAGCTCCGGCTGGCGGCGTTCGACGGGTTCGACGCGGAACGTGCCGTCCTTCAGCACGCGGAAGACGCCGAGCACCGCATCGCTGCGCTTCTCGAAGATCTTCATCACCCGGCCGGTATAGGCAGGGCCTGACGGATCGTCGGTCGGGAAGGTCTTTGCAAGCACCCGGTCGCCGATGCCGGGCGCCAGGCCGCTGGCGCCGCGCGAGATGCGGATGGCGATGACGGGCGGAGAACCGGCGCCGGTATATTCGCTCGGATTGGCCAGGAGCACGCCGTCTTCGTCGCGGCCGAAAATATCGAGCACGGCGACGTGAGGCACCGCGCCGGCGCGAGTCAGGCGCTTGCGCTCCTTGTTGAGCAGACCTTCATCCTGGAGATCGCGCAGCATGTCCTTCAGCCAGACGCGATCCTCGCCGCGCAGCGCAAAGGCCTTGGCGATCTCGCGCTTGCCGGAGCGGTCGGGATTTTCGGCGATGTAGCGCAGGATCTCGTCACGCGAGGGCCGATAGTCGTCCTTGACCTTGGCCCTCGTGTCGGCGTGGCGCGTATCGCCGTGGCTTCTTCCGGAGATCCTGCGCGCCACGTCCTGCTATCCCTTCTTTGCCGCCCTGCGGAAGGGCTTCTTGCCGCCTCCGCCCTTGGCTTCCTTTTCGGCGATGAGGGCGACCGCTTCTTCCATCGTCACTGATTGCGGGTCCTTGCCCTTGGGCAGCGTCGCATTGACCTTGCCGTAATTGACATAGGGCCCGTAGCGACCGTCGCGTACCGTGATCTTGCCGCCGCCGTCGGGATGGTCGCCAAGCTCTTTCAGCGCCGCGGGCGTGGCGCCATTGCGGCCGCCCTTGCCCTTCTGCTGCTTCTCGGCGATCACCGAGACGGCGCGGTTCAGGCCGATCGAGAACACGTCCTCGATGCTCTCCAGATTGGCGTAGGTGCCGTCATGCAGTACGAACGGGCCGTAGCGGCCGAGGCCGGCCGAGATCATCTTGCCGGTTTCGGGGTGTTTTCCCACATCGCGCGGCAGGGCCAGCAGCGCCAGCGCCTTCTCATGGTCGATCGACTCCGGCGTCCAGCCCTTCGGCAGGCTCGAGCGCTTGGCGTCCTTGCCTTCGCCGCGCTGGATATAGGGACCGAAACGGCCGCTCCTCAGCGTGATTTCCTCGGCCGTGTAAGGATCCTTGCCGAGCAGCTTGACACCGTCCTCGCCATTGCCGTTCTCGCCATTCGGGTTGGCGGCGTCGCCGAGCTGGCGGGTGTAGGAGCACTCCGGATAGTTCGAGCAGCCGACGAAGGCGCCGAACTTGCCAAGCTTCAGCGACAGGTTTCCAGTGCCGCATTTCGGGCAGATGCGCGGATTGGAGCCGTCCTCGCGCTCCGGGAAAACAAGCGGCGCGAGCTCTTCGTTGAGCGCATCGAGCACGTCGGTGACACGCAACTCCTTGATGTCGTCGACGGCGCCGGAGAAATCCTTCCAGAAGTCGCGCAGAACGTCCTTCCAGGCGAGCTTGCCGTCGGAAATCTCGTCGAGCTTCTCCTCAAGCGAGGCGGTGAAGTCATACTCGACGTAACGCTCGAAGAAGCTTTCGAGAAAGGCCGAGAGCAGCCGGCCCTTGGCCTGCGGCACCAGCTTGCGGCGATCGATGGTGACGTAGTCGCGGTCCTCGAGCGTCTTCAGGATCGCGGTGTAGGTCGACGGCCGGCCTATGCCGAGCTCTTCCAGCTTCTTGATCAGCGACGCTTCGGAATAGCGCGGCGGCGGCTCGGTCGTGTGCTGGGTGGCGTTGATCGCCTGGCGGGCAAGCTGCTCGCCGGAGCGGATCTCGGGCAGGCGGCGGCTCTCCTCGTCCTCCGCGTCCTCGTCCTTCTGGTCGGTATAGGCGGCGATGAAGCCGTCGAAGCGGACAACCGAGCCGACCGCGCGCAGCTCGGCGGTGCGGGCGCCGTTGACGGCCTCGATCTCGACCGTGGTGCGCTCGATCTCGGCCGGCTGCATCTGGCTGGCGATGGCGCGCTTCCAGATCAGCTCGTAGAGACGGGCCTGGTCGGCGTCGAGATATTGCCGGACGGAAGCCGGCGTGCGGCGGAAATCGGTCGGGCGGATCGCCTCATGCGCTTCCTGGGCGTTCTTGGCTTTGGTGGTGTAGAAACGCGGCTTCTCCGGCAGGTATTTCGCGCCGAATTCGCTGACGATGGCGTTGCGGGCGGCCTCGATCGCCTCCGGCGCCATCTGCACGCCGTCGGTTCGCATATAGGTGATGAGGCCGGCGGTCTCGCCGCCGATATCCATGCCTTCGTAGAGCTTTTGCGCCACCTGCATGGTGCGCGTCGCCGAGAAGCCCAGCCCGGAGGAGGCGGCCTGCTGCAGCGTCGAGGTGGTGAAGGGCGGGCCGGGATTGCGTTTTGTCGGCTTGGCTTCGACCGACAATGCCTTGAAGGTCGCGCCTTCCAGCATCGCCTTGATGTCGTCGGCCTGCGCCTTGTTGGCGATGTCGAGTTTTTGCAGCTTCTTGCCGGCAAAGGCGGTCAGCCGCGCCTCGAAACTGTCGTTGCGCGGGGTGTTGAGGATGGCGGCGATCTGCCAGTATTCCTCGCGGATAAAGCGCTCGATCTCGGATTCCCGGTCGCAGACCAGGCGAAGCGCCACCGACTGCACGCGGCCGGCGGAACGGGCGCCCGGCAGCTTGCGCCACAGCACCGGCGACAGCGTGAAGCCGACGAGATAGTCGAGCGCCCTGCGGGCGAGGTAGGCGTCGACCAGCGGCGCGTCGATCTGGCGCGGATTGGCCATCGCATCGAGCACCGAGGCCTTGGTGATGGCGTTGAAGACGACGCGGCTGACCGGCTTGTCCTTCAGCGCGCGTTTCTGCTTCAGGACTTCCAGCACATGCCATGAAATCGCCTCGCCCTCGCGATCCGGGTCGGTGGCGAGGATCAGGCCGTCGGCGTCCTTGACCGCCTTGGCGATGTCGGCGAGGCGCTTGCCGGACGCGGTGTCGACCGACCAGGACATTGCGAAATCCTCGTCAGGCCGCACCGAGCCGTCCTTGGCCGGCAGATCGCGGACATGGCCGAACGAGGCCAGAACCTTATAGTTCTTGCCCAGATATTTGTTGATTGTCTTCGCCTTGGCCGGCGATTCGACGACGACGACGTCCATGAGGTCTCTTTAATCAGCTGTGAGGTGGCGGAAGAACTCCGCGACGCACGACGAAATCCCACTCTTTTCGTCGCTCACATGGCCGTGCTTTTGCAATCGGTCAAGGGGAAGCGGCCAATTTGGGAAGCGGCCGCCGAGGATACACTCTTAGAGTGTATGGCAAAGATCACATTTTTCGGGATGGAGGCGTGCGCGCCCGAACCGGCGGCGCCGGCGGAAAGATGACCGGCTGCCGGATCAAGGGACCCGGCAGCCGGATCGCTCAATGAGGCGAGCTCAATCTGCCTTGACGACGTGCCAGGCTCCGGCGACGCCTTCGCCGGTCATGTCGCCAGCCTTCTTGTCCTTGACGAAGGTGTAGACCGGCTTGCCGTCATAGGCCCACATATGGGTGCCGTCGGTGCGCTTGACGACAGACCATTCGCCTTCGGCCTTCGCGCTCGCCTTGGCTTTCAGCGGCGGCCAGTTGGCGGCGCATTTGTCGTAGCAATTGGACTTGCCCTTCTCGTCCTTGTCGAAAGTATAGAGCGTCATGCCCTTGGCGTCGGTGTAGATCTTGGTTCCGCCCACTTCGGCTTCTTTCCAGGCCTCGGCGGCCTGGGATGCGGCGGTGCCGAGCAGAAGGGCGGCAAACCCGAGTGCGACCGCTTTCATGACAAATCTCCCTGAGCAAGCGCGCGGCAGTCGCGCGCTTGTTCGGTCAACGCGTTACGGAGCCTGTTTCTTCCTGCGGCCAAGCGGCGACGTGCCACACAATGGTGATTGGCAGGCGCACGCCTGCATCGCTATATCGACGCCAGCACAACCGGGACTCATGGAATGGCACTGGACATCGGCTATGTCAGCGCGGTCGGGGCGGGGGCGATCTCGTTCCTGTCGCCTTGCGTGCTGCCGCTGGTGCCGCCCTATCTCTGCTACATGGCCGGCGTGTCGGTCGACGATTTCCGCGGCAATCACGGCGTGACGGCGCGGGAAGGCACGCGCGGCGCGCTGCTCTATGCCTCGCTCGCTTTCGTGCTCGGCTTCTCCACGGTGTTCGTCGCGCTCGGCGCCGGCGCCTCGACCATCGGCAGGCTGCTGCGGGTCTGGCAGGAGCCGCTGGCGATGGCGGCTGGCGCGCTCATCATCATCATGGGCCTGAATTTTCTGGGCATATTGCGCATTCCGCTGCTGTCGCGCGAGGCGCGCTTCCAGTCGCAGGGCAAGCCCGCAAACATGGTCGCCGCTTATGTCATGGGGCTCGCCTTCGCCTTCGGCTGGACGCCCTGCATCGGGCCGGTGCTGGGGCCGATCCTGACGCTTGCCGGCGGGCGCGAGACGGTGGGCGAGGGCGCGCTGCTGCTCGCCGCCTATTCGCTCGGGCTCGGCATTCCGTTCCTGATCGCGGCGCTGTTTTCCGGTGCGTTCATGCGCTTCCTCGGCAAGTTCCGCGTCCATCTCGGCCGCGTCGAGAAGGGGATTGGGGCGCTGCTGGTCGTCGCCGGCGTGTTTTTCCTCACAGGCGGCGTGCAGAGTGTGTCGTACTGGCTGCTGGAGAACTTCCCGGTGCTGGGGCGACTGGGGTAGCCGCTGCCATTTTATGCGCGACGATCACTCCGGCACGCCGGCGACGCCCAAGGCCTCGACGTAACGCTCGCCGAACACCTTGTCCTGCCATGGGTTGATCTGTCTTTGCAGGGTGAGCGTGTAGGTCGGGAACGCCTCCATCAGCCGCTGCGCCGCCGCCCGCGCCTCATCCAACCGATTGAGTTTGACCAGCGCCATGATCAACACCCGGTGCGAGGAGCCGTAGTTCGGCATCTCGTGCAGCGCGCGTTCACCCCATGCCAGCGCTTCCTCGTAGCGCTCGAGCATCAGGTAGCTCATGCCGATGCCCGAGAGCGCGATGCCCTTCTCGGGATCGACCGGGCTCAGCCGCATTGCCCTATGAAAATGCTCGATCGCGACGAGCGGGCGGCCGGAATGTGCGTTGACCCAGCCGCAGCTCGTATGGCCCTGCGCCGAATTGGGATTGAGCCGCAGGGATCGTTCGATAGTGGCCAGCGCCATCTCGTAGTCCTTCGCGCTGTAGGCAATCACCTGCGCGGCGAAGCGCAGGCTCGTGGGATCGTCGCGCGCTTCCGCCAGTACCTCGCGCGCCATGCGCGTGGCGACTCTGGTATCGTCGGGCTCGTGCCAGCACTGGCTCACGGAGATGCTGCGGATATAGGCGCCGAGTGCCTTCGCCAAGTTAAAGCCAGGGTCAATGCTGAGCGCCTCGTTAGTGAGCCGACGCACGTCGGCAAAGCCTTCGCGGGTCATGCTGTAGAACCGCGGCAGCGCGCGAAGGTAGAGGTCGTAGGCGCTCATGTAGTCGGTCGGCTTCATGCGCGCCTGCTTGATTTCCTCCAGCCGGATGCTCGGCTCGACAGCGCCGACGACACTCTCCGTCACCTTGTCCTGCAGGTCGAAGATGTCGCACATGTCGCCCTCGAAGCGGTCGGCCCAGACATGGTGCCCGCTGATCGCGTCCACCAACTGCCCACTGATACGGACCCGCGAACCTGCTCTGCGGATGCTGCCTTCGAGCACGTAGCGGACGCCCAACTCACGCCCGACCTGGCGCAGGTCCACCGCCCGCCCCTTGTAGGTGAAGGACGAGTTGCGGGCGATCACGAAGAAGGAGTCCACCCGGCTCAATCCCGTGATGATGTCTTCCACCAGCCCGTCGGCGAAGTATTCCTGGTCGGGGTCGCCGCTCATGTTGGTGAAAGGCAGAACCGCGATCGAGGGTTTCTCGGGCAGGGGAGGCGGCGCAGCGCTGGCGTCCGCCTCGACGCGGTAAGCGCGCACCGGCCGCTCGATGTTCTTTAGGCGCAGGTCGCCAAGCGGCGTAAAGCCGCAGTCGAGCTTGCCCTGAAGGTGGTCGTAGGCGGTACCCGAGACGACCACGGAGCCTGGATCGGCGACGCTTTCGAGGCGGGCGGCGATATTGACCCCGTCGCCGTAGATGTCACCGTCCTCCTCGCAGACCACGTCCCCGAGATTGACGCCGATGCGGAAGCGAATCCGCTCTTCCTCGGGCGTCTCGGACTCGTGCTCCGCCAAGGCCTGCTGGATCGCCATCGCCGAGGTCACCGCGTTAACGACGCTCGCGAACTCGCACAGCATGCCGTCGCCGGTGAGCTTGACGACCCGACCGTGATGCTCGGAGACCAGCGGTTCGAGGAGATCCTTGCGGTATGTCTTGAGCCGCTCGAGCGTGCCACGCTCGTCGCGCTCCATCAGGCGCGAGTAGCCGACCACGTCGCAAGCCAGGATCGCTGCGAGGTGGCGCTGCGTGCTCGGCCATACGCCTGCACGCGGGCCGCCCCGCGTCCATGTCCTGCCAACTTCCAGACGCGCCACGCGCATGGTATCCATCTCTCCCAGTCTGCGCCGATATGGAACGGAAACGCAGCTTGACCTTGCCTTCACGAGAATTCGCTATCCCGCTTTCGAGGCGTCGAGCGTTCGAGTCGCCCGCGCCAACAGAGAGCCGACGACACGCTCGCGCAGCCTCCGCCGATGCTGACACAGCACTCCCAGCAGGCCGGGGATATTTCCTGACCTATGTAACCGGCTGACGCCACCGCGGCGGTGCTTTTGTATCTGGAACTTCACCGGACATCCGCGCTTGGAGGCTTCGCTCCGCCGTCTCACCGGAATTTAACCGCATTGGTGCAGCATCACCCGGCTGCTAACATGCATTGATTCAAGCCCTTTCATACGGTTGCCTATCCATGAGCCAGAGATCCTGCCTGTCCGTCATCCTCGCCGCCGGCGAGGGCACGCGCATGAAAAGCGCTGTGCCCAAGGTGCTGCATGCCATTGCCGGCCTGCCGATGGTCGCGCATGTCGTGAAGGCCGCCGAGGCGGCTGGGACTACCGGTCTGGCGCTGGTGATAGGCCACGGCGCCGACGAGATGCGCAAGGCGGCGCAGAAATTCGCGCCGAAGGCGGAGACTTTCGTGCAGGAGAAGCGGCTCGGCACAGCGCACGCCGTTCTTGCCGCTCGCGAAGCGATATCAAAGGGTTACGACGACATCCTCGTCATGTTCGGCGATACGCCTCTGATCGATGCGCAAGCTCTGGCCGCGGCGCGTCGGAAGCTCGCCGAGGGCGCCGCCGTGGCTGTCATCGGCTTTCGGCCGCCAAGCCCGGCCGGCTATGGCCGGCTGATCGAGAAAGATGGCCACTTGGTCGCCATCCGCGAGGAAAAGGACTGCTCGGAGGAGGAGAAGAAGATCGACTTCTGCAATGCCGGTATGATGGCGGTGGCGGGCAAGCATGCGCTTTGCTTGCTCGACAAAGTCGGCAACGACAACGCCAAGGGCGAATTCTACCTGACCGACATCGTCGAGATCGCCGGCGCGGAAGGGCTCGACGTGGTTGCCACCGAGGCAAGCTTCGAAAATGCGCTCGGCATCAACAACCGCGCCGAGCTTGCCGAGGCGGAAGCGATCTGGCAGGCGCGCCGGCGACGCGAGGCAATGCTGTCCGGTGTTACGCTGATCGCGCCCGAAACCGTTTATTTCTCGCACGACACCGAGATCGGCGCCGACACGATCGTCGAGCCGAATGTGTGGTTTGGCTTGGGCGTCAAGATTTCCACCGGCGCCACGATCCATGCTTTTAGCCATATGACTGGCGCCACCATCGCGGAGAATTGCGAGGTCGGGCCGTTCGCGCGGCTGCGGCCCGGTGCTGACCTCAGGAAAAAGGCCAAGGTGGGCAATTTCTGCGAAGTCAAGCAGTCGACAGTGGAAGAAGGCGCCAAGGTCAACCACCTGACCTATATCGGCGACGCGCGCGTCGGGGCCGGGGCCAATATCGGCGCCGGCACCATCACCTGCAATTATGACGGCTACTCGAAATTCTTCACCGATATCGGCGAGGGCGCCTTTGTCGGCTCGAATTCCTCGCTGGTGGCCCCGGTCTCGATCGGCAAGGGTGGCTATATCGCCTCGGGCAGCGTGATCACCGAAAGCGTGCCGGATGACGCGCTGGCCTTCGGCCGCGCCCGCCAGAAGACGATCCCCGGCAAGGGCAAGGAGTTGCGCGAGCGCTTCGCCTCGGCCGCAGCGGCAAGAAAGAAGGCGGCGGCGGAATAGCGTTTCAGGCGGTGCTTTCGGTGGTCTTGCCGAAGGCGGCCGTCACCTCGATCTTGCCGACGATCGCCTTGTTGAATTGAGGCAGGTCCTCGGCTGGTATCCAATATTCGAGATGCGCCTTGCTGCCGGCGTGCTCGACCCGGTAGCCGCTAAGAAAGCTCTTCAGGACCTCAAAGCGGGTGACGAAACCGGAGCCGCTCGCCGGAACGTTCCAGTCGCGGGCGATCTGGACCGCATAGGCTTCGGTGAGCACGGGATAGAAGATCGGCTGATCGGGCAGGCGCGGCGGAAATTCGCGCATGCCCGAAGCCTTGATCATTTCCAGCTCCTTCGGTCCGACCGGACGCCAGAGTGTCGTGGTGGGTTCGCTCATGGCCCGACATTTAGCCAAATCTTGCTGAAAAGAGAACCAAATGCCTGAAAAGGCGCACAATTGCAGTAACTGGATTGCAAGCGCCGTCTGGCATGGTGCATGGAGCAAAGACCGTTCCGCTGACACGGAACGAAACGCAAAGTGACTTTCGCGGCGGGCCGGCAACTCCTAGATAACGCCGGGTTTTCCGCTGGGAATCGGGGGTTATCGCATGTGCGGTATCGTTGGAATCGTCGGCCATTCGCAGGTCGCG
>CCNC01000134.1 GCA_000824845.1 Mesorhizobium sp. ORS 3359 | reverse complement strand
TCGCTCACCGACACCGAGCCGGCCGACCAGCTGATCTGCGGCGACGAGAAGGCGGCCTATGGCGATCAGGCCTATTACACGCACGCCAGGCACGATCGGCTGGCCGAAGCCAACATCAAGGATCGGCTGATGCGGCGGGCCAACAGGCATCACCCTGAACTGCCGCCGCGCCAAAAGCTGCGCAACCGGCTGATCGCAAAGGTACGGGCGGCGGTGGAGCGGCCGTTCGCCGTGTTCAAGGAGCACTATGGCATGCGGCGCGTGCGCTTCTTCAACCTGGCCGCCAACCGCACGCAGTGCATGCTGGCGGCCTGCGCCTACAATCTAAGGACCAT
>CCNC01000133.1 GCA_000824845.1 Mesorhizobium sp. ORS 3359 | reverse complement strand
GGAACACCCCTCATCCGTCGCCTTCGGCGACACCTTCTCCCACAGGGGGAGAAGGGAAAGGCGCGCCTCAATCGCTCTCTCTTGCGACCAGCTCCAGCGGCCAGACTTCACGGATGATGCGCGTGCCCTCAGGACCGGCGAAGGCGGGAAGGGAGGCGAGCAGCATCTCGGCCAGCCGCCGGCCCATCGGCTCCAGCGACGGTCGGAAGGCGGTCAGTGCCGGTGAGAAGTAGCGGCAAAGCGGCGTGTCGACGATGACGATCACCGCGATGTCGTGGCCGGGCCTGATGCCCATCTCGCCCAATGCCTTGCAGCCGCCGAGCGCCATGGCGTCATTGTTGAAGATAACGGCTGTCGGCCGGTCCTTGGAGAGCATCACGCGCGGCGTCACCTGGTAGCCGCCGGTCTCGTTGATGAAGCCGTCGGCAATCAGGCCGGGGTCGACCTCGATGCCGTGCCGTTGCAGCGCCTTGCGGTAGCCGTCGAGGAACAGGTAACCGAAGTTGAGATCGAGCGAAGGGCGGATGGCGGCAATGCGGCGGTGGCCGCGCGCGACCAGCCGGTCGACAGCTTCCTCACCCGCCCTCTCGAAATCGATATCGAGCGAAGGATAGGTATCGCCGCCGGATTGACTTCGGCCAAGCGTGGCGAAGGGAAAGCCGGCCTTGCTGAGATAGTCGATCCGGTCGTCCTCCCGCCGTGTATTGGCCAACACGACCGCGTCGGCCCGGCGCGTCTCAACCACGCGGCGCAGCCTCTCCGGCTGATATTGACCGGGCTCGCCCATGACGACCATCAGATCGAGCTCGCTTTCGGCAAGCCGCGCCTGCAGACCGGTCAGGAACGGGATGAAGAACGGCTCGCCATATTGCTGGTCGCCGGGATGCGGTTGCAGCATGAAGGCTATCGAATGGGTGGCGCCTTTCCTGAGACTCCGGCCCGACTGGTTGGGCGAGTAGTTCAGCTTCCTGGCGGCCTCCAGCACACGCTGGCGCGTCTCCGCGTTGACATCGGCGCGGCCGTTCAGCGCGCGCGACACAGTGCCGATCGAAATGTTCAGGTGACGCGCGAGATCGTGGATGCTGGACGCCAAGGCCGGTTCTCCCCCTGTCTTCGCTAGCACCGGCCGCCCTTCAGGCCAAGCAGTGGGTGTCGATTTTCGCGAGCAGGTGATTGACATTCTAAGCCATCGGGTGTGTTCTCGTAAACGTTTACGGAAAAACGTTTACGGTGATGCCGGAAATGCCGTGACACTCGGACTGGAGGGGCCGAGCGGAGGAGGAGCGCTGGATGATGAAGGTCGTCCTGGTTGGGTGCGGAGCCATGAGCAGGCAGTGGCTCGATGCCGCAAGGCAGATCGACGGGCTCGCCATTGCCGGCCTTGTCGACCTGGATGCCGACCGAGCGCAGGCTAGGGCGCGCGAATACGATCTCACTAACGCCGTCAT
The DNA here is from genome assembly GCA_000824845.1 of Mesorhizobium sp. ORS 3359. Taxonomy (GTDB): domain Bacteria; phylum Pseudomonadota; class Alphaproteobacteria; order Rhizobiales; family Rhizobiaceae; genus Mesorhizobium. The sequence goes on along the minus strand of CCNC01000133.1, from coordinate 68,297 downwards.
CGGCACCAGCGTCGACGCCGTCCTCGACGAGACGAAACCCGACGCCGTGTTCGATGTCGTGGTTCCGGCGGCACGTCGCGAGGTTGCGCTTTCTGCCTTTGCCCATCATTGCCACCTGCTGACCGAAAAGCCGCTGGCCGACAGCCCGGAAAATGCGCGGGCCATCATCGCGGCGGCGCGCCAGGCCGCGCGCGTCCATGCCGTCGTGCAGAACCGGCGCTATGTCGCCAATGTCAGGCGGATCAGGCGCTTCCTCGACTCCGGCGCCATCGGCAAGCCGACCAGCATCCATGCCGATTTCTTTATCGCGCCGCATTTCGGCGGCTTTCGCGAGGAGATGGACCACGTGCTGCTGCTCGACATGGCGATCCACACCTTCGACGCCGCGCGCTACATGGTCGCCGGCGAGCCGGCCAGCGTCTATTGCCAGGAATGGGAGCCGGCCAGTTCCTGGTACCGGCAGGGCTCGTCGGCCAGCGCCGTCTTCGACCTCGGCGGCGGCAAGGTCTTCACCTATGCCGGCTCCTGGTGCGCCGACGGTTTCCGCACCAGCTGGGAAGGCAGCTGGCGCATCGTCGCCGAGCGCGGCAGCTTGCTGTGGGACGGCCATAACGGGCTGAAGGCGCAGATGGTCGCGTCGGGCCGCGACGGTATCATCGACAAGACGCAAGCCATCGAGGTGCCGGCGCTCGACCCGGCCGACCGCGTTGGCGGACATCTCGGCATCATTCAGGATTTCATGCGCGCGATCGAAACCGGCACCGAGCCGGAGACCCGCGGCGCCGACAACATCAAAAGCCTCGCCATGGTCTTCGGCGCGATCGAAAGCGCGGAGACCGGACGGCGCGTGGCGATCGCGACCAAGGAAGGATGACGATGCCGAACCCGCTTCTCGATATCAGGATCGGCACCATGGTGCGGGCCAATCTCGACGATCCGGCCGCCTATGTGAAACAGATCCTGCCGCTGGGTTTCGAGAGCATCCAGCCTTTCTTCTGGCAGACGCTGGGCGGCAAGGACCTGAAGCGCCTCGCCGGCGAAATCCGTGACGCGATCGGTGATGCCGACGTCACCGTGTCGTCGCTCGGCGTTTTCGGCAATCCGCTCGAAAGCGGCGAGGTCGATCGCGGCGTGCTCGCGGCCTGGGAGACGGTGATCGACAACGCGCATCTGTTCGGCACTTCGATGGTCTGCGGCTTCACTGGCCGCCTGCGCGGCAAGAAGCTCACCGACAGCCTGCCGCGCTTCCGCGAGGTGTGGGGGCCGCTGGCCAGGCGCGCCGCCGACAAGGGCGTGCGCATCGCCTTCGAGAACTGCGCCATGGACGGCAATTGGGCAAGCGGCGACTGGAACATCGCCCACAACCCGGACGCATGGGAGCTGATGTTCAACGAGTTGCCCAACGACAATCTCGGGCTGGAATGGGAGCCCTGCCACCAACTCGTCTACCTGATCGACCCGATCCCGCAGATCCGCAAATGGGCGCCGCGCATCTTCCATGTCCATGGCAAGGACGCGACGGTGCGCTGGGACGTGATCCGCGAGCATGGCGTGTTCGGCCGCCTGCCTTTCGTGCAGATGCGCACGCCGGGCTTCGGCGACAGCGACTGGACGCGGGTGATCAGCGAATTGCGGCTGGCCGGCTACAAGGGCGCCATCGACATCGAGGGCTGGCACGACCCGGTCTATCGCGGCGACCTTGAGATCACCGGCCAGGTCCGGGCGCTGGAATACCTCAAGCAATGCCGGGGAGGGAACAGCTACCTGCCCAATCCGGTTTGAGTGCCGGCCGGCGGGAGGAGCCGGCCTATCCAAATTATTGTCGAAACCCTCCGCTTGCGAGGGACCAAAAGGGAGGAACGTGCATGAGCATCACGACCAGAAGAACTGTTCTGCGCTCGACCGTCGTGGCGGCCGCCACGGCGCTCTGCGCCTCGATCTCCACTCTGCCGGCAAACGCGCTTGACGCTCAATGGTGCAAGGACGTGCATATCCGCTTCTTCGTCGGCGGCGCCGAGGGCGACGCCTTCGGCACCATCGTCTACAATGGCGCCAAACAGGCGGCGGCCGATCTCGGGCCGAAGGTCGACTACATCTTTTCCGGCTGGGACGTCGAAAAGATGGTGCAGCAATTGCGCGAGGCGGTCGCCGTCAAGCCGCAGGGCATCGCCATGATGGGCCATCCGGGCGACGCTGCGATCATGCCGCTGGCCGAGCAAGCGCATAAGGACGGCATCAAGATGATGTACCAGAACGTTCCGGTGCCGACGGTGGTGGCTGCGTTCGGCGGCGGTTATGTCGGCGCGCAGCAGGAGCAGCAGGGGCGTGCGCTCGGCGCCGAGGCGTTCAAGCTGGCCGGGCTGAAGGCCGGCGACAAGGCGATCATGATCGGCCCGTTCGAGAACGAGAGCCGCGGTGCGCGCGAGCGTGGAACGGTCGCCGCGCTGAAGGAGGCCGGCGTCGATGTCGTTCAGATCAATTCACAAACCGAATGGGCAGCCGATCCCAATCTGGCGATCCCGCCGATCACCGCGGCGCTGCTCAACAATCCCGGCGTCAAGGCAGTCGGCTATCCCGGCGGGCAGATGCTTGGCAATGTCGCCACCTATATGCAGGCGGCAGGCAGGAAGCCTGGCGACATCTTCAATTTCGGCTTCGACACCAGCCCGCAGATCGTCGAGGCCTTCAAGGGCGGTTGGGTGCAACTGACGGCCGACCAGCAGCCGTTCATGCAAGGCTATCTGCCGATCCTCAGCCTCTGCCAGCAGGTGGTGCTCGGTCTTGCGCCCATGAACGTCGACACCGGCGCCGGCTTCGTGACGCCGCAGAACTACGAGATCGTCTCAGAGCTCGCCAAGCAGGCGCTGCGCTGACCTCCCAGGCCGCCGGCCGGACCCAACCCGGCCGGCGGGACCGCCTGCTGACGAGGCAGGCATAACAGACAATTCAAGCGAGGATCGCATGAGCGAACGCATCATCGAACTGCGCGACATCAAGAAATCCTACGGCCAGGTCTATGCGCTGGGCGGCGTCAACCTCAGCGTCGATCGCGGCGAGGTGGTCGGCCTGATCGGCGACAATGGTGCCGGCAAGTCGACGCTGATCAAGATCCTGTCCGGCGTGGTCAAGCCGACCAGCGGCGAAATCCTGGTGCGCGGCAAACCGGTCGCCGGATGGAGCGCCGCACGCTCGCGCGACGCTGGCATCGAGACCGTGTTCCAGGACCGGGCGCTGGCCGTGCAGCAGACCATCGTGCGCAACATCTTCATGGGCCGCGAGCTCACCGGCTTCATGGGCTGGCTGAAGGTCAACAAGGAGGTCGCGGAGGCGAGCCGCCTGATGCGCGAGATCGGCTTCACCTCGAAAGTGTTCACGCCGCAGTCGATCGTCGGCCAGCTTTCGGGCGGCGAGCGGCAAGGCGTGGCGATCGCGCGCGCCATCTACAAGCAGGCGGAGCTGATCATCCTCGACGAGCCGACCACGGCGTTGTCGCTGACCGAGACGGCAAAGGTGTTCCATTTCGTGCGCCAGGTGCGGGCGAGCGGCCGCTCGATCCTGTTCATCGGCCACAACATCCACCATGTCTTCGACATCGCCGATCGTTTCGTCGTGCTCGACCGCGGCAAGGTGGCGCTGACGGCCGATCGCAGTGAGGTGAAGTCGGCCGACGACCTGATCAACTTCATGGAAGATGTGGCGCATCCCGGCGGCCTGCCGGGGCTGCACGAGGGCGCGGAGCAGAGAGCGTGATGAGCAAGGCCATGGAACCCGATCTGCAATCTCCTCTGGGAAGGGCAAGCGGCCAGATGGCCAAGAAGGCCGCCAAGGAATGGAGCCATCCCTCCGACAACTGGCTGCGCGGCTTCGTCCTCGACAACCGCGCTTCGCTCGGCACGCTCGCGGTGTTCATCGTCATGATGGCGGTGTTCATGCTCGCCAACCCGACCGTCTTCACCACCTGGTATCTCTACAGTTCGGTGCTGACGACGCTTCCTGTTGCGCTCTTCGTGGTGGTGCCGCTGGTCTTCGTCGTCACCTGCGGCGAGATCGACCTGTCGTTCCCGGCGACGATGGGTTTCGCCTCCTGGGTCTTCGCGCTGGTGGTGCAGGCGGGCTACGATCCGTTCCTGGGCATCGCGGCGGCTGTTGTCACCGGCACGCTGCTCGGCTTCCTGGTCGGCTCGCTGGTCGTCTATGGCGGGCTGTCGTCGCTGATCGCCACGCTCGGCATGAACTTCCTGCTGCGCGGCCTGATCCAGATCATCAACGAGGGCAAGTCGACGGCGCTGACCAATCTGGCCGACAGCACAGCCTATAAGATCTTCTCCAGCCAGATCTGGGGCATCCCGGTGCAGATATTCTGGGCGATTGCCTTCGTCGTGTTTTCGGCGCTGCTCTTCAACCGGCACCGCTTCGGCGCTCAGGTGAAGGTGGTCGGCGACAATCCGGACAGCGCCAAGCAGATGGGCATCGACGTCAAGCTCGTGCGGGTGAAGGTGTTCGTCTTCACCGGCATAGGCGCCGCGATCGCCGGCACCTTCTCGGTGATGATCAACTTCACCTGGTGGCCGACGGCGGGCGACGGCTATCTGCTGCCGGTGCTGGCCTCGGTGTTCGTCGGCGGCACGCCGACCTGGGGCGGCATCGGCACGGTGGTCGGCGGCGCGATCGGCGCGGTCACCGTGTCGTTCATCCAGACCGGCGTGGTGGCGGCGGGCCTCAGCGGCTTCTACGTGCAGTTCTTCAACGGGCTGATCATCATCCTGTCGCTGCTCGGCCACAAGTGGAACCAGGCGAGGTACAGGTGAGGAGGCCGATCACACCGGCGCGACAAACCCGTCCAGCACGCGCTTTTGCCCCGCCTTGTCGAAGTCGATGGTGAGCTTGTTGCCATCGATGGCCGCGATGTTGCCGTTGCCGAATTTCTGGTGGAAGACGCGGTCGCCGACGTTGAAGGCGGACGGCGTGTCGGCGACGGATTTGGCGACCAGCTCGCCCTCGATGGTGCGGCCCTTCACGCTGGTCCGGCCGGCGCCGTAGCCGCTGTCGGTCTCGCCATAGCCGATGCGCTCGACCTGGTGGCCGGAGCGCGTGCCCCAGTTGCGGTCGGTGGCCTCGGTGCGGTTGGCCTGGGCGCGCTGCCAGCCGGGCGTGGCATAGGTGTTGGAGAAGCTGCCCGGGTCCTTCGCCCCGACATTGTCGAAGCGCGAGGCGCCATACGGGTTCTGCCGGCCGCCACCGCGTCCCGATGCAAAAGCGCCGCCGCCATAGGGATTGCCGTAGCCGCCGTAGCTATTGCCGCCCTCGGCGATGTCGATATGGGTTTCCGGCAGCTCGTCGACGAAGCGCGACGGGATGGTCGATTGCCACAACCCGTGGATCTGGCGGTTGGAGACGAACCAGATGTGCAGGTTCTTCTTCGCCCGCGTCAGGCCGACATAGGCAAGCCGGCGTTCTTCCTCCAGGCCAGAGCGGCCGCCTTCGTCCAGCGCGCGCTGATGGGGAAAGAGGCCTTCCTCCCAGCCGGGGAGAAAGACGGTCTCGAATTCGAGGCCCTTGGCCGAATGCAGCGTCATGATCGAGACCGCATCCTGTTCGGCATTCTGCTCGGCATCCATGACGAGAGCGACATGCTCGAGGAAGGAGCGGAGCGATTCGTACTCCTCCATGGAGCGGATCAGCTCCTTGAGGTTCTCCAGCCGCCCCGGCGCATCCGCGGAACGGTCGTTCTTCCACATGTCCGTGTAGCCGCTCTCTTCCAAAATTGTCTCGGCGAGCTCGGTGTGCGGCTTCGTTTCCAGCGCTTTCTGCCAGCGCTCGAAATTGGCCGCGACCTCGCGCAGCGCTGCGCGCGGCTTCGGCTTCAGCTCGTCGCTTTCGGCGAGCGTCGCCGCCGCCTCCAGCATCGGCACGCGCATGGCGCGCGCGGTGTCGTGGATCTGGCGGATTGTGGCCTCGCCGAGCCCACGCTTCGGCACGTTGACGATGCGCTCGAAGGCGAGGTCGTCGCCGCTGTTGGCGACGACGCGGAAGAAGGCCAGCGCGTCGCGGATTTCCAGGCGCTCATAGAAACGCGGGCCGCCGATGACGCGGTAGTTGAGGCCCAGCGTGATGAAGCGGTCTTCGAAGGCGCGCATCTGGAAGGACGCGCGCACAAGAATCGCCATGTCGTTCAGATTGTGCTTTTGCCGCTGATAAGCCTCGATGGCGTCGCCGATGGCCCGGGCCTCTTCCTCCGAGTCCCAGGCGGCATGGACATGCACCTTGTCGTCCTCGGGGTCGTCGCGGTCGGTAAACAGCGTCTTGCCGAAGCGGCCCTCATTGTGGGCGATGAGGTGTGAGGCGGCGCCGAGGATATGCGCGGTGGAGCGATAATTGCGCTCCAGCCGGATGATGGTGGCGCCGGGAAAATCCTTGTCGAAGCGCAGGATGTTGTCGACCTCGGCGCCGCGCCAGCCATAGATCGACTGGTCGTCGTCGCCGACGCAGCAAATATTCACTTTGTTTTCGCTCACGGCCGCGCGCTCGCTTCGCTCGCTGGCCTCCGCGGGGGCGGCCTGACCGGCCGACGCCCGGTCGGGCTTGCGGCCTTCGGCCGATGAGTTGCGCCCGACATTGGGCCGCTGCGCCAGGAGGCGCAGCCACATGTATTGCGCGGTGTTGGTGTCCTGGTACTCGTCGACCAGTATGTATTTGAACTTGCGGTGGTATTCCTTCAGCACGTCCGGATAGGCGCGGAAGATGCGGATCGGGTGGTAGAGCAGGTCGCCGAAGTCGCAGGAGTTCAGCGTCTGCAGCCGTTCCTGATAGGCTTTGTAGAGTTGGCGGCCCTTGCCGTTGCCGAAGCTGCGCGCATCGCCTTCCGCAATCTCGTCGGGGCCGAGGCCCTTGTTCTTCCAGTTGTCGAGCATCTGGGCGAAAGTCTTGGCCGGCCAGCGCTTGTCGTCCAGCCCTTCGGCCTGGATCAGCTGCTTGATCAGCCGCACCACGTCGTCGGTGTCGAGTATGGTGAAATCCGATTTCAGCCCGGCAAGCTCGGCGTGGCGCCGCAACAGCTTGACGCCGATCGAGTGGAAGGTGCCGAGCCAAGGCATGCCCTCGACATTGCCTTCCCCGATCAAGTGGCCGATGCGCTGCTTCATCTCGCGCGCCGCCTTGTTGGTAAAGGTGACGGCGAGGATCTGCGAGGGGAAGGCCCTGCCTGTGGCGAGGATGTGGGCGATGCGGGTGGTGAGGACGCGCGTCTTGCCTGTTCCGGCGCCGGCCAGCACCAGGACCGGGCCTTCGGTCGTCTCGACGGCGAGCCGCTGCTCCGGGTTCAGGCCCTTCAGGTAATCGGGCGCGCTGGTCTGACCGCTGCGCGCCGCCATGGCGCGCGCGGCTATGCCGGACGGGGCCGCAGCGGACCGCGCATTCGGTTCATCGAAAAAAGGCATGTCTTCGGAAAAGCCCGACATCGCCCCCGAATGTAGTGATTCGGGAGCGAAAGACCAGAACTGTCTACGTTTTGTTCTAGTTTCGCGTGTCCAGGGCCAACTTGACAGCCGGAGCGGGTGAGGGGAAAGCTGCCGGCAGGGCGGGGCCTGTCGTATCCCGCAAGCTGCTCTATCTTGTTTGACGCAGTTCCGGACGGAAAGACGCTTCACGCTTTTTCTGGAATTGCTTGATGCGCGCAACAGTCGAAGGAGCACCGTCTTGGCTGTCACCATCACCTCGCTCGTCCTCTTCCTCATCGGTCTCATTCTCGGCGGCGGCGGCATCTGGCTCGTCGCGCTGGGCGGCAGTTGGTACTACCTGATCGCCGGCCTGGTGTTCCTGATCACGGCCTGGCTGCTGTTCAGGCGCAGGTCGACCTCGCTCTGGCTCTACGCGCTGTTCGTGCTAGTCACTCTGTGCTGGGCGGTGTGGGAGATCGGCTTCGACTGGTGGCAGCTCGCGCCGCGCGGCGGCGTCATCGTGCTCATCGCCCTGTGGCTTCTGACGCCATGGGCAAGGCGGGGCCTGCGCGGTCCCGACGGTCGCGCGCCGCTGATCCTGGCCGTGCTCGCCTCGCTCGCGGTCGCCGGTTACTCGATGACCGCCGATCCGCACGATATCGCCGGCACGCTCGGCACCGAAAAGGTAGCGGCGGCGGCCAATCTCGGCGGCGACATGCCGGTCGGCGAGTGGCACTTCTACGGCCGCACGCCTTTCGGCCAGCGCTATTCGCCGCTCGAACAGATCACGCCGGACAATGTCGCCAAATTGCAGCCGGCGTGGACCTATCGCACCGGCGACGTGAAGGGCCCCGACGACATCGGCGAGACGACCTATCAGGTGACGCCGCTGAAGATCGGCGACGCGCTCTTCATCTGCACGCCGCACAATTTCGCCATCGCCATCGATGCCGCGAGCGGCAAGGAAAAATGGCGCTATGACCCGAAAATCAAGCTCGACAACAACCGCCAGCACCAGACCTGCCGTGGCGTGTCCTATTATGCCGACGCAAGAATCGCGGCCGGCCAGCCCTGCGCGCAGCGCGTCTACCTGCCTACGTCGGACGCTCGCCTGATCGCGCTCGACGCCGCCAATGGGCAGGTGTGTCCGTCCTTCGCCGAGGGCGGCACGCTGAACCTGATGGCAAACATGCCTTATCCGAAGTCGGGCTATTATTATTCGACGTCGGCGCCGCTGATCGTCGCCGGCAAGATCATCGTCGGCGGCGCGGTCAACGACAATTACTCGACCGAAGAGCCATCGGGCGTCATCCGCGCCTTCGACGTCGACACAGGCGCGCTGCTGTGGAACTGGGATTCCGGCAATCCGGACGTGACGACGCCGCTGCCCTCCGGGCAGACCTACACCCACAACTCGCCCAACATGTGGTCGACCGCCAGCGCCGACGAGAAGCTCGGGCTGCTTTACGTGCCGCTCGGCAACCAGACGCCGGACCAGCTCGGCATGGGCCGCAGCGCCAATGTCGAGAGATTCTCCTCCTCGATCGCCGCGCTCGACCTCAACACCGGGCAATTGCGCTGGGTGCGGCAGACCGTGCATCACGATCTGTGGGACATGGACGTGCCGGCGCAGCCGTCGCTGGTCGACATCACCACGGCGAACGGCGTCGTGCCGGCGCTGGTCGGGCCGACCAAGCAGGGCGACCTCTACGTCCTCGACCGGCGCACCGGCGAGCCGATCATTCCGGTGAAGGAAGTGCCGGCGCCTGGCGGGGCGATAGAGGGCGATCATGCCTCGCCGACACAGCCGGCCTCCGACCTTTCCTTCAATCCGAAGCCGCTGACCGGCGCCGACATGTGGGGCATCACCCTGTTCGATCAGCTGGCCTGCCGGATCGAGTTGAAGAAATTGCGCTATGAGGGGCGCTACACGCCGCCCTCGCTGCAGGGCTCGCTGATCTATCCCGGCAATTTCGGCGTCTTCAACTGGGGCGGCGTCGCGGTCGATCCGGTGCGGCAGGTGATGTTCGGCATGCCGACCTACCTGGCGTTCACCTCCAAGCTCATCCCGCGCGCGGACGTGCCGCCGCCAGGCGACACCAAGGGCAGCGAGCAGGGGCTGAACCGCAACGAGGGCGCGCCTTACGCGGTGGTGATGGGGCCGTTCCTGTCGCCGCTGGGCATCCCCTGCCAGGCGCCGCCCTGGGGCTATGTCGCCGGCGTCGACTTGAAGACCGGAAACATCGCCTACCAGCATCGCAACGGCACCGTCTACGACATGACGCCACTGCCATTGCCGCTCAAGGTCGGCGTTCCGGGCATTGGCGGACCGATGATCACCGCGGGCGGAGTCGCTTTCCTGGGCGCGGCGGTCGACGACTATCTGCGCGCCTATGACCTCACCACCGGCAGGCAGCTCTGGCAGGCGAGGCTGCCGGCGGGCGGCCAGGCGACGCCGATGACCTACACGGTGGCCGACGGCCGCCAGTTCGTCGTCATCGTCGCGGGCGGCCACGGCTCGGTCGGCACCAAGCCGGGTGACTATGTGATGGCCTACGCGCTGCCCAAGTGAGGGAGTCGTCGGGCTTCAAAGCCCGAGATGGCCCCGCAGGCTGGGCACCTGGTCCAGCACCTGGTTGGTCAGGTCGAGGCCGGCGGCGGCTTCGGCCTGCTTGATCAGGGTCTCGCCCGCCTGCTGGATCTGCGTCATGTCGAGGCCGGACGCTTTGAGCGCCGCGATCCCGTTGATCAGCGCGCCGGCCTTCTCGCCGAGCACGCCACCAAGCGCGCCCTGCAGCGAGGACAAAAGGCCGCCGCCCGAATTGGCTGCCGCGCCGGCGGCCATCACGTCATATTTCTGGGCCAGCGCGTCGGCGCCGGGAATCTGAGCGAAGAAAGACGAAACGCTGGTGCCTTCCGCCTCGTGCTCCAGCACGGAAAAGATGGTGCCGACGACCTTCTCGGTGGTCGGCTCGTCGAGGCCGGCTTTCGAGGAAACGGTGTTGATGATATCCTGGACGTTCATGGCATTCCCCTTTTCGTCATTCTTATCGGTGAGGCGGCTTGGCAACTTCACGCCCTAATGTGACAGCACCATCAAGCCTTTCGGAAATGACCAAAATGTGATGAATCAAGCTGGCTTCCCGGCGCACCGCTCCGCCAGGACTCCCTCGCAGGATCGTCACCCCGGCGTGACTGGACCGTGCAAGTCTCGACCCTATCTTGCGGATCACCGCCAACGATCGAGGAAGCCATGACCGAACCCGTTGCCAAGCCTGCCCTCACGCAGCTTGTCGTGACCCAAGCCATGATCGACGCCTATGACGAATACACGCACCTGACGCTCGACCGACGCCGCTTCATGGAGCAATTGACGAGGCTGGCGGGCTCGGGCGCCGCGGCGGCCGCGATCGCGCCGATGCTGGCGGCCAACTCCGCCAAGGCGGCGATCGTCGCGGAGGATGACAGCAGGGTAAAGGGCCAGGACATCACCTATCCCGGCTCGAGCGGCGAGATGAAAGCCTATCTGGTCAAGCCGGCCGATCAGCAGGCCAAGCTCGGCACCGTCATCGTCATCCATGAGAACAGGGGGCTGAACCCGCATATCCGCGATGTCGCCCGGCGCGTGGCGCTGGAAGGGTTCGTGGCGCTCGCGCCGGACTTCCTGTCACCGCTTGGCGGCACGCCTTCCGCCGAGGATAAGGCGCGCGACATGTTCACCAAGCTCGACCCAGCCCAGGTCACGGCGGACGGCGTGGCGACGGTCGCCTACCTCAAGAACCTCAAGGACGGCAACGGCAAGGTCGGTGCGGTCGGCTTCTGCTGGGGCGGCGGCGCGGTGAACCAGCTGGCCGTCCATGCGCCCGATCTCAGCGCCGGCGTCGCCTATTACGGCATGCAGCCCAAGGCGGAGGATGCCGCGAAGATCAAGGCGCCTCTGCTCCTTCACTATGCCGGTCTCGACAGCCGGACCAATGCGGGCATCGATGCCTACAAGAAAGCGCTTGATGCCGCGCATGTCGAATACAAGGTCTATGTCTATGAGGGCGCCAACCACGCCTTCAACAACGACACCTCGGCCGCGCGTTATGACAAGAAAGCCGCCGATCTCGCCTGGGGCAGGACGGTGGCGTTCCTGAAGGAGAAGCTGGCCTGAGGCTTCGCGCGTCAGGCCACGGCCGGTCCCCAAACCGCTGCAAAGTCGGGCGATAAGGTGAACCCAGCGGGCAGCGCCGACGCCGGAGGCGGGCGGCGCACGCCTTCATGCAGGTAGCGCAGGGCCGACATCAGCCCGTTCGTGGTGTAGGGCTTCGAAATCACGCCAACCGCGCCGGCGAAGTTCTCTGGAATGCGTTTCGGATTTGCAGTCATGAACACGACCATCGGCTGACCCGACTGTTTTATATACTCGGCAACGTCGACGCCTGTCGGGCCGTCCGACAGGTGAATGTCCACGAACGCGATGTCGGCGCGTTCGGTATCGACCATGGCCTTTGCTTCATCCGATGACATCGCCCAACCGACGATCCGGTGGCCTGCCTCCTCGATCAGACTTTCCAATTCCATGGCAAGCAGGGCCTCGTCCTCGACGATGAGCACGTTCAACGGCTGGCTCATGACATGTCCCTTTTCTGCTCTTCGTTCGGCATCTTGATGAAAACTCGCGTGCCCGGACTTGCGTTCCGCCACTCGACATCGGCACGAAGCTGGCGCCCGAGTTGCCGGATCAAGCGCATGCCGAAGGAACCGTCGCCGGCGTTCCTGTCCATGCCGGCGCCGTCGTCGGAAACTTCAATGATGAGGTGCCCGTCCGGCTGGCTCATCTTGACGCCGATGCTGCCGGGCGTCGTCTCGTCCTTGAAGGCATGCTTCAACGCGTTGGTGACGAGTTCGTTCACGATCAGCGCCACCGGCGTTGCCTTGTCGGCGGGAACGATGATCGGCTCCAGGTCGAGTTTCGAACTGATCTGCGGCCGACCGGATGCGGCAAGCAGATCCGAGACGAGGTCCCTGGCGAAATCGGAGACATCGAACTTGCTTACATCCTTCGACTGGTAGAGTCGGCGATGGACGGTGCTCAGCGCTTCTATGCGTTCCAGCATCGTCGCGAGGGAGTCCTTGACGGCCTCATCCTTGATCATGCGGCTCTGCATCAGGATCAGGGACGAGATCATCTGAAGATTGTTCTTCACCCGGTGGTCGACCTCATGGAGCAGCGCGGTCTGCGTCTCGAGCGCAGCTTCGAGCTCCCTTGTCCGTTCCTTCACCGCCTCTTCAAAGCGCTGCTTGTCGGCTACGATGCGCTGCTCGGAATGCTTGCGGTCGGAGACATCCAGTTGCGAGGCGAAGAAAAACAAAAGCTCGCCTTTGTCATTGTAGACCGGGCTGATGTAGAGCGCGTTCCAGAAGGCGGAACCGTCCTTGCGATAGTTCAAAAGGTCGATGCTGATGTCGTTGCCCTCGGCCACCGCCGCGCGAAGTTCCGCGATGGCAGCCGGATCCGTCTCCGGTCCTTGCAGGAAGCGGCAGTTCCTGCCCATGACCTCTTCGCGCGCATAGCCCGTCAGCCGAAGGAACGAATCATTGACGAAGACGATCGGGTTGTCCGGTTTGCGCGGATCGGTGATAAGCATCGACATGCGCGTTGCCCGAATGGCCGCCGCGAATGGGTCGCCTTTGCCATGCTCGACATGAAGACTGTCAGTCATGTGCCAGGCGTCTGGTGCTTCCCTTGTATGTTTCCCGTCCATTGATAACTCCAAGCCTTGACCGCGCCAACAACGGCGCAGGGATGGAATTGGTTCAATCGCAGGTTTTGTTGTCACAGACAGGAAAGTGAAGGAACCAAACCGGAGTTCTTCTAAGTTCCTGCGTGGAAATCACTTTCAGATCTACATGGGTCCGGGCCGATGCATGGCGACGCCGGCGATCACCATTGCGATACCTACGCAGTCGGTGACGCTCGGCACCTGGCGCAGCACGATGATGCCGATGAGCGTTGCCGTGAGCGGCAGGAGCGACAGCATCAACGCGAAGCTCGCGCGCGGCAGCCTCGCCATGGCGAGCTGGTCGCAGATATAGGGGATGACCGAGGAGCAGACGCCGACTCCGATCGCAGCGACAAGCAGTTGCGGTGACGAGAAGGCGGGCAGCGCCTCGCGGAAGCCGATAGGCAACACGACGAGGAACGCGACCGCCATGGCCGCGCCGAGGCCGGCAATGCCGTAGCCTGCCTGGGCGACGCGATGGCCGATCACGATATAGCCGACGAACAGAGCGCCGTTGAGAAAGGCCCAGAACAGGCCGGTCGGATCGCTCGACCACTTCACGTCGATGAGCAGCAAGGTGCCGATGACCGCGACAGCCAGCGCGGCAAAATTGCGCGGGCTGCGCAGGCCGACCAGCGCGACCCAGATCGTGCCGACGAACTCGATCGCCGCCACCAGAGAGATCGGCAGGCGGTCGAGCGCCAGATAGAACGAGCAGTTCATCACCGCCAGACAGGCGCCGAAGGCCAACAAAAGCAGTCGCTGAGCGCGGTCGGCGCGCGCGAAGACGCGCCAGGGCCTGGTCAATGGGGCGAAGATGAGAGCGGCGGTGGCGATGCGCAGCCAAGCCATGCCGAGCACGCCGACCTGGTCGAAGAGCAGCACGGCGAAAGCCGGTCCGAGATAGTGGAACACGGCGCTGACGCAGAACCAGACATGCGGCGGCAGCGCATTGGCCGCTCTGGCAAGTGCTGTGGGACCGTTGAGGGCCGCATCGGCGTCACCGGCAGCCCGGCTTGCGGTCGGAATTTGCGTTTGTCTTTTCATGCGAGCATTATCGCAGGCAAAACCCGCCACCTGTATGTGCAATGAATGGCGGGATTGCCCTTTCGATTTGTGATGGAAGAGGTTTGGATTGAGAAACCTTCGAAATGAAGATGTCGGCCTGGACGCCGTGGACCTGAAGATCCTGCGGCTCCTGGAAAAGGACGCGCGTATCAGCACGGCGGAACTGGCGCGCGCCGTCGGGCTGTCGGCGCCGAGCGTGGCGGAGCGCCTCCGCAAGCTGCAGGAGAACGGTGTGATCGAGGCTTATACGGTCAGGATCAACCCGGCCGCGCTCGGCATGAAGCTGTCGGCATGGCTGAGAATCAGGCCGGTGCCGGGACAGCTTACCGTCGTGGCGGACATCATTCGCGAGCTGCCGGAGATCGCGCAATGCGACCGCGTCACCGGTGAGGACTGCTTCATCGCGCTCGCCCATGTCGGCTCGGTGAGCGAGCTCGAGCGGGTGATCGACCGGATCATTCCCTATGCGATGACCAACACGGCCATCATCCAATCGTCACCGGTCGAGCCGCGCTCGCCGTTGGGCGGATTCAGGCAGAAGTGACGGGGCAGGATAATGGGCGGAGGGGACGAATCAGGCGTGGCCGCGCCGCATGCGCGCCTGGGTCAGTATCGCGCGCCAGCGGATCATGTCGAACGGGATGGGTTCGTTGTTGTTGGCGATGTGGAAGATCTCGTTGTCGACGTTCTTCAGCGATCGCCAGAAATCATAGTCGGTGATGCGTGGATCGGCCGCCAAGCGCTCCACCTCGACCTTGATATCGGTTTTCATGCACTTTCCTCGCACCGCATTCCGCCAGCCGCCCGCGCGCAAACCCGGTAGGGCGGTTTTCAAACGCGTCACTGAGTCGTTCAACGGACTCAAGTGACTTGTTCACGTTAAAAGCTTGGTAAGGTTAACGCGGGCGCGCGGGTTTTCAAGCGCTCTTGCGCTTGATGCCGATCGCGCGGCCGGCGCGCTCCGGCATCGGCAGCGCCGCGTGGGCGGCGCGCATAGCTTCGACCTTCGCCATCACGTCGGCCGGGAAGGGGGCGACCCGCGGCCCGGCCATGTCGACATGCAACGCAAGCTGCTCGGAGGTGGCGGCCAGCCAGCCGTCGACATGGCGGATTTCCTGATAGGCCCTGAGCCGCTTCTCGTCGTGGTCGATAAGCTGGAACGAGACCTTCACCTTGTGGTCGAGGTGCAGCTCCTGGACATAGCAGACATGGACTTCCGCCGTGTAGATGGTGAGGCGGCGATCCCTTGCGTAGTTCGGCCCCATGCCCATCATCTCGAAGGCCACGTCCGAACACCGGTCGAACAGCACGTTGTAATAGGCCATGTTCAGATGACCGTTATAGTCGATCCAGTCCTTCTCGATGGCCATCGGGTCGGAAATGAAAGGGGCGGGGATGGTCATCGTGGTTTTCCTTGATCGTCGCTGGACAGAGCGTGGTGGGTGAGGTTCTCTTTGTTCCGGCGCAATTCCGGACGGAAAACCGCTTCACACTTTTCCTGGAATTGCTTTAGGCATCATCCATAGCTGCATACAAGAGTGGCCGCTGGTCCATTCGCGGAGGAATTCATGGCTTTGAGCGACCTCAACCCTGTCGACCGCAACGAGGAAGGCATCGCCGCGGTGCTCGGCATCCTCAAGCAGCGCTTCGGCGAGCGCTTCCAGACCGGCGAGGCGATACGCGGCCAGCACGCGCACACCACCACTTATATCCCGACCCAGGCGCCTGACGGCGTCGCCTTCGTCGAGACGACCGAGGAGGTTCAGGAGATCGTGCGCGCCTGCGCCGCCCACCGCGTGCCGGTGATCGCCTTCGGCGTCGGCTCCTCGCTCGAAGGCCACACCAATGCGCCCGGCGGCGGCATTTCCATCGACACCTCGCGCATGAACCGGATCCTCGCCGTCAATCCGCAGGATCTCGACTGCACGGTCGAGCCCGGCGTGACGCGCGAGGACCTCAACAGGAATCTGCGCGACACCGGTCTGTTCTTCCCGATCGATCCCGGTGCCAATGCCACGCTGGGCGGCATGGCGGCGACCAGGGCTTCCGGCACCAACGCGGTGCGCTACGGGACGATGCGGGAAAATGTGCTGTCGCTGACCGCCGTCATGGCCGACGGCGAGACGGTGACGACCGGCAAGCGGGCGAAGAAAAGCTCGGCCGGCTACGACCTGACCCGGCTCTTGGTCGGCTCGGAAGGCACGCTCGGCATCATCACCTCGCTGACGCTCAGGCTGCAGGGCATCCCACAGGCGATCTCCGGCGGCGTCTGTCCGTTCCCGAGCCTGGAGGCGGCCTGCAACACGGTGATCGCGACCATCCAGATGGGCATTCCGGTAGCCCGTATCGAACTGGTCAACGCGCTGCAGATGCGGGCGATGAAGAATTATTCCAAGCTCGATTATCCGGAAAGCCCCTGCCTGTTCGTCGAATTCCACGGCAGCGATGCGGGCGTGGCCGAACAGGCCGAGACGTTCGGCATGATCGCGGAGGAGAATGGCGGCGGGCCGTTCCTGTGGACCAGCGTCGCGGAGGAGCGGACGAAGCTGTGGAAGGCGCGGCACGACGCCTACTGGTCGTCGCTGACGCTGCGTCCGGGCGCCAAGGGGCTTTCGACCGATGTCTGCGTGCCGATCTCGCGGCTTGCCGAATGCGTCACCGAAACCGAAGCCGACATCGCCGAGATGGGGCTGGTCGCGCCGATCGTCGGCCATGCCGGCGACGGCAATTTCCATGTGCTGGTGCTGATGGATGTCGACAATCCGGCCGAGATCGCGCTTGCGGAAAAATTCGTGGCCAGGCTCAACATGCGCGCCATCGCCATGGAAGGAACCTGCACCGGCGAGCACGGCATCGGCCAGGGCAAGGTCGGCTTCCTGCGCCATGAGCTCGGCCATGGCGTCGATATCATGCGCACGATCAAGCAGGCGCTCGACCCGCTCAACATCATGAACCCGGGCAAGATCTTGCCGGGCGCAGGACACTAGAGATGGTGGCGGCCGAAAGGCTTCTGCCAATCGACTTGCCGACATTGTCGGCAGGCGCGCCGCTGCCGCATGTCTTCGCGGATGAAGAGCGGCTAATAATCGCCTATCTCGTCAACAGCCGGGACCCGTCCTTCGACGGGACAAATCCGCGCTCGGTTTCAGCCACCTCGGAAGGGGAAACAGTGGCAGTCCTGACGGTGGCTCCATACGTAGCGCTGCAGTTCGGTCCGCCGAACGATGAGGCTCTTAGCGGACATCGTCTATATGAACTTGGTCTGCGACCATATTGCGCGTTCGAAGTAGTCAATTCGTCGTGCAATGCTTCCCTGGAAGAAGCTAACCGGGTTCACCCGGACCACATGCCAGAGCTGTTTTCCGGTCACCGGCACTTCATTCTCACGTTCCACGATACGACCCTGGAATTCATTGCGCGAGATTTCCAGGTAGGTTTGCGAAAGGGAGCGGTGTTGAAAGCTATGATCGAAGCGATGAGCGACTGATCGACTCGCCGCGGCGCCTTGCGGTCGATTATTCCTGTGCCCCCTCGACAAGCTTCTGCAGCATAGGCCGCGTCGGCGCGAAGAAGGTCGTGCCGGTATGCGGGGTAGAGAAGTCGAGCAGCCGGTCGTAGGCGCCGGGCGGCTCGCCGACATACATGCGCTGCAGCATCTTTTCGATCACCCACAAATAGCGCGTGTAGCCGATGAAATAGGTCCCGAACTCGTTCTGCCCAGGACGGCCGAACGGCATGTTGTCGCGCAAGATGTCGTATTCGTTGCCGGCGTCGTCCTCGATGGTCGCCAGCGACTTGTGCGACTTGCGCGGCTTGTCGCCGTCATCGATCTCGATGTTGTCGATCTTGGTGCGGCCGATGATCTCTTCCTGGACATGCGTCGGCGTCTTGCCCCAGGCGGCCATGTCATGCAGGTATTTCTGCACGACGACATAGCTGCCGCCGGCAAAGTCGCCGTCCTCGTCGCCGACCAAGGCGGAGGCGGGCAGGTCGAGGCCGGTCGGATTGGCGGTGCCGTCGACGAAGCCGAGCAGGTCGCGCGCGTCGAAATAGCGAAAGCCGGACACCTCGTCGACGACGGTCACGCTGCCGCCAAGGGCGTCCAGCAGGATGCGCTCGAGCTCGAAGCACATGTCGGGCCGCTCTGCACGGATGTGGAACAGGAGATCGCCCGGCGTCGAGGGTGCCGAATGCGCCGCGCCCTCGATCGGTGCGAAGGGTTTCAGCTCGCGCGGCCGCCGGTTGGGCGACAAACGGTTCCATAGCCCGGCGCCGATGCCGGCGATGCAGGACAGCCGGCCCGACAGGTCGCGGAAGCCGACATTCTTGACGAGATCGTCCAAGTCACCCAGCACCGAGGCGGCGGTAGAAAGCGAGGCTTGGTCGCCGCCGACCGTGACGACGAGGAAAATCGCGGCTGTCGACAGCGGAGCGTCGACGCTCTGGGCGTCGATGGGCACTCTATCCCAGTTCTTGCCTGACATCGGGGACGCTCCGTTTTGGGTATGGCGGCCAAGGGCTGGCCGGATGGGCAGGGATTCGCAAAAGAGATATCCCGACGACGAGCGTTCGCGCAACTGGAGACATTGGCGGCTGCCGCACGTTGAATTGCCTCTTTATCGACACGCGGATGCGGGTAGAGTGCGGCTGACTTTCAACCCGGGAAACAGATGCTCGCCCGCCTGTTCGTGATCTTCGGTGGCCTGTTCGTGCTGGTGCTGTGCGCGGCGCTGGTGGTGCCGTATTTCATCGACTGGACGGGTTACCGCGGCGATTTCGAGCGCGAGGCGAGCGCCATACTCGGCCGCAAGGTGACGGTGAGGGGCGATGCGACGGCGCGGCTGTTGCCGTTTCCGTCGGTGACCTTCTCGAATGTCGAGGTCGCGGGCGGGCCGGATGGCCAGCCGGCGATGACAGCCGAGACCTTCTCCATGGATGCGGAGCTCGCGCCCTTCCTGCGCGGCGAGGTGCTGATCTTCGACATGCGGCTGGTGCATCCCAGGGCGACCATCGACGTTGCCGGTAACGGCACGGTCGATTGGGCGCTCCGGCCGTCGAGCCCGTTCGATCCCGGCCAGATTGCCATCGAAAAGTTGACCATAACCGAGGGGCAGGTCGAACTGCGCCACGCCGCCGGCGGACGCCGACACCTGATCTCGGAGATCAACTCGACCATCTCGGCCAAGGCGCTCACCGGTCCATGGCGCATGGACGGCACGCTGCGCTTCGACGGCCTGCGCACGGACGTTTCGGCTTCGACCGGCAAGGTCGAGGCCGACGGCGAGATGCGGCTCAGGTTGAAAGCCGATCCCGGTGCCTATCCGCTGATCATCGAGGCTGACGGCAATGCCGGCATCGTCAAGGGCGCGGCGGTCTATTCCGGCCAGTTCAAGATCTCGGGTGCGGACAAGAACTCGGCCGAGCTGCGCGGCAATGACGGCGAACCGGTCAAGATCAGCACCGGCAAGCCCGATCCGGGTTTCCGGCTGAACGGCAAGTTCGCGCTCGACCACCAGAAGCTCAATGTCGATGAGTTCCGCTTCGAGACTGGACCGCTCGACAATCCCTATACCGCCGACGGCAAGGCCTCCGTCGATCTCGGCCTGAAGCCGCATTTCGCGGTCGAGGCCAGCGGCGCGCAGGTGCAGTTCGACGAGGCCGTCGGCGGAGCCGCCGGTTCAGGTTTCACGCTCGACCAGCGCATCGCGGCCTTCGAGCAGACGCTGCAGCACATGCCGAAGCCGACGATACCGGGCACGCTCGAGGTAAGGCTGCCGGCCGTGGTGGCGGGCGACACCACGGTGCGCGACGTGCGGCTGTCGGCCGAGCCGGTCGAAGGCGGCTGGTCGGTCAAGTCGCTAGCCGCGACGCTGCCGGGCCGCACGACGCTCGAAGCCGACGGCATGCTGAGCGTCGAGGACCATTTCGGCTTCACCGGCTCGTTGCTGCTCGCCGTCGGGCAGCCTTCCGGCTTTGCGGCCTGGCTGTCGAAGGATGTCGACGAGGCGATCCGCCGGCTGCCCGCGGCAGGCTTCAAGGCCAAGGTCGACCTCAGCGAGAACCGGCAGTCCCTCAGCGATCTCGAACTGATCCTCGGCAAGGCGAAATTTTCCGGCAGCATCGATTCCAGCCAGCCGGACGGCGCCAGGCCTTCCGTGCTGATGCGGCTGACGGGCGGCGAGATGGACCTCGACGGGCTTGCCGCCTTCGCCTCGATCTTCATCAGCGACAAGGGCGCCAACCGCTTTTCGGATCGCGATCTCGATTTCCAGATCAAGGCAGGCCCGGTCAGCGCCGTCGGGCTCAGCGCCGACACCGTCGACACGGCGCTGCGGCTGCGCGAAGGCCTGCTCGAGATCGACAGGCTGTCGATCGGCGGCCTGGCCGGCGCCTCGATCAGCGCCACTGGCCGGGTCAAGGATTTCCCGCAAAGCCCGACCGGCAAGCTCAACGCTTCCATCGTTGCTGTGGACCTGAAGCCGCTGATCGATGTCGCGGCCGAGCATTATCCCGACAATGCCGTGCTCAAAGGCCTGGCAAGCCGCGCGGCTGCCTATCCCGAACTGTTCCAGGATGCGCGCATCGATCTCTTGACCAGCGCCGCCGACAATGGCGACGGCACCACGGGCCTGGCGCTCTCGGCCCAGGGCAATGCCGGCGGCTCGGCCTTCTCGGCGTCGCTCTCCGGCAAGGGAAGCGCGGACAAGCTCACCGAGGCGCCGGTGTCGATCACCTTCAACGCCCGCAATGACAATGCCACGACGTTGTTGGCGCTTTATGGCCTGCCGGCGCTGCCGCTCGGCATGCTCGGCCATGCCAACACAGACGTCTCGGCGAAGGGCTCCATCGCCGGCGGTCTCGCGACCAGCTTCAACCTGACCGCCGATGATTTCAGGGCGAGCTTCGACGGAACGGTGGCCGATACGGCCCAAGGCCCTACAGCCAAGGGCAAGGTCAATCTTGAAGCCGCCGATATCGAGCCGTGGCTGATGACCACAGGGGTAGGTTTGCCCGGCATGGGAACGGGTACGTCGACGTCGCTGGCGGCAGATGCCGATTTCGGTAACGGGCTCCTGGTGCTGAGCGGCCTCACCGGCTCAATCAACAAGGCGGCGGTGTCCGGGGACATCAACATCGACGCCAAGGATGGGCTGCCGCATCTTGCCGGGGCGCTGGCGCTCGATGAGCTCGACCTCGATCCGCTGGCGGTCTCGCTGTTCGGCGACCAGTCCTTCGCGTCCGCCAAGGGCGGATGGCCGACGACGCCGTTCAGCCAGAAGTCGACGCTGCCGTTCAACGCGGACCTCGATCTCGACACGTCGGCGCTGGCCGTCGGGCCCTTCGCGACGGCCCATGACGCCGCCTTCTCGCTGAAGCTCGATCGCGAAGGCATCCACGTCTCCGACCTCAGGGCGAAGCTCTATGGCGGCGATCTGACCGGCCTGTTCGACTTGAAGAACACGGAAGGCACCGGCCTGTTCTCCGGCCAGATGCGGCTGGCCGGCGGCGATCTTTCCGCGGTCCTCCCCGGTGCCGGTATCGGCGGCAGCGGCGATCTTTCGGCGGCGCTGTCGACCAGCGGCAAATCGGTCGACGCCATGATCGCCGCTCTGTCCGGATCCGGCACCGCGGCGCTGAAGGGGCTGAGAGTGGACGGCATCAATCCGGACGGCTTTGCCGCCATCATCGCCAAGGCCGATGCGATCGGGCGCGATATCGACGCGGCCAAGACGGCTGAGTTCGCGCCGCAGATCGCCGGCGAGGGCAGCTTTGCCGCCGGCGACACGGACGTGGCCTTCACCGTCGCCAACGGAACGCTGCGGGCGCCGCCGATCAGCCTCGACAGTCCCGGCGCGAGCTTGTCCGCCGACGTGACCGCCGATCTCAACACGAGCACCGTCACCGCAAAGGGGACAATGACCTATCGTCCCGGCGACGAGGCTTTGGTCGGCTCGGAGCCTGCCGTCAATTTCAACCTGACCGGCCCGCTCGGGGGCGCTGCGCCCCAATTCGACAGCGGTCCGCTGGCGCAGTTCCTGACGCAGCGCGCGCTGGAGAAGGAACAGCAGCGGGTCGAGGCGATGCAAGCGGCGCTGCTGGAGAAGCAGCGGCTGCGGCGCGAGGTGCGCTATTACGCAGCGCTGCAGACGGAGCGCGACAGGGCGGCCGAGGAACTGCGCCGGCAAGAGGAAGAGGCGCGCCAGAAGGCCGAGGCGGAGGCCAGGGCGAAAGCCGAAGCGGAAGCGCGGGCACAGGCGGAAGCGGAGGCAAAAGCCAAGGCCGACGAAGAGGCGAGGGCGAAGGCGGAAGCCGACGCCAAGGCGCAGGCCGAAGCGGACGCCAAGGCGAAGGCCGATCAACAGGCGAAGGCGGAGGCCGACCGGCGGGCCGCGGACGAGGCGGCCAAGGCGCAGGCCGAGGCCGATCGCAAGAAGGCGGAGCAGGCGAAGCTGGAAGCAGCACGCAAGGCGGCTCAGCAGGCGCCAAAGGCGGACCAGTCACTCCCTGGCGTCAATGACGGTTCGAGTCCGCCGCCGCCAAAGCCGAAGGCCAATCCGTTCACGATCGACAATCTGTTGAAGTCGCTCGACGGCGGTTGAGCTTTTCGCCGCAGGCGCGGCGGAGCTGGTCCCCAGCACAGAGATTTGACCGGTCGGCTCTCTAACGTTGGCTGGGGGTGGAGATTGGCCGAAACGCCCATTGCGATCGTTGTTGGGGCGGCCTCAAGCAAGCCCCGGCGATCCGGTTTAAAAG
This sequence comes from Mesorhizobium sp. ORS 3359, assembly GCA_000824845.1. Classification (GTDB taxonomy): domain Bacteria; phylum Pseudomonadota; class Alphaproteobacteria; order Rhizobiales; family Rhizobiaceae; genus Mesorhizobium. The sequence goes on along the minus strand of CCNC01000133.1, from coordinate 45,271 downwards.
CAACCCTCAGGATCCAGCGCCGCCGCGCTTCGCCCAGGCCAGCACATAAAGCCTCAGCGCGGACGACAGGTTCGCGTCGCGGGTGCGCGTCTCATCGATCTCGGCGACCAGGGCCGCGAGCGACAGCGAACGCTGCGCGGCGATGGCGACGAGGTCGTCGTAGAAGGGCTGCTCCAGGGAAAAGCTGGTGCGGTGACCGCGAATCGTTACCGAGCGTTTTTCGACCGCGGCCATTGCAGGACTCAGCGCTTGCCCGGGTCGTCGGGCTTTTCCCGGCGATGGCCGGCCATGAATGTCTCGGCCTTCTCCGATGTCAGCCGGTCACGCTCGCGCTCCGCCTTCGAGCGGCCGTGCAACGCCCGGTTCTCGCTCGCCTGGCGTTCCTTCTCGGTGCGCGCTTTCTGCTTGCGGGCCTGGCGGAGATTGACGACCTCGCCCATGGCGCCGGACTACTTCTTACGGAAGGCGTCGAGCGAGACGACGTCGGCGCCTTTGCCGCCGGTCTCGGCGACCGCCGGCTTCTTTTCGCTCTCGGCGGCCTTCTTCTTGGTTTCCGGCTTCTTCTCGGGAACGACGGCGATCGGTTCGGGCGCCGGAGCGGCGGCTTCGTCTTCCACGCTCTCCGTCTTGACGTCGAATTCGAGTTCGAAATTGACCGACGGATCGTAGAAGCCGCGCACGGCGGAGAAGGGGATTTCGAGCTTTTCGGGAACGTCGGAGAAGGAAAGCCCGACCTCGAAGCCGGCATCCGTCACCTTGAGGTCCCAATACTGGAACTGGATGACGATGGTCATCTGCTCCGGATAGCGCTCGCGCAACCGCGACGAGATGCGCACCCCCGGCGCGCCGGTCAGGAAGGTGATGAAGAAATGATGATTGCCCGGAAGGCCGGTGCGCGCGACCTCGGCCAGGACCTTGCGCATGACGCCGCGCAGAGCCTCCTGGGCCAGAATGTCGTAGCGGATATGGTCGTCGGCCATGTGATGGTCGGGTTCCGTTGAATCGTCCGCATAGCTGTAATCAAGCTTGAGCGCGGCGTAAACCGCATATAGGCGCAAAGGCGTGAGGCCAAGAGGGGTGTTGGCGATTTGATCGCTCAGGCGTGAATGAGCGCGGCCTGTTTGCCGGCTGGCGATTTCTTCCTGGCAAAGGCGCTGAGGAAGGTCCGCACGCCGTTGGTGGCGGAGCGCAGCACCTCTTCCTCGGTTGGCGTGCCGCCCAGCATGAACGTGATCTGAAGCTCGGCGTTGACGAGGGCAAGGAACTGGCGCGCCGCGACGTCGGGGTCGCCGATCGAAAGATGCCCGGCGAAGGCAAGCCGGGCGAAACGGGCGGCAAGCGCCGACCAGGTGCGGCCAGGGCCCCGTTCGCGCCATTCGGCAAACAGTTCCGGATAACGCTCGCCTTCGGCCTGGATCAGCTTGCGCAGGAAACGGCCATCGCGGTTGCAGATGCAATTGCGGTTCATACGCACCGCGAAGGCGATCAGGTCGGCCTCGAGGTCGGTGGGCTGGTCGGGGAAGCTGGCGATGGTGGCGAAGATGCCGGCATTGCAGCGCTCTGTCAGATCGCGCACGACGGCGACAAAGAGGTTTTCCTTGTCGCCGTGATGGTTGTAGACGGTCTGCCGCGATACGCCGGCCTCGGCCGCGATCAGGTCGATATTGGCGCCGGCATAGCCTTCGCGGCAGAAGACGGAAGCGGCTGCATCCACCACCGACACGCGCTTGGCCTCATGGCTGCGTGGCGGGAAAGTGTCAGGAGAAACGCCGTGCCTCATGGAAATCTATATAGCGGTGATTGACGAATTGGACAAGCCTGTCTAAATTTGTGGACACAACGAAGGGAAATCCCGCTGGAGGGACGAATATGTTCGCCTGATAGGGCGAATGAATTCACTCCGATTGTAGGATTCCCCGCGGGATGGAACGTCCTGGGTTCAGACGCCGGTATTTGCGGCGGCAACCAGATCCGAAAAGAGCCTTTATCATGAGTCCCAAATTCCTCCGCATCGCGGTCGTGCTCGGCTTGTTGTCCGCGATCGGACCGTTCGCGATCGATATGTATCTGCCGGCGCTGCCTTCGATCGGCCAGGATCTGCATGCCGGCACCGCCGCCGTGCAGATGAGCCTTCTGATCTTCTTCCTGTCGATGGGTTTCGGGCAGATCGTCGTCGGCCCGATCTCCGACATGGTCGGGCGCAAGCTGCCGCTTTATGCGGGTCTCGCGCTGTTCATGGTCGGCGGCGTCGGCTCCGCGATGGCGCCCAACATCGAGTGGCTGATCGCCTTCCGCTTCCTACAGGGCCTCGGCGCCAGCGCGGGCATGGCGGTGCCGCGCGCCATCGTGCGCGACCTGCACACCGGCAACGAGGCTGCCAAGCTGATGTCGCTGCTGATGCTGGTGTTCTCGGTGTCGCCGATCCTGGCGCCGCTGACCGGCAGCCAGATCATCGAGAGTTTCGGCTGGCGCGCCGTGTTCTGGACGGTGACGGGCGCGGCTGCCTTGGCCACCATCCTGCTCGCCACCTCGCTCAAGGAAACCCGACCGGTCGAAGAGCGTGCCGGCTCCTCCTTCGGCACCGCGCTTGCCGGCTACCGCCACCTGATGGGCGACCGCAACTTCCTAGGCCTTGTGGCGATCGCGGGCTTCGGCATTGCGAGCTTCTTCGTCTATCTGTCGAGCTCGTCCTTCATCCTGATCGACCATTACGGCCTGTCGCCGTCGGTCTACAGCGTGTTCTTCTCGATCAACGCGGTTGCCTTCATCGGCATGTCGCAGCTGACCGGGATGCTCGCCGACCGCTTCGGGTTGAAGCGCGTCGTCTGGGTGGCGGTCACCGGCTATGCCACAGTCATGGTGGCGCTGTTCGCGATCATGGCCTCCGGCGTCGACCGGCTCGACGTGATGGCCGCGCTGCTCTTCGTCGGCTACGGCTTCCTCGGCCTCGTCATCCCGACCACCTCGGTGCTGGCGATGGAAGAGCATGGCGAGATAGCCGGCACGGCCTCGGCGCTGATGGGCACGCTGCATTTCGCCATCGGCGCGCTGGCCATGGGCGTAGCCGGCATCTTCTTCGACGGCACGCCGCTGCCGATGGTGGCGGGCATTACGCTGTGCGCCGTGATCTCGTTCACGCTGGCCAAACTGACACTCGGCCGCGCGCGCGAAGCGGTCGAGGCGCCGGCGGAGTAGGGCGCCTCGAAAAAAACCAAAAAGGCCAGCTTGCCCGGCCTTTTTCATGTCTGTCGCAAATCCGCTCGATCGATGACGAAGCGCACCCGCTCTTCGACCGAGGCAAGAGGTAAAGGCACCAGTTCGTAGCCGAGTTCCGCATAGACGCGGGTCACCGAGCGGAATGTGCGCTCGGCCTCGTCCGGCGTCTGTTTGCGCTCCTCGTCCTGGGTGAAGATCTCCGGCCAAGGCGGCGCGACGAAGACGCGGCGCGCGTAGCGGAATTTTTCAGCAGCGCTGGCGACATGATCCGGCACCGGCAGGCCGCAAAGCCTAAGATAGCCGATCGTGTCGGGCGCGCCACGGTCGAAGAAGACCGGGCCGGCTTCAGCATGCGCGGCGTGCCAGGAGCGCAGCTCCCACGCCAGCATCAGCTCGGCAAAGAGCGCACGGTCCTGCCAGGGAAGGGCAGGGCCGCCGATGGCCATCTGGTCGCGGATGATGCCGCGCCCTGCTTCGGGGGCCGCCGCGAAACCCTTGACCCGTAACGCATCGATCAGCGTCGTCTTGCCCGAGCCCGGGCCACCAGTCAGCACGAAGAATCGGTCGGAATCGTTTTGCATGGCCTGTCCATGGAGGATGAGCGGCAAGGCCGTGCCGCGCATCAAAGCGCCGGACAAGCATTGGCCGTTCGATTGATGGGAAGAAGCAAAAAAGGGGAAGGTGGAGGTTTCTGTTGCCAGGTACCTCCGAACCCCGCCTAGAAGTGCGAACCGCTAGGACTTGATTTGAAGCGTTCGCGCCGCATTAAGCAGCGAGACGAGCTTCCGCATAGTTGTCGTTGGCAACTATAAGTTTAGCCCGATGACGGTGGTACAATGCCGGGCAAAAGTACGATCTTTACACCTTCGTCGATCCTATTTCGCCCCCAGCAAAAGCCGCTCCGTCAGTCAGAGCGGTTTTTGGTGGAGGCGCCGGGTACCGCCCCCGGGTCCGAACGGCTTATTTCATCGCCTGTTTATCGCCATAGTCGGTCAAGCCGACGAAGCGAATATAGGGAGCGATGAGGGAAAAATAAAGACCAAACCGGCGCTTATCCGGTTATGCCAAACTGTGCAGCCAAGGGTTGACTTGCGCGCCCACTCAATCAAATCTCGCTCCCGGTGAGGAGTCTCTGACCTAGCGCAAGGTTGCGCGGCGCGCCACAACCCTCATCGACCGGATCCGTGGCGCCGACGAGGGGAAGTTTGATGGCCGACTATCTTGCGGATGTGAAGAAATACGATGCCGGCGCCAGCGCCGACGCGGTCGATAAGATCGTCAAGCACCTCGGCATTGCGCTCAGGAACCGCGATTCCTCGCTGGTGTCCTGCACCGACCCGAAGGAACTCGATCGCGTTCGCGAGAACTGGATCGGCAAGAAGCTCGGCATCGCCGATGCCGCAAAGGCCAATGCCTCGATCGAGAAGACCTGCAAGGCTATGCAGGCAGACAACACCAAGAGCCGCGTGACCTTCTACTACCTGGTTGCCAAGGATCTCGGCAAACTCGGCTCTCTCTGAGTCCTGGCCACACGGCAGCCGGCACGAAACCGTGCCGGCACCGTGGGCTTTTGGGTGCGAGCCGCATCCGCAGCCGCTTTGCGGTGTTCGACCGGCTCTCGGTCGGGTATGATTGGCTGTAACCCGAATCGAGGCGGAGCCGATGCGCCAATATCTCGACCTGTTGAAGCATGTGCTGGAGAACGGCAGCGACCGTGGCGACCGTACCGGAACCGGCACGCGCTCGGTGTTTGGCTACCAGATGCGCTTCGATCTTTCGCGCGGCTTTCCGGTCACGACCACCAAGAAGCTGCATCTGAAGTCGATCATCCACGAGCTTCTGTGGTTCCTGGCCGGCGACACCAACATCAAATATCTCAACGACAACGGTGTCACCATTTGGGACGAATGGGCCGACGAGAACGGCGATCTCGGCCCGGTCTATGGCAAGCAGTGGCGCTCTTGGCCCGATGGCCACGGCGGCGAGATCGACCAGATTGCGGGTCTTTTGAAAGAGATACGCCGGAATCCCAACTCGCGCCGGCTGATCGTCTCGGCCTGGAATCCGGCCGAGGTCGAGGCGATGGCGCTGCCGCCCTGTCACTGCCTGTTCCAGTTCTATGTCTCGGACGGCAGGCTTTCCTGCCAGCTTTACCAGCGCTCGGGCGACATCTTTCTCGGCGTGCCGTTCAACATCGCTTCGTACGCTTTGCTCACCATGATGGTGGCGCAGGCGACCGGGCTGAAGCCGGGCGACTTCGTCCACACGCTGGGCGACGCGCATCTTTATTCGAACCATTTCGAGCAGGCGCGCGAGCAGATGCGGCGCACGCCCAAGGCTCTGCCGACGATGTGGATCAATCCGGAGGTGAAGGACCTGTTCGCCTTCCGTTTCGAGGATTTCCGCCTCGAGAATTATTTCGCGGACGCGAATATCAAGGCGCCGATCGCCGTTTAACTCGATCAGTCGATGCCGACCATGACGTCCGAGGCCTTGACCACCGCATAAGCCTGCTTGCCCTTCTCGAGGGCAAGGTCGGCGACCGCCTCATTGGTGATCGATGCGGTGACGATTACGCCGCCGCCGATGTCGATCCTGACATGCGAGGTGGTCGCTCCCTTGACGATCTCGGTGACCCCTTCAGGATATTGCGGGCGCTGATCCTCATGCGTCTCTCCTTGAGCAGCGCTGTTTCCGATTTATCGTAGACCGGGACCATGCCGGCCCACAATGCCACGACAGGCGAAAAGCCTTTCCTTGTTATGTTCATCCGGATATATCGGTCTGGGGCTCCGAGCCGTACGGATTTTGAAACCAGGGAGAGACTTCATGACGGGCACGGGTTTCGCGTTGAAGGCGATCGCTGTTGGAGGTTTCACGGCAATGCTGATGGCGGCGGTGACGGCGGCACGTGCCGACGACAAGGTCGTCGTGTTTGCCGCGGCAAGCCTCAAGGACGCGCTCGACGCGGTCAACAAGGCCTGCGAGCCGGAAGTCGGCGAGGCCGCCACCATTTCCTACGCGGCAAGCTCCGCCCTGGCCAAGCAGATCGAAGGCGGCGCGCCCGCCGACGTGTTCGTGTCAGCCGACCTCGACTGGATGAAATATCTCTTCGACAAGAAGCTGACCAAGCCTGATACCGAAGTGAAGCTGCTTGGCAATCAGATCGTGCTGGTGGCGCCGAAGGATTCCACGGTCGAGACCAAGGTCGAGAAGGGCTTCGACCTCGCCAAGCTGATTGGCGACGGCAAGCTTGCCATGGGCGATTTCAAGGCCGTGCCGGCCGGCAAATACGGCAAGGCGGCGCTGGAATCGCTGGGCGTCTGGTCGTCCGTCGAGGGCAAGGTCGCGCAGGCTGAGAATGTGCGTGCAGCCCTGAAGCTGGTGTCGACGGGCGAGGCGGCGCTGGGCATCGTCTATGCCACCGACGCGCATGCGGAGAAGGGCGTCAAGGTCGTCGGCACGTTCCCGGAAGATTCGCATCCGCCGATCATCTACCCGATTGCCCAGACCGCCGATTCGAAGGACAAGGATGCGGCTGCCTTCCTGAAATGCGTCGAATCGGCCAAGGCCGCCGAACTCTTCAAGGGGCAGGGTTTCACGGTGCTCGCGCCGAGCAACTAAGAGAGATCGCGCAAACGCTGACATGAACTGGCTGCTGGACCTCACTCCCGACGAATGGAATGCGGTCCGGCTGTCGATCAAGGTGGCGACGGTGGCGATGATAGCCAGCCTGCCGCCCGGCATCCTGCTTGCGCTGCTGTTGGCGCGAGGGCGTTTCTGGGGCAAGACCCTGCTCAACGGGCTGGTCCATCTGCCGCTGATCCTGCCGCCGGTGGTGACCGGCTACCTGCTCCTGCTCACCTTCGGCCGGCGCGGCCCCGCCGGCGCCTTCCTGGCCGAGCATTTCGGCATCGTCTTCTCGTTCCGCTGGACGGGCGCGGCATTGGCCTGCGGCATCATGGGCTTTCCGCTGATGGTGCGGGCGATCCGGCTGTCGATCGAGGCCGTCGACCGCAGAATCGAGGCGGCGGCCGGCACGCTCGGCGCCAACCCGCTCTGGGTGTTCGCCACCATCACGCTGCCGCTGATCCTACCCGGCCTGATTGCCGGCGCCATGCTTTCCTTCGCCAAGGCGATGGGCGAGTTCGGCGCCACCATCACCTTCGTCTCCAACATCCCCAATGAGACGCAGACTTTGCCCTCGGCGATTTACACCTTCACACAGGTGCCCGGCGGCGACGAGGGCGCGCTCAGGCTGACGCTGATCTCGATCGTCATCTCGATGGTCGCGCTCGTCGCCTCGGAAGTGCTGGCGCGGCGCGTTGGCCGGCGGATGGACATTGAATGACGCTCTCGGTCGACATCCGCCATCGTCTGGGCGACTTCGCCGTGGAAGCGCTTTTCGACAGCGCCGGGCGGCTGACGGCGCTGTTCGGGCCTTCCGGCTCGGGCAAGTCGACGCTGATCAACCTGATCGCCGGCCTGATCTGCCCGGACAAGGGCCGTATTGCCGTCGATGGGCGGGTCCTGGTCGACACCGAAGCTCGGATCTTCGTGCCGATGCACAAACGGCGGATCGGCATCGTTTTCCAGGATGCGCGGCTGTTCCCGCATATGAGCGTCGCCAGCAATCTGCGCTATGGCCGCTGGTTCACGCCGGCTTCCGAGCGCTACGCCAAGATGGATGCGGTTGTCGAGCTGCTCGGCATCGGTCATCTCCTCGACCGGCGGCCGGCGAAACTGTCGGGCGGCGAAAAGCAGCGCGTCGCCATCGGCCGCGCCCTGCTAGCCAGCCCGAAACTGTTTCTGATGGACGAGCCGCTCGCCTCGCTCGACGAGGCGCGCAAGGCCGAGATCCTGCCCTATATCGAGCGGCTGCGCGACGAGACCAAGATACCGATCGTCTATGTCAGCCATTCCGTCGCCGAGGTGGCGCGGCTGGCGAGCGACGTCGTCGTGCTTTCGCAAGGCAGGGTCGCGGCCTCGGGTCCGACCGAGGCGATCATGCAGCGGCTCGACCTGTTGCCGGCGGAGGAACGCGGCGAGGGCGGGGCGGTGCTCGACACCAAGGTACTGCGCCACGACGAGGCGTTCGGCATGACGGTGCTGGGCTCACCGGCCGGCGAAATCCGGGTGCCGAAACTGGCGATGGCAGCGGGCGCCCCGGTGCGTATTCGCATCCGCGCCCGCGACGTGATGATCGCGACCGCGCGGCCGGCAGGTCTCAGCGCGCTCAACATTCTCGCGGGAACGATCACCGCTGTCAGGCCGGGCATCGGGCCGACGGTGGAAATCGCCATCGACTGCAATGGCGCGATCGTGCTGGCGCGGATCACCGTACAATCCAAACACACCCTTCGTCTGGCGCTCGGCCAGGAGGTCTTCGCAGTGATCAAGACGGTGAGCTTCGACAGCGCGACGACCGGAGCCGGGCTGTCGGTTGAGGCGGATGGTTGACGAAAGGGCCAAATCGCTATGTCGATTTGGAATAGCGATCTGGCGGCGGAGAGGGTAATCTCGGCATGATCGCGGAGGACAGGGCATGCCATCGTTGAGCCTGCGGATAAATCTCGACCCCGACGGCCGGATCGGCCCCGGCAAGATTGAGCTTTTGGAGCAGATCGCCGCCTTCGGATCGATCTCGGCCGCGGCGCGCGGCATGGAGATGTCCTACAAGCATGCGTGGGATCTGGTCGAGGACATGAACCGCGTGTTCGGCAAGCCGCTGGTCGCCGCGCAGACCGGCGGCAAGAAGGGCGGGGGCGCGCAGCTGACATCGGTGGGTTTGGCAGTCGTCAGCCGGTTTCGGGCCATAGAGCGGGCCGCTTCATCGGCCGCCGCCGTGCACATGCAGGCGCTGCAGGCGGAGATCGATGCCGGATGAGGGGCAGGTAGGGCAGTAGGGCAGTAGGGCAGTAGGGCAGTAGGGCAGTAGGGCAGTAGGGCAGTAGGGCAGTAGGGTGTGACATCCCGGAGTGCTTGCGCATACGATGTGCGCGCCCCCTATTGCCTTGCTGCCCTACTCCCTTACCCTCCTGATTTCCTCAGCAGATACGTGTCCATGATCCAGCCCTTCCTTCGCCGGGCGTCCTCGCGGACTTTTTCGATCTCGGCGCCGACATCGCCCAACCGGCCGGAGATGACGATCTCGTCCGGCGTGCCGAGATAGGCGCCCCACTGGATGAAGACTTCCTTGTCGGCCAGCGTGTTGAAGGCGCATTTGCCGTCGAGCATGACCACCGTGGAGCCAGCATTGGCAGGCAGTCCTTCTTCGGTCAGCCGGCGGCCGGTGGTCACCAGGACCGAATCGCCGATGCGGTTGAGCGCGGTCGCGTGGGCGGCGGCCAGCGCCTGGATCGCGGTGATGCCGGGGATGACTTCGAGCTCGAAGCCCACATTGCCCCTCAGGCGAACGCGCTCGAGGATGCGCAGCACGCTGTCATAGAGTGACGGGTCGCCCCAGATCAAGAAGGCCCCGCGACCGTCTTCGGCAAGCTCGCCGCGGATCAGGGCTTCGTAGATTTCGGCGATCGCCTCGTGCCAGTCGTCGACGGTTGTCCGGTAAGACGATGTCGGCTCGGCCCGGACCGGCACCTCGAATTCGACGCGGCGCGATTTCGGATTGGTGACGAAGCGGTCGCAGATCTGCCGGCGCAGATCGGCGAGATCGTTCTTCTTCGCCCCCTTGTCAGGGATGAACAGCACGTCGGCGCGGTTCAGGCCGTCGATGGCCTGGACCGTCATGTGATCGGGATTGCCGGCGCCGATGCCGATGACGAGAAGCTTGCGCATGGCGATCTCCTGCCTGATCGGCGGCGCGGTGTCCAGAAGTACCCGTAGCCGGTGACGAAGGGCTTTGAAACGCTATATTGAAACGGGTAGATGGAAGAGCGCATCCGGCTGGTCCCGGCAAAGCGGCACAGAGGAGGGGTCGATGTTACGCACCATACTGACCGCGGCGCTGGCGATCATGGCCGCTCCGGCTCTCGCCAATGATTCCGTCGCCGAGCTCGGCACCGGGGGGCTGATCCTGTCGCGCAGCGATGCCGTCGCCATGCAAAGCGAGGATCTTTTCATCTCGCCGGAGAAGGTGACGGTCGACTATGTGTTCCGCAACAACACCGACAAGGATGTCAGTTCCATCGTGGCATTCCCGATGCCCGACATCGAGGGCGATCCCAACGAGATGCCGGCGCTCCCGGAGGCGCAGAGCGACAATTTCCTCGGCTTCGAGGTGACGATCGACGGCGTCGACGCGAAGCCTCAGCTCGAGCAGAGGGCGTTTGCGCTGGGCATCGACATCACTGCCGACCTCAAGGCCCAGAACGTGCCGCTCTATCCGTTCGGCGATGCCGCCAAGGCGGCGCTGGCGAAACTGCCCAAGGATGTCACCAAGGACTGGGAGGACCGCGGCATCATCATCGAGGATACCGCCGATGACGGTTCGGGCATGCAGACCGCCTATGTGCCCTTCTGGCAATTGCGGTCGACCTATTGGTGGCGCTCGACCTTCCCAGCCAACAAGGACGTCCATGTCTCGCACCGCTACAAGCCAAGCGTCGGCGGCACCTCCTCGGTCAGCTTCTTCTCCGAAGGCCAGTTCCAGAGCCCGCAGTACGATACCTACAAGACCCGCTACTGCATGGATCAGACATTCGAGAACGCGGTGCGCAAGGCGGCCAAGGCGAATCCGGACGGCTACCCGAAATATTACGAGAGCCGGATCGCCTATATCCTCACCACGGGGGGCAACTGGGCCTCCGGCACCATTGGCAATTTCAAGCTGACGATCGACAAGGGCAGCCCCAAAAACCTCGTCTCCTTCTGCGGCGACAATGTCAAAAAGGTCGGACCGACGACATTCGAGATCACCGCGAAAGATTTTTATCCCGAGCGCGACATCGACATCCTGCTGCTCGAGCCGTCCGACAATGGCGGGAATGGCGGCTGATGGATATCGCGATCTATGTCGCCATCGCCGAAAACGGCGTGATCGGCCGCGAGGGCGGCCTGCCGTGGCGGCTTTCCACCGATCTCAAGCGCTTCAAGGCCGATACGATGGGCAAGCCGATCATCATGGGCCGCAAGACCTATGAAGGCATCGGCCGGCCGCTGCCCGGCCGGCTCAACATCGTGGTGACGCGAGACAAGGCCTGGCGCGCCGAAGGCATCGAGGTGGCCCACTCGCTGGGCGACGCGATCGCGCTGGCCAAGGTGCGCGGCCGCTGCATGGCGGGCGTCGAGGAGATCTGCGTGGTCGGCGGCGGCGAGATCTATGCCCAGGCCTTGCCGCTGGCCGACCGGCTGCATGTGACGCATGTGCTGGCCCGCGTCGATGGCGACGCGCATTTCCCGCCGATCGACCCGAGCATCTGGCAAGTCGCCAGCGCCGAGGATTTCCCCGCCGGCGAGAAAGACAGCCACGCCACGCGTTATACGGTTTACGAGCGCCGTTAATGACGACAAAGGGTCGCTACCGATCCAAATCGCATGGGACGACGGCCCATCGCGTTGAAAGCGGATCGACGCGTCCCTATAGAAGAACGGTGTTGCAGCGGTCCGCGTCCAACCGGACGCACAAGAGGTCGCCGTAATACTTTGATTTTGGCGCATGATTCCTTTTCGAAAACCGATATGGGTTTTCTGGGTCTTGCGTTAGGATTGCGCCGCAAGGCCTGAGGGAACCGAAGCGAAAGGACATTCATGCCCTGGAACGACAAGAGCGGCGGCGGCGGCCCATGGGGCGGCGGCGGCAATCAGGGACCCTGGGGGCAGGGACCTAAGGGGCCAAGCGGACCGCAGGGTTCCCCGCCCGATCTCGAGGACATCATCCGCCGTGGCCAGGACAGGCTGCGGCGCGCGCTTCCAGGCGGCGGCGGCGCCAGCCCGGCTGTGCTCGGGCTCATCGCTCTGGCGCTCGTCGTGCTGTGGGCCTTCAAGGCGATCTATACCGTGCAGCCCGACGAGGTCGCCGTCGAGTTGCGTTTCGGCCAGCCGAAGGCCGAGCTCTCACAGCCTGGCCTGCATTTCCACTGGTGGCCGATCGAAACGGTCGAGACTGCCAAGATCTCCGAGCAACTGGTCAGCATCGGCGGCGGCGCGAGCAGCGGCTCCGGGCTGATGCTCTCCGGCGACCAGAACATCGTCAACGTGCAGTTCTCGGTGGCCTACCAGGTCTCGGATCCCAAAGCCTACCTGTTCGACGTTTCCGATCCCGACGGCATGCTGGCGCAGGTCGCCGAGAGCGCGATGCGCGAAGTCGTCGGCCGGCGACCGGCCCAGGATATTTTCCGCGACGATCGCCAGGGCATCGCAACCGCGGTGCGCGAGATCATCCAGGGCACGCTCGACGGCTACAAGACCGGCCTGCAGGTCAACGCGGTGTCGATCGAGGACGCGGCACCGCCGCGCGAGGTGGCCGACGCCTTCGATGAAGTGCAGCGCGCCGAGCAGGACGAAGACAAATTCGTTGAGCAGGCCAACCAGTATTCCAACCAGAAGCTCGGGCAGGCGCGCGGCGAAGCGGCGCAGATCCGCGAAGACGCGGCCGCCTACAAGAACCGGGTCGTTCAGGAGGCGGAAGGCGAGGCGCAGCGCTTCATCTCCGTCTACAACGAATACGCCAAGGCGCCCGACGTCACGCGCAAGCGCCTTTATCTCGAAACCATGGAGAGGATCCTGAAGGACTCGAACAAGGTCGTCGTCGAGCCGGGCAATGGTCAGGGCGTGCTGCCTTATTTGCCGCTGCCGGCTTTGCAGCCGAAAGCGCCGCCGTCGCCCCTGGGCGCCACGACGGGAGGTAACCAGTGATGGCCAACCGTCTTCCCATCATCGCTGTCATCGCGGCGGTCCTCCTGTTCCTGATCTATTCCTCGGTGTTCGTGGTCAATGCCGGCCAGCAGGCGATCGTGCTGCGGTTCGGCGAGATCATCGACGTCAAGAATGAGCCCGGCATCTACTTCAAGGCGCCCTTCGCCTTCTTCGACGCCGACAGCGTGCAGATGGTCGAGAAGCGCGTGATGCGCTTCGACCTCGACAACATCCGCGTCCAGGTTTCGGGCGGCAAGTTCTACGAGGTCGATGCCTTCATCGCTTACCGGATCTCGGATCCGCGCACGTTCCGCGCGGCCGTGTCCGGTCAGGTGGAACTCGCCGAAGCCCGGCTGAGGACGCGTCTCGACGCGGCGCTGCGCCGTGTCTACGGCCTGCGCGACTTCGAGGCCGCGCTCTCCGAGGAGCGCGGCAACATGATGCGCGAGGTGCGCGATCAACTGCGCCCCGACGCGACCTCGCTCGGCCTCGACATCGAGGATGTGCGCATCCGCCGGACCGACCTGACGGCGGAGGTCTCGCAGCAGACCTATGACCGCATGAAGGCCGAGCGTCTGGCTGAGGCCGAGCGCCTGCGAGCCCGCGGCAACGAGGCGGCGCAGCGCATCAGGGCGCGGGCCGACCGCGAGGTCGTCGAGATCGTCGCCGAGGCGCAGAAGGAATCGGAAATCCTGCGCGGCGAGGGTGAAGCGCAGCGCAGCGCGACCTTCGCGGACGCCTATAAGCGCGATCCCGCCTTCTTCGACTTCTATCGCTCGATGAACGCCTACGGCACGGCGCTGGACAACACCGGAACGACGATGGTGCTCTCGCCCGAGTCCGAGTTCTTCCGCTACTTCCGCGATCCGGGCAGCAAGCCCGGCCCGGCACCTTCCGCGCCACCAGCCGCGCCTGCGACGGCCCCCGCCGCGCCTGCGGCGCAACCCGGCGCCGCCAAGTAGCGGGCGGTGCAGGATTTTCTGGCGGCAATCGGCCTGGTCCTGGTGATCGAGGGGCTGGTCTATGGCGGGGTTCCGGCTTTTGCCCGGAAACTCGCGGCCGAGGTGCTGTCAATGCCGGAGAATGTGCTGCGGATCGGCGGGCTGGTTGCGATCGCCGTCGGTGTCGGCATCGTCTGGCTCGTCCGCGGCTTATGATATTCCTTGGTGCCGAAGCGATTGACGATTTATCTTGCGCCGATAGCTATAGCCGCAAACGTGCCGTATTTTTTGCCAACATGAACCGGACGGGCGCCTATGCGGATGCGCCCTTCCTTTTCAGAACAACCGGGAGGCCATGATGATATCCGACACCCTGTTGCGCGCGGCGCGGCGTATGGTCTTCGCCGGCGCCACCGCATTCGCGGTCGGCATTGTTGCCGTTCCGTCCTTCGTGACGCCGACGGTCGCCTCCGACGGACCGCCTTCGGTCGCCGATCTCGCCGAGCGGCTGCTCGGCGCGGTGGTCAACATCTCGACCTCGCAGACGGTGAAGGGCACGGAAGGACCGGGCGCGGTGCCGATGCCGCAACTGCCCGAGGGCTCGCCGTTCCAGGATTTCTTCGACGATTTCTTCAAGAACCGCGGCGGCGACAAGGGCGGTGGCGGGCAGAAAGTGCAGTCGCTCGGCTCCGGCTTCGTCATCGACGCCGAGCAGGGCATCGTGGTGACCAACAACCATGTCATCGCCGATGCCGATGATATCGAGGTGAATTTCTCCGACGGCATCACGCTGAAGGCGACGCTTGTTGGCACTGACACCAAGACCGATGTCGCGGTGCTGAAGGTCGACCCCAAGGGCCACAAGCTGACGGCGGTGAAATTCGGCGATTCCACCACGATGCGCGTCGGCGACTGGGTGATGGCGATCGGCAATCCGTTCGGCCTGGGCGGCACGGTGACGGTCGGCATCGTCTCGGCGCGCAACCGCGACATCAATTCCGGTCCCTATGACGATTTCATCCAGACCGACGCCGCCATCAACCGCGGCAATTCTGGCGGTCCGCTGTTCAACGCCGCCGGCGAGGTCATCGGCATCAACACGGCGATCATCTCGCCGTCGGGCGGCTCCATCGGCATCGGTTTCTCAATTCCCTCGCAGCTTGCCGCCGGCGTCGTTGATCAGCTTCGCCAGTATGGCGAGACGCGGCGCGGCTGGCTGGGCGTTCGCATCCAGCCGGTGACGGACGACATCGCTGAAAGCCTCGGCATGGCGACCGCCAAGGGTGCACTGGTGGCCGGCGTCATCAAGGGCGGGCCGGTCGATAATGGCACGGTCCAGGCCGGCGACGTCATCATCAAGTTCGACGGCAAGGATATCCATGAAATGCGCGACCTGCCGCGTGTCGTGGCGGAAAGCCCGGTCGGCAAGGCAGTCGATGTCGTTATCGTGCGCAAGGGCGTCGAGCAGACGGTCAAAGTGACGCTCGGCAGGCTCGAGGACGGGGAGAAGCTGGCCAGCGGCGAGAACGGCAGCACCGATCAGGGCAGTGGCGACAAGGCAACGCCGCCAGTGTCGACGGCCTCGGTGCTTGGCATGACGGTCGGTGAGCTCAACGACCAGACGCGGCAGAAATTCGGCATCGCCGCCGACGTGTCCGGCGTGGTCGTCACGGATGTCGCCAAGGATTCGCCCGCGGCCGAGCGCGGCATCCAGCCCGGCGAGGTGATTACCGAAATCGCGCAGGAATCGGTCGGCACGCCGAAGGACGTCATGGACCGGATCGGCGCGCTGAAGGAGCAGGGCCGCAAGAACGCGCTGCTGATGCTGGCCTCGAAGACCGGGGAACTGCGTTTCGTGACGATCCGGATGGATTGAGTCCGGATCGTTGAGCAAGCGATTGATGTTTCAATGAATAGGGCGGCTAACGAGCCGCCCTTTTTCGTGCCAGCCAGGCCTCGCGCGACAGCCTGTACATGACATGGCGCTTGAGATGCGGGTGGCTGTCTGGGACGCTGGGGTGATCGAAGTCGGCACCGGGATCGGCTTGCATGCCGAGCCGCTTCATGACGGCGATCGAACGATGGTTATCCGCGACCGCGAATGACACGATCTCGTCCACGCCAAGCGTTTCGAAACCGAAGGCGAGCCAGGCTTCCGCCGCCTCGGTGACATAGCCCTTGCCCCAGAATTCGGGCGCCAGCCGCCAGCCGATCTCAATCGTGCCGGGCGGCAGCACTTCGATGTCTTCCGTTCCGGACAAGCCGACGAAGCCGATGCATTCGCCGGTCGCGGCAATCTCGGCCGCGGCGAAGCCATATCCATCCTCATCGATCCAGGCGCGGACTTCGTCCATCTTGGCGTCAGCCGCAGCGCGGTCGCGGCGGAACGGGAAGAATTCCATCACGCGCTCATCGGAGTTGATGCGGTGGAAAAGCGCGCCGTCGCGATCCTCCCAGTTGCGCAGGATCAGGCGCTCGGTGCGGATCGGCTTCATTCCACAAACTCATCCCGGCGATAGCCCTGGAGATAGAGCAGCGCGGTCAGGTCGCTATGATCGATGCGGATGCGTGCCTGCTCGGCCACCGCCGGCTTGGCGTGGAGCGCGACGCCGATGCCGGCAAGACGGATCATATCGAGATCGTTGGCGCCGTCGCCGACCGCGATGGCATCCTCTGTTGTCAGCGCGAGCCTCGCGGCAATGTCCAGCAGCGCTTCGGCCTTCGCGGCGCGCCCGAGGATGGGCTCGGTCACCATGCCGGCGAATCTGCCGTCCTCCTCGATCAGGCGGTTGGCCCGATTTTCTTGGAACCCCAGCATCTCCGCAATACGGCTGGTGAAGACGTCGAAGCCGCCGGAGACCAGCGCAGTCCAGGCGCCGTTGGCACGCATCGTCTGCACCAATGCGCGGCCGCCGGCGGCGAGCGTCAGCCGATTGGCGATGATGCGATCGACCACCGCCGTGTCCAGGCCTTTCAGCAAGGCGACGCGTTCCCGCAAGGCCGGCTCGAAGGCGATCTCGCCATTCATCGAGCGCGCAGTGATCGCCGCTACATGGTCCTTGACGCCAATCTCGTCGGCAAGCTCGTCGATGCACTCCTGATCGATCATCGTCGAATCCATGTCGGCGAGCAGGATCTTCTTGCGCCTGCCTTCGGCGGGCTGGACGATGACATCGACCGGCTCGGACGCCAGTGCGGCGCGCAGATTGGCGGCCATTTCGCCGATATCCGGCGTCTGCGGCAGGACGAGGTCGCAGGCGACGTCTTCAGCCAGCCAACGGACAGCGCTTGCGCCGGCAGCCTGCAAGGCCATATTCGCTAGCGAGGCCGGCACGGCGCGGGCTTCTGGACGGGACACTAGAGTGGCGATCAGCGGCATTGAACATTCCGGCAGGCAGGCGGGCGAAGGCCGCGTCAAGAACGCGATCCTGATAGCCGGGCCGACCGCCAGCGGCAAGTCGGCGCTGGCGCTCGATCTTGCCGAACGCGGTGACGGGGTCATCGTCAACACCGATTCCATGCAGGGCTATTCGGTGCTCGACGTCTTGACCGCGCGGCCGAGCGCCGCCGAAACGGCGCGCGTGCCGCATTTCCTCTACGGCCATGTGCATCCCTCCACGGCCTATTCCACCGGCGCCTGGCTGCGCGACGTGACGAAGCTGATTGACGATGGGGTCCTATCGGGCCGTCCGGTTGTTTTCGTCGGCGGCACCGGGCTCTATTTCCGCGCGCTGGCTGAAGGCATTTCGGATATGCCGGACATTCCACCGGCCGTGCGTGAGCGCTGGCGCTACGAGCTCAAGGAGCAAGGAGCCGAAAGGCTGCATCGCCTCCTGATGCACGAGGATTCAGCCATGGCCATGCAACTCAGGCCAACGGACGGTCAACGGATCGTGCGGGCGCTCGAAGTGCTCGATGCTTCGGGACGTTCGATCCTGGAATGGCAGGCGGTGCGGGGCCGGCCGCTGATCGACCGCGACAGTGCCCGTTTCCTGGTTATCGAGCCGGACCGGGAGCAACTGGTCCGGCGCATCGAGGCGCGTTTCGACCAGATGCTCGACAAGGGCGCGCTTGACGAAGTGCGGCAGCTTACGGCGCTCGGCCTCGACCCGGATCTGCCGGCGATGAAAGCGATCGGGGTGCGCGAGCTGCAGGCGGCGATAGCCGGACAGTCCGGCTTTCCCGAGGCGATCAAGCGGGCCAAGATCGCGACTCGGCAGTATGCCAAGCGCCAATCGACCTGGTTCAGGCACCAGCTGGGCGTGGAGTGGCGTAGGCTGCGACCGGGCGAGGATGCGGCAGCTCAGGACTGACAAAAAGCCGTTTTCAATCAGCGTCTTAAAATCCTTTGTTCTAATTCCCGCCAGGGTTGTCCGGGTTAACGGTCCGTAAGGTCCGCTATGGCATAAGCTCTAGGGTTACAGCGGCGCGGGGAGTAGATGCGTTTCCACAAGGCGGAATCCGCTTTTTTCGTCTTTATTTTCGTGATCCTGGCCGCCGGCTTGGTGACCTTCCATGCCTTTGGCCAGTTGCAGGACATCGCCTCGGACCTCGATGCCGCATCGCGCGCCGATAAAATCGTCTACCTGAACAAATTGCTGTTCGTCACCGGCGCGCTGTTGGCGACCGCGCTGTTCTTCGGCACCTTCTTCATCTACCCGCTGATCCGCGGCCAGGTGCGAGAAGAGGGCAAGCTCAGGGCCATGACGGTCTCCCTCAGCGCCCGTTCGCAGACGCTCGAGCAGGCGGCGCTCACCGACGGTCTGACCGGCATGCAGAACCGCCGCTATTTCGACGATGCGCTGCGTGAATATCTGCATGAATTTCGTCGTATCGACAGGCCGGTCGGGCTGATGATCCTCGATCTCGATCACTTCAAACAGGTCAACGACACACATGGTCACGATGTCGGCGACGAGGTGCTGCGGGCCGTAGCCACCTGCCTGCGGAGCATGACGCGCTACCACGACGTGGTGGCGCGACTGGGCGGCGAGGAGTTTGCCGTCGTCACGCCCAACATGGATGTCGAGCTGCTTGCTAGGTTCGCCGAACGCATCCGCAAGGCGATCGCCAACCTGTCGATCCTGTCGGGCAATGTGCGGCTCAAGGTCACGACCAGCGTCGGCCTTGCCGTGTGGGACCACAAGGAGAGCGCCGAGGATTTCTACCGCCGCGCCGACCGTCAGCTCTATGAGGCGAAGAAGCAGGGCCGCAACCGCGTCTGCGCCTAAAATTCCGACATGAACTCATGAGGCCGGTCGACTGACGCGCCTTTCTCGACTTCCGGCGCTCACGGACTGAATGTCCGCTCCGCTCCGGCTTCTCGAAAGCCACGCCATTCGATCCGGGCTGATGAATTCCTATTCGGAATTTGGCTGTGCTTGCGAGGTTGGTTGTTCAGTCGTTCAACTGCGCATGCCGAAGGTCGAGGGCTTCAGGCCGTAGCGGGTGTCGAAGTCGTCGTCGGGCTGAGGGCGGGGGGCGGCTGTAGCCGGCTTCTTATAGTCCGGGTCGCCGGCCTGCCGGGCCGAGTCGACGGTCTCGGCGAAGGCCATGGCCTGCTGCGGCTTCGGCACGTTGCGGAGCCGCTCGACGATCATGGCCAGGTCGACGTCGCTGCCGTCCACGGAGGGCTCGACCTGCTCCCTTTTCGCGGTTCCGGGGATGAACTCCTGCGCCAGCTTCTCGAATTTCAGCCGCATGGTGGTTGCGACGCCTTCGCCGAAGGCGATGGCTTCGCGCTGCCCCATCGAGGACAGGAACGCGAGCGTGGAGGCCGAGGAGTCGGCGATCGCCGAGCGGATGATTGCCTGGTCCTGCTCGTTGGCAAGGCGCATGGCGAAGAAGGTCGAGCACTGCGACAGGATGGTCGGGTCGAGCTCGCCCGGGCGCTGGGTGACGACACCCAGATAGCAGCCATATTTGCGGCCTTCCTTGGCGATGCGCGACAGCGCGTGCCTGGTCGGCGCGAAGCCCAGGCGCGGGTCAGCCGGCATATAGCGGTGCGCTTCCTCGCAAAGCAGGAGCAGCCTCAGCCGGCCCTCGCTCCACAAGGCTAGGTCGAAGGCCAGGCGCGCCAGCACCGAGCAGACCGAGTTGACCACTTCCGAAGGCATGCCCGCCATCTCGAAGCAGGTGACCGGGCGGCCGTGATTGGGGACACGGAAAATATTGCCGATCGTCTCGTGGATCGTGTCCTCGATCAGGCGGGAATTGAACATGAAGCGGTAACGCGGATCGGCGGCCGCCGATTCGATGCGCGTCTTCAGCGATTTCAGGATCGGGCGATCATTCTTGCTTTCGAGCAGGCCCATGCGCTCGTCGATCTGCTTGATGAGATCGGCGATGCGGTAAGGCACCGGCGTGTCCGCCGTCAGCGCATCGCTGCCGCGTCTGACATAGGTGCCGGAACTGGGGTTGCGATAGAGGTTCTTGGCCGCCGGGATCAGGTCGCGCAGGACATCCACTTCCTCGGGCACCGTCTCGCGGCCGCGAAACAGCACTTCGGCGAATTCCTCCAGCCTGAACATCCAGAATGGCAGGTCAAGCGTCTTGGAATCGACCTTGACGCAATATTCCGGCAGCGAGGCCGCGAACTCGTTGTGGGGGTCGAGAATGAGCACGCGCAGGTCGGGCCGCGCCTCGATCGATTTGCGCAAGAGCAGCGAGACAGCCGTGGACTTGCCGACGCCTGTGGTGCCGACGATGGCGAAATGGCGCGCCAGCGTGTCGTCGATGGCGATGTTGGCATCGATCGATTCATCCTGCGACAGCGTGCCGATGGTGACCGAATGGCGTCCTGCCAAATCGTAGACCGCCTGCAGGTCGCGGCTGCGAATACGGTGGGCGATCGCGCCGATATGCGGATAGGCGGTGATGCCGCGGTCGAAGACCGGCTTGGCGCCCGGCTCCGCGCCGTCGCGCACTTCGCCGATCAATTCGATGCTGACCTCGATCGGGTTCTGGCCCTCATTGCTCCAGGCGCGGTCCGATTTGCCGATCTCATAGACAAGGCCGACGGTGCGCGTCGTGCCAAGATTGATGGAGATCATCTTGCCGACTGTCCATTGGCCGGTGACCGTGCCGTCGGCATCCTCGGCATAGGCGCTGATGGTGGCGCGCGCGCCGTCGCATTGCACGACGTTGCCGAGAATGCGTTTGTCGCTTTGCAGGGCGTTGCGGCGCTCCTGCGAAATCGGTTCGCCAACGGAGGCTTCGCGTTCGACAAACATGACTGACCTGGTCCCATTCCCTGGAGCGTCGACCCTATCCAGGCGGGGTTAAATTGAGGTGAGGTCGAATGGTGTAGACGGTGTTAAGCCGGCCGCGACAATTCGATCGAATAGCCTCTTCCAAGATTCCGCAATTCCGATATATTGGACGAATGAACGATATATCGGATGACATCACTGCCACGATCGGCCGGCGGATACACTCGGAAAGGATGGTGAGGGGCTGGTCGCTGGCCGAGCTTGCGGGGCGCTCGGACGTGTCCAAAGCGATGCTGAGCGCCATCGAACGCGGCACCACCAGTCCGACCGCGGCGCTCCTGGTGCGCATCGCAGCCGCCTTCGGCTTGACACTGTCGACGCTGATCGCGCGGGCCGAGCTGCAAGGCGGCGGCATTTTGCGCAGGGACGAGCAGCCGGTGTGGCAGGACCCGGCAACGGGCTACATTCGGCGGCATCTGTCGCCGGCATCGCAGATGCCGCTCGAGTTGATCAGGGTCAGCCTGCCGGCGGGCGCCAAGGTCAGCCTACCGGCCGCCTCCTACGCATTCATCAAGCAGCAGATATGGCTGATCGACGGGAGGCTGGATTTCACCGAGGGCGATGTGGTGCACCGGCTCGAGCCCGGCGACTGCCTGGCGCTGGGGGCGCCGGCGGACTGTGTCTTTCATGCTCCCGGACCGGCTGCCGCGGAGTATCTCGTGGCGCTGGTCAGGGACTGAGCCGGTGTCTCGCCGGCCAAACCGCTCGCACAATGGCGGGCCGCCGCTCGACGATTATGAAGGCCCGCCCTGGGGCAAGGGCGACGCCTACGTCTTCCTCGCCTGGCGCGCCGCCCACGACAAGGCCTGGAAGGCGCCAAGCCAGGCCGTCATGCTGATGCGGCTGGAGAGAGCCGAGCGGCTCGGGCTGACCTACGAGGAATATACGCTCGAGATCCTGGAGCGCGGCCGCCATCTCAGCGCGGACGACGCCGACCGGATCACCGAAATCCGGCGGGCGCGGCGGCGCAGGCGGAGCAGCCATTTCGAATGACCCTTCCCGATGTCGCATCGCCTTGGAGAACACCAGCATGAACGCACTTGAAATCCGGGCGTTGACCGACGATGCGGCGACCGTCGCGATGCTCGCCGATCTGCTGATCGAGACCGTCGCCGCAGGCGGATCGGTGAGCTTCATGCATCCACTGCCGGCGGGGGCGGCACTGGATTTCTGGCGCAAGTCGCTTGCTGCGGCCGCGCGCGGGGAAAGGGCGGTGCTGGGCGCATGGCAGGATGGTGTGCTTGCAGGAACCGTCACACTGCTGCTCGACTTTCCGCCCAACCAGCCGCACCGCGCAGAGATCGCCAAGCTGATGACCGGACGGGACCATCGCGGCAAAGGCGTCGCGAGCGCACTGATGCGCGCCGCGGAGGAACTGGCGGTCGAGAAGGGCCGCACGCTGCTGGTGCTGGACACGGCGAGCGAGGAGGGCGCGGCGGACCTTTATGAGAAACTTGGTTTTACGCTGACCGGTGAGATCCCCGACTTTGCGCTGAAGCCGCATGGCGGACTGACCGGCACGCTGATCTACTGGAAGCGGATAGGGAAAGATCGATAGCCATCAAGTTGCGACCATGTGGACCTGAAGCTCAAGGCGGGATAGATGGAAGCCCGTGGCGGGCTTCCATCTATGGAAAGCGTCCAGCCTCAAGCCTTGTGATAGACTTCCTGCAGCCCATACACCGGGGTAGGCAACCCGACCTGCCTGGCCTTCAGCTGCAGCGCAAGATACTGCGAATAGTGGCGCGACTGGTGAAGGTTGCCGCCGTGGAACCACAGTGCTTCCTGCTGCGTCGGCTTCCACATGTTGCGCTGCTCGCCTTCCCAGGGACCTGGATCCTTGGTGGTGTTGGAGCCGAGACCCCAAACCTTGCCGACCTTGTCCGCCACTTCCTGCGAGATGAGGTCGGCGGCCCAGCCATTCATCGAGCCGTAGCCGGTGGCATAGATCACAAGGTCGGCCGGCAATTCGGTGCCGTCGACGAATTTGACGCCGGTTTCGGTGAGTTCCTGTACCGCCGCACCCGGTCCGCTCTTCAGCTTGATCGAGCCGTCGATCACGAGGTCGCAGGCGCCGACATCGATATAGTAGCCGGAGCCGCGGCGCAGGTATTTCATGAGGAGACCCGAGCCGTCATCGCCCCAGTCGAGCATGAAGCCGGCCTTCTCAAGGTCTTCATAGAATTTCGCGTCGCGCTCCTTCATCTGCTGGTAAAGCGGAATCTGGAATTCGTGCAGGATGCGGTAGGGGAGGGACGCGAAGATCATGTCGGCCTTGCGCGTCGTCATGCCGTTCTCGACCGCCTGCTCCGAATAGAGGGCGCCGAGACCGATATCCATCAGCGTGTCGGATTTGACGATGTGGGTGGACGAGCGCTGCACCATGGTCACGTCGGCGCCGCCTTCCCATAGCGCCGCGCAGATGTCGTGCGCCGAGTTGTTGGAGCCGATGACCACCACCTTCTTGCCGCGGTATTTGTCCGGGCCGGGATGGGTCGAGGAGTGCTGCTGCTCGCCCTTGAAGATGTCCTGGCCCTTGTATTTCGGCCAGTTCGCCTTGCCGGACATGCCGGTCGCCAGCACCAACTGCTTGGGCTTGAGCACGATTTGCTTGCCGTCGCGCTCGACGACGACGGTCCATTCCTTCGTCTTCTCGTCGAATTTGGCGGATTTGGCGGTGGTGGAGGCCCAATAGTTCAGCTCCATCACCTTGGTGTACATCTCCAGCCAGTCGCCGATCTTGTCCTTCGGCGCGAAGACCGGCCAGTTCTTCGGGAAGTCGATATAGGGCAGGTGATCGTACCAGACCGGGTCGTGCAGGCAGAGCGACTTGTAGCGCTTGCGCCAGGAGTCTCCGGGACGCTCGTTCTTCTCGATGATGATGGTGGGCACGCCGAGCTGCTTCAGCCTTGCACCAAGAGCAATTCCGCCCTGGCCGCCGCCGATTATGACGACATAGGGCTGCTTGGTATGGCCGAGCTCGGCGATCTCGTCCTCGCGCTCCTCGCGCCAAGTCTTGCGGTCCTTGCCGTGTCCGTGCTTGGCGCCGAGGGGACGGGTGAAGCCCGCTTTCTCCTCATAGCCTTTCAGCTCCGCCATCGTGGTGAGCAGGGTCCAGATCAAGTCGCCCTTGAACCGCACAAGGCCAAAACCGCGCGCGATGCTTGTCTCGAAGGTGATCCAGGCGGTGATGACGCCGCCATCCTCGGTCGCTTCTTCGCCCTTGGCCACCGCCCATGCGGTAGGCTTGGTGTTGGCCAGCGTCGCTTGCAGCATGTCGCGAACCTGATCCTGGCCTTCCATCGTCTTCAGGTTCCAGGTGAAGGTGACGAGGTCGCGCCAGTAGCAGTCGGCCTGGAAACAGTTGACGGCGCTGTCGATGTCGCCGGCCTCCAACGCCTTGCCGAACTTGTCGAGCAGCGCTTGGGCCTTGGTGGTGGGTGTTCTCTCGAGCATTTGTTCTCCTCCACTTGCTAGAGTGCGTCATGAGCAGCAAGCGGCGTGCCAACCGTGGCGCTCATCTGGTGCTATCAATGGAATCAACCTGTTAGGACGCTCTTGCGGCGCCTTGCCTGTTGCATTTTCTGTTGCATGCGCTGCGGCGCGCCACAGCCCTTGCAACGTTAGTTCGGCGCCTCCAGTCGCAGGCGCTTCATGCGGCGATGGACCGTGGTGCGGTCGATGCCGAGACGCCGCGCGGCTTCGGAAATGTTCCAGCCGGTCGCCGCCAGCACGGCCAGCAGGGCTGCGCGCTCTTCCTCGGGCGAGGGGGCGCGCAACGCGACCAGGCTGGCGGAAGGCGCCGGGGGCGCCGTGCGGGCCGTGGCGAAATCGGGCAGGTCGGAAGGCTGGATCGTCTCGTCGTCGCAAAGCGCCACCGCCAGATCCACGGCGTTGACGAGCTCGCGGATGTTGCCTGGCCAGCCATGACGGATCAGCGCCAGCCGCGCCGCCGGCGACAGTTTTGCCGCCCGACCGGCAAGGCGCGCCCGCTCGCCGACCAGCCGTTCCAGCAGCCATTCAAAATCGGTGCGCTCGCGCAGCGCCGGCAATGTCAGCGAAGCGGCGTTCAGCCGGTAGAACAGATCCTCGCGGATACGGCCCTCGGCAACCAGCCGGCGCAAGTCGTGATGCGAGGCGGAGATGATCTTGATGTCGACAGGCCGAGGTGCCGTGCCGCCAACCGGGATCAATTCGCGCTCGGCGATCACCCGCAGCAGGCGCGACTGCAGCGCGTAGGGCATGTCGCCGATCTCGTCGAGGAAAAGCGTGCCGCCGTCGGCGCTCTCGATCAGCCCCTTGCGTCCCTTGGCCGTGGCGCCGGTAAAGGCGCCGGCCGCGTGCCCGAACAGCTCGCTCTCGATCAGGTGTTCGGGAATGGCCGCGCAATTGATGGCCACGAACGGGCCGGAGCGCCCGGAGCTGTCATGGAGCGCGCGGGCGAGATATTCCTTGCCGGAACCGGTCTCGCCATGGATCAGGATCGGGATGGTGGTGCGCGCCAGCTTGGCGGCCCGCGCCTGCATGGCCGCCATGGCCGGATCGCCGCCGGAAAGCTCGGCGATCGGTTTCGGCAGCGCCTCGACAGGTGTGCGGCGTCCGCTCGACGGCTGCGGCTCGATGGCATGCGCGAACAGCGCGCTGCCGTTGCGGCCGAACACCAGCCGCTCCTCGGTCGGGCGCCCGCGCGTCAAGTTCGGCAAGTCGTCGATATCCATGTCGAGGTAACACGAGATCGGCTGACCGATCGGCGAGGAGAGCCTCCAGTCGACGCCTCCGGCCTGCGCCAGAAGCAGCGCTCCGCCGCGCGTGGTGCCGAGGATGAGGCCCGAGGCATCGAGCGCGATGGCTGCTTCCGGATCGACATCGAGGAATTCGGGCGAGCGCGAGAAGCGCAGCACCCATTCCGAATGCATCTGCGCCATCAAATTGGCGAGCTCGATGCGCCGGGCAGATGCCGTCACCAGGTGAAGGGCAAGGTTCTGGCTGACTTTCGGCTGCGGCGAGCGCAACAGCGATATGTCGAGGACGGCGGTCAGTTCGCCCTTGGTGTCGAAGATCGGCGCGGCGGTGCAGGAGAGCGGCGTGTGGGTGGTATCGAAATGGTCGGTCTGGTGAATGGTCATCGCCTCGCCCGTGACGATGCAGGAGCCGACGCCGCAGGTTCCAGTGCGGCTTTCGGACCATTCGGAGCCGAGATAGAGACCGGCCGTGCGCAACTGGTCCATGAACAGCGGGTCGCCGAGGAAGTCGACGGTGACACCTTTCGCGTCGGCCAGCAGCAGGACATAGTTCTGGCCGGCCACCTGCTTGAACAATGTCTCCAGCCCGCTGCGGGCAATGGCGATGAGTCTTTCGGACTGCTCGCGATGCTCGCGCAGCTGAGTATCGGGCACGATGTAGGCTTCCGTCGGACGTGCCGGGTCGAGCCGATGCGTATCGATGCAGCGCAGCCAGGATTGAACCACGATATCGTCGCGGATCGATCGCGCGCCGGACAGCACCTCTTCGATCTCGCGGATATGCTCCCGTTCGCCAGCCATGCGTCCTCCTCGCAGCCAACGTCACATCATAGTGCATGTCGTGTCCCAAACCGCTCCACCCTTGCGGGCGACATGCATCGGCACATACTGGTGCCTCGGCGGCGGGCGCTCAACTGTACTATGGTAGCGCGAAACAGCGCCGTTTCTCACAGGCGGGTGAATTCGCGCCGGACCCCATTGACGAGCCAGCGTTTTCGCCCTTATTGTCCGCGCCCATGAAAACGGCACTCATTCTCGTAGGCTGGCGCGTGGGCAAGGCGGTGTAACCGCCGGGCGAAAACCTCCCATGCGCATCCCACAGGCTCCCTCGGGGGCCTTTTTTATTGCCTCCAATCCAACTAAACGACCAGCAATCGCCAGATGGCGAAACAGTACGGGACCAGACCGATGAGCAATGGACAGAACGAGCGGCGCGAAATGACGGGTGCCGAAATGGTGGTGCAGGCGCTGAAGGACAATGGCGTCAAGCACGTCTTCGGCTATCCGGGCGGCGCGGTTCTCCCGATTTACGATGAAATTTTTCAACAGGACGAGGTCGAGCACATCCTGGTCCGGCACGAGCAGGGCGCAGGCCACGCGGCCGAAGGTTATGCGCGCTCGACCGGCAAGGCCGGCGTGCTCCTGGTGACGTCCGGCCCCGGCGCCACCAATGCCGTGACGCCGCTGCAGGACGCGCTGATGGATTCCATCCCGCTGGTCTGCCTCACCGGCCAGGTGCCGACATCGCTGATCGGCTCCGACGCCTTTCAGGAATGCGACACGGTCGGCATCACGCGGCCCTGCACCAAGCACAACTGGCTGGTGAAGGACGTCAACGAGCTCGCCGCCACCATCCATGAAGCCTTCCATGTCGCGACGACGGGCCGCCCCGGCCCGGTCGTGGTCGACATTCCGAAGGACGTGCAGTTCGCCAAGGGCATCTATGTGCCGCCGCAGACGGCGCCGCGCACCAGCTACCAGCCGAAAGTCCAGGGCGACTTGGAAAAGGTGAAGGCTGCCGTCGAGCTGATGGCCGGCGCGAAGAAGCCGATCATCTATTCGGGCGGCGGCGTCATCAATTCCGGTCCGGAGGCCAGCCATCTGCTGCGCGAGCTGGTCGACCTCACCGGCTTCCCGATCACCTCGACGCTGATGGGGCTCGGCGCCTACCCGGCGTCGGGCAAGAACTGGGTCGGCATGCTCGGCATGCACGGCACCTACGAAGCCAACATGGCCATGCATGATTGCGACGTGATGATCTGCATCGGCGCGCGCTTCGATGACCGCATCACTGGCCGCCTCAACGCGTTCTCGCCGAACTCGAAGAAGATCCACATCGACATCGACCCGTCCTCCATCAACAAGAACGTGCATGCCGATATCGGGATCTTGGGCGATGTCGGCCGCGTGCTGGAGGATCTGGTGCGGCTGTGGCGGGCGACCGCCAAGACCGACAAGAAGGCGCTCTATCCGTGGTGGGAGCAGATCGCGAAATGGCGCGCGCGGGATTCGCTGGCCTACAAGATGAACAGCGACGTCATCATGCCGCAATATGCGATCCAGCGGCTCTATGCGCTGACCAAGGACATGGACACCTACATCACCACCGAGGTCGGCCAGCACCAGATGTGGGCGGCGCAGCATTATCATTTCGACAAGCCGAACCGCTGGATGACCTCGGGCGGCCTGGGCACGATGGGCTACGGCCTGCCGGCCGCGCTCGGCGTGCAGATCGCGCATCCGGATGCGCTGGTCATCGACATCGCGGGCGACGCCTCGGTGCAGATGACCATGCAGGAGATGAGCTCGGCGGTGCAGTATGAGGCGCCGATCAAGATCTTCATCCTGAACAATCAGTATATGGGCATGGTGCGCCAGTGGCAGCAGCTCTTACACGGCAACCGGCTGTCGCATTCCTACACCGAGGCGATGCCGGATTTCGTCAAGCTGGCGGAAGCCTATGGCGGTCACGGCATTCGCTGCGACAAGCCGGACGAGCTCGACGACGCGATCCGCGAGATGATCTCGGTGAAGAAGCCGGTTCTGTTCGACTGCCGCGTGGCGACCTTGGCCAACTGCTTCCCGATGATCCCGTCGGGCAAGGCGCATAACGAGATGCTGCTGCCGGACGAGGCCACCGACGAGGCGGTGGCCAACGCCATCGACGCCAAGGGCAGGGAACTGGTGTAGGCGGCCCAAGGCAGGGCTGTCGCGAGAAGCCGTGCGCAAACAGAGAATTAGCTCAAAAGTCTGAAATAGAGATTCACGTCATGAACGCACAGCTTCAGCCGACCGGTTCGGCCTACTTCATCGCCAAGGAAACCGAGAAGCCGGAAACCCATACGCTTTCCGTGCTGGTCGACAACGAACCGGGCGTTCTCGCCCGTGTCATCGGCCTTTTCTCGGGCCGCGGCTACAACATCGAAAGCCTTACCGTTTCCGAGACCGAGCACGAGAAGCATCTGTCGCGCATCACCATCGTGACGCGCGGCACTCCGCATGTGATGGAGCAGATCAAGCATCAGCTCGAGCGCATCGTGCCGGTGCACCGGGTGGTGGACCTGACCGTGCGCTCGCATGAGCTGGGACAGGAGCGGCCGCTGGAGCGCGAACTCGCGCTGGTCAAGGTCGCCGGCACGGGCGACGCCCGTGTCGAGGCGCTTCGGCTCGCGGATGCCTTCCGCGCATCGGTCATCGACGCCAACACCGAGCATTTCATCTTCGAGATCACCGGCAAGGGCTCCAAGCTCGACCAGTTCATCGCCATCATGAAACCGCTTGGCCTGGTCGAGATCTGCCGCACCGGCGTCGCTGCGATGAACCGCGGCCCGCAGGGGATGTAAGGCCGACAGTCAGTCCTGGGATTTCTCCACTGCCTTGCCGCTGGCGAGAGCCTTGCTTTCCCTTTTCAACGGGCGCGACACGGGGCAGACATCCTGGACGAAGCCGTTCAAGGTGTTCACCAGATTGTTCTCGACCAGCGAGTAGTGGATGAACTGCCCCTGCCGCTCCCTGGCGATAAGGCCGGCCGTCTCCAGAATATTCAGATGCTGTGAGATCGACGGCTTCGACATGTCGAAGCGCGCCGCGATCTCACCGGCGGTCAGCGAGGAGTGCGCGAGATAGGCAAGGATCCTGCGCCGGGGGGCCGAGGACAACGCCTCGAATACGCGCTGGATCGCCCCACCTTGGCCGCTGCCGGCCTCAGCCTCCAATGCCTGTTCTGCCTTTTCGGTCACTGTTCATACCTTCCTAGTCGGGAGCGCGCTGCTGCGTCGCCGGGATTCTCTGGCTGACATTTATACTATTGCCTAAATACCTAATCTGACATAATAGATGGTTAGCTTATTGCCTAAATAAGTACTAAGGCTCCGGAAGGCAAGGCTGTGGTTTGGAATGTTAAGCGCGAGTAGGGGTCCATGAAAACCATATCCACCGGTAGAATGATTTCACGGCAAGACAGCGATGCAGAGGACGGCAGGGTCGTCTGGATGCCGGCCAAGTCGATCTGGGTCGGCGCGATGACAATGATCGCCATCGTGTTTGGACCGCTCACCTTCAGTTGGAACGCTGTTGCTCTGTTCGTGGTAATGACGGCGGTGACGATCTGCGCCGGGCATTCTGTGGGAATGCATCGGCTGCTCATCCATCGTTCATTCAGGGTCCACATCTGGATCGAACACGCGCTGGTCTATCTTGGTGTGCTGGTCGGCATGGCCGGCCCTTTCGGAATGATCCACGCCCACGACATTCGGGATTGGGCACAGCGCCAGACGGGCTGCCACGACCTCTATGCCCACCGCCGGCCCTTTTTCATCGATGCCTTCTGGCAGATGCATTGCGCGGTCGCCTTGCGCAACCCGCCCGATTTCATCATCGAGCCGTCGGTCAGTAACGATCGCTTCTACAAATTCCTGGAGCGCACGTGGATGTGGCAGCAACTGCCGTGGGCCATTCTGCTCCTACTGCTTGGCGGCTGGAGTTGGGTCGTCTGGGGGATTGCGGTTCGCGTTTCCGTTTCCCTCACGGGTCATTGGCTGGTCGGACATTTCGCGCATCGGAATGGCGACCAGGGATGGTGCGTCGATGGCGTGGCGGTGCAGGGCTACAACTTGCCACGTTTCGGCCTGGTGACCTTCGGAGAGAGTTTCCACGGTAATCATCACGCATTTCCCGAATCCGCGCGGCTCGGTCTCGAACGGGGGCAGATCGACCTCGGCTGGATCTTCATCCAGACCCTCGTACGCTTTGGCCTCGCCCACAGCGTAAATCTCCCGGAGAACACCCCAAGACGGAAAGGACTGCGGCGCCTGCGCGGCGGTGAGCGGAGCAGGTCTGCCACCAGCAACCGCGCAGTTAAGGCGGCGTAGGCCGGTCGTCACCGACCGAATGTCCGCTCTGCTCCGGTTCTCGAAGCCACCTTGTTTTGGCCGCCGTGCGCCCGTCTTCAACTCTGTCCAACCTGAGCTGAATCTCAATGCGTCCTGGCGGTCCTTTGCATCGGTGACGGTCTGTTCGGATCCCTGTTAGCCGGCTGCCTAACCATTGTGCACTGCACATTAAATCTTCGTAATGCCGCGTTTTGGCCCTTTTCCGCCAAAGCCGTGTCCTATCTATTCGGCGAAATTCGCGGCAAGGCGCCGTGAAAGAGCTAAAATAGACCACCGGGTCCGGCGTGTCGGGTGAGAGGGCATATTGTCGATGCGCGGAAAAATCGCCTTTGCAGTTGTTGCGGTCGCCTGCCTGGCGGGGGCCGGGCTCTACTATTCGCCCACGACGCTGGTCCCCACAACGCTGGCCAGGGTCCAGCAGCTGATTTCGGGCAGGCAGGCTGACGCGACCGACAAGACGGCGAGCGGCGACAAGACGGCCAGCGCCTCGGACAATGCGAAAGGCGACAACGCGAAAGGCGGCGGTCCGCGTTCGGCCTCGATCGTCTCAGCCGTCGCGACCACCGCCGATTTCCCGATCCGGCGCTACGCCATCGGCTTCGTCTCGTCGCCGGAGGTGGTCAACATCAATGCCCGTGTTTCCAGCCAGATCGTGTCGATCGCGGTCAAGGACGGGCAGATGGTCAGGGCCGGCGATCTGCTCATTTCGCTCGACGATCGCGCGCTGAAGGCGCAACTGGCCAAGGATCAGGCGACGCTCGCCAAGGACCAGGCGATGCTGGTGAGCGCCCAGGCCGACCTGCAGCGCGCCAAGGATCTTGTCGCCAAGCAGGCTGGCACGCAGCAGACCTACGATCAGGCGCTGGCGGCGCAGAAAGCCGCGGCCGCGACCATCGACGCCGACAAGGCGACGATCGACGCCGACACCGTGCAATTGAGCTATGCGACCATCACGGCGCCGATCTCGGGCCGGCTCGGCGCGGTCAACGTATCGGTCGGCGATCTCGTCACCACCAGCAACGGCAACTCGAGCAGCTCGACGCCGCTTGTCACCATCACGCAGATGGACCCGCTGCAGGTGAATTTCACGCTGCCGGAAAGCAACCTCGCCCTCTTGCACAAGGCGCTCGCCGACCCGCAGCAAGGCAACGTGATGCTGACCAAGGACGGCGACCCCACGCCCATCGGCAAGGGCACGCTCGACTTCGTCGATTCCAGCGTCGATACCGCTTCCGGCACCATCGCCACGCGGGCCAGCATCCCGAACCCGGATCTTTCGCTGTGGCCGGGGCAATATGTGAATGTGGTGCTCGATGCCGGCACGATGCCGCAGATGACCTCGGTTCCGACGGTCGCGGTGCAGCCCAGCCAGAAGGGCCCCTTCGTCTATGTCGTCAAGCCGGACAACACGGTGGAGATGCGGCCGGTGCAGGTGGCGCTGACCGAGGGGCAGAACAGCGCCATCAGCGATGGTCTCAAGAGCGGCGAGAAGGTCGTCGTCGAAGGCCAGACACGGTTGAAGAACGGCGCGGCGGTGCATGAAGGCAAGGCCGCCGGATCCGGTGACCAGGCGTCACCGAAGGTCGCGGAGGCAGACAAGGCCGGCGGGGCTGCCCAATGATCTCCGAATTCTGTATTCGCAGGCCCGTCGCAACGCTGCTGATGTCGTTCGCCCTCATTCTGGGCGGTATTTTTGCCTACAAGTTCCTGCCGGTGGCGGCGCTGCCCAGCGCCGAATTTCCGGTGGTCAATGTTTCGGCCAGCCTGCCCGGCGCTTCGCCGGAGACGATGGCGACATCGGTGGCGACGCCGCTGATCAAGCAGTTCGCGACGATCGCCGGCATCGATTCGATCTCGACCACCAATTCGCTCGGCCAGACCTCGATCGCCATCCAGTTCGTGCTGAACCGCGATATCGACGCGGCGGCCGCCGACGTGCAGGCGGCGATCGCGCGCACGCAAAGATCGCTGCCGCCGGAAATGACCTCGCCGCCGAGCTATCGCAAGGTCAATCCCGCAGACGCGCCGATCCTTCTGATGTCGCTGGTCAGCGACACGGTTCCGCTGACCGATCTCGACGCCTTCGCCGAGAACGTCATCTCGCCCTCGCTGTCGACCATCGACGGGGTGGCCCAGGTTTCGATCTACGGTCAGCAGAAATACGCGGTGCGCATCCAGATCGATCCGTCCGCGCTTGCCGCGCGCGGCATCTCGATCGATCAGCTGCAGGCGGCGGTCGCCTCGGCCAACAGCAACACGCCGCTCGGCGTGCTGCAGAACAACAAGCAGCAGCTGACGATCACCGCCAACACGCAGCTGACCAATGCTGCCGGCTTCTCCAACCTCATCATCGCCACCAAGAACGGCCATCCGGTGCGCCTGGGCGAGGTGACGCGGGTCGTCGATTCCGTGCAGACCACGACGACGGCAAGCTGGTACGACGGCACCCGCGCGATCATCATGGCCGTGCAGCGCCAGCCCGATGCCAACACCGTCGATGTCGTCGACAAGGTCAAGGCGATGCTGCCGTCCTTCCAGGACCAGATGCCGGCCGCCGCCCAGATCAAGCTGCTCAACGACCGCTCGACCTCGATCCGCCAGGCCGTCGACGACGTTCAGTTCACGCTGCTCCTGACCATCGCGCTCGTCGTGATGGTGATCTTCGTGTTCCTGCGCAGGGTGACGGCGACGATCATCCCGGCGGTGGCGGTGCCGATCTCGCTGATCGCCACGCTCGGCGCGATGTTCCTGTTCGGCTTTTCCATCGACAACATCTCGCTGATGGGACTGACCTTGGCCGTCGGCCTCGTCGTCGACGACGCCATCGTCATGCTGGAAAACATCTTCCGCCACATGGAAGAGGATGGGCTGTCGGCCTTCGACGCCTCACTGAAGGGCGCGCGCGAGATCGGCTTCACCATCATCTCGATTTCGATCTCGCTGGTGGCGGTGTTCATTCCGGTGCTTTTGATGGGCGGCGTCATCGGCCGCATCTTCAACGAATTCGCCGTCGTGGTGACCGTCGCCATCCTGGCCTCGATGTTCGTCTCGCTGACGCTGACGCCGATGCTCTGCTCGCGGCTGCTGTCGGTGACGAAGGCCGATCGCGAGGCGCATAGCGCCGGCAGGCATGACATCGTCACCCGCATCTATGACTGGCTCTTGAGCTTCTGCCTGCGCCACACCTTCCTGGTTTTCCTGGTCTTCATCACCACCGCCGCGGCGTCGGTGTGGGTGATCCAGGTTTCGCCGAAAGGCTTCTTTCCGCAGGAGGATATCGGCCAGATATCGGTGACCACCATGGCGCGCCAGGATATCTCGTTCGACGCCATGGCGAAGCTGCAGGGGCAGGTGGCCAGCGTGTTCTCGAAGTCGCCCTATGTCGACCATGTGGCCTGGTCGGCCGGCAGCGGCAACAACGCGCTCAACCAGGGGCAACTCTTCGTCCAGCTCAAGGGCAAGGACCAGCGCCCCAACATCGAGAAAGTGCTTGCGGATCTGAGACGCCAGCTGGCCGGCGTGCCGGGCATCGAGACCTATATGCAGCCGGTGCAGAACCTGCGGCTCGGCTCGCGGTCGTCCGCCAGCGCCTACCAACTCGTGGTTCAGGGGCTCGATACCAAGCAGACAGACGTCTGGGCACAAAAGCTCAATGATGCCATGGCCGCCGACCACACGATGTTCACCGACGTCACCAGCGACCTGCAGAACAACGCGCTGCAGGCATCGCTCGTGATCGACCGCGACAAGGCCGCCCAGCTCGGCATCGACACCGACACGCTGCGCTCGGCGCTTTATGGCGGCTTCGGCACCGACCAGGTCTCGACGATCTTCGGTTCGGCCGACAGCTATGAGGTCATCACCGAGCTCGACCCCAAGATCGAATGGTCGCCGGAACACATGCTGGCCATCCAGATGCGGACGTCGAGCGGCGGCCTGGTGCCGCTGGGCGCCTTCGCCCGCGTCGACCGCACGGCCGGCGCCCTGACGATCAACCAGCTCGGACAGCTGCCGGCGGTGACGATCTCCTACAACCTTCCGCAGGGCGTGTCGCTCGGCGACACGGTGACCCGCATCGACCAGCTCAAGGAACAGATCGGCATGCCGACGGCGATCTCGACGAGCTTTGCCGGCACCGCCAAGACCTTCCAGGATTCGCTGGCCAACCAGGGCCTGCTGATCGGCGGCGCGATTCTCACGATCTATATCGTGCTCGGCATGCTCTATGAGAGCTTCATCCATCCGCTCACCATCCTCACCGGCCTGCCATCAGCGGTGCTTGGCGCGGTGGTGGCGCTGCGCTTCGCCGGCATGGATCTGTCGGTGATCGCGGTGATCGGCATCCTGATGCTGATCGGCATCGTCAAGAAGAACGGCATTATGATGGTCGACGTCGCGCTGGAGCTGAGGCGACAGGGCATGTCGGCGAAGGAGTCCATCCACAAGGCCTGCCTGATGCGTTTCCGTCCGATCATGATGACGACGCTGGCCGCGCTGATGGGCACATTCCCGATCGCGCTCGGCACCGGCGCCAGCGCCGAATTGCGCCAGCCGCTCGGCATCGCGGTGGTCGGCGGCCTGCTCGCCTCGCAGGCGTTGACGCTGTTCGTCACGCCGGTGATCTACGTCTATTTCGAGAATTTCTCGGGCTGGCTGCTCAGCTTCTCGTCGAGACGGAACCAGCCGGCGCTGCATGTGGTGGAGAGCGGCGAGCAGGGCTCGCTGTTCGACGGCGAGGCCGAGCCGAAGAAGGTGGCGGCCGAGTAGACCCGTTGCTGGCCCAAGGCGTCGCGCTTGCGGCCAAGGGCAGCCGATCCTAGTCTCGGGGCATGACCCACGATCATGACCACGAGAACGAGCTCGATCCATTCGCGGCGCGCGTGCGCGCGCTGGAGACGATCCTGACCCAGAAGGGCCTGATCGATCCGGCGGCCATCGACGTCATCGTCGATACCTACGAGACGAAGATCGGCCCGCGCAACGGCGCGCGGGTGGTGGCGAAGGCCTGGAACGATCCGGCTTATGCCGACTGGCTCAAGCGCGACGCCACCGCCGCGATCGAATCGCTCTCCTATACCGGGCGCCAGGGCGAGCATATGCAGGCGGTGTTCAACACCGAGGAGACGCACAACCTCGTCGTCTGCACGCTGTGCTCCTGCTATCCGTGGTCGGTGCTCGGCCTGCCGCCGGTCTGGTACAAGGCGCCGCCCTACCGCTCGCGGGCGGTGATCGATCCGCGCGGCGTGCTCGAGGAATTTGGGCTGACGCTGCCCAAGGACAAAAGAATCCGCGTCTGGGATTCAACCGCCGAGCTTCGTTACTTGGTAGTGCCGATGCGACCCCGCGGAACGGAAGGCTGGAGCGAGGAGCAGCTCGCCGAGCTGGTCAGCCGCGACGCGATGATCGGCACGGCGCTTGCCAAAGAGCCGGAAGGGGAGCCGGCATGAACGGGCCGCAGGATCTCGGCGGACAGATGGGCTTCGGGCCGGTCGCGCCCGAGAAGGACGAGCCCTATTTCCACGCGGCATGGGAAAGGCGGGCGTTGGGCGTGACCCTCACCGCCGGCTCCATGGGTGCCTGGAACATCGATGAAAGCCGGCATGCGCGGGAATCGCTGCATCCCGCCGATTACTATTCGTCGAGCTACTACCAGATCTGGATCAAGGCGCTGGAAACGCTGCTGAAGCGCCATGGCTTCGTCACAGAGCGCGACCTTGCCGCCGGCAAGGCGGTCGATGCGGCCGCGACGCCGAAGAGGGTGCTGAAGGCGGCGGACGTGCCGGCAGTGCTCGCCAAGGGCGGGCCGTGCGACCGGCCTGTTGCCACGCCGGCGCGCTTTCGCGCGGGCGACCGGGTGCGGACGAAGAATTTCAACCCGACCGGGCATACGCGCCTGCCACGCTACGCGCGCGACAAGACCGGGAGGATCGAGGCCGTTCGCGGCGGCTTCGTCTTTCCGGACAGCAATGCGCATGGCAAGGGCGAGAACCCGCAATGGGTCTATACGGTGGTGTTCGACGGAGCCGAAATCTGGGGCGAGGGCGCCGATCCGACGCTCAGCGTCTCGGTCGATGCCTGGGAGAGCTATCTTGAGCCGACCTGAGGCCGAGTTGCCGGCGGGCTTCGACGAGCCGGTCTTCGCCGAGCCGTGGCAGGCCGAAGCCTTCGCCCTGACCGTTGCGTTGCACGGCAAGGGCCTGTTTTCGTGGAGTGAGTGGGCGGAGGCTCTGTCGGCCGAGGTGAAGCAGGCTGGCGCGGCGAGTGATGGCCACGATTATTATGAGCACTGGCTGGCGGCGCTGGAGAAGCTGCTGGCGGTCAAGGGCGTTGCCGGCAAGAATGATGTCGATGAACTCGCCGCCGCCTGGGAACGCGCCGCGCACGCCACGCCGCACGGCAAGCCGATCCTGCTGGAGAATGATCCGGGCGCTAGCCGGTAGATCGTCTTTGTTCTCTTTACGTTCCCATTTCCGGCTGATAGCCTTGGCTTTGAAGGTGGCCGCTTTGTCGCCGACAACGGTCGGTATTGCGGCCAATCTTGTCTTTCGCTTGCGAATCCGGTCTGTCGGACAGATGGAATTTTCTCCCCAACAGGACGAGGCTCTGAAGGCGGTCGGACGCTGGCTCAAGGAAGGCCGGCCGCAGGTCTTTCGCCTGTTCGGCTATGCCGGCACCGGCAAGACGACGCTGGCGCGCTATTTCGCCGAGCATGTCGACGGCCAGGTGCAGTTCGCCGCCTTCACCGGCAAGGCGGCGCAGGTGCTGCGCTCCAAGGGGGCGACCAACGCCCGCACCATCCATTCGCTGATCTATAGACCGAAGGGTGAGGAATCGGTCGAGGACGAGGTGACCGGCAAGACCTCGATGTCGCCGACCTTTTCGCTCAACCGGCAAAGCCCGATTTCGCGCGCCAAGCTCGTCGTCATCGACGAATGCTCGATGGTCGACGAGCAGCTTGGCCGCGACCTGCAGAGCTTCGGCACGCCGATCCTGGTGCTGGGCGATCCGGCGCAGCTGCCGCCGATCTCGGGCGGCGGCTTCTTCACCGAGCATGAACCCGACGTGCTGCTGACGGAGATCCACCGCCAGGCGCGCGACAATCCGATCATTCGGCTGGCGCTCGACGTACGCGAAGGCCGGGAATTCATGCATGGCGACTACGGCACGGCGCAGGTGATCGGCAGGGAAGCAGTCAACCAGGAGCTGGTGCTCAAGGCCGACCAGGTGCTGGTCGGCACCAACCGCACGCGCCGGCGCTACAATCAAAGGCTGCGCGAACTGAAAGGGTTCAACGCCGACTTTCCGCAGGCCGGCGACAAGCTGGTCTGCCTGCGCAACGACCCGGCCAAGGGCCTGCTCAACGGCTCGCTGTGGAAGGTGATGACCTCCTCGCGCGAGACGGTGAAGCCGGGCATCAACCTTCTGGTTTCGCCGGAAGAGGACGACCCCGACCGCGGCGTCGCCAAGATCAAGCTGCTCAAGGCGGCGTTCGAGGATCCCGACGCGGAAATCCCGTGGCAGCAGAAGAAGCGTTTCGACGATTTCGACTATGGCTATGCGCTGACCGTGCACAAGGCGCAGGGCTCGCAGTGGAACGACGTCGTGCTGTTCGACGAGAGTTGGGCCTTCAAGGAGACCCGGCAGCGCTGGCTTTATACGGCAATCACCCGCGCCGCCGAGCGGCTGACAATCGTTCGCTGAGGTTTTTGGCCATCAGGTCGGCCTTGCGCCAAGCCACTGCCAGGCCGCTTCCTCATCGTCGACATCGAAGCGCTTGACTTCGAAAGGCAACGTTTTGGGGAACACGCCTGCGACGAGGGAAGCCCAACTCGGCTCGCCGATGACGGCGCAGCGCACGACATGTTCCATCGCGTCGGCCACGCCCTGCCGGAGCGTGTCTTGATTGATATTGGCCCAGTCGACGCTTTCCTCGTCGGTCAGCCTGATCAGCACGTCGATCCTCGGATGCAGCGCGTAGGCGGCTTCCAGCAGGCCGAACAGGTTTTCCGCATCGGCCGGCGAGACATCGCCGACGACGTCGATGGCGAAAAGCGCGTCGCGGTTGGTCTCGATGCGGCGGATGGCCGGCACGGCTTCAAGGAAATTCACTGCAAATCCTCACCTTGGGCTCCAACAGTCCCCTGGAACACGCGAAACCCCCTATCTGTTCCCGTCAAAGGCGCTATAGATGCCCGCCGATCCACTGGACCCCAGCTCATGCCCGCCAAGCTTTCGGTCAATCTCAACGCCGTCGCCATGCTGCGCAACCGCCGCGACCTGCCGTGGCCGAGCGTCATTGGACTTGGCCGTATCGCCCTTGCCGCCGGCGCGCATGGGTTGACGGTGCATCCCAGGCCCGACGAGCGGCACACAAGGCATTCCGACCTGCCGGAGATCAGGGCTCTGATCGACGACGAATTCCCCACGGCGGAGTTCAACATCGAGGGCTATCCGACCGAGGATTTCCTGGTTCTGGTCGAGAAGATCCAGCCCGAGCAGGTGACGCTGGTGCCGGACGACCCGGCGCAGGCAACCTCCGACCATGGCTGGAACTTCGTCGCTCAGGCGGCGTTCCTGACTCCGATCGTCAAACGATTGAAGAAAAGCGGGTTCCGCGTGTCGCTGTTTTCCGATGCGGATCCGAACGGGGTCAATGCGGCGCGCGACACAGGCGCCGACCGCATCGAGCTCTATACCGGCCCTTATGGAGGCTTTCATTCCGATTCCGCAAAGGCGGCCAAAGAATTGGAAAGACTGGGAAAAACCGCTGACGCAGCATTCAAGGCCGGGCTCGGCGTCAATGCCGGCCACGATCTGACCGTAGAGAACCTGCCGGCGCTGGCCAGGCGCATCCCGGCATTGGCCGAAGTATCGATCGGACATGGGTTGACAGCCGATGCGCTGGAGTATGGCATGGCCGGCACGGTCGGGCGCTTCTTGAAGGCCTGCGGATGGTAGGGGACTTTGGGTAGTTTCGACAGTCTTGGTCTGCCGCCCGCGTCGCGGCGGCCTCGGACCGTGACGAATTCGGTGAAGTGGGGTTCATGGTGCTAGCCAACGCCAGTGAAACGGAATCCCTCGAGCGTCCGAGCCATGCCGAAACCGAGCGGCAGCACAGCACCAAGGTGCTCATGCTTGGCGCGCTGGGCGTCGTCTATGGCGACATCGGCACGAGCCCGATCTACGCCTTTCGCGAGGCGCTGCACGCGTCTTCGAGTTCGGTTGCCCGCAATGACGTCCTCGGCGTGCTGTCGCTGATCGTCTGGGCGCTGACTATCATCGTCACGATCAAATATGTCGCCTTCGTGCTCAGGGCCGACAACAAGGGCGAGGGCGGCACCCTATCGCTGATGGCGCTGGCGCGCAGCGCCTACCCGCCGGGTTCCAAGCTCATCCTGGTGATCGGTCTTTGCGGTGCGGCGCTGTTCTTCGGCGATTCGATCATCACGCCGGCGATCTCGGTGCTGTCGGCGGTCGAAGGTCTGGAAGTCGTCACGCCGGCGCTCGATGCCTTCGTGGTTCCGATCACGCTGGTCATCCTGGCAGTGCTTTTCGCCGTGCAGCGCTTCGGCACCGGCAAGGTGGCGGCCGTGTTCGGACCTGTGACGGCGACGTGGTTCCTGGCGATCGGCGCAGCCGGTGTCTACCATATCGTCGACGATCCGTCGGTTTTCTTGGCGATCAATCCATATTATGCGATCTACTACCTGGCCACGACACCGACCGGAGCCTTCGTTACCGTCGGCGCGGTCTTCCTGGCGGTGACCGGCGCGGAGGCTCTCTATGTCGACCTCGGCCATTTCGGCCGCAAGCCGATCGTGATGGCTTGGTTCGCAATCGTCTTCCCGTGCCTGCTCTTGAATTATTTCGGCCAAGGCGCCTTCGTGCTCTCGCATGGCGGCAAACCCACCAATCCGTTCTTTCAGATGCTGCCCGAATGGGCGCTGATGCCGATGGTTGGCCTGGCGACAGCCGCAACGGTCATCGCCAGCCAGGCGGTGATCTCCGGCGCCTTCTCGCTGACCAGGCAAGCCGTGCAGCTCAACCTTTTGCCCCGCATCGAGGTGCAGCACACATCCGAGATGCAGAGCGGCCAGATCTATATGCCGCGGGTCAACCTTCTGGTCGCGCTTGGCGTGATGCTTCTGGTCGTCGGCTTCGGCAGCTCGAGCGCACTTGCGTCGGCCTATGGCATTTCGGTCACCGGCGAGATGCTGATGACGACTATCCTTTTGTTCGTTGTCATGCGCTGGCTGTGGAAATGGCAGGTTGCGACCGCGCTGGCCCTGGTGGTGCTCTTCGGCGTCATCGATCTCGGTTTCTTCTCGGCCAATGTCGTCAAGATCGTCGAGGGCGGCTGGGTGTCGATCACGGTCGCCTGTCTGATGGGCCTGATCATGTGGACCTGGATTCGCGGTACCCGCTACCTGTTCGACAAGACGCGCCGCAACGAGATCCCACTCGACTTCCTGGCGTCGAACCTTCTGAAGAAAAAGCCGCAGCTGGTGTCGGGCACCGCGGTGTTCCTGACCAGCGATCCGCTGAGCGCGCCGACGGCGCTGATGCACAGCCTGAAGCACTACAAGGTGCTGCATGAGAAGAACGTCATCCTGTCGGTGGTGACGGCGCCGCAACCGGTGGTGCCGGACAGCGAGCGCGTCAAGCTGGAGACGGTCAACGAGCTGTTCATGCGCGTGACGCTGACTTTCGGCTACATGGAGCAGCCGAATATCCCGCGGGCCCTGGCAATCTGCCGCAAGCAGGGCTGGAAGTTCGATATCATGACCACGTCCTTCTTCCTGTCGCGACGCTCGCTGAAGGCTTCGCCCAATTCCGGCATGCCCGTTTGGCAAGACAGGCTGTTCATCGGGCTGGCTCGCTCGGCGGCGGATGCGACGGAGTATTTCCAGATCCCCACCGGGCGAGTGGTCGAGATCGGCACGCAAGTGGCCATCTGAACGAGAGCGACTTGCGCGGGATGAACAAACGCGGGCCGGTCCGTAGACCAAAAGCCGTGCGTCGGCGGCATGGGAGCCCTCACGCAAGGGCACTTGATATTGCACTGCAGCAAGCGTAGAGCACCGCGCGTTTATCGGAGTGTCGTCCATGGCCCTTGCCAATGGTGCTGAGGCAGAACCCGCCGACCAATCGAGCCATCCTGAAATCGAGCAGCACAGCACCAAGGTGCTCATGCTTGGCGCGCTCGGCGTCGTCTATGGCGACATCGGCACCAGCCCGATCTATGCGTTCCGCGAGGCGCTGCACGCCTCTTCCGGCGGTGATGTCGCGAACCGCGCCGATATTCTCGGCGTCCTGTCGCTGATCATATGGTCGCTCACGATCACGGTGACCGTGAAGTACATCATGTTCGTGCTGCGCGCCGACAACCGTGGAGAGGGCGGCGTGCTGTCCCTGATGGCCCTGGCGCGCAGCAGTTTCGCTACACGTTCCGCGATTATCCTGGCCATCGGCATCGTCGGCGCCTCGCTGTTCTTCGGCGATGCGGTCATCACGCCAGCCATCTCTGTGCTATCGGCGGTCGAAGGCATGAATGTCGTGACGCCGGCCTTCCAGCCTTACGTCGTTCCGTTGACGCTG
This sequence comes from Mesorhizobium sp. ORS 3359, assembly GCA_000824845.1. GTDB lineage: Bacteria > Pseudomonadota > Alphaproteobacteria > Rhizobiales > Rhizobiaceae > Mesorhizobium. The sequence goes on along the minus strand of CCNC01000133.1, from coordinate 2,519 downwards.
GTCATTCTCGCGGTGGTCTTTGCCGTGCAGAGGTTCGGTACTGGGGGCGTCGGTCTGGTATTCGGTCCGGTGACTGCAATCTGGTTTCTGGCCATCGGCCTGTCCGGTCTCAACCACATCATCGACGATCCGGAAATCCTTTGGGCCATCAGCCCGCATTACATCGTGGCTTTCCTGATCAATTCACCCGATGTGTCTTTTGTCACTATCGGCGCCGTGTTCCTGGCCGTCACCGGAGCCGAGGCGCTCTACGCAGATCTTGGTCACTTCGGCCGCAAGCCGATCGTGCTGGCATGGCTGGCGATTGTGTTTCCCTGCCTGCTTTTGAACTATGCCGGGCAGGGCGCCTATGTGCTCGCCAAGGGCGGCACGGTCGGCCATCCGTTCTTCGAGATGAATGAGGGCTGGGCGCTCATCCCGATGGTGGTGCTGGCGACGGCGGCAACTGTTATTGCCAGCCAGGCTGTGATCTCCGGCGCCTATTCTCTGACCAGGCAGGCGGTGCAGCTCAACATGCTGCCTCGGCTCGAAATCCTGCACACTTCGGAAAAGCAATCCGGGCAGGTTTACATGCCGCGCGTCAACATGCTGCTGGCGTTGGTGGTGATGCTGTTGGTGGTCGGTTTCGGGGAGTCCAGCAAGCTGGCTTCGGCCTACGGCATCTCGGTGACGGGGAACATGTTGGTGACGACGACGCTGCTCTTCGTCGTCATGACTAGGATCTGGAAATGGAACATCTGGCCGGCAGTTGCGCTGACGGCATTGTTCGCGGTTATTGACGTTGGCTTCTTTGCCTCCAACATCGTCAAGGTGTTCGAGGGCGGCTGGGCGTCGCTCGCGGTTGCCTTCGCCATCATCCTCGGCATGTGGACCTGGGTGCGCGGCAGCCGCTACCTGTTCGACAAGACGCGCCGCAACGAGATCCCGCTCGATTTCCTGGCGGCGAATCTCTCGAAGAAGAAGCCGCAGCTTGTGTCGGGCACGGCGGTGTTCCTGACCAGCGACCCGCTGAGCGCGCCGACGGCACTGATGCACAGCCTGAAACACTACAAGGTGCTGCATGAGAAGAACGTCATCCTGTCGGTGGTGACCGCGCCGCAGCCGGTGGTACCGGACAGCGAACGCGTCAAGCTGGAGACCGTCAACGAGCTTTTCATGCGCGTGACGCTGACCTTCGGCTATATGGAGCAGCCCAACATTCCGCGGGCGCTGGCCATCTGCCGCAAGCAGGGCTGGAAGTTCGACATCATGACGACGTCGTTCTTCCTGTCGCGGCGCTCGCTGAAGGCTTCACCCAATTCCGGCATGCCGATCTGGCAGGACCGGCTGTTCATCGGCCTGGCCAAAACGGCGGCGGACGCGACGGAGTATTTCCAGATTCCCACCGGACGCGTCGTGGAGATCGGCACGCAGGTGGCTATTTGACGGCTTGAACAGCCGCTGTCGGGAGGCGGGGGTATGAGCGGCGAGTTGGTGCTTGTGACCGGGGGGTCCGGCTTTCTTGGCGCCCATTGCATCCTTGCGCTTCTGAGCGCTGGCTACCGCGTGCGCACCACGGTGCGCTCGGCCAGGCGCGAAGCCGATGTTCTTGCGATGCTGAAGGTCGGCGGCGCCGAACCGGGCGACGCGCTTTCCTTCGCGCATGCCGATCTCATGAGCGACACGGGCTGGCCCGAAGCGGTCGCCGGATGCCGGTACGTCCTTCACGTCGCTTCGCCTTTTCCGCCCGCCGTGCCGAAGCATGAGGACGACCTGATCGTCCCGGCGAGGGAAGGGGCGCTGCGGGTGCTGCGCGCCGCGCGCGATGCCGGGGTCGAACGTGTCGTGCTTACCTCGTCCTTTGCCGCTGTCGGCTACGGCCAGACTCCGGTCGTCGGGAAGCCCTTCACGGAGGAGAACTGGACCAACCTTTCGGAAAAGGTCAGCGCTTATGTGAAGTCGAAGGCGCTGGCCGAGCGGGCGGCGTGGGATTTCATCGATCGCGAGGGCGGGTCTCTGGAGTTGGCGGTGGTCAATCCGGTCGGCATCTTCGGGCCGGTCCTGGGGCCGGATCATTCGACCTCGACGGACATCATAAGGCGGCTGATGGATGGCGAGGTGCCCGGACTGCCGCGCATGGTGTTCGGCGTCGTCGATGCGCGCGACGTCGCCGACCTGCATCTGCGCGCTATGACCAATCCTGCCGCCAAAGGCGAGCGGTTCCTGGCCATCAGCGGCGATTTCATGACGATGCTGGAAATCGCGCGGACGCTGAAGGCGCGGCTCGGCAACGCGGCGTCGCGGGTCACCACGAGAGTGCTGCCGGACTGGCTGGTCCGGATCGTCGGGGTGTTCGACGGGCAGGCGGCTCAGATCGTGACGGAACTGGGCAAAGCCAGGAACGCCACGAGCGCCAAGGCCATGCGCCTGCTTGGCTGGACGCCGCGATCACGCGAAGACGCGGTGGTTGCGACCGCTGAGAGCCTTGTCCGGCTTGGGTTGCTCAAGAAGTCGAAGTGAGGCGCGCCCCGGGGGGGGGG
>CCNC01000132.1 GCA_000824845.1 Mesorhizobium sp. ORS 3359 | reverse complement strand
TTTTTCGACGGCATCGGTCACCTGTGCGATGCGGCCGGCACGCGTGTTGGCATCGAAGGAGACGATGATGCGGGCGAAATCCTCGGGAACGCCCGCCGCCTTGACACCCTCGGTCAGCGCCTCGTCCGGCAGTTGGATGACCTCCAGCGGCTTGCCGGTCACCTCGCTCACCAGCGCCGCGATCTCGTTCGTGGTGTAGGCCTGCGGGCCGGTCAGCGTGTAGATGTGGCTTTCCTTGGAGCCGGACGCGAGACCGGCGGCGATAGCGGCGGCCATATCGTCGCGCGCGCCGTGGGCGATGCGCCCGTCGGCGGCCGCCGTGTACCACTTGCCCGACGAGATGGCGTGCGGCAGCGACATGAACAGGTTCTCCTGATACCAGCCGTTGCGGAAGATGGTGTAGGGGATGCCGCTCGCCTTGATCGCCTGCTCGGTGCCGTAGTGATCGCCGGCAAAGAGCACGGGCGAGCCCGGCTCCGGATTGGGCATCGAGGTGTAGAGCAGATGCGAAACGCCTGCCGCCTTGGCCGCGGCCACGGCCGTCTCATGCTGCTTCAGGCGGCGGCCCGTCTTCAAATCGAGGTCGCCGGTCGAGATGATCAGCACCCGGTCGGCGCCAGCGAACGCCTTCTCCAGCGAGGTGCTGTCGTTGAAGTCGGCGGCCCTGACGGCGATGCCGCGCGCTGCAAGGTCGGCGAGGTTCTCGGGGTTGCGGGTGGCGGCGATGATGCTCGAGGGCGCAATTTTCTGCGCCTCCAGCAAGTGATTGATGACGGCTCGGCCGAGCTGGCCGGAAGCGCCGGTGACGAGAAGGGTTTCGGTCATGGGGAGTCCCTGAAAAAATTGCGTCGAAGGCGGATCAAATGGTGGTCTCAAAAAGAGACCAGCACTAAAATAGGAATTGACCTCGCGCCGTAAAGAAGGCAGTTTTTCGGGAGGTAGGCACGGCGAGGGAACCACCTTGGCCGGCCGAAGTCGACCAGCGGATGTCGCGATGGACAGCAAGCTCTTCAATCTGAAAGCCAAGCTCGAGGTCTATAAGGCCATGACCAACGGCGGCAATTTCGCCGACTGTCCGGTCCGCGACGTCATCCAGGGCATCAGCGGCAAATGGAGCTCGCTGCTGATCATGGCGCTGGCAGAGAGGCCCTACCGCTTCGGTGAGCTGCGCCGGCTGGTTCCCGACATTTCGCAGCGCATGCTGACGCAAACGCTCTACGACCTGCAACGCGACGGCTATGTGCACCGCGAGGTGTTCCCGACCAAGCCGCCGAGCGTCGAATACAGCCTGACCGATCTTGGACGCTCGATGTTTGCGCCCCTGCAGATGCTGGTCCAGTGGGCCGAGCTCAACCATGACGCCGTGCGCGAGGCACGTGCCGCTTTCGACGCGGCTCAAGCCTGACAGGCGTCAAAGCGCCAGCTTGATTTGACTGCTGTGTTGGGAGATTGTCCGGCCGGCTTGGCTTGGGCGGGCAATGAGCAGATCCTACGACATCGCGATTGCCGGCGCCGGGCCGGCCGGATTGGCCGCGGCGCTCTATCTCAAGCGGGCGGGGCACAAGGTCACCATCTTCGAGCGCTTCGACGCGCCGAAGCCTGTCGGCTCCGGCCTCATCCTGCAGCCGACCGGGCTGACAGTGCTCGCCGATCTCGGTCTGCTCGACGACATCCTTTCGCTCGGCAGCCGTATCGAACGGCTGCATGGCACCGATGCCCAGACCGGGCGCACGGTGCTCGAAGTCCGCTATGACGCGCGGCGCGGCCGTCGCTTCGGCCTCGCGGTCCATCGGGCGGCGCTGTTCGGCGTGCTCCATCGCGCCGCCTTGCGCGAAGCGATCACCATCGAGACCAATGTCGAGGTCGAGACACCGGAGACGGGCGAGCGCGCGGGGCTGGTCTGCACCAACGGCAAGCGGCTCGGGCCGTTCGACCTCATTGTCGATGCCAGCGGCGCTCGCTCGAAACTGCGGCACTATCTCGGCGATGCCGCCGTGCCGCGACCGCTCGCCTATGGCGCATTCTGGGCGTCGCTCGGCTGGCGTGACGGCTTTGACGGAAGCGCGCTGCTGCAGCGCTACAACAAGGCAAGCATCATGGTCGGCGTGCTGCCGATTGGCCGGCCGCAGCCCGGCGCGCAAGACATGGCGGCTTTCTTCTGGAGCCTCAAGCCGGCCGATGCCCACCGAGTGAAGGCCGAGGGGCTCGAAGCATGGAAGGCAGGAGTGATTTCCGTCTGGCCGGAATGCGAAGTTTTCACCAGCCAGATCGACAGTTTCGAGCAGCTCTCGCTCGCCCGTTACGGCCATCACACGATGAGACTGCCGGCAGGCCGGCGGCTTGCGGTTATCGGCGACGCCGCGCATTCGACCAGCCCGCAACTCGGGCAAGGCGCGAACATGGCGCTGCTCGACGCCGCCGCGCTCGGCCACGCGCTGGCGCAGGCGAACACGATCGATGATGCGCTGGGGACTTATGCCAGCGCACGCCGTTGGCACGTGCGGGTGTTCCAGGCGCTGTCACTGTCGCTGACGCCGTTCTACCAGTCGGACTCCGCGGCCTTGCCCTTTGTCCGCGACCGTCTGGTGGCGGCGCTGGCGCGTGTGCCGCCGGGGCCGCAATTCCTCGCCGCCATGGTCGCCGGAACGGTGATCGACCCGTTCAGGCGGATCGGGCTTGCGGAGTTTCAGTGGTCCGCAGCCGGATGATTTCGGACAGATAGGATCTTTTTGCCTGCAGGAAGGCATGCAGCCGTCGCGGATAGTCCGCGCCGACGGCTTCCTTCACCGATCGGCGGCCGCTCAAGGCCGCGCGCCAGGCCTGGACGCGCGGCTTGCCATCCAGAATGCCGAAATCGTCGATGCGGTCGAAGGTGTCGAAATAGCGGAAGATCGGCCCGTAAACGGCATCGACCAGCGAGAAGCGCTCGCCAGCGAACCATGGGCCACTTTGCCTTGCCGGCAGTTCCGCCCCAACACGAGCGAACATTTCGGACAGACCTCTGCTTTCATGGAGGAAAGCAGCTTCGTCGATGGCGGAATAGAAGCGGCCTATGCCATTGAGGATGGCCGAGCCGAATTCGATCCAGGCGCGATGCCTGGCCCGCGCCAGCGGATCGGCAGGGTGCAACGGATTGGCTTCGGTCTCCTCGAGAAATTCGAGGATGACGGCGGATTCGAAAATCACCTCCTCCGAGTGGCCGTGCCGGACGCGGAGCAGAGGCACCTTGCCGAGCGGCGATATGGCTCTGAACCATTCCGGCTTGTCGGCAAGGTCGACATTGACCCGTTCGAACGGCACGCCTTTCTCGGCAAGCGCAATCGCGGCGCGCTGGACGTAGGGGCAGAGGTGATGGCTGACGAGGGTGAGCCTTTCGGTCATCTCACTCTCCCCAGACATAGTTGAGCACGCCGTCCTCGACGCGGGTCGACAGGAACATCAGGCGCGAGCCTTTCGGCGCCGGTCCTTCTAGACGCTCGCCGCTTTCCATGTCGAATTTCGCGCCGTGCCATTGGCAGACAAGCGTGCCGTCCTTGCAGTCCAGCGGTCCGCCGAAATGCAGGCAGACATTGGCCGCGGCGCGGATGCGCTCGCCGCTGCGCCAGACATGGACCTCACGGCCGAAGAAGGGCGCGACCAGGCTGCCGGTCTGGGGGATGTCGGCGATCTTGCAGATTTCATGTTTCATCGCAGAGTTCCTTATTGATGCAATTGCATCTATATGAATGCAAATGCATCGATCGTCAAGCTTGATGCAATTGCATCTATCCGCTAGGCTGCGCCGATGACAAAGACATCGCCATCGCCGGAAGCCATTGCAGCCTGGGCGCGTCTCGTGCGCGTCTCGCGCCAGCTGGTCGAAAGGACCGAGGATGCGCTGAAGGCAAACGGCCTGCCGCCGCTCGCCTGGTATGACGTGCTGCACGAACTTGCCGAAGCGGGCGAGGGCGGGCTCAGGCCGTTCGAGCTGATCGATCGCGTGCTGCTGGCGCAGTACGGCGTCTCAAGGCTGCTGGCCCGGCTGGAGGCGGATGGCCTGGTCGAAAAGCTGCCCGTCTCCGACGATGGCCGCGGGCAGACCGTTCGCATCACGGCAAGCGGCCGGGAGATGCGCCGCCGCATCTGGGCGGTCTATGGCGCTTGCATTGCCGAGCGAATGGACGCCAGGCTTTCAGCCCAGGACCTGAAGACATTGGCCAGCCTGCTCGGACGGCTGCGCGATCCGCCGGCCAGCGACTAGCTGGCGAGCCCTTCGCAGTTTCGCCGGTCATTTTTCGCCGCACCCCTTGCATTGGAAACAGGAATGCGCAATAAGCCGAACCGTAACGTACGGTACGCCTCTAGGCGGCCAGAAAACCGGGAAACACCGTGCTGCAGGCGGGCGCCGATATCGACACAAGCGAAACGCTGACGGAGCGCCAGCAGGCCGTTCTGAACGCGGCGCTCCGCCTGCTGGTGGAAGAGGGCGACAACGTCACCATGACCGCGGTGGCGCGGCGGGCCAGCTGCTCCAAGGAAACGCTCTACAAATGGTTCGGCGACCGCGACGGGCTGCTGACGGCGACGGTGCAGTGGCAGGCCTCCAAGGTGCGCGTGGCGCCGGTCGATCGCAAGAGCCTGGACCTCGCGTCGCTCGCCGCAAGTCTGGAGCGTTTCGCTTCGGACTGGCTGAAGGTTATCTCGAGTGACACCTCGATTGCGCTGAACCGTGTGGCCGTCGGCCATGCCGGTTCCGGCAAGGATGATCTCGGCGCCATTGTGCTGCAAAATGGCCGCTTCGCGCTTGCCAGGCGGCTGAAGCCGGTGCTTGAAGCGGGGCGTCAAGCCGGGCTGCTTGATTTCGAGGACGCCGAGACGGCGTTCCGGACCTTTTTCGGTCTGGTCGGCCGCGACGTGCAGATCCGTCTGCTGCTCGGCGACCGGGTGGAATTGACTGAGGCGACGATCGGCGGCGATGCCCGCCGCGCGACGCAGCAGTTTCTCGCTCTCTTCGGAGCAAACAACCGGCTGAAAGGCCTCTGATCTTCAAAAGGGAAGGAAGACCAAAATGCGTGTCTATTACGATCGTGACGCCGATCTCAATCTGATCAAGGGCAAGAAGGTCGCCATCATCGGCTATGGCAGCCAGGGCCGGGCGCATGCGCTCAACCTCAAGGATTCCGGCGTCAAGGAGATCGCCATCGGCCTGAAAGCCGGCTCGGCGACCGCCAAGAAGGTCGAGGCCGACGGCCTCAAGGTGATGAGCGTGGCGGACGCCGCCAAATGGGCCGACCTGATGATGATGGCGACGCCCGACGAATTGCAGGCCGACATCTATAAAAACGAGATCGCGCCGAACATCCGCGACGGCGCCGCGATCGCCTTCGCGCACGGCCTCAACGTGCATTTCGGCCTGATCGAGCCGAAGGCTTCGGTCGACGTCGTCATGATCGCGCCGAAGGGCCCGGGCCACACGGTGCGCGGCGAATACCAGAAGGGCGGCGGCGTGCCGTGCCTGGTCGCCGTCAACCAGGACGCTTCGGGCAACGCGCTCGATCTCGCGCTCTCCTATGCCTGCGGCGTCGGCGGCGGTCGTTCCGGCATCATCGAGACCAACTTCCGCGAGGAATGCGAGACCGACCTGTTCGGTGAGCAGGTTGTGCTGTGCGGCGGTCTGGTAGAGCTGATCCGCGCCGGCTTCGAGACGCTGGTGGAAGCCGGTTACGCGCCCGAAATGGCCTATTTCGAGTGCCTGCACGAAGTGAAGCTGATCGTCGACCTGATTTATGAGGGCGGCATCGCCAACATGAACTACTCGATCTCGAACACCGCCGAATGGGGCGAGTATGTCTCGGGTCCGCGCATCATCACCGCCGACACCAAGGCCGAGATGAAGCGCGTGCTCAAGGACATCCAGACCGGCAAGTTCACCTCGGAGTGGATGCAGGAATACCGCGCCGGCCTCGCTCGCTTCAAGGGCATCCGCCGCAACAACGACAGCCACCAGATCGAAGAGGTGGGTGCGAAGCTGCGGGCCATGATGCCGTGGATCGCCAAGAACAAGCTGGTCGACAAGGCGAAGAACTAAGGCGATCCACGTTCTTGCGCTTTTGCGCGTCCTCGGACTTCGCCCTGCGGTCGCGCGGGGAGATCGCCAAGAACAAGCTGGTCGACAAGGCCAAGAACTAGGAAGCTCGCGCCAATTCTACCCTGCCGGCCATCTGCCGCAGGTTTCTGCGCTTCCGGTGCTCACGGACTTTATGCCCGCTCCGCTCCGGTTCTCGAAACCCGCACCAGCTGACTTGGCAGGGCGAATTGTCATCAAGCTTCCGGCCGCGAAGTTGCAAGCCGGTGGAGCGATCCGCCGGCTTTTTTCGTCCGGCTGTTCCATTCCGGTACGACTACGCTGGCACATGATTCGCTTCGCATGGCCCAGAAGGTGATGGGAGACTGGCGATGGAAACGACGGATAATGGCGCGGCATTTGCCGGCGAACGCCGGATGGAGCGGCGCAGGCGTGTGCTGAGGGGCGCAACCTTGCGGTTCAACGGCGGCTTCGGAGCGGTGGAAGGATCGGTGCGCAACGAGTCCGAACACGGCGCGCAACTGAGCTTCGGCGATGCGACCGGCGTGCCGCAGTGCTTCGAGCTGGTGGTCAATGGCATTGCGCGTGCCGCGCTTGTGCGCTGGCGCTCGGCGAGGCTGGTCGGCGTTCAATTCGTCGCCTGAGAAGGCGCGGTCAGCCCTTCAGCCGTAATGCCAGTGTGGCTTGGGTTCCGTGCCGGTGAACTCGACGCCGATGCGGTCCTCGCGGCGCCAGCGCACCATAGCCCTGTAGCCGATGCCGTCGACCGGCACATAGAGCAGGAATTCGTCCGGCACTCGCGAATCGATCGGCACTTTCAGCTCCGCGCCGTTCGAATGCATGTTGCGCACCGTGCATCTCACTTCGGAATTGTTGATGCCGGTCAGGATCGCCGCGCCCTTCAGCACGCGTTGCCTGTGTTGGTTTCTGTGTTCGTTTTCGGCCATGGCGAGCACGTCTCGCACTCCGTTCGCGCGAATCGTCGTATTGGGGGGACACCGTATTAATGAATAGCAGGCGCCGATGAATTTAGGGTTATATCGGCCGATGGCGAGCACAGGTTGCCAAAATAGAAACGGCGCCCCGCGATGGGCGCCGTTCTGTGCAAGCAGGCCGCTCAGATATAGGGCGAAATGCACTGCCGGCGCGGGCCGTAGTTGGGCTGGAACGTGTTGTCCCAGGCCCGATAGGACCGGTAGCGGTCGTAGCACCATTGGACATGGGCCCTGGAAAGCCGCTCGGTCCGGTAAATGCGCCGCGGCTGAACGTAGCGCGGATACGGGTCGTAATAGTAGGGATCGTAGTAATTGTTGTAGGCCAAGCTGCCCAGGCCAAGGCCAAGGCCCAGCCCCAGGATCGCGGCGTCGCTGTCACGGAAGTGCCGGCGGTGGTGGTGCCGCCAGCGCCAGTCGCCATCGCCATTCCAATTGCCGCCGTTCCAGTTGCGGGAGAAGTGCCGGTTGCCGTCGCGCCTGAAATCGCGGCCGCGCCACTCGCCGCCGCGCCGCCAGCGCCAGTCATACATCTGCGGCGAGTAGTTGTTGCCGCCAGCCCAACTGTCGCGGACGGGGACGATCGTGGGTGCTACCGCGCTGGTGGCGGTCGAGAAATCGGGCTGCAGGATCGGGCCGGCCACCGACGGCGCGGTCACGCCGGCAACGAGTCCCAAGGCCAAAAGCCCGGATCTGAAGGAAGAAAACAGCGGTTTCATTTCACTCTCCAAGGAGTAAAGGCCCCACGCCCAGAGCACCCCGGGAATGGGGTTATTGTTGGAACTTTCCGTCTGAACGGGGGATGAACGGAAAGGTTCCATCAACCATAACGAGCATCGAGCCTGGCTCTTGTCTTCGGCCTCGCTTGCGCGCAAAGGTCACCGCCATGTCGCTGCGCCTCGCCACCTTCAATGTCGAGAACCTGATGAACAGGTTCGATTTCTCGGGCTATCGCAACCAGCTCAATGAAGACCGCACGCTGGCGCTGTTCGACATCCAGAGCGAGGCGGAATACCGGATCCTCGAGCAGGCCCGCGCGATCGCCCAGTCCGACGACACCCGCCAGTTGACGGCGCTCGCCATCGCGGCCACCCGCGCGGACATCATCTGCATGCAGGAGGTTGACAATATCGAGGCGCTGAAGGCGTTCGAATATGGCTATCTGTTCAAGATGATCGGGCAGGGCTACCGTCAGAAATACACCACGGCCGGCAACGACTCCCGCGGCATTGATGTCGCGGTGATGATGCGCAACGAGACCATGCAGGGCCAGCCGATCGAGTTCGTGCGCATGACGAGCCACGCCTATGTCACGTTCGAGCGGTTCGGCCTCTTCACGCCGGAGCTTGCGGCGCTCGGCCATGTGGCCAGCGATCGCATCTTTCGGCGGGACTGCCTGGAGGTCGACCTCACTGTCGGCGGCGTGCAGCTGACGCTCTATCTCGTGCATTTCAAGTCGATGGGCTCGCCGCGCAACGGGCTGGACGGCCGCGAGGCGACAATGCCGCTGCGCATGGCCGAGGCGCAGGCCGTGCGCCGCATCATCGAGGAGCGTTTCGGCAAGGACCATGCCGCCGACAAGCGCTGGGCGATCTGCGGCGATATGAACGATTACCGGCAGCGTGTCAGGATCGAGGGCGACAGCTTCGACGGCTATCGCTTCGAGGTCGTCGATGAAGTCCAGTCCTCGATCAATGTGCTGACCGCCGGCGGCTTCTGCGAGAATGTCGTCGAGCGGCGGCCGGAGATGGATCGCTGGAGCTTCTACCACACGCGCGGCCCGGAGGAGCGGCATCTCTGCCAGCTCGATTACATCCTGCTGTCGAAGGCACTGGCGGCGAAGAACGCGACCGCCGTACCCGACATCATCCGCAATGGCCAGCCCTGGCGCACCATCTTCCCGGCGGGCCAGGAGGTCGAGCGTTTCCCGCGCGCCGGCTGGGACAGGCCGAAAGCGTCGGACCATTGTCCCGTGGCAATCACATTGGACATGGCGTGACCCTTTGAGTTTCGATCTGCCCCGCAATGTCATCCTGCCGGTCGATGCGATCGACGTCCGCCTCGATCCCGGGCCGCACCCCTTTGCCGTCAGCAATGCGGAAGCGAGCGCCGAGAACTGGCGCCAGGAGATCGCGGCCAAACCGGCGCTGTTCGACGGCACGGTGGTGCTGCTTTCCGAACTGGCATATCGGGACAGCCGCCTCGTCGGCCGCTGCCATGCGGTCAATTATTCGACCTTCATGCTGTGGCGCAAGCGGCGCGAGAATTCCGGCGCCGAGCACGCCTATGCGCATGCCATGCTGGTCGCCGGGGACAATGCGCTGGTGGCGATCCGCATGGGCGGGCACACGGTCAATGCCGGCCGCGTGTATTTCGCCGCCGGTTCGTTCGAGCCGGTCGATTTTCGCGACGGGCTGGTCGATATCGACTTCAACATGATACGCGAGGTGGGAGAGGAGACCGGGCTCGATCTTTCGGCGGCCGAGCGTGGACAGCGCTATCACGCGCTATCGACGGCGAGCGGCACGGTGATCTTCCGCCGCTACCGGGTCGCCGAACCGGCCGACGAACTGGCGCGGCGCATCAGCGCCTTTGTCGCCGCCGAGGCCGATCCGGAGATCGAAGGGCCAGTCGTAATCCGGCATGCCGCCGATTTGCCCGACGGGCTGATGGGGCATATGAAGCCGCTGATCGAATGGCATTTCGATGGCAGCGACAAGGTTTCCTGACCCGTAGCATCAGTGCCAGCGGGTGCGCTCTATGGAAAGAGCGGTGGCAGCGCGTCGTCACGCGACGCGCCTTTGCGCGTAACGCCGTCGTCCTTGTAGTAATAGCTGTAACCGTTGATGGCCGGCGCGCCGCCGAGATGCGCGTAGAGAATTCTCGCGCCCTCGGGAAAGAAGCCTTTCCTCGTCAGGTCGATCAGCCCCTGCATCGACTTTCCCTCATAGACCGGATCGGTGATCATCGCCTCGGTGCGGGCAGCCAGCCGGATCGCGTCGTTCGTTTCGTTCGATGGAACGCCATAGGCCGGATAGGCATAGTCGGGATTGATGACGATTTCGTCCTCGCGCACGGCGCGGCCTAGAGCGGGATGAAAATGTTTG
>CCNC01000131.1 GCA_000824845.1 Mesorhizobium sp. ORS 3359 | reverse complement strand
CATCGGCGAAATCCTCAACCGCACGACACCCGCCGAGTGCTCAAACTACTTCGCCAATGCAGGATACGACCGGAAATGACTTCATCCCGCTCTAGCTTAGGCCGGCACGCCGAGCTCGGCCAATTGTCGGGCAACCTCATGCCAGTCGGCGCAGACAAAATCGGCGCCGGCGGCTTTCAGGCGCGCGCCGTGCTCGGGATAGGTGTGGCCGCCGCCGGTATAGCCGATCGCGATCATGCCGGCAGCCACCGCGCCATGAACGCCGAAGGGCGAATCCTCGACAACGATACAGTCGGTCGGCTTCGCACCCATCTTCTCGGCGGCGTAGAGGAAGATGTCCGGCGCCGGCTTGCCGTTCTTCACCATCGAGGAGGAAAAGATCGCCTCGCCGAAGAAGCGCGACAATCCCGTCACCGACAGGCTGTGGTTGATGCGCTCGACCGAGGATGACGAGGCGACGCAACGGTTTCCGGCAAGCGCGCCGAGGAATGGCGCGATCCCCGGCGTCGGCTTCAACTCCTCGGAGAAGAGCAGCTTGGTCTCGGCCCAGATGTCGCCATCGGCCGCCGGGGGGAACTGGTGGCCGGTCAGTTCCTTGATCTTCACGATGATGTCGGCCTGCTTCATGCCGATGCATTGCGCGATGATGCCGCCATGCACGCCCGGCATGCCGTGCTTCTCATAGACGCGCTCGTAAGCCTTGGCGGCCAACGGTTCGCTGTCCACGAGAACGCCGTCGCAATCGAAAATCATCAGTCTGGTTTGCGCCACGCGCCTCTCCCGGCTCCTGTGCCAATGCGCACATCGCTATCGATAAAAAGTCAGATGTTCAATAGCGGGTGATTACGTCTCCAGCGGCTCAAAGCTGGCGCAACGCCTCGCTGACTGGCGAAGATCCGAGCGCGCGCTGCATGGCCTGGCGTGACTGGGCGCGGTCGGGTGTGATCCAGTTGGGCTCGGCGCCGAGGAAGCGGTCGAGGAACGCCACGGCATAGGCGGGCATTTCCGTTGCGTTCTCGCGGTAGGACCACCAGGTGCGCAGGTCGTCGGCGCATTTATCGATGCTGGGCGCGGTGCCGAATTCCTGCTCGTGCACGGCCAGGATCGCCGACACGCAGTAGTTGGTATAGAGGAAACCTTCCGGCCAGAAGCGCACGATTTCCGCCGTGCCGGCATTTGCCTCGGTTTCGATCATTTCCTTCAGACCTGAGACCTCCCGCGCCGGCGCCTGCCGGATCAGCTCACGCAGCACCAGCCCGGCGGCGAAGACGATGAAGTCCGCGCGGTCGACCGCCGCGAATCGCTTCTGCGCTTCCATGACTTCGATCCAGTCGAGGAAGGCGCGCGTCAGCTTGGCCTCGTCGATCTCGAAGCGCACGCCGAACGTTTCCGACACCACCTTCGCACTGCTGCGGAAGGTGGCGCGAAACCAGCGCAGCTGCCGCAGCCGGTGGCGAAGGTCCGGCATAAGCGCCAGTTCGTGCCTGAAGGGCAGGTCCATGTCTCACATCCCGTTTGACGACAGGCTAGCACAGTGGCCCCGATGCCGAAATCGGCCGGTCGCCTGTGGAGCGTTATGGCCGCTAATATAATACATGTTGACATTCGAGGAAACAAATGTTCTCACTTTCGGGTCATCTCGCCTCCGTCCAATATGTGCCGGAGGAAGAGAATCGGGAGGAGACCGAAATGGCAATCTGGCAGTGGGCGCTGCTTCTGCTGTTTGTTGTGTGGGCGCTGCAATCGTTGGGCGTCTGGCTGCAGATGCGGCACTATTCGGATGTCTTTAAAGGCGTCACCAGCCAGTACAAGGACGGTTTCGTCGGTGCGGGCAATTTCCGCGGACGCCTCGCCAAGGGCACCATCGCGCTCATCGTCGTGACGCCGGATCTCATCGTGCGCCGCATGATGGTCATGAGCGGCCGTTCGGTGCTTACCAAGTTCAAGCGACATGAAGAATTCGAGGGTATCCCCCTCGATCGACTCCGGTCCAACCCTGCGATCATGGGGGAGGGGGAACCCGGTGTGGCCGAGGCCGTGAAACGGGCGATCGAGCAGATCGACCGCGCACGGTCGGAGCCGGGGAAGAAGCCGGGCCTGGCCGGCTTGAACATAGCAAGGGCTTAAACGACGCCGGCAGCCGGCTGGGAATGACCGGCAGGGGTCATAAGGAGGAGAAATGTCTGTAATTTCGTTATTGGCGCAGCATGCGGACCTCGCGGTGCACAACCTGCATGTCGCAGGCACCATGGTCTCGGATGCTGCCTGGCACGGCAAGCTCGGCGTCGAGCATGCCACCGATCATCTCGTGGTCCTGGCGCAGGCCACGACCGACAACGCGCCGGTCACCGCCGATCAGCTCAAGGAACAGCTGAAGAATGTGCAGCAGGAAGAGCAGCTCGGCTGGCTGACTGCGATCGGCAAATACTTCATCGGCATCTTCCAGAAGGGCGGCGAAGTGTTCGCCGGCTTCGTCACCGGCATCATCCCGACCCTGGTCGTGCTGATGACGGCCTTCTACGCCGTCACCGAGCTGGTCGGCGAGGAGCGCGTCCACGGTCTGGCGCGTGGCGCCGGCCGCATCGCGCTGACCCGCTACACCGTGCTCCCCGTGCTCTCGGTGTTCTTCCTCACAAACCCGATGGCCTATACCTTCGGCTCCTTCCTGGAAGAAAAGCACAAGCCTGCCTTCTATGACGCGGCGGTGTCCTATGTGCATCCGCCGCTCGGCCTCTTCCCGCATATCAACCCGGGCGAATATTTCGTCTGGGGCGGCATGCTGGTGGCGCTGCTCGACCTCGAGAAGCGCGGCGTCATCGCCAACGGCTATCACGTCAAGGTGGCCATCTGGTACGCCATCGTCGGCCTCGTTGTCATCCTGCTGAAAGGCATCCTGACCGAGCGCATCACGGCCATCATGGCACGCCGCCAGGGCGTCGAGCTCTAAGGGCGGGAGGACACCATGGCCAAGACATACAAGGCAGTAAAGATCTCGAGGGGCTCCACCGGTTGGGGCGGCCCCCTGGTCATCGAGCCGACCGAGCAGCGCAACAAAGTCGTGTCGGTAACGGGCGGCGGCATCCATCCAGTGGCGCAGCTCATTGCCGACATGACCGGCGCCCAGGCCGTCGACGGCTTCAAGTCGCCGCCGATCGAAAGCGAGATGGCGGTCGTCGTCGTCGACTGCGGCGGCACCGCGCGCTGCGGCGTCTACCCGCGCAAGCGTATCCCGACCGTCAATCTGACGCCGGTCGGCCAGGCGGGTCCGCTCGCCCAGTTCATCACGGAAGACATCTACGTTTCGGGCGTGAAGCCGGCCAATGTCGCAATGGCGGACGGCTCCGAAGCGGTCACCACTGCGGGGGGAGCAGCATCGATGAGTTCAAGCAACAACACCACTGCCAGGACGGCCGAGCCGCTGCCGAGCGAAGGCGGGCTTATCGGCCTGATCAGCTCGATCGGCCGCGTCATGGGCCGCGTGGTCGGCATCTTCTTCAACTCCGGCCGCCGCACCATCGATCAGGTGGTCCGCAACGTGCTGCCCTTCATGGCCTTCGTGACCATGCTGATCGGCCTCATCCTCTATACCGGCATCGGTGACGTGCTGGCGCAGCCGATGGGTCCGCTGGCCAACAACATCGTCGGCCTGCTGATCATCTCAGCCATCTGCGGCCTGCCGTTCCTCTCACCCATCCTGGGACCGGGCGCGGTCATCGCCCAGGTCATCGGCGTCGCCATCATCGGCCCGCAGATCGCCAACGGCACCATCTCGCCCGCAATGGCGCTGCCGGCGCTGTTTGCCTACAACACCCAGGTGGGCTGCGACTTCGTTCCCGTCGGTCTGGCGCTCGGTGAGGCCAAGCCGAAGACGATCGAAATCGGCGTGCCGGCGGTGCTCATCAGCCGCCAGATCATGGGCCCTGTCTCCGTGCTGATCGCATGGGTCGTGTCCCTGATCGTGTTCTAAAACATCAGTAAAAAACGAGGTTCGCCATATGTCGGTTCTTCTCAAGACACGGGTCACGGCAATTGGACCCGAAGTGGCGGACCTCGCCGAGGGCGGCGTGCTCATCCTGTTCGCGGATGGCTCGCCTCCCGAACTGGCCGAGGTCTCCGTGCTGCACAAGACGGAGTTAGGCCCGAGCGACGATGCGCCGGCAACAGGCGCCTCCATCACACTCGGGCCGGTCTCGGCGACGATAACGGCGGTCGGCTCCACGGCCTGGAGCAAGGTCCGTGAGATGGGTCATGTCGTGATCTCCTTCAACGGAGCAAGCGAGGCCGAAAGGCCGGGCGAGGTTTGCGCATCCGAGGTCGATACCGGAGCGCTCGTGGCGGCGCTCACACCGGGCGCTGTCATCACCATCGCCGCCTGATAATATCCGCGCTGTCTGTCGATAAGCGCCCAAACCTAGAGTATTGCCATGGAACGCTCGACCATCGTCAGAGTGCACGAAGGTTTGCACGCCCGTCCCGCCACGCGGTTCGTAAAACTCGCCAAGGGTTTCGAATCCGATGTCGAGCTGGTCAAGGACGGCAAGGCGGTCAGCGCCAAGAGCTCGGTCAAGCTGATGCTGCTGGCGGTCAAGGAAAACCAGGAAGTCACCGTGCGCGCCAACGGCGCCGACGCCATCGAGGCGATCGAGGCGCTGATCGGCTATCTGGAGAATCCGCGCGCCGGTCTCGACGACGAGAGCGAAGCGGGTGAGGGCGGCTCTGAAACCGCAGCCGTCGAACCTGCGTCGGAGCCAGTAGCACCGGCTGCAGCATCGGCGGATGGAACGCCGAAACTGCAGGGCGTAGCCGCCAGTGAGGGCGTGGCGATCGGGCCGGCCTTCGCCCATTTCCCGCCGGAGATCGAGGGGCCAGGCAGGCACCTGCAGGCCGGTGAGATCAAAGGCGAACTCGAACACTTCCGCGGCGCCGTCGCCAGCGTCCGGGCGCGCATGGACCGCACCCTTGCCGAGAACAATCTCGCCGCCGGCGACCGCGGCATCGTTGCGGCGCTGCGCGACATCGCCGCCGACGACAGCCTGACCGGCGAGGTCGAAAGACTGATCAAGGGCGGTGACGATGCGGTCTCCGCGGTCATCGCGGCCGCGTCCACCATCGCCGCCGATTTCAGCGCGGTCGACGACCCCTATCTCAACGCCCGGGCCGACGACGTCCATGCCGTCGGCCGGCAGATCTGCCTGGTGCTGCTCGGCCAGGACGAGGTCAGCCTTGAGACGATTCCGCAAGGCGCGATCCTGATTGCCGACGACATCGGCGCCTGGGATCTGGCGCGCGCGCCGCTGAAGCGCATCGGCGGCGTGGTCTGCGGCCATGGCGGCGCCACCTCGCACATCGCCATCATCGCCCGCTCGCATGGCATTCCGGCCGTGCTGGGTCTGGGAGACAAGGTCAACGAGTTGCGTGCGGCCAAGGAGGTCGCCATCGACGGCAATGCCGGGCATGTGATCGTCGATCCGGATGAGGCGACGCGCTCCGATTTCAACAAGCGCGTTGAAGCCGCGACGCAGGAGCGCGCCGGGCTGAAAGTGTTCAAGAGCGTGACGCCGACCCGCGCGGATGGCACGGTGATCGAGGTCGCGGCCAATATCGGCTCGCTGGAGGAGATCGAAGCGGCGCAGGAAGCCGGCGCCATGGGCGTCGGCCTGTTCCGCACCGAGCTGCTCTTCATGCGCCACATGCATCTGCCTTCGGAAGACATGCAGGCCGAGACCTACAGCGCCCTGGCCAGGGCGTTCGCGCCGCATTCGGTCATCGTGCGCACGCTCGACATCGGCGGCGACAAGCCGATCGCCGGCATCGAATTCCCCGACGAGGAGAATCCCTTCCTCGGCTGGCGCGGCATCCGCATGTGTCTGGATCGTCCCGACATCTTCAAGAGGCAGCTGCGGGCGCTACTCAGGGCCGCGGTTCACGGCAACATCAAGGTGATGCTGCCGATGGTCTCGGAAATCGCCGAGGTGACGCGGACCCGTGCGCTGGTCGATGAATGCGCGGCCGAGTTGAAGGCCGAAGGCGTGCCGCATGCAAGCTTCGACCTCGGCGTGATGATCGAGACGCCGGCCGCCGTGCTGATCGCGCCGGCGCTGGCGAAGGAAGTGGCGTTCTTCTCGATCGGCACCAACGACCTCACCCAGTACATCATGGCCGCCGACCGCCTCAATCCGACGGTCGCCAAGCTCAATGACGTGACCAATCCGGCGGTGATGTCGGCGATCGAACTGACGGCCAAGGCGGGTATCGCTGCCGGCATCATGGTCGGCATGTGCGGCGAAGCGGCCGGTCGTCCGGACCTTATCCCGGCCTTCATCGGGATGGGTCTGACCGAGCTCAGCATGAGCCCGGCCTCGATCCAGCGCGCCAAGAAGACCATCGCGGCCATTGCGGCCGAACGATAGCGGATCCCTCGCGGCGGTTACGTCAGATGCGCGAGCAGAGTGGCGAGAACCGGTGTCAGTTCCTGGACGGCATTGGCCTGGGCGCAAGCCTGCCGGATGCGATCCTCCCGCACTTCGGCCGCCAGCACCGCGATCTCGAGAAGGTCGGGCTCCGGCGTGCCGCCGTCCGCCTTGGTCGCCAGTCCGCAGGCAAGCACGACGGGCGCCAGACATCTTATGTCGAGCGACCGGTCGGCCGTGGCCGCCTCGCCAGGCTGAACCGGACGGTGGTTGAGGCATTCGACGAGGAGAGCCGCGCAGGCCGCAGCGACCTGGTCGGTGGAGGCCGCATCCGCCGTCGCCCCAGCCAGAAGATCGGCATGGCGCTTGCGCATCGCGGCGTGCACGGCGGAAAAACTCGCCTCGTGCACGCGGGGATTGTCGACGCCGTAACCGGCCAGAACCGCGCGGGTCAGATAGTACATGTCGCGCCTGAATTGACGTTCGCCGCCGATCTGCCGGTCTTCATCGCCATCCGGGAAATAGGAGCGCAGGGTTTTCACGGTCGTTCCGTCGACCTTGAGCGGCCGGGAATGCGGAACGAAGGATTCGGCGATCGTCAGCGCGTCGTCCACAGCGCTCGCGGCATGGCCGAGCAGGCTGCGACCCGGAAAAGGAGGCAAATTGCCGGCTATATCGTGAGACGTCTCGCCGGCGCTGTCGTGGCGGCTCTGGCGAATGGCGTCGCGCAGTTCCCGAAGCCGGTCCTTCAGGTTGGCGCGGACATCTTCGGAAATTTGTCGCAGCATCGCCAATTGCCTCGAAATGCTGAAGCCGCTCGCGGCTTGGGGGCGCCAGTCGCCCTCTCTAGATTGTTCGTCTCGATTGGTAGATCAATAGACGATATTTAACCAGCATGCAGAATCGGCGAGGCAGCATCATCGCCGGGCTTGGAGGGGAAATTGGGCAGGCGGCGGCAGGGCGAACCCGAAAACGGCAGGGGGGCGGCTGAGGCATCCGAGCAGGTCGTCAATGAAAGCCGGACCGACCGGCTCAGGATCCGCGCCGCCTGGATGTATTTCGTCGAGCAGATGACACAGAACGAGATCGCCGACGTGCTCGGCGTCGGCCGGGTCACCATCGTGCGCATGCTGGCGGAAGCGAGGGCGCGCAACGAGGTGAAGATCACCATCGAGAGCGAGCTGCTGGAGATCGTGCGCCTGGAGCGCGCGCTGGAAAAGACCTTCGGCCTCCAGCAGGCGCTGGTCGCGCCGCTGTCCGAGCCCAAGGCCGATCCAATTCCGGCGATCGCCGCCAAGACCGGCATGTTCCTGTCAGACGCGATGAAATCCGGCATGCGGGTCGGCGTCGGCTGGGGCGTGACGCTATTCCACACCTTGCCTTTCATCAGCGCCAAGTCGCTGACCGACTTCAGCGTGATCTCGCTGCTTGGCGGCGTCGGCGTCGCGCGCCGGGTCAATCCGGCCGAGTTCGCCTGGCGCTTCGCCCAGATTTTTCAGGGCGACGGCTATCTGATGCCCACGCCGGCCGTCGTGGACAGCATCGAGACCAAGATCGCGCTGGTCGAGCGCTGCGGCCTGCAGGAGATTTTTGCAATGGCCGACGCGCTCGATGCGGTCCTGCTCAGCGTCGGCGGCATCGCGTCGGCCACCACCTTCTCGCGCGGCGGCTTTTTGAAGGAAGCAGACCGGGAGGCCCTGCTTGCGCGTGGCGCCGTCGGCGACCTTCTGTTCCATTTCTACGACCGCAAGGGCGATCTGGTCGACCATCCCGTCAACAGCCATGTGATGTCGGTGGATGTCGATCGGCTGCGCAAGGCCCCGATCCGAATCCTCACCTCCGGCGGCGCGGAGAAGACCGAGGCGCTGCTCGGCGCCATGAACCTGATCGCGCCGACCGTGCTCATCACCGACGAGGAAAGCGCGCGCCGCATGCTGGCCGCGCATGGCGCGTCGAGGTAGTTGCCGCAAATTTCAATTGATGCAATATTGCTTGCAATATCACTTCTGCAACTCGATATAGTCGCATGAGGCTGGTTCTCGACACAGCGGTTATGGTGGCTGCCATCCGCAGCGATGCTGGCGCGTCTCGTCGCTTGTTAGTGGCGGCGCTTGAAAGGCGGTTCACGCTGCTTGCATCCGTACCACTTGTTATTGAGTACCAGGCGGTGATGACGCGGCCGGAACATTTGAAGGCATCCGGCTTGCCGATCGACGATGTTAATGTCCTGCTGGACGCAGTGGCGGCTGTTGCTGAGCCGGTGAGGCTTGCCTTTTTATGGCGACCAGTGGCTCGCGATCAGGACGATGATATGGTGCTCGAGGCTGCGGTCAATGGACAAGCTGACGCTATCGTGACCTTCAACACCCGCGACTTTAGCGAAGCAGCGGTCCGCTTTGGAATAGATGTTCTGGTGCCCGGTCAGGCTTGGAAAGGAATGGAGAAACATAAATGAGGAAAAGCAATTTTGCGCTGCGGCTTCAGCCCTCGCTCCTGGACGAAGCACGTAAGGTTGCGGAAGACGAGGGTGTGGCGCTTAACCAGTTCATCAACGTGGCTGTGGCCGAGAAGCTATCAGCGCTCAGGGTCGAAAGCTATTTCCAGGAGCGCGCGGCGCGCGCCGACATTCCCGCAGCGCTCGATATTCTCAAGCGCGCCGGCAAGGGTAAGCCGCCGGTCGAAGGTGACGAATTGGCAAAGTAGCCGAATTTCGGCCGGCTTGGAGTAAGCACGGCTTGCCTCGCGTTATACGCTGCTGTGCTTTCGCTGGCGTAACCGCTCGAAAAAATGGAATAACGTGGAATACAGATAGAGGCCCGGCGTGATTTTGTCCGATTGGCCTCTTGCTTCTGAACCTTTGAGACTATAGGGCTTTGCGCGGTCCGGAGTGTAGCGCAGCCCGGTAGCGCACTTGACTGGGGGTCAAGGGGTCGTCGGTTCGAATCCGGCCACTCCGACCATTTTCGACCTGAAACTTGGCCTCAACGCTTTCATCGACCGGGAGCGACCGGTTCGTTCGGCCGTTTGGCGGAGCTGCCAGCCACAAGTCCCGCTGGTGCCGGTACTCCAGCGCGATCGCGCCCCAGACCAGGCCGAGCAGCAGATAGAGATGGCGCCAGTGGTCGATGTCGATGAAGGTGCCAAGCCCGATATTGCCGAGATAGGCGACATAGGCGCAGAGCAGATAGGGCTGCCATGGCCGGTCGCGCAGAAGGATGCGGAAGCCGGCGCCGATCGTCCACAGGGTCAGCGTCAGGAACGACACAAAACCCAGCCAGCCGTAATCCATCAGCGTCTTCAGCCAGATGTCGTGCGTGTCCTCGCCGTAGATCGTGCCGAAGACCAGCGGGCCGATGCCGAACGGATGCTCGATGGCCAGCTGGAAGCCGATCGCGTAACGGGCGAAGCGGCCGAGTCGCGCCGAATCGTAGCTCTGCTCGAGCTGCGCGCGCTGGGTGAACATGTCCGACACGCCGGGCAGTTGCAGGATGATGAGGAAGGCGATGACCAGCAGCGCCACGGCCGCGATCGTCATCACCACGACCCGCAGCCGGAACTTGCCGCTGGCGCTCTGCAGGAAGAGGCACGCGGTGAGCAGCACCGCCGACACCGCGAACATGCCCCAGGCGCCGCGCGAGAAGGAAAAGAAAATGCCGGCGGTGATGATGAGCAGCGGCATCGCAAGAAGAGGCATGCGCGACACCGGGCCGGTGAGCAGCAGGTAGAGCAGGTACGTGCCGGGCAGCACTAGGAACGGCCCGAACACGTTGGGGTCCTGGAAAGCGCCGGCGGCGCGCTCGTATTTGGTGAACATTTCCGCGCCGGGAAAGGCATGGAAATAGCCGACGATGCCGAGCAGCGACGTCGCCACCGCCGACACGACATAGGCGATGAAGATCAGCCGGTAGAGGCTGGGCTGGACCGAGGTCACCGAGGCGAAGAACACCGCGCTGAAGGCCAGGAACAGCGAGACGGCGAGATAGAGCGGCGTGTTGGCGAGATCCGCCATCTGCGTCATGGCGATCATGCCGCCGATGTTCATCGCCACCAGCAGCACCAGCAAGGGAACGATCGCGCGCGAGATTCGAAGGCCGAACAGCGCCCAGACCGCGATCAGTCCGGCCATGTAGATCTCGTAGGGCGCGGGCTCGCTGATGACGAAGCCGGAGAGCAGAATGCCGATGCCGATCGCGGCCGACGCGATCAGCGAGATCAGCTTCGCGTTGACCGCCGAAGGCGGCAATGCCCGCGGCTGCAACTCATGGGCGACGGCGCTCAATAGGCGTTTTCCGTGTTGAGCAGGCGGATCGGCGTCAGGAACAGGATGCGCAGATCGAACAGCATCGACCAGTTCTCGATGTAATAGAGGTCGTATTCGGTGCGCATGCGGATCTTTTCGTTAGTGTCCATCTCGCCGCGCCAGCCATTGATCTGCGCCCAGCCGGTGACGCCCGGCTTGACCTTGTGGCGGGCAAAATAGCCGTCGACCACTTCGTTGTAGAGCAGGTTGTGCGACTGCGCAGCGATGGCATGCGGGCGCGGCCCGACCAGCGACAGCGAGCCGAAGAGCGAGTTGAAGAACTGCGGCAGTTCGTCGATCGAGGTCTTGCGGATGAAGCGTCCGACACGGGTGACGCGCGGATCGTTCTTGGTCACCGTCTGCTTGGCGGTCGGATCGGACCTGTCGGTGAACATCGAGCGGAACTTGTAGACCTCGATGATCTCGTTGTTGAAGCCGTGCCGCTTCTGCTTGAACAGCACCGGGCCTTTGCTGTCGAGCTTGATGGCGATCGCCGTGGCAAGCATCACCGGCGAGAAGAGGATGATGCCGACAAGCGAGAAGACGATGTCGAAGGCGCGCTTGGCGACCGAGTCCCAGTCGTTGATCGGCTTGTCGAAGATGTCCAGCATCGGCACGGAGCCGATATAGGAGTAGGCGCGCGGCCTGAATTGCAGCGCGTTGGAATGCGCCGAGAGCCGGATGTCGACCGGCAGCACCCAGAGTTTCTTGAGCAACTGCAAGACGCGCGATTCGGCGGTCAGCGGCAGCGACACGATCAGCATGTCGATGCGCGCGATGCGGGCGAATTCAATAAGCTCGGAGATCGTGCCGAGCTTCGGATAGCCGGCGACGATCGGCGGCGAACGCTTGTCGTTGCGGTCGTCGAAGATGCCGCAGATGCGGATGTCGTTGTAGGGCTGCTTCTCGACCGAGCGGATCAGCTGCTCGGCCGCCTTGCCGCCGCCGACGATCAGGGCGCGGCGCTCCATGCGGCCGTCGCGCGCCCAGCGCCGGATGAGCCTGGACATCACCAGCCTCAGGCCGAAGATCAGCACAAAACCGACCACGAACCAGCTGCCGAACAGCAGGCGCGAATAGTCTTCCGAGGCCTTGATTGCAAAGGCGGTCAGCGCCATCAGCGCGAAGCTGCCGGCCCAGACGAGCAGCACGCGGCCGAAACTGGCCAGTGGGCGCATCAGCGCCGCGATTTGGTAGCAGTCGGTGACGTCGAGCAGCACCACCGCCAGGAACGATGTCGCCGCGATCGCCAGCGGGTATTGCCAGGCCAGATAATTGAAGAAGCCGACATAGTAGAAATAGACGCCGAGCCCCGACAGGAACAGCAGCACGAACTCGACCATGCGCAGCACGCCGCTGACCATGATCGGCGACATGGTATCGCGCCGGTATTGCGAGGCGACCTGGCGCGCCACATCGTTGATGCCGCCGGGCTTTTCGCTTTCGGCGGGAGCGTCGTAGTTGCGCACCGCATCCATCGAAAAGCGGCGTGCGGGGTCGATCTCATTCATGGGAACTGTCCGCGAGCTTCGCGCAATTGCTTAGCAAAAGAGAGCTAAGAAAGGCTTGAAACAACCCGTGGTTTTGAAGCTGTTGTGCGGTTGCGAACCTACTTGTTCAGCGCCGCGAAATAGGCCTTCTCGATCTCGGCCGCCATCACGTCGGCTCCGAATCGGGCTTTGAGCTCGTCCGCCTGCGGCATCGCCTTGCGGTACGCATCTAGGTCTTTGAACGCCATGCCGATCTTGCCGGCAAGCTCGACGGGATCCGGCCGGATCAGGGCAGGCGAGCCCTCGCCGAAGATTTCCGGAATGCCGCCGACCGCGGTCGCGATCATCGGCATGCCGGCGGCCAAGGCCTCGAGCACGATATAGGGCATCGCCTCCGCGCGCGACGGAACCACGACCAGCTCGGCCAGGGCGAAAGCTTTCCTCGCCGGCATCGGCGGCAGGAAGCGAACGCGGTTCTTGAGGCCGAGCCGCTCGACCTGCGCGTGGTAGCGCGGCAGGTCGTCGCCATCGCCAACCATCACGGCGCTCAAGGGGCGCTCAAGCTCGCTGCCGGCCAAAGCCAGTGCATCGATGAAGATATCCGGACCTTTCAGGTCGCGCATCATGCCGATGTACAGGAAATCGGCGGCATCCTTCGCCGTAGCCACCGATTCGAATTCCGCGGCGCGCAAGCCATTATAGACGAGCCGGTTGGGTATGGGCGGCTCGCCAACCTTGCGCCGGTAAGTTTTCCGCTCGTAGTCGGAAACGAACAGCAGGCAGTCGCTGAAGCGCGCCATGAAGCGCTCCAGGCCGAAGAACAGCTTTCCTGTCGCTGTTGTTTCGTCATAGTGGAGAGAGCCGCCATGCGGCGAATAAAGGCGGGCCACGCGAGACCTTGAAACCCGCAACAGTGAGCCGAACAGCCGCGCATAGGCGCCACCCTTGGCGCCATGCCCATGCAGCACGTCCGGCCGCAATTCCTTGATGATTCGATAGGTGCGCCAGGCCGAGGCGAGGTCACCCGGCCCGACATGACGCTGCATCGGCGTGCGATGGATGCCGAGCGCGAGGCTGTCCTTCATCGCCTCGAACAACCGCTCCTCGTAGTCGCCGCCGGTTGTGGAATCGCAGACGATGCCTACCGCATGGCCGGCAGCGACCTGCGCCTCGGTCAGGTCGCGCACATGCCGGAAGATTCCCCCGACAGGTGAGCGGAAGCAGTGGACGATCCTGAGATTCACCGTCACGACGGATTTTTCAGAACAGGCGTTCGCGAACGTAGACGGTGTCGCCTGGCAGCAGCGGATCGGATGTCAGCACCCGTCCGGTCATTACCTTGCCGTTGATGTCGCGGGTGATGTCGACGCTCTCCTGATTGGCGCGCGGGGTGAAGCCGCCGGCAATCGCGACCGCCTTTTGCACGGTGAGCCCCGGCACATAGGAATACTGGCCGGCAGCGCCCACTTCGCCCATCACGAAGATCGGCCGGTAACGGTCGATCTCGACCGAAACGTCGGGATCGCGCAGATAGCCCTGGCGCAATTTGTCGGCGATCTCCTTTTCCAACTGCTGCGCGGTGTGGCCGCGCGCCGGCACAGCGCCGACCAGCGGGAAGGAGAGGTAGCCGGACTGGTCGACGCTGTAGGTGTTGGTCAACCCGTCCTGCTCGAACACCGTGACACGGACGCGGTCGCCGGCGCCGAGCCGGTAGGGCTGGTCGAGCACTTCATGGAAGGCGGCGGGCGCCGGGCGATAGCTCGAGCAGCCGGTCAGCAGCGACAGGGCAAGCAAAGCGCGAAAGAGGGAAGCAGTGCTTTTCATGACCGGCCAGGAACCTTCATCGCTCTTGCCGCAAGCCGCGGCACAACCCCAGGAAAGTGCGACCGTTATCATCCTGTTAGGGTTAATGGGTGGTAAAGGAGCGCGGTCGGGCAGCGTGCGGATCGGTAAAAACCCCAATTGTTCTATTGCTTTCGCCGGATGTTCTTTGAGGGTTGTCTAATAAGCATGCATTCCGATCTTAACGGGTGAGTTACCATAGTTGTTTACGGTCCATCCTCGACTCAAAGTTCGGAGCAGGATGCATGTCCGTTCAGTCCGCGGCCGCAGATGTCGATGTCGACCTGAAACAGCTTTTCGCCAGCCTGGCGAGGAACTGGCTGCGCATTGTTCTCGTCACGCTTGTGGTCACCGGGCTCGCCTTCGCGTTGGCCTGGCTCGCGACGCCTTATTACAAGGCGACTGCCAAGCTGGAGATCGGCTCGCGCGAATCGGAATACACCCGACCGCCGGGCACCAACGACGACGACAAGCCGATTCTCGACGAACAGGGCGTGGCGACTCAGGTCCAGATCATTTCCTCGCCCGATATCCTCAAGCAGGTCGCGACCAAGCTCAACCTGGACAAGCTGCCGGAGTTCGACGAAACGCTGAAGATGTCGGCGCTCGGACGCATCCTCGTTCTCGTCGGCTTGAAAAGCGATCCCTTCGATATCCCGCCGGAAGAGCGCGTGCTGAATGCCATGCACGACAAGCTCAATGTCTACGCCGTCGAGAAGACCCGCGCGATCGCGATCGAGTTCTCATCGAAGGATCCGAAGCTTGCCGCCGATATCGCGAACGGCATCGCCAACGCCTATATCGCCTCGAAGAGTGACGCCAAGCTCGAATCGAACGCCGCCGCCACCGACTTCCTGGCGCCGGAGATCGCCGATCTGCAGAATCGCGTGAAGGACGCCGAGGCCAAGGTCGCCGCGTTCCGCGCCCAGTCAGACCTTCTGATGGGCGGCAACAATGCGGTGCTGCCGACTCAGCAGCTCGCCGAGCTGTCGAGCGAGCTGTCGCGCGTGCGCGCCAGCCGCGCCGCCGCCGAGGCGAGTGCCGAGAGCGTGCGCCGGGCGCTGCAGAACGGCGGTTCGCTGGATAGCGTGCCGGAAGTGCTGTCCTCCGAGCTGATCCAGCGTCTGCGCGAGCGGCAGGTCGAACTCCGGGCCAACATTGCCGACCTTTCGACGACTCTGCTGGACAATCATCCGCGCATCCGGGCGCTGAAGTCGCAGCTTGCCGACCTCGACGGCCAGATACGCAACGAGGCGCAAAAGATCATTCGCGGCCTGGCGGCGCAGGCTCAAACGGCCAAGGCTCGCGAGGATCAGCTGCTCGCGGACGTGAACACGCTGAAGGCCGCCTCGGCGCGCGCCGGCGAACAGCAGGTGCAGTTGGATGCCTTGCAGCGCGACGCGAACGTTCAGCGCCAACAGCTTGAATCCTATATGGCAAGTTACAATGCGGCGGCCTCGCGCAAGGACCGCAAATACTCGCCCGTCGCGGCGAGCCTGATCGCGCAGGCGCAGGTGCCGTCGCAGCCTTATTTCCCGAAGATCGGGCCGATCACCGGGGCCGCCGCCGCCGCTTCTCTGCTGCTGATGGCGATCGGCACGCTGCTTGCCGAGCTGTTCTCCGGTCGCGCCATGCGTCCTGCCCCCGGTGCCCGGTTTGAGAACATAGAGCAGGTGGCAATGCCTGTCGCGCGCACGGAACCGCCGATCGATGACCAGCGTCGTGCTTTCGCTCCTTACGAGGAAGCGGCGGCCGGGCATTCGATCGCCGAAGCGGAACTCCCAAGCCCGGCCGAGAGCGAGCCGGTGGAGGTTCATGCCCCCGCTGCCGGACCCGCTGACTCCGTCGTCGGGCCTTCTCAACCCGGCAAGTCGGCGCTCGAGCCGCGCCAATCCCGGCTCGGCGAGATCGATGTCGACAAGGCGGCGGAGAAGCTGATCGCTTCGGGCGCGGCGCGCGCGATCTTCGTGTCGCCCGAAGGCGACGAGGCGGCCGCGTCCGCCGTGCTGGTGGCGCGCGAAGTCTCCGACGCTAGCCTGCGCGTGTTGCTGCTCGATCTCACCGCGTCGGGCGCGGCATCGCGGCCGATGCTGGACTCGAGCCTCTTCCCCGGCATCACCAATCTTCTAGCCTCCGAGGCGCAGTTCAGCGACGTCATCCATCCCGATCTCTATTCGGATGCTCATGTCATTCCGGTCGGCACCGCAGACCCGGTCCGCGCCATGCGCGCCGCCGACCGGCTGCCCATCATCATGCAGTCGCTGACCACGGCCTACGATCTCGTCGTGGTCGAATGCGGCCCGGCCGATGCGCAAGGCATCAGCCGCCTGGTCGGCGATGGCACCGAAGTCTTCCTGTCGATGCTGGAAGCCGACGACCAGGTGACCCAGGCTGCGGTGAAGCTGATCGAGAACGGATATCCCGACGTCACGCTGGTCACGCCGGTCGGTCATGAGCCGGGAGATCCATTGCCCGGGCGCAGGTCGGCTGCATAAGGCCGGAGGCCGACAAGGCTGTCCCGCGTTGCCGCAGCATTTCTCGGCGGCTCCCGCACTTTACATCGGCGGCAAGGCTCCTAGTTTCGATGTTTCGCGCTACGCATTCTGATGCGTGGATGATCGAGAGCGGGACCGAGATTCCTAGGCCGGCCCCCAAAACTCCCAAAGGATGGCTGCTATGACACAGGCCAAGAACGGCGACACCGTACGCATCAACTACACTGGGCGTCTGGTGGACGGCACCCAATTCGATTCTTCCGGCAATGAACCGCTGCAGTTTACACTGGGTGAAGGACAGGTAATTCCTGGTCTCGAAACCCATGTGGAGGGCATGGAGGTCGGCACGAAAAGCACCGTCACAGTTCCCGCTGACGCCGCTTATGGTCTTCATCGCCCCGAGGCGGTCGTAACCATCGACCGCGCCGCCGTCCCGGCAAACATCAACATCGATGTTGGGACCCGATTGCAGGCTCGCACCCGCGAGGGACGTCCCATGCAAGTGACGGTCATCGGCGTCGACGATGCCAGCGTCAAGCTTGACGGCAATCATCCGTTGGCCGGAAAGGACCTGGTATTCGACGTTGAACTGGTCGAGATCGTTCAGGCGGCGTAGCTAGCGACTCTCACCTGGCCTAGCTGTCGTCCTCGGCTGCGGCAGGCGCTGCCTGTCCGGCAGCCTTGCGGCGCAGCATCTTGGTCACCCTCCAGATCGTCGGATTGTTCTTGATGAAGGCCTTCGCCCGCGCGCCTTGCCGCAGCCCCGTCGCCAGCGCGCGGCCCTTCAGCGTCAGCGGCGCGAGCACCTCGAAATGCTGAACCTCGATATCGCACCAGAGCCGCTTGTAAGGCTCGTCGCCGACGGAGAAGTCGTAGACTTCGAAACCCTGCTCGCAGGCTTCCTGGATGTTATCGAAGAACAGGAAGTCGCCGGGGCTGGTGAAGGCAAGATCATCCTCGGCGATGGCGCCGAACTCGCAGATCAGCCGCTTGCCGGACCGGCTGGAGCCGGTCACCGCGCGCAGCTTTCCCGCCACCTCCAAGCCGTGCAGCAGGAAAGGGGGCTTTTCCTCAGCCAGCGCATCGGTAAACAGCGCCCGGAAGAAGTCGCGCACCTGCCTGTCGCCGAAGACATTGGCGATGCCCATCTTGGCGAAACGCGCTTCCTTCATCTTGAGGAAGGCGTCGAGCAGCCTGTCGACCTCCTCGCGGCTGCCGGCCTCGATGCGGCGGAAGGTTCCGACTGCCTCGAACTTGCGCGTCTGCGAGCGGTGCTTCTTGCGCTTGCGCTTGCCGCTCGCGCGCGACAGCAGCGCGTCGAACCCGCCGTCGAGGTCGACGGCGAGCGCAAGGTTCGGACTGGGGAAGCTGGGCAGCGCTGCGACCGGGTTGGCGACACCATCGAGGTCAGGCAGCAGCCTTTCCAGCGAGATCAGGTCGATGTCCCGGCGCGCCCTGGCGATCGCCTTCAACATCGAGCGGATCGCCGTGCCGTCGATTGTCGACAGGAAACGTGGATCGACGGCGGGGAAATTGCCGTTGGCGTGACGCCCGCCGGCGAAACGGGCGACCTTGAACGGGCCGCGTCGCACGACTTCCAGCGCCAGCGATAGCGCCGGGCGGCCGTCGCAGACAAGCGTCGCGACAACCATGTCGGCGCCTGTCGCGGCTGCCCAGTTGTTCACCCAGGATGCGCTTTGCGCCGGCGCGAACAGAGCCGAGGCGCAGAATTGAGCGTAATCGGCAAGGCCGGCGCCGTCGCTTGCGGCAGTGGTCCATCGACCCTGATCGGCTCGCATGGAGCGCGCGGAAATCTCGTTGGCCGCGACCCGGTTGCCGTCAAATGACGCGGCGGCGTCAACCATCCCTCAATCCTTAAGACGTATTGGTTCCGACTTGGGGGTTCGCATAGGCGAATGTCGTGCTTGGTTGAGCCTAGGCGCAAAAGGTGAAGGAATGATCGACGGGGGCGAGGCAATCCGGAAACTGGCGTTGAACCTTGCCCGCTACTCCGGTCTGGCGCCCCTGGCGCGGCCGTTTGTCGGCGGCATCGGCGCCATCCTGATGCTGCACCGCGTCACCGCGGCGCCGGAGAAGCCGAACAGCGTCAATCGCCATCTGAACATCGCTCCCGCCTTCCTCGACAGGCTGATCGCCGACATGAAGGGAAGGGGTTATGCCTTTGTTTCGCTTGATGAAGCGATCGAGCGCATCAAGATGGGTGGGAAAGGCGGCCAGTTCGCCACCATCACCGCCGACGACGCCTATCGCGACAACATGACCGAGGCGCTTCCGGTGCTGGAAAAGCATGTCGCGCCAATCACCATCTACGTCGCCCCCGGCCTGATCGACGGCGCCGTCGATCTCTGGTGGGACGTCATCGAGGACATCGTCGACACCAGCTCGCGCCTGACGCTGACGATGGCGGGCAAGCCGAGGGTGATCGATTGCTCGACACGGGGCAGGAAGATCCAGGCCGTCGCGCGGCTGAACGCTTGGCTGACCGTGGAAGTGCCCGAGGAGGAGCAGGGTGCGGCATTGCGCGAGCTTGCCCGATCGAACGGCTATGAATTCAGCACAGGCCGCCCATGCACCTTGATGAATTGGGATGAGCTCCGTGCCGTGGCCGCACACCCGCTGGTGACCATCGGCGCGCACACGGTCAATCATCGAAATTTGAAGCGGCTGTCCGAAGCCGATGCGCGCCATGAGATCGGCGACGTGCGCCGTATCCTTGAAGAAAGGCTCGGCGAGGAGCCGCGTCATTTCGCTTACCCTTACGGCTATGCCAGCGCTGTCGGCTGCCGCGAAGTGGGTTTTGCCCGCGATGCGGGCTACGTTTCGGCGGTGACCACGCGGCACGGCGTGCTAAGGGCCGAGCATGCCGGTTTCCTGCACGCGCTGCCGCGCATCTCCGTCAACGGTCGCTATCAGAGCGTGGCGCATATCCAAACGATGCTGTCCGGCATCACCACGCCGCTCGCCAATGCCGGCAAGATGGTCGTGACCATCTAAACCAACCGGCGCCGCTGGCGACAGTGAGGATCAGCCCTTCGGACGCGGCTCGATGATCAGCCATTTGATGATGGCCATGGCCGGCAGAACCCAGAGAAACCCGCTGAGCAGGAAGAACAGGAGATGCGCCGTGGGCCCGTATTCGGCGAGCCTTGTGACCGCGACCGCGGAGGCGATCAGCGCATAGATGATGACCAGCGCCACAAGCAGGATGGTTCCGATCAGCTTTTTCAGGCGAATGGGCATGTCGCGGTCTCGTTGACCCGTCTCGCTTAGGCTGAATGGCGTGCGCGTGCAACCACCGCGGCCCGGCGCGACGGCGTGCCGCGCTGTCCAGCCTTGCCACGGCGCGAGCCTTGGTCCACCACTCCAGCGTTTCAATTGCCGGAAAACGTCCATGGCTGCCATCACCGCCACGGCACCCTATGCCGCACGCGACCGCGACCTCCGTAACCGCGCTTTGGTGCGCGGCTGGCTCTACGTCGTGGTGCTCGTTCTGTTCGCGCTGGTGCTGGTCGGTGGTTCCACGCGTCTCACCGGCTCGGGACTGTCGATCACCGAGTGGAAGCCGATCCATGGCGTCATCCCGCCGCTCAACGACGCCGAATGGCAGGAAGAGTTCCAGCGCTACCAACAGATCCCGCAATATACCGAGATCAACAAGGGCATGAGCCTTCAGGAGTTCAAGTCGATCTTCTGGTGGGAGTGGGCGCACCGCATCCTGGCGCGTAGCGTCGGCGTGGTCTTTGCCCTGCCGCTGCTGTTCTTCTGGGCGACGCGACGCATCGAACGAGGCCTTGGACTAAAACTCACCGGCATCCTGGCGCTCGGCGGACTGCAAGGCGCCATCGGCTGGTGGATGGTGGCTTCCGGCCTTGTCGACCGCGTTTCGGTCAGCCAGTACCGGCTGGCGACGCATCTGACGCTTGCCGCGCTGATCTTCACCGCCACCATGGCGGTCGCGCGAGGCCTGGCGCCGCATTCGGAGCCTGCCGCCAACCGCTCGACGCAGCGGCTCGCCGGCTTCATCGTGTTCCTGACGCTGATCCAGATCTATCTCGGCGGGTTGGTCGCCGGCCTTCACGCCGGTCTTTCCTACAACACATGGCCGCTGATGGACGGTAAGTTGATCCCGTCCGATCTGCTTCTCCTGAAGCCCGCCTGGGTGAATTTCTTTGAAAATCCGAAGACGGTGCAGTTCGTCCACCGGCTGGGCGCCTATACGGTCTTTCTCGTGGCGCTCTGGCATATGATCGCCACGTGGCGGCGCCAGCCTGGCACCACCCATGCCCGACGGGCCACGCTTCTCTTCGCGCTGGTGGTCGTCCAGGCCTCGATCGGCATCGGCACGCTGCTGACGCAGGTGCCGCTGCACATGGCATTGACGCATCAGGCGATCGCGCTGGTCCTGCTCGGCTTCGCCACCGCGCATTGGCGCGGCACCAAGGGCGCCTATCCGCTGCCGACGGAGATAAGCGTCAGAAGCTGACGGCCGGCGATCAAAATTGTAGCCGAACCCTCCGAACAGCCTCGGCGATGGTCAATTCCCGGTTCTCGTCAACCGCGTTCTTGTCCTCGCGATGCCATGCGGCGGACAGGCAGCCATAAGCGATCGCATGGTCGAGGACGGCTCGTGGCGACTGCCCGAGTGTCTTTCGGAATATGTCGGCCATATGCGCGATCCGGCGCGGATTGAGGCAGAGATCGTCGCGGTCGAGTGGATTGTAGAACATGTTGGCCGCATCGAAGCCGGGGTCGCCGATGACCCCCTTGGGGTCGATCGCAAGCCAGCCGCGCGGGCCGAAGAGGATGTTGTCGTGATGCAGGTCGCCATGCACCGGCTTGATCTCATGCGGATCGGCAAGCAACCGCTCGGCGATGTCTGCGGCGTGGACATAGAGGCTGGCTCGTCCGGCGACCCGGTCGGCATTGGCCACCTTGAACAAGCTGACATACCGCTCCCGCAATGGCTGCAGGTCGGGCGGAGGCGTGTGCTTGGACGGCGACAGCAATCTTGCCATCACATCGGCCGCGATCGCGGTGGCCGCATCGTCGCCATGCTCGACGAGATGCTGCGAGAGCAGCCCTGTCGCCGGCATATTCGAGCAGCATGCGATTGCCGTCGCGGCCAAGCAGCAGCACCGCGCCTTCGCCGCGCCGCCAGCCGAGATAATGCTCGCCGCGCAACTCGTCCGCGACGTCGTCGAAGGGTTTCAGGTCCTTGACGATGGCAACCGAGCCGTCATCCCGCGCGACCTTCCAGATCCGGCTGGAAAAGGTCTCTGCAATGAGTTCGGGAGCGCTGACCTTCCAGCGCTCGGGAAATGCCTGCATCGTCGCTCAGTGCTTTATGCCGAGCATCAGGTCGAGGTTCTGCACCGCAGCACCCGACGCGCCCTTGCCGAGATTGTCGTAGACGGCCATCAGCAATGCCTGCGCCCGCTCATCATTGGCGAACACATAGACCTTCATCCGGTTGGTGCCGTTATAGATCTCGGGATCGATCTCCGGGATCCGCTCCATATGAGTGTAGGGCGCGACCTCGACCACGCCGCCGTCGATCGACGCATAATGGTCGGCGATCGCCGCGTGGAGTTCGGCGCCGGTCGGCACGCGGTCGAGACCGCCGAGCTGCAGCGGCACCACCGTGATCATACCCTGCGCGAAATTACCCACCGCCGGCTGCATGATCGGGTCGTGCGATAGCTTCGCATAGGCGCGGAGCTCCGGCACATGCTTGTGCTGCAGCGTCAGCCCGTAGGGCAGGAACTCGGGCGCGTCCTCACCCTTCCCGACATAGTCCTCGATCATCGGCCGCCCGCCGCCGGAATAGCCGGAAATGCCGTTGACGGTGACCGGAAAATCGGCCGGCAACAGGCCGGCGGAGACCAGCGGCCGCAGCGTCGCGATCGGCCCTTGCGGCCAGCAGCCCGGATTGGCGATGCGCTTCGCGCTGGCGATCTTCTTCGCCTGGTCCTTGTCCATTTCGGCGAAGCCATATTCCCAGCCCTCGGCGACGCGATGCGCGGTCGACGCGTCGATCACCTTGGTCGTGTCGTTCGTGATCAGCGACACGCTTTCCTTCGCGGCCGCATCCGGCAGGCAAAGGATCGCGACGTCGGCCGCGTTGAGGAATTCGGCGCGGGCGGCGGCCTCCTTGCGGCGCTCGGTCGGGATGGAGATGATCTCCAGGTCGCCGCGATCGGCCAGCAGCGCCCTGATCTGCAGACCCGTCGTGCCGTGTTCGCCGTCAATGAAGATTTTCGGTTTCATCGCTTGCAAAATTCCCTGCGATTCCAATATCATATGCCGTGAGCATGATTTAGCGCGGCATGATTGCCGTTGTTCAACTCTTCCGCCCGTGCCTTTCGTTCCGCCAACAGGCCAAGATAGTGCATGGCTATGATCGATCCGGCGATCGCCGTTATATCGGCATGATCATAGGCCGGCGCAACCTCGACGATGTCGGCGCCGACGACATCGACCTGGCCGAGCTGACGCAGCGTCGACAGCATCTTGGCCGATGACGGGCCACCTGCCACCGGCGTGCCGGTGCCTGGCGCGAAGGCCGGATCGAGGCAGTCGATGTCGAATGTGAGGTAGGTCTTCTTGCCGCCGGTGCGGTCGACGATCGCATAGGCGATATCGGAGGCGCGCATCTCCTCGACCTCATGGCCGTAGAGGATTTTTATGCCGAACGTATCCGGCGCATGGGTGCGGATGCCGATCTGGATCGAGCGATCGGGGTCGATGATGCCTTCATTCACCGCGCGGGCGACGAAGGAGCCGTGGTCGATGCGCTTGCCGTCATCCGGCCAGGTGTCCTGATGCGCGTCGAACTGCACCATCGCCAGCGGCCCGTGGATCGCGGCATGCGCCTTGAGCAGCGGCCAGGTGACGAAATGGTCGCCGCCGAGCGTCAAAAGGAACGCGCCTGATTTCAGGATCTTGGCCGCCTCGCGCTCGATCGTGCCGGGCGTCTTCTGGTGGTTGCCGCTGTCGAGCAGGCAATCGCCGTAGTCCACCACCGAGAGGTGCTCGAACAGATCGCGCGAGAACGGATATTGCGGATCGTTGTCGAGGATCGCCGAGGCGCGCCGGATCGCCTGCGGCCCGAAGCGCGCGCCCGGCCGGTTGGTGACTGCGGCGTCGAAAGGAATGCCCCATACAACGGCGTCAGCGCCCTTCACGTCCTTCGTGTATTTGCGCCGCATGAACGACAGCGCGCCGGCATAGGTCGGCTCGAACGACGCGCCCGTCTTGGAGCGGGCGGTGAAGGCGTGGTCGATCTCTTGGTTCGCCATTACGGATCCTCGGTTCGCATCGGGGCAGCCACAACTACAGAACCGGCACGCAACATGCCAGTCACAGCTTGCGGAAAGGAAGCGGCGCTCGGCGAGTGCCACGGCAACACAGGATCTGTATCATTATGGCTGAGACGGCTCTGCTCAATCTTGTGCCCGCACCAGCGGCGACCCGTGCCGGCACGGCTGCCGGCGAGCGCTTTCTGGTGCTGGATTCCTGGCGCGGCATCTCCGCGCTGCTGGTGGCGCTGTTCCACTTCCCGACGACCTCGATGATTTCGCAAAGCGCGTTTGTCGGCGGCTCCTATCTGTTCGTCGATTTCTTCTTCGTGCTCTCCGGCTTCGTCATCGCCAGCGCCTATGGCAGCCGCCTGAACGGGCAGGACGACCTCGCTCGGTTCGCGCTCGTGCGCTTCGGCCGCATCTATCCGCTGCATCTCCTGATGCTTGCCGCTTTCGCCGGCTTCGAGGCGCTGCGGTTCGTCCTGCCCGCGCTGCACGGAACGGGCCCGGCGCCCTTCACCGCCGGTTTCGACCTGAAAAGCCTCGTCGCCAACCTCTTCCTTCTGCAAGGCATGGGCGTCGAGGATCATCTGAGCTGGAACGCGCCGAGCTGGAGTATTTCGGCCGAGTTCTTCACCTATCTGCTTTTTGCCGCCGTCGTCTTCGCAGCCGGCCAGCGCGCCTGGATATGGTTGGTCGCCGCCGCGGTGACGGCGCCGCTTTTCCTGGTGGCGGTCTCGACGCGTCATATGGACGTGTCCTTCGACTTCGGTTTCATCCGCTGCCTTTACGGCTTCTCGCTCGGCGCTTTGCTTGCCTGGTTTCAGCACGATTCCATTGCAGAGGCGCGACAGGCGCTTGGCGGCGGGGCAGGGCGCGTCGCCTGGACCTTGGCCGAGTTTGCGATGATCCTGGGGATCGCGCTGTTTGTCTCCATTGCCGGCACCAACGACATCGGCATTGCGGCGCCGATCGTCTTCGCCCTGGCGCTTCATCTTTTCGCCCATGAGGGCGGCTGGATCAGCTCGGTTTTGCGCAGCCGGCCGATGCTGCTGCTCGGCTCGCTCTCCTATTCGATCTACATGGTCCACATCTTCGTCCAGGCGCGCCTGATCAATGCCGGCGGCCTTGTCGACCGCAAGCTCGGGCTCGGCATCGTTGGCGACCTGATGCTGCGGGGTGAGCATGCGACCGGCTTTGGCGCCGGCTCGCCCTTGATCGGTTTTGCAGCTTTGATCGCGATGTTGATCGCCGTCGTCGTCGCGTCGTGGTTCACCTGGCGCTTCGTCGAAATGCCGGCGCTTGCCTGGTTTCGGCGCCTCTCCAAGAGGATTTGACCAAGCAATTCCAGGAAAGTGTGAAGCGGTTTTCCGTCCGGAATTGCGCCAAACAACGAAACAGCTAGCCGGCTTCGTTCACCGCCCTGTCATGGGCATCGCCTAACCGGGTCCCGATCCGGAACGGAGCGATTCCCCGATGCGAACACTCTGGCTGAGCCTTTTTCTGTCCGCCGCGCTTGGTGCAATTCCTAACCAAAGTCTAGCCGGCGAGACGCGCGCCGCCCAAATCCTCGATCGCTTCGAGCACGCCAACCAATGGCGCGATCATGTGATGATCGCCGCGCACCGCGCCGGCAGCATGCAGGCCGGCAAGACGCTTTACGCCGAGAACTCGTTGGCTGCGGTCGAAGGGTCGATCGCGATCGGCGCCGAGATCGTCGAGGTCGATGTCCGGCGCGCGAAGGACGGCGAGTTCGTCATCATGCATGACAGCTGGCTCGACCGCACCACCACCTGCAAGGGGGAGGTCGTGAACTACACGCTGGCCGAGCTGAAGAAATGCCGGCTGGTCATCGAGGGCACGGGCGCCGTCACCAACGAGACGGTGTCGACGCTGCGCGAGATGCTGCTGACGACCAGGGACAGGATCCTGGTCAACCTCGACAACAAGCTGGAGGTGACCGACCTGCCGGGCATGGTCGCGGAGGCGCGCGACCTCGGCATGGCCGACCAGGTGATCGTCAAGGAGAACCTCTGGAACCGGCAGCGCATCGATGCCGCCAGTGCCGCGCTTGCCAGCGCAGGCGGCGGTTTCCAGTTCATGCCGATCCTCGCCGACGACGCCGTGCATGACGCCGCCTTCGCCGATGAGGTCGACAAGGCGTTCGCGCCGCGCGCCATCGAATTGATCAACTGGCGCAACGGCGCCGAGGCGCTGACCGCCTCTGGCGGGCCGCTGTTCAGCAACCATATGCGGGCGGAAGCGGTCCGCGGCGACTGGCACTTTTGGGCCGACACCTACGCCATCGTGCACAAGCCGGGCGGCTTCCTCGCCGGCGGCCGTGGCGACGAACTTGCCGTCGCCGCCGGCCTGCCACGCGAAGCCTGGGGTTTCTGGGTCGACCGCGGCGCAACGATCATCCAGACCGACGAGCCGAAAGCGGCGATCGAGTGGCTGGCGGCGAACGGTTATAGGGTGCCTTATACGACGGACATCAGGCAGGCCGAGCCGGCGCATACGGCGAGCATCAACTAAAGCGCGGCGCGGAAGCTGCCAATCTCCCCCCTCGTGGGGGAGATGCCCGGCAGGGCAGAGGGGGGCGCTGTCCCGCCGACCTGGTGAAGCTTGGGTTCCTCGCCCCGCCAGAGGCGGGGAGAGGTGTCCGCGAAGCGGACGGAGAGGGGCCTTCGTAGGGCGCTCCCCCTCTCCGTCTCGGCTTCGCCGAGCCACCTCTCCCCCATTTCATGGGGGCGAGGAACCTTGTCCTGGTGGCGCCGGCGTTCCTTCGCGCCCCCTCTGGCCTGCCGGCCATCTACCCCAGAAGGGGGGAGATTAGCTAATCGCGGCTTACGCAGCTTTCGCCGCGCCATCGAGCTCGCTCAACACATCAGCCGACAGCTTCAGCTCCGCAGCAGCCAGATTCTCCCGCAGATGCGCGACCGAGGAGGTGCCCGGTATCAAAAGGATATTCGGCGAACGCTGCAGCAGCCACGCCAGCGCCACCTGCATCGGCGTCCCGCCGAGCCGGTCGGCCACGCCGGACAGCGTCGAGGATTGCAACGGGCTGAATCCGCCGAGCGGGAAGAACGGCACATAGGCGATGCCGTCGCGAGCCAGCTCATCGATCAGCGCGTCATCGTCGCGGTGCGCCAGGTTGTACTGGTTCTGCACGCATACGATGTCGCAGATCTTGCGACCTTCCGCGATCTGCGCGCGGGTGACGTTGCTCAAGCCGATATGGCGCACCAGGCCTTTGCGCTGCAGCTCGGCAAGCTTGGTGACCTGCGCCTCGATGGAACCTTCGGCTGGACCATGCACCCCGAACATGATGCGCAGATTGACGACGTCCATCACCTCAAGACCGAGATTGCGGAGATTGTCGTGCACGGCCCGTTCGAGCTCGTCGGCTGAGAAGGCCGACAGCCAAGAGGCGTCTTCGCCACGGCGGGCGCCGATCTTGGTGACGATGGTGAGGTCGTCGGGGTAGGGCGCCAGCGCCTCGCGGATCAGCCTGTTGGTGACGTACGGACCGTAATAATCGCTGGTGTCGATGTGATTCACGCCTTGCGCAATTGCCTCGCGCAGCACGGCGATGGCCGCGTCATGATCTTTCGGCGGACCGAACACGCCTTTGCCTGCGAGCTGCATGGCGCCGTAGCCGAGGCGGCGGACCGCACGGTCGCCGAGTTTATAGGTGCGGGATTTGTTTACGCTGGACATCGTGGTTCTCCTTCGCTGTCGACGACGGAGATAGAGCATGGCCGCTGTCCCGATAACCGGATATAACCGAAACAACTTGTACGGATTGCGGAACAATGGCTGATCTCAACGATCTTCAGGCGTTCATGGCCGTGGCGCGTGCCGGCGGCTTTCGCGAAGGCGCTCGCGCCACCGCGGGCAGCGCGTCCGCGCTCAGCGAAGCCATCCGCCGACTGGAAACCCAGCTTGGTGTCAGGCTCTTCAACCGCACCACGCGCAGCGTCGCTTTGACCGAGGCTGGTGCCGGCCTGCTGGCGCGGCTCGGCCCGGCGCTTGGCGAAGTCGAGGCAGCGCTCGACGTGGTGAACGGCTTTCGCGACCGGCCCGCCGGAACCTTGCGGCTCAACGTGCCGATAAGCGCCTCGCGGCTGGTGCTGCCAAGAATCGTTCCGGGGTTTCTGGCGGCCTATCCTGCCATTCGCCTGGAGGTGATTGCGGAGGAGAACCTCATCGATCTGCTGGTGGCTGGCTGCGATGCCGGCATCCGCTATGACGAGCGGCTGGAGCAGGACATGATCGCCGTGCCGATCGGGCCGCGCACGCAGCGCTTCACCACCTCCGCCTCGCCGGCCTACCTCGACCGGCACGGTCGGCCGCAGCATCCCCGTGACCTGCTTGGCCATGCCTGCGTGCGCGGCCGCTTCCCGAGCGGGGTCATGACGCCCTGGGAGTTCGAGCGGGATGGCGAGGTGGTGCGGGTCGATACCACGGGCCCATTGCTCGTCAGCATCGGTGGAGGCGTCGATCTCGCTATCGATGCGGCGATTGCCGGCGTCGGCATTCTCTGGCTGTTCGAGGACTGGGTACGTCCGCATTTCGAGAGCGGCGCGCTGGAACCCGTGCTGGAGCCGTGGTGGCAGGAATTTTCCGGGCCGTTTCTCTACTATCCCGGGCGCCGCTTGGTGCCGGCGCCGCTGCGTGCCTTCATCGACTACATCAAGACGCCGGCCGGGCACTGGTAGCGGAAAACAAAAAAGGCCGCCCGGAGGCGGCCTTTTCGAAGTGCTTGAATCCGTAACGCTTAGCGCTTGGAGAACTGGAAGCTGCGGCGGGCCTTCGCCTTGCCGTACTTCTTGCGCTCGACCACGCGGCTGTCGCGGGTCAGGAAGCCGCCCTTCTTGAGCACCGAGCGCAGGCCCGGCTCATAGTAGGTCAGCGCCTTGGAGATGCCGTGACGCACGGCACCGGCCTGGCCGGAAAGGCCGCCGCCGATGACGGTGGCGACGATGTCATACTGGCCGGCGCGGTTGGCCGCGACGATCGGCTGGTTGAGGATCATCTGCAGCACCGGACGCGCGAAGTAGCTCGCGAATTCCTTGTCGTTGACGGTGATCTTGCCGGAGCCCGGCTTCACCCAGACGCGCGCGATGGCGTTCTTGCGCTTGCCGGTGGCATAGGCGCGGCCCGACTTATCGAGCTTCTGGACATGCACGGGCGCGGCCGGCTGCGCGGCGACGGTGCCGAGTTCTGCGAGCGAGGAAAGCTCAGCCATTACGAAGCCCTCTTGTTCTTGGAGTTCAGCTGGGCCACGTCGAGCGTGACGGGCTGCTGGGCGGTGTGCGGATGCTCGGCGCCGGCATAGACGCGGAGATTCTTCATCTGGCGGCGGCCAAGCGGGCCGCGCGGGATCATGCGCTCGACGGCCTTCTCGACGACGCGCTCGGGGAAGCGGCCCTCGAGCAGCTGGCGCGCGGTGCGCTCCTTGATGCCGCCGGGATGGCCGGTGTGCCAGTAATAGACCTTGTCGGTGTACTTCTTGCCGGTGAACACCACCTTGTCGGCATTGATGACGATGACGTTGTCGCCATCATCGACATGCGGGGTGAAGGTTGGCTTGTGCTTGCCGCGCAGATGGTTGGCGATGACGGTGGCCAGACGACCGACGACGAGACCTTCGGCGTCGATCAGCACCCACTTCTTCACCACATCCGCAGGCTTCTGCGAAAAGGTAGCCATGGTTTTGCTCTCAGGTTGACCTTTCCCGTCCCCGGGGGACAAGAGAAGGCGTTTTTTGTTGCTTGGATTGACGGAAAGCCGAAGCCTCTGCCAAATAACAAAACGGCGGCCGTTGCGGGCCGCTGCTTCGGGTGGGCTTATAGGCGAGGGCACCTGACGCGTCAAGTGCCGACCCCGGCCTTCGATCGCGAAAAGCTATTTAAATTCAATGCCTAACAGAAGCGGTATTATTTTACCGCGTATCCGACAGCTTCCTCTTGTTCACCGCCGCCCGATCACAGCGGCCAGGAAGAGCCTGACGCCGATAGCGACCATCAAGGCTCCTGATAGCCTTTCCTGCCAAACGAGGAACGCGCCTCGGCGCGCCAGCCAGCCGCCGACCGCGCCGGAGGTCAACGCGACAGCGCTGAGAATAACCAGTCCGGTTATTTTCATGGTCGCGCCGAGAATGATGAACTGCAGCGCAGGCGAACCGCTCCAGGGATGAACGAATTGCGGCAGCACCGCCAGCATGAAAGCGAGCGTCGTCGGATTGGTGAGATTGCAAATCATGCCTTGCCGGAAAGCGGCCGGGATGCTGCTGGTGTTGGCAAGGGTAGACGCGCCGCCACCCTCGCCCAGTCGGCGCGCCAACAGGAATTTGATCCCGATGGCGATCAGATAGGTGGCGCCGATGATCTGAAGGAAGCTGTAAAGAGTTGGGGAGGATGTGACCAGCGAGGCAAGCCCCATTGCCAGCAATGGAATTTGGACGACGCCGGACGATACGCAGCCCGCTGCAGTGGCCAAGGCATGGCGCCAGCCTTGCCCGACGCCGCGGCTGATCACCAGCATCATGTCGGGACCGACACCGGAAAGCTGATAGGCGAGCACGGCGCCGACAAAGGCAAGGTAGGTTGTAACATCGGGCATGCCGCAGAACGAACGTATCGACTGGGAGTTCCGGCAATACGTCAGGTGGGCTTGCCGTTTATTCGCTTCCTCGGGATCGAGTAGGTCCCCGTGGCATACGCCACTGTGTGCCCATCCGGGCCCGCCACGATGTCGATGTCGAATACCATCAGGCTCTTGCCGAGCTTCAGGATCCGGCAATGGCCGTCGATTGGACCGGCTTCGGCCTTGCGCATGAAGTTGATGTCGAGATTGACGGTCACCGACAGCGCGTCCGGTCCGGCGTGGCTGAGCACGCAGACATAGCCGCCGATGTC
The DNA here is from genome assembly GCA_000824845.1 of Mesorhizobium sp. ORS 3359. GTDB lineage: Bacteria > Pseudomonadota > Alphaproteobacteria > Rhizobiales > Rhizobiaceae > Mesorhizobium. The sequence continues at coordinate 36,408 of CCNC01000131.1, read as the reverse complement.
GGCCAGCGTGAACAGCGACGGACCGGACACCGTGCCGCCGGGACGCAGATGCCGTTCGTCGGCGTTGAGCCGAACCGTGCAGCCGCCGGGAAATACGTCGATCGCCTCATAGGAGGTGAAACTGTCGTTGAGCTGCGGATAGACGCTTGCCATCAGCGCATTGACTTCGGCCGCATTGAGCATTGGCTTCAGATCGCTTTGGGCGGGCATGGGCGTCGTCCTATATGAGATGGCAAGCTCCGGGCGATAGGCCTGGACCAAACGGTGCGACGGAGAAAACACGCCTCGCGGCTGTTCTTCAACCAGCAGCGTGCTAGTTCTGTTGCTCCATGCGCCGAGAGCGCTGACCCGAAAGGTTGGACATGGCTGAAGTTGTTGCCATCAAGCCCGCCGTCGCCGACGGCCCCATTCTTGTCAGCCAGGACAAGGGCATCCTGCGCCTCACGCTCGCCAGCCCGCCGGCCAATGCGCTCTCGCTGGCGACGATGGCGGCGCTGCAGGCAGAGTTCGATCGCGTGAAGGCCGACAAATCCGTGCGCGTCATCATCCTTGCGGCGTCGGGAAAAGTGTTCTGCGCCGGTCATGACCTCAAGGAGATGACGGCGCACCGCGCCGAAGCGGATCGCGGCAAAGCGTTCTTCGAAAGAACCTTCGCTGCCTGTGCGATGTTGATGCAGACCATCGTGCGCCACCCGAAGCCGATCATCGCCGAGGTCGACGGTCTCGCCACCGCCGCCGGTCTGCAACTGGTCGCGAGCTGCGACCTCGCCATCGCCTCGCACGAGGCCACCTTCTGCACGCCGGGCGTCAATATCGGGCTGTTCTGCTCGACGCCCATGGTGGCGCTGTCGCGCAATGTCTCGCGCAAGCAGGCGATGGAAATGCTGCTCACCGGCGAGACGATCGACGCCGCGACCGCCAAGGAATTCGGCCTGATCAACCGCATCGTGCCGCGCGAATATCTCAACCAGGTGGTCAACAAATACGCCCAAACCATTGCTTCCAAGTCACCTTTGGTGGTCAAGACCGGCAAGGAAGCCTTCTACGCCCAGGCCGAGATGGGGCTGGCCGACGCCTATGCCTATACCGGCCGCGTGATGGTGGAAAACATGCTGGCGCGCGACGCCGAGGAAGGCATCGGCGCCTTCATCGGCAAGCGCAAGCCGGAATGGTCCGACGAGTAGCCGGTTTGAATGGAGCCGCGCCATTCCATCGCTGAAGGTTCGACGTGGCTGCCCGCAAGCAACTGACACGGCTGAAAGCGCCCTACCTCAAGCGCATCCTGCTTGAGCCCTCGCGGGTTGCCGCTTGGGACCAATATCCCTGGAACCTGCCGATTTTTCGCGACCGCGAATTCGAGTTCGAATTCGCCTCGGCCATCACCATCATCGTCGGCGAGAACGGCACCGGCAAATCGACCCTGCTGGAAGCGATCGGCGCATTGGCAGGCTATGACGAGGCGGGCGGCGGCAAGGGGTATCGTCCGGTAGATCATTCCATCGCCATCGACAAAAGCGGCGCGGCGCTTGCGGACACGCTGCGCGGCCATTGGCTGCCGAAGGTCACAGCCGGCTGGTTCTTCCGCGCTGAATCGTTCTACTCGGTCGCGCGCTATCTCGATAAGGTTGCGCTCGAAGATCCGTTCAGGCCACCGCCACCCGACTTTCTGTCCTGGTCGCATGGCGAAGGCTTCATCCGCTTCTTCGAGGAGCGCTGCCGCCGGCAAGGCATCTACATCCTCGACGAGCCCGAAAGCGCGCTGTCGCCGACGCGCCAGATCGAGCTGCTCAAATTGCTTCAACGCATGGAGCAATCCGGCACAGCGCAGGTGATCATGGCGACGCACTCGCCGCTGCTGATGGCCTGTCCGAACGCGCGGCTCTTCCGCATCAGCCGCTTCGGCCTCGACCAGATCGATTTTCAGGACACCGACCATTTTCGCATGATGCGTGACTTCTGCAGCGACCCGGCTGCCTTTCTCGCCGAAGCGCTGTATGAGGACGAACCATGAATCACGACACTTACGACAACGCCTACATCGCCGGCATTTTGAACTCGGTGAAGACGATCGCCATGATCGGCGCGTCGCCCAACGACGTGCGGCCGAGCTACTTCGTGCTGAAATATCTATTGGCCAAAGGTTTTTCGGTGTTCCCGATCAACCCCGGCCATGCCGGCAAGGAGATCCTGGGCCGCACTGTCTATGCCAGCCTGGCCGACCTGCCACAGCCGGTCGACATGATCGACATTTTTCGCGCTTCCTCGGCAGTGCCCGGCATCATCGACCAGGTGCTGAAGCTCGACCCGTTGCCCAAGGTCGTCTGGATGCAGCTTGGCGTGCGCCATGACGAGGCCGCCACCCGCGCCGAGGCGGCCGGCATCAGGGTGGTGATGAACCGCTGCCCGAAGATCGAATACGGCAAGCTGTCCGGCGAGATCGGCTGGACCGGCGTCAACTCCGGCGTTCTGTCGTCGAAGAAACCCTTGATGCGTCAGGGGTTTCAGAGCTTCGGCGTGCGCCAGAAATAGGCGCCCAGCGGCGCGCGCAAAGTTATTCCGGGAAGAAACGGATTTTCTCGGGCGTTCGCGGCAGATCGCGCCGCGAAAGGTATTTTCTTCTTTGCATTCCAACCCGGGCTTCGCCAAGAATGCCCGGCGTTTTTTCGAAGATCAGGAGAGGAAGACTTAGATGACCCGTACGCCCGGTTTCAACACCTTGGCCGTTCATGCCGGCGCCAAGCCCGATCCGGCGACCGGCGCCAGGGCCACGCCAATCTATCAAACCACCTCCTTTGTCTTCGACGATGCCGACCATGCTGCTTCGCTGTTTGGGCTGAAGGCCTTCGGCAACATCTACACCCGCATCATGAACCCGACGCAGGCGGTGCTCGAGGAGCGCGTCGCCGCCCTGGAAGGCGGCACCGCCGCACTTGCCGTCGCCTCCGGCCATGCCGCGCAGGTGATCGTCTTCCACAACCTGATGCAGCCGGGCGACAATTTCATCGCCGCCAACAAGCTCTATGGCGGTTCGATCAACCAGTTCGGCCACGCCTTCAAGAATTATGGCTGGGAGGTGCGCTGGGCCGACGTCAACGACCTCTCGACCTTCGAGAAACAGATCGACGACAGGACCAAAGCGATCTTCATCGAAAGTCTCGCCAATCCGGGCGGCGTCTTCGTCGACATCGAGAAGATCGGCGACATTGCCCGCAAGCATGGCCTGCCATTGATCGTCGACAACACGCTGGCTTCGCCCTATCTGGTGCGGCCGATCGAGCATGGCGCCGACATCGTCGTCCATTCGCTGACCAAGTTCATCGGCGGCCACGGCAATTCGATCGGTGGCGTCATCGTCGACGGCGGCACGTTCGACTGGTCCAAGTCGGGCAAATATCCGATGCTGTCGGAGCCGCGGCCCGAATATGGCGGGCTCGTCCTGCACGAGACCTTCGGCAACTTCGCCTTCGCCATTGCCGCGCGCGTGCTTGGCCTGCGCGATCTCGGCCCGGCGATCTCACCCTTCAACGCCTTCCTGATCCTGACTGGCCTGGAGACGCTGCCGCTCAGGATGCAGCGCCATTGCGACAATGCAGCGAGCGTCGCCGGCTGGCTCTCCAGTCATCCCAAGGTTGCCTGGGTGAACTATCCCGGACTGCCGAGCGACAAGAACAACGCGCTGCAGAAGAAATATTCGCCGCAGGGCGCGGGTGCCGTCTTCACCTTCGGCCTCAAGGGCGGCTACGAGGCCGGTGTCAAATTCGTCGAGGCGCTGGAACTGTTCTCGCATTTGGCCAATGTCGGCGACACCAAGTCGCTGGTCATCCATCCGGCCTCGACGACGCACCGCCAGCTCTCCGACGAGCAGAAGGTCAAGGCTGGCGCCGGGCCGGACACTGTGCGGCTGTCGATCGGCATCGAGGACGTCAACGACATCGTCGCCGATCTTGAGCAGGCGTTAAGCAAGGTCTGATATGTCTGCCTTTCTTGCGGTCAGTGTCGACAGCGTCGAGCCGGAGGCCGGTGCGCCGGCCCCGGACCGGGTGATCTCGGGCGATCCGAAATTCTGTACCTGGAACGTCGAGGAACGCGACGGCGGCCTCTATGCCGGCATCTGGGAAGCGACGCCGGGCAAATGGCGTATCTCCTACGACGAATGGGAGTTCTGCCACATCCTGTCCGGCGTCTCGGTGATCGCCGAGGACGGCGGCGAGGCCCGCACCGTGCGGGCCGGCGACAGCTTCGTGCTGAGGCCGGGCTTCAAGGGCAGCTGGGAAGTGCTCGAGACGACGCGCAAGGAATATGTGATCCGACTTTAGACGATCTGCCGCAACCGATCACCGTGCAAGGTGTCGAGATGAGAGAGATATGTATTTTTGTTGTGCTGGCTCTTCTGGATGCTTGGCTGATCAGGTTTTTTGTTTCTGTCGGCTATCCTGCAATTAAAACAGGAATATACCCTGCAAGGGGAAGAGTCTATCTTAAGGCTATGCACCCGATAAGTTTTTGGCTCTGCGTAGCGTTCTTTCCGGCGCTTGCCCTGGTTTTTGCGGGTCTTATACTGCTACAAATATATGTCTGGTTTAGGGGGTGAACCACCAGCTCAGTGGGGAGATCCCAAACTTCGTGGTTTGCTGGTGACGTTGCCCTCTGCTCGCTCTCTGACATCAGTAGTCGACAGCCAGCCTCTCCAGCCCGTGGAAATGATAGCTGTCGCGGAAACGCGGCGCCTCCGCCAGGCGTAGATTCGGCAACCGGTCGAACAGCGTCTTCAGCGAGACCTGCAACTCAAGCCTGGCCAGCGGCGCGCCGATGCAGAAATGGATGCCGGCGCCGAAGGAGACATTCTTTTGGTCCGCGCGGGCTGAGTTGAAGATATCCGGCTCGGCAAAGGCCAGGGGATCGTGATTGGCCATGCCGAGCAGCAGCGCGACCATCTCGCCCGGCTTGACCACGATGCCCGGCGACACTTCGATCTCTTCATAGGCATAGCGCAGAAACATGTGCAGGGGCGCATCAAATCGCAGGCATTCCTCGACCGCCGCGCCGTTTTTCTCCGGCGTTTCGAAGAAGCGGCGCGGATCGCCGCCTTGCGCGAGGATCGAGCGCACCGCATTGCCCGTCTGGTGCACGGTCGCTTCATGGCCGGCATTGAGGAGCAGGATCGCCGAGGACACCAGCTCGTCTTCCGACAGCTTCTGGCCGTTGTCCTGGGCTTCGATCAAGAGCGACAGCAGGTCTTCGCCCGGCGTCTTGCGCCGCTCGGCGACGTAACCGCGAAGAAAGGCAGCAAAATCGCGCGCGGCGCGGTTGGCGATGTCCTCCGTTTCGCGCGTGCGGCCATGCATGTACATGGCGACCATCTGATGCGACCAGTCCAGCAATTGCGGCCCCATCTCGACCGGCACGCCAAGCATTTCGGCGATGATGGTGATCGGCAAAGGCGAGGCATAAGCGGGCAAAAGGTCGACGCCTCCTGGCTCGAAGCGGTCGATCAATTCGTTGGCCAGCACCTCGATGCGTGGTCTGAGCCACTCGACCTGGCGCGAGACGAAGGCGCGGTTGACCAGCGTTCTGAGCCGCGTATGCACCGGCGGCTCGAGCTCCAGCGTGGAATTGGCCTCGATCGCGTCGAAGGCCGCAAGATGCGAGCGATCGTCGCCGACGCCGCGGCTGTCCGGAATCCCCGCCGGATTCTGCCGGCCGAAACGGCGGTCGCGCAGCAACCGATTCACATCGTCGAAGCCGCCAAAGCACCAGAAGCCGTAGTCTTCCCAAAGGAAGGCGTTGGAAGTGCCATGCAGGAAGGCGTAGGCCTCGTAAGGGTTTTGCACGAAGGCCGGCTCATGCGGGTCGAGCCGCAGGCGGCGACTGGTCGGGTCGAAGGCGAGATAGGCTGGCGTCATGCTCGATCTTTAGCGCGCCTTGTCAGCGCGATGCCAGACAATGTCTTGGCGCCCGAGGCGGAGAAGCGTTGAGCCAGCCCTCAGTGTCCCGTCTTCAGGATACCCGCCACCTTGGCGGCAATCGCCGCGTCCAGCGCCGGCCAGTTCGCCAGCAGCTCGCGCGGAAAGCGGTAGGTGAGGCTGAGATCGTCGCCGACCTGGATGTCGCGCTCGCAGGGCGCCAGCGATTCCTCCGCGCTCGGACCGCTCAGGCAGCGGGCGACGAACGGATCCCTGCCGGGACGTTCGGCGACGGCCAGCACCTCGTTGAGATAGCCTGATTTTTCCGTGAAGGCGTAAACCGTCGTGCCGCCTGGGCCGGGCGTGCCCGGCTTTTCGATCAGGGCGCTGTAGATCGGTGCGAAGCGGCCGCTCATGTCGCGCGACATCATCCGCGGTTCGAACGACAGGAAGATGATCTTCCTGGTCGTCGTGTGGTTGAAGTCGTCGCGCGCGGCCGTGCTGTAGCCGTCCATCTCGGGATAGCGCAGGTAGAGATCGAGCCGCGAGGCGATGCCGTCACGCCTGGCCTGGTCGAAGCGGATGAAGTTTGCCGGCACGCTGATCAGATTGTTGCCCATGACGATCTGGCGCACCGTGGTGTCATCCGAATAGCCCGCCATGGCGATCGACCGCCCGAGCCATTTGCCGCCGACGCTGATCGCCACCGAAAGCAGCGCCAGAGCCGCGAAAATATAGAAGACCCGCTTCATCAGGGTCGAATCGACGACCTCGAAGTCCGGGCTCGCGGCAGCCGTTGTGTCTCTCATCGCTCTTTCCCGATCCGCCCACCTGTCCTTCGGCGGCACAGCCTGCGCGGCATGGCTCTTGCAGCGCGTTGGCACGACTGTGCGTTTTCATGGTAAACGGTTGGTAAACATGGGTGCCGTTGTGCTTGTTCTTTACGCTTTTGCGGTTGGCCTCACGGCCTCCGGCCTGTCCGGATCGGCCATGGAGCTTTTCTCAGGACGACGCCTGGCTTTCGCCGAACCCTATGTTTCGCCCGTCCATATCCTGCGCTCGCTCGCGGCAACGGCCTGCGCCGGGCCGTTCATGCTTACCAACGAAGCCTTGGCCGCCCGGCGCGAGGGCCGCATCGGCACGATGGCGCTGTTGTCCTGCGGCTGCACGGCCATCGCATGGGCTCTGGCGCTTGGCGTCGTGCTCATCGCCATTGCATCCTGGGCGACCGCCAATTTAGGGTCTTTCGAATTCGCTGGTTGAGACGAATCGGAGACGAAAAATGCCGGTCTATGCGATCGATGGGAAGGCGCCCGAGTTCGAGGACGCCGATACGAACTGGATCGCGCCCGATGCCACGCTGATCGGCAATGTCCGGATCGGCCGCAATGTCGGCTTCTGGTTCGGCGTCGCCATCCGCGGCGATGGCGAGCGCATCACGATCGGCGCCGACACCAATGTGCAGGAACATACGATCATGCACACCGATCCGGGCTTTCCACTGACCATCGGCGAAGGCTGCACGATCGGTCATAGAGCTCTGCTGCATGGATGCACGATCGGCGACAACAGCCTGATCGGCATGGGCGCCATCGTTCTGAACGGCGCCAGGATCGGCAACAACTCGCTCGTCGGCGCCGGCGCGCTGGTGACGGAAAACAAGGTTTTTCCCGACAATTCGCTGATCGTCGGCTCACCCGCCAAGGTGATCAGGACGCTGGATGAAGCGGCGGTCCAGCGCCTGCGCGCCTCGGCCGCTCACTACGTGGCCAACGCCAACCGCTTCAAGGCCAAGCTGACGGTGATATAACGACGGCCGCGCTCCGCGCGTCATCCGCGGCGGCTGTTCATCGCTTCACGCAGCAGAAAGGCGCCGGCCTCGAAGCCGGCCTCTTCCGCGCATTCCAATGGTGTCTCATAGTCGTCGATGCGGGTTCGCAGCGATGGGTCCGCGCCCGCCAGCAGCAGGAGACGGATCGCCTCGGTGTCACGCCGGGATACCGCGTAATGCAGGGGCGTCCAGTCGTTCACGCCGCGCATGTTCGGGTCGGCGCTATGCTCGAGCAGGATATGGATGACGTCCAGCCGGTCCGGCCGTTCCGTCGACAACGCCGCGATGATCGAAGGAAAGCCGGCCAGATCTTCGTAATTCGGGTTCGAGCCAGCATCGAGAAGTGCGGTGATGAACGCGGCCGGGCTCCAGTAGATCGCATATTCCAGTGGATGCCCAAGGCCGAGTTCGAACGGCATCCGCTCGTCGAACCAGCGCGCTGAGCCGCCGAGCGCAACGCCCAGGGCCGCGAAATCTCCGGCCTTGAAGGCGCCGTCTATAGCCTTGAAAAGCCGATGGCGCTCGCAGCGATCCTCAGGGACTTCCAGCACGGCCTTCATCCGTAACGAACGGCCCATACTGCTCTCGTCCGCTCCGGTTCGGAAGGCCTGCGGGCCAATCGCGCTTCAGTAGGTCGAAGCCAATCCGTTGACCCTCGACAGGTCCCTGCAAGAAACAGCGGAGCCGGCCCCGGGGACAGGGGCCGGCTCCTAAAACCCGGTCGTTGGGGACGGGGAGGGTGGGGACTCGACCGGGCTTTCTTCCTGGGCACGTCGCAGCGTCGCCGCGACGTGCCCGATCGCTTCGGCGCCTTAGCGGACGCTGGCGACCGCGTCCTCGCGGCCGTCGTTGATCGTCACCCAAACGCCGGAATTCTCAGTCGATTGGCGCTTGAGATAGGTGTAGACCGTATCGTTCCAGGCGAGCACTTTCGGCTCGAGATTGTCGAGGATGAACTCGCCGAGGCTGGTGCGCACGGTCAGCACGGCATGGCCGTCGCCATTCGGCTGGCGAACCACCGTCATCAACAGATTGCCGGCCGGGACACCCGCGGCCATCAGCTCGCGGCGCTTCTCCAGCGCGTAGTCCTCGCAATCGCCAACTCCACTGTCGGGATAGGCCCAGTATTCCTCGACACCGTAGATTTCCATATCGGTGCGCGGCTTGACGCGGGCGTTGACCGAATTGTTGATGTTGATGATCGTCGCCCACAGCTTGCGCGTCAGCTCGACCGGCGGCCCCTTCGGCGTCCGCTCGCTGCACTCGACCGGAATGCGCTGACAGAAATCATAGTGACCGACCGGCTGGGTGGTGCGGCCACCCGTATGCATGAAAACCGGTTCTGCGCTTGCCGTGCCCCAGGCGGAAAGCTGCATCGCCATTGCCAAGAGCAACAGCTTGCCCCTCGTCATTTTCATTCTTGTAGTCTCCCCGTTTGAGGAGACTGTGCCACGTTGGGATTTATTTGACGCAAAAACCCGAAGTAGACATTGAATAAAACGCCAGTAGAATAAACATAAAATTTGAACTATCGCGGGCCTGGGCTGTTCAGATTTGTAAAGATTTGTAAGTGCCGCGTGGCCTATTTCTGGTGAAAACCGGGCAACAAAAAACCGGCCGCCGAGGGCCGGTTCGTTTCGCTTTGCAGCGGCTTGCGTCAGGACCGCGGCGCGTTGAATTCCTGGTCGAGCGTTTCCGGCCGCTGGATGACGGCGAATTCGATGGCGACGCCGTCCTCGAAGTGGCGCACCACCTGGCCGCGCATGGTTCCAAGCATGACCTGGATGCCGATCGCCGGCTTGACGTCGATCTCGATCGCGGCGCCCGAGAGCGACAGGTCGATGATGCGGCACTGATACTGGCGCCCGTCAGTGAGTTGCAGGACGCTCATCGGATTGCGCGGCGCCACGCGCTCGTGGCGACGGTCCTCGGGCAGGTCCAGCTCATGCTTGTTGGCAAGCCAGGTGAGCTGCGCCGCAAGCTTGTCCTTCTTGCGATCGGAAGCGATGACGGTCATGGCAAAACCGTCCGGCGACGTGCGCGTCACGATGCCCTCGACACGGCCGATATGGTCGATATAGGCGATGACCTTCTCGCCCGGCATGCCGACGCGGTCGGTGCGCAGCGCGACATTGCCCGGTGACATATCGATCACCTGGCATGGATGCTCGGTGCGGTCTTCCAGCATGAAGCGCCCGTAAATCTTGACCCGGACACGCTGAAAATTGCGCCGCTCAGCTCGTGACGGTGCAAATTCTACCGCCGCTGACCTCATGACTGCCTACACCCCATTGGCATTCCGCGCGACGATGCGTGGAATTTCGTCCGGAAAACTACAGCAAAGCAGGTTAACAAACGGGAAAAATCGGCCGCAAAAGCCTAGGCCAGGCGGCTCGCGCGACGCGGAAAAATTAACTGCGCGCGAAGGGGAAATCCCGCGCGGCCAGGCTCACTCGTGACGCCCGCCGTCGAGGACGACGAGGTGGCGGATGCGACGCACCCGGCCGAGCGCCGAAATGGTTTCCGGGGGATCGAATTCAGACGGAACCAGAGAGGGAACCTCGATCGCCGGCCGGTTCTTCAGGAACATCGGTTCCTTGTCGGGATCTATCACCCGGATCGTGTCGATAAGCGCGTCGGCGAGCGGGTCCGCGCCGAGCCAGAATGGCTTTTCGGCGGCGCTGATGATGCCGAGGCAGCGCGGATTCTCGTGGCCTCCGTCCAACGGCAGCGCCAGGAGCTCGAATTTGTTGGAGCGGCCGTTGCGGCTGAATCCCTCGTAAGTCATGAACAGAACCGATTTCTGATCGAAAACGCCCTGCATCAACCGCGACACCAGCCGCTGGTCCTTCTCGCGCCACAGCGAAGGGAAAGAGAAGCCCTTGAGCTCGCGTCCGTAATAGGCGCAGAGCCTCGTGCCGGCCAGCCGGAACACCGCTTCGCCGCGCGTGTCGCGCTCGAGGATGAAGGTGTCGGCCAGAAGCGACTTGATGTCGGCCGGTTCCACTTCCGATCGCTTCGGGGCGAGGCGGCCATCACGCAACTGGTTCCAATATTGGAACAGCGCGATCGATCCTTTTTCTTTCATTTCCATTCCGCTCCGCACAATCTGTCTTTTGATGTCCCATCGGCGAACAGACAGGGCGCCCTCCGATGACCTTCATGCGGTGCGGAGCAGGATGCGTGCCAGTATCGTTAACGTTTGTTCACGCCTCGGGGACGTTAAGGTTAACGAATGGTTTACATTGCGCGCCGCCGAGGCCCCGTGGCACACAAAAGCCACTCCAAAACGGTCGTTTCAGCAGCGATCGGCAGCACTTCAGTCACGAGTTTACGGGGAGCAGGGGACTCGACCGGCCGTTCAGGGGGACACCTGGACGGCCATCTTTTTGATTCGACCCTGTTCTGATTCGCCCCTTTTCTGCTGGGACGCTGTGGCGATTAGCCGTTTGTGATTCGAACGGGCGTGATCTACATGCTCGCCGAAACCTCAAGTCCCAGACCTGCGAAGGCGCATGAGCGAACCGACAAGCCCTATTGAGGCCGAGCCGCAGCCGGACGAGGCGCCCGAGCCCGGGCGTCGCGAACCGGTGTTCAACTTGCCGCCGGTCGTGCTTGCGGTGATCGCCATTTGCGCGGTCGTCTATCTGCTGCAGGAATATGTGCTGAACGAGACGCAGCAGATGACGCTGCTCTATGACGGCGCCTTCATTCCTGTGCTCTACACCGGCAAATATGGCTTCGACTGGTTCTTGTTCACGCGTCCGTTCACCTATGCGTTCATGCATGGTGGCATAGCCCACATTGCCATCAACATGATCTGGCTCGCGGCCTTCGGCTCGCCGCTCGCCAATCGTCTCGGCGCGCTGCGTTTCGCCATATTCTACACGGTGACCGGGCTGGCTTCGGTTGTTCTGTTCTGGGCGCTGCATCCCTATGACGAGGTGCCGCTCGTCGGTGCATCGGGGGCGATTTCCGGCATGATGGGCGCGGCCGCGCGCTATGGTTTCCGTATTGACCGGTCATCCGGCAGGGCGGCCTTCGCCGGCGAGCCGCTGCCGATCGCAACCGTGTTGCGCACGCGCGGCGTCATGACCTTCCTTGGCGTCTGGATGGTGATCAATCTGGCCACCGGCCTGCTCGGCTTCGCGCCGGGCGTCGATGGCCAGATCGCCTGGGAAGCCCATATTGGCGGCTTCATCGCCGGCTTCTTTGGATTGCGTGTCTTCGACCGTCCGTTGGCTGCCGCTTAGAGCAATTCCAGGAAAAAAGTGCGCAGCGGTTTTCCGTCCGGAATTGCGTAAAAACAAAGGCATGGAGTGGTTCGCCGTTTCCGTGAAACGGTGAAACGCTCTAGTCCTTAGGCGCACTTGAAAAGCAACCAATCACGGCGCACGATGTTGCCTAAGCACCCGGTGTCTTCCTAGGGGCGCAGGGGCTGAAAAAGCCGGTCGGGCGGGGAGCCGGCGTCAAAGGCAGTGGAGGACGCCATGACGGTTAAGGCAATTCTCGAAAGCAAGGGCCATGACGTGTTCACGCTCGGGCCCAATGAGAAACTCAGCGAGGCCATTCGCATGCTGGCCGAGCACAGGATCGGCGCGCTCGTCATCACCAATGGCGACCGGAAGATCGTCGGCATCCTCTCGGAGCGCGACATCGTCAAGGTCCTGGCCAGGGACGGCGCCGCCGCGCTCGACATCGCCGTGCGCTCGGCGATGACGCCGAAGGTCAAGATCTGCAACGAAAACCACACGGTCAACGAGGTCATGGAGATCATGACCAGGGGCCGCTTCCGCCATCTGCCGGTTGAGAAAAACGGCCTGCTCGACGGCATCGTCTCCATCGGCGACGTAGTCAAGCGCCGCATCGAGGATGTCGAGCGCGAGGCCGAGGAGATCAAGGCCTACATCGCCACAGCCTAGAGTGCGAAAGATGCCGCCGGTTTTTCGGCCGGCGGCATTGGGGATTAGCGGTTGTCGAGTTCGGCGCGGACGAGTTGGAGCCCGCGCCGGGTGATGCGGTAAGGTCCGCCATCCGTCGAGGAAACCGCTTTCTTGCGCCTCAGTTTTCGAAAGAGTTCCAGGTCGAAGCCCGGATAGCGCCAGCCGTCGCGGGTCAGGCACTGGACTGAGGCGATCTTCCTGCTCTCGTTCTTTTCGATTTCGATACGCCCGCCCTGCGCGAGCAGGTGCAGGATGCGCTGTTCCCCACAGCGCCGCGCGTCCTCTTGGACGCGCAAAAGGACGCTGTGGCACTCTTGGTTGGCGCATGATCCTTTCCGAAAATCGGTTCCGATTTTCGGGGTCATGCGCTGCGCGAAATGTCCATTGGATAAAGTCCCGGGAAAAACAACAAAAGCCGCCGCCGCGAGACATCGCGGCACGGGGTTTCAGGTTTTTCTGCCCTGCCTCGCTTCCGAGGTCAGGGCTTCACCGGGACTGAGCGTAAGTGGACATCCACTCTCCATTGGGATGCACGCTTCTTAGGCGAACGCTCGGGAAAACGCCAGTAGATGGCTTTGCGCTTGTCTCTCCGTGCGGTTTGCACTAGCGAAGCGGTACGATTTATACCCTTTCGAGGCGCGGACATTCTGCGCACTCATTCTGGAACTGACGGCAGATCATGAGCATCATCGACACCCGCACCCCCGACGCGAAACGCCTGATCCCCGGCGCCACGGGCGATTGGGAGATCATCATCGGGCTCGAAGTGCATGCGCAAGTGATCTCGCAGGCCAAGCTTTTCTCCGGCGCGTCCACCTCTTTTGGCGCCGCGCCCAACGCCAATGTCAGCCTAGTCGACGCGGCAATGCCCGGCATGCTGCCGGTCATCAACGAGGAATGCGTCAAGCAGGCGATCCGCACCGGGTTGGGCTTGAAGGCGGCGATCAACCACAAGTCGGTCTTCGACCGGAAGAACTATTTCTATCCGGACCTGCCACAGGGCTATCAGATCTCGCAGTTCAAGCAGCCGATCGTCGGCGAGGGCAAGGTGATCGTCTCCGTCGGTCCAGACCGCCAGGGCGAGTTCGAGGACATCGAGGTCGGCATCGAGCGCCTGCACCTGGAACAGGATGCCGGCAAGTCGATGCACGATCAGCACCCGACCATGTCCTATGTCGACCTCAACCGTTCCGGCGTCGCGTTGATGGAGATCGTCTCCAAGCCCGACATCCGCTCGGCCGATGAGGCCAAGGCCTATGTCACCAAGCTGCGCTCGATCATGCGCTATCTCGGCACCTGCGACGGCAACATGGACGAGGGCTCGCTGCGCGCCGACGTCAACGTCTCGGTGCGCCGTCCGGGCGGAGCGTTTGGCACGCGCTGCGAGATCAAGAACATGAATTCGATCCGCTTCATCGGCCAGGCCATCGAATATGAGGCGCGCCGGCAGATCGCCATTCTCGAGGACGGGGGCAAGATCGACCAGGAGACGCGCCTGTTCGACCCGAACAAGGGTGAGACGCGCTCCATGCGCTCCAAGGAAGAAGCGCACGACTATCGCTACTTCCCGGATCCCGACCTTCTGCCGCTGGAGTTCGACCAGGCCTATGTCGATGCGCTCGCCAAGGACCTGCCTGAACTGCCCGACGACAAGAAGGCGCGGCTGGTCGATGTGCTTGGGCTGTCCGCCTATGACGCCTCGGTGCTGGTTTCGGAAAAGCCGATTGCCGACTATTTCGAGAAGGTTGCCGCCGGGCGCGATGGCAAGCTCGCCGCCAACTGGGTCATCAACGATCTCCTTGGGCAGCTGAACAAGGCCGGTAAAGACATTGAAAATGCTCCGATTTCGCCTGAGCAGCTGGGCGCCGTGCTGGACCTGATCAAGGAAGGTACCATTTCCGGCAAGATCGCCAAGGACCTGTTCGAGATCGTCTGGAACGAGGGTGGCGATCCTCGCCAGCTCGTCGAGAGCCGCGGCATGAAGCAAGTCACCGACACCGGCGCCATCGAGAAGGCCGTCGACGAGGTGATCGCTGCCAACCCGGACAAGGCCGAGCAGGCGCGGGCCAAGCCGACTATGGCCGGCTGGTTCGTTGGCCAGGTGATGAAGGCGACGGGCGGCAAGGCCAACCCGCAGGCGGTCAACGACCTCGTCAAGGCCAAGCTGGGCATCGAATAGGGCGATGTTCGTCCGCACCGCCAGCGAGCGCGATCTTGTTGCGGTCCGCGCCCTGCTCGTCGAGACCTGGCATGCGACCTATGACGCCATCTACGGCGCCGAGCGGGTTACGGCGATCACCGACGACTGGCATTCGATCGCCTCGCTCAAGGCGCGGCTGACGCGGCCCAATTCCGAGTTCCTGGTGGCTGACGATGGCAAGCGGCTCGGCGGCATGGCATTTGCCGCCGCAACCACCGACCCGAAGATCGTCCTTCTGAACCAGCTCTACGTGCATCCGGCCTGCCAGCGGCAGGGGATCGGCCAATCGCTGCTCGACGAAGTCGAGGCAAGTTTTCCGGAAATGGATACGCTGCGCCTCGAAGTCGAGGAGGCAAATGCCGTGGCGATCGCCTTCTACCAGGCGAACGGGTTTCGCCAGGCAGGCAGGACCGCCGATTGCGGCGGGAGTTCGGGATTGCCCGCGCTCATCATGGAAAAACGGCTGGGCTAGGTCGCCTGATTCATCGCGCGGTTTTGATTTGATCGCGCCGATCCGCCTGATCAAACCTGTCTCCCGCAACGTTCGCACCCGCCACAAGGCAAGGGGGCGCCGCTCGCTGAGGGGGAACAATCATGCCGAGCCTGCCGGAATTGATGCCGACCGAGGTGTCGGACGAGACTTTTGGCGGCGTGACCTATCACGTTGCCGGCGAACTGGTGCCCGTGCTGTCGGTCGATGTGACCAACATGCCGGTCTATTTCGAGCACCACATCCTGCTCTGGAAGAACACCACCATCACCATCGGCCTGAAGTCGCTGAAGGGCGCGCTGAAGCGCATGATCGCCGGCATGCAGATCTTCGTCACCGAGGCGTCCGGGCCGGGCGTCATCGCCTTCAGCCGCGACGGGCCTGGCCATATCGTGCCGATCCATCTCCGGCGCGGCGAGGAGATCCAGGTGCGCGAGCACCAGTTCCTGGCCGCGACCGCCAGCGTCGACTATACGTTCGAGCGCGTGCGTGGACTGGGAACGATGCTGTTCGGCCAGAGCGGCTTCTTCATCGATCGTTTCCGCGGCGAGACAGGCGATGGCATCGTCTGGCTGCACGGCTACGGCAACGTCTTCGAGAAGGTGCTGGCGCCGGGCGAGACCATCGACGTTGAGCCGGGAGGCTGGCTGTTCAAGGACGCCACGGTCAGGATGGATACGAGGATCGACAAGCTTTCCAGCGGCTTCTTCGGCGCCGCCATGAATTTCGTCGTCAACCGCTTCACCGGTCCCGGGCGCGTCGGCATCCAGTCGATGTATCTGCATATGCCGTCGGAGGAGTAGGCGTTACGAAGCTCGGCGGGCGACAGTCCGCGGATCGGCAGCCGATCGGGCAGCGTCCGCTCAGGCGGAGGGAATCTCCACATTGTCGATCAGCCTCGTCGTACCGAGCCAGGCTGCCGCGAGCAGGCGGCCGTCGCCGTCCCGTCGCCAGGGTTCGAGCGTGACGCTCGCGCGGGCAGCGACATAGTCGACCTTCCGGAAGCCTGCGGAGACAAGCGCCTTTGCAGCATCTTCGGTGGCGCCGGATTCATCCGCGCCGGCCGAAAGGGCCGCTGCCGCGCGGCGCAGGATTACGTTGAGCTGGCGCGCGATGTCGAGCTCGGCTTCGCCGAGATAGGCATTGCGTGACGACATAGCGAGGCCATGGGCGTCGCGCACCGTCGGCGCGCCGATGATCTCGACCGGCAGGTCGAGATCGCGGCAGAGCTGCCTGACGACACAAAGCTGCTGGTAGTCCTTCTCACCGAACACGGCGCAGTCAGGCGCCGCCTGCAGGAAGAGCTTGGCCACCACGGTCGCGACACCGTCGAAGAAGCTTGGCCTGAAGTCTGTTTCGAGGCCCGACGAGGGGCCGCCCACCGAGATCTTGGTGGCGAAACCAGCGGGGTACATTTCGCTTACGCTCGGCGTGAAGGCGAGATGCGCGCCCGCCTCCCGCAACCGGTCAAGGTCGCGGGCCAGCTGGCGCGGGTATTTGTCGAGGTCTTCCGTTGGCGCGAACTGCGTCGGATTGACGAAGATCGAGACGACGCAGCGATCGGCCCGCTCGAGCGCGATCCTGACCAGCGAGATATGGCCGTCATGGAGCGCGCCCATGGTCGGCACCATGGCGACCCTCGGTCCGGCCCGGCGCCACTCGCGCACCTGGGCGCGAAGGGCGGCGACGCTGTCGACGACGATTGGAGCGTTCATGTCTCGTCCTTGCTGGATGCCGTCGTGAAGACGTGGTCGGGACCGGGGAAGGCGCGGCTGCGCACCTCGGCCGCGTAGCGCGCCGCCGCATCCGCGATGACGCCGCGCAAGTTGGCGTATTCCTTGACGAATTTAGGCACGCGGTCGACCGTCATGCCGACCACGTCGTCGATCACCAGGATCTGGCCGTCACAGTCGGCGCTGGCGCCGATACCGATGGTCGGTATGGAAATATGACGGGTCAACTTCGCGGCCACGGCCTCCATCGTCCCCTCTATGACGACCGAGAAGGCGCCGGCCTTTTCCACCGCTTCCACGTCGCGGAAAAGCGCTGCGGTGTTCTCCTCGGTGCGGCCCTTGATCCTGTAGCCGCCGTCCTTTTCCACCGATTGCGGCTGCAGCCCGATATGGCCCATCACTGGAATTCCTTCGGCGAGGATGGCCGCGATCTGGGCGGCCATGTCGACGCCGCCTTCGAGCTTCACGGCCTGGCAGCCCGTTTCCTCGACAATGCGCCTCGCGGACGTTGAGGCCTGCGCCGGCGAGGTCTCATAGCTGCCGGCCGGCATGTCGACCACGACGCAGGCCTTTGCCGAGCCGCGCATCACGGCCTGGCCGTGGGCAATCATCATCTCCAGCGAGGCGCCAAGCGTGGTGGCGTGGCCATGCAGAACCATGGCGACGCTGTCGCCGACCAGGAGCAGGTCGACATGCGGATCGAGCAGGCGGGCGACGGGGTAGGTGTAGGCGGTGAGGCAGACGATCGGCACGCCGCCCTTGCGGCGGCGAATGTCTTCGGCGTTGATCCGGCTGTCGACGGACGGTTTCCGGGTCAATCGTCACCTCCCTGAAGACGCCCCGAACCGGGGCGGGTCGAGCTTTAGAAAGACAGGCAAGGCTTGGCAAGCCGCCCTGCCGCCAGCGGAGCGGCTGCATCGATTTAGCGCACGAAGCATTATGTTCCGGGAGCGGCAAAACCCTTGCCTTCGCGTTTGGGTGACGCCATAAGCAGGGAGAGGCGCAGCCGCTGCCGCCGCGAGGATCTGGATGAAAACTTTCCTGCTGCAGTTTTTCACCTGGTGGAACAGCCAGACGCTTGGCACCCGCTTCCACACCTGGCGCTTCGGCAAGAAGGTCGGCGAGGACGAAGCAGGCAACGTCTATTATGAAGGCGGTGTCGATTCGGAAGGCCGCACCCGCCGTTGGGTGATCTATCGCGACTATTCGGAAGCCTCGAAGATCCCGCCCGGCTGGCATGGATGGATTCATCACCGCGTCGACACGCCCCCTTCGGGCGAGAGCTACAAGGCGCGAGAGTGGCAGAAGCCGCATCGGGCGAACCTCACGGGAACGCCCGGCGCCTATCGGCCGCAAGGTTCGATCTTGACCAACCAGCATCGTCCGCAAGTGACCGGCGACTACGATGCCTGGACGCCGGGATCGTAATCACCCGGATCGCAATCCAAAGCGCCGCTTCGATCCTTTATCGCCACAATTGGCGTTTAGCTGCTTGCTGACTGCGCAGCCATGATTAGCCTTGGGCATTGAAGAATCACCCGGGCACAACCACCGGTATTTGCATGAGCGATCCAGAGCAATTCCAGGAAAAGTGCGCAGCGGTTTTCCGCTCGGAATTGCGGCTCAGGATTCCACCCCAAATCTCTAAGTCGCTGATCGCTGGGACGTCCCTTCTGCTTGCCTCGACAGCCGCTTTCGCCGCCGCGCAGGCGCCGGCCCCTGCGCCGGCTTCCTCCGAGCGTATCACCAATCCGGTGGCCGAATTCGCCGGCATCGACAAGATCACCGGCCGCATCATCACCTTCGACGTCTATGTCGACGAGACCGTGCAGTTCGGCGCTTTGCAGGTGACGCCTCGCGTCTGCTATTCGCGGCCGGATACGGAGCAGCCGAAGACCGATTCCTTCGTCGAGGTCGACGAGATCACGCTTGATCGCAAGATCCGTCGCATCTTCACGGGTTGGATGTTTGCCGAAAGCCCTGGTCTCAACGCCGTCGAGCACGCCGTCTATGACGTCTGGCTCAAGGGCTGCAAGCAGAAGTCGGACGTGCCGCCACCGACCGCGGCAAAGGCCGAGACGGGCAAGCCGAAGACCCAGGCCGCCAAGCCCAAGGCAGCGGCGGAGCCGGCGACCGAGCCGGCTGGCGCTGCCCCCGAGCCGGCCGACGACGATCCCTCCAGCACCAACTGATCCCGGAACCTGCCCGCCTTTGAGCCGTTCCAACTCGGCAAGGCGAGGAGGATTCCGCGATGACCGCTACGAAGCCGATCATGGCCAACAAGCAAGAGCTTCTCGACATCGAGAAGGGCTTCTGGACCGGCGATTCCGACTATTATGAAGCCAATGCCGATGTGGAATGCCTGGTGGCGTTCCCGCAGATGGCCAAGGCGATGACCAACGCCGAACTGGCGGCGACAGCCAGCAAACCCAACCGTTGGCGCGACCTCGACATCAAGCTGAAGGGCATGGTCGAGCCGGGCAGCGATATCGTCATGCTGACTTACGAAGCGCGCGCGACGCGTGAGAACGGCGAATCCTATGCCGCGCTGGTCAGCACCGGCTATGTTCACCGCGCCGACGGCTGGAAGATGATGTTCCATGCGCAGGCGCCGATGGACACGGCGCAGGGCTGACCTCAGGGATAGAAGACGGCCTCGCCCTTCAGCGCCTCGGCCAGCAGCTTCTCATACTGTCCTCGCGGCACGTCGATGGCGCCGAAGCGCTTCAGATGCTCTGTGGTGAACTGCGTGTCGAGCAGCGCGAAGCCGCGCGCCTTCAGCCGCTCGACGAGATAATAGAGGCACGTCTTCGAGGCATCGGTCTCCCTTGCGAACATGCTCTCGCCGAAGAACACGCGCCCGAGCGAGACGCCGTAAAGGCCGCCGACCAGGCGGTCCTCGCGCCAGGCTTCGACCGAATGGCAGTGGCCGAGGCGATAGAGCTCGACATACGCTTCGCGGATCGGCGCGTTGATCCAGGTCGAGCGGCGCTCCTCGCGCTTTTCCGCACAGCCGTCGATCGTCGCCTCGAAATCGAAATCATAGCGGATCTCGAACGGGTGCTTGCGGATCGTCTTCTTGAGGCTGCGCGGCGTGTGGAACCCGTCCAGCGGAATGATGCCGCGCGTTTCCGGCCGCACCCAGAACACTTCCGGGTCGTCGGCGCTCTCGGCCATCGGGAACACGCCCGAGGCGTAAGCCCTGAGCAGCAGGTCGGTCGGGATGCGATAGCCTGGCGCGTAGGGGCGGGTCATCGCATCCCCGTGCTATTCACCCTTGGCCAGGTATTTTTCCAGCCAGTGGATGTCGTAGTCGCCATTGGCGATGTCGGGATTGCCGACAAGGTCGCGAAACAGCGGCAGCGTCGTCTTGATGCCGTCGACGACGAATTCGTCGAGCGCGCGGCGCAGCCGCATCATGCATTCGACGCGGTTGCGGCCATGCACGATCAACTTGCCGATCAGGCTGTCGTAGTAAGGCGGGATCTTGTAGCCGGAATAGACACCGGAATCGACGCGGACGCCGAGGCCGCCCGGCGTATGGAAATGCGTGATCGTGCCTGGCGAGGGTGTGAAGGTGCGCGGATCCTCCGCGTTGATGCGGCACTCGATGGCATGGCCGTTGAACTTGATATCCTCCTGCCTGACCGACAGCCCGCCGCCGGAAGCGACGCGGATCTGCTCGTGCACGAGGTCGATGCCGGTGATCGCTTCCGTGACCGGATGCTCAACCTGCAGGCGCGTGTTCATCTCGATGAAATAGAACTCGCCATTCTCATAGAGGAATTCGATCGTGCCGGCGCCGGAATAGCCGAGATCGGCGATCGCCTTGGCGCAGATGCCGCCGATGCGCGAACGTTCCTCGGCATTGAGCGCCGGCGAATTGGCTTCCTCCCAGACCTTCTGGTGGCGCCGCTGCAGCGAGCAGTCGCGTTCGCCGAAATGCACGCCGCGGCCGGCGCCGTCGCCGAACACCTGCACCTCGATATGGCGCGGCTTCTCCAGATATTTCTCGATATAGACGGCGTCGTCGCCAAAGGCCGCGCCCGCTTCCGACTTTGCCGTCTGCAACGCGACTTCGAGGTCCGCTTCGGTGTGCGCCACCTTCATGCCGCGGCCGCCGCCGCCGGCGGAGGCCTTGATGATCACCGGATAGCCTATCTCGGCCGCAACGCGCTTGGCTTCCTTCTCGTCGCTGATCGCGCCGTCGGAGCCGGGCACCACGGGAATGCCGAGACGCTTTGCCGTGCGCTTGGCCTCGATCTTGTCGCCCATGATGCGGATATGGTCGCCGGAGGGGCCGATGAAAGTGATGTTGTGCGCGGCAAGGATGTCAGCGAACTTGGCGTTTTCGGACAGAAATCCATAGCCCGGATGCACGGCGTCGGCGCCGGTGATCTCGCAGGCGGCGACGATCTGGTGGATGTTGAGATAGCTTTCGCGCGACGGCGGCGGGCCTATGCAGACGCTCTCGTCGGCGAGCCGCACATGCATGGCGTCGGAATCCGCGGTCGAGTGGACCACCACCGTCTGGATGCCGAGCTCCTTGCAGGCGCGCAGCACCCGGAGCGCGATTTCGCCGCGATTGGCGATGAGGATCTTCTGGAACATCTCTTGGCTGTTCCTACTCGAGGACCACCAGCGGCATTCCGTACTCGACCGGCTGGGCATCCTCGATGAGGATCGCCGTCACCGTGCCGGCGCGCGGCGAGGGAATCTGGTTCATCGTCTTCATCGCCTCGATGATGAGAAGCGTCTGGCCTTCCTTCACCTTCTGACCGATCTCGACGAACGGCTTGGCATCGGGCGAGGGCGCCAGATAGGCAGTACCGACCATCGGCGAAGGCACAGCGTTTTTCGACGGATCGGCGGGCGCCGCGGCGGCGGCCGCTGCCGGCTGAGCCGCGGCGGCGACGGGAGCGGCGATCGCGGGCAGGGGCGCGGCAACCGCATGGACAGCCTGCGACTGGCGCGACACGCGCACTTTGAGGTCGCCGAGCTCGACCTCGATCTCCGTCAGATTGGTGTCGTTCAGGATGCCCGCCAGATCGCGGATCAGCTGCTGGTCAACACCGGTCTTTTTTATCGACATTTTCGAGCCTTCTGTTTGGGGGCCGGTCACAGGCGTGCCGCCAGTGCCTGCAGCGCGAGCGTGTAGCCGAGCGGCCCGAACCCGCAGATCATGCCGACAGCGACCGGCGCGACCATGGAGACGTGGCGGAAGGGCTCCCGCGCGTGGATGTTGGAAAGATGGACCTCCGCGACGGGCAGCGGCGCAACAGAGCGGATGGCGTCGTGGATGGCGATCGAGGTGTGGCTGTAGGCGCCGGGATTGATGACAATGCCGGCAGCCTTCTCGCCGGCTTCCTGGATCCAGTCGACCAGATCGCCCTCATGATTGGACTGGCGAAAATCGATCCCGAGCCCAAGCGCGGCGCCCGCCGCCTTGCAGTCCTCTTCGATGGCCGCAAGCGTCTTGCCGCCATAAATTCCCGGCTCGCGTTTGCCGAGCGCATTGAGATTGGGACCGTTGAGGACGAAAATCGTTTTCAATATGCCGACCTTGTTTCACGCCGACCCCAAGCCGGCGCACTGGGCCTCTATAATGGGCATAGCCGCCCGCGAAAAGAGCGCAAGTGCGTTCTTACGCTGTCCACAGCGGCCGGCTTTTGCATCCGCAAGCGCCTACAGTGCGCTCTTGGCCTCTTCGATCTTTTCCGCCAGAACCTGCTGGCCGAGCGCTCCGAAGATCACCTCGTTGCCGACCACATAGGACGGCGTGCCGGTGATCGACAGTTTCGTCGCAAGGTCATAGGTGCGCGAAAGCGTCTCGGCGATGCGCGGATCCTTCATCTTCTCGCGCAGCGTCGCCTCATCGGCGCCGAGCGAAAGCGCCACCTTGATAGCGGTCGCTTCGGTGGCGCGGCCCTGGCCGCCGAGCAGCGCGGTATGGAATTCGCCGTATTTCTCAGGATGCATCAAGTGGAACGCCATGGAGACGACGCTTGCCTTCTGCGAATCCGGGCTCAGGATCGGGAACTCCTTGAGCACGAAGCGCAGGTCCGGGTCGGACTTGGTCAAAGCCTGCATGTCCTCGATGGCGCGTTTGCAGAAACCGCAATTGTAGTCGTAAAACTCGACGATCGTGACCTTGCCCTTGGGATTGCCGACGACGCCGTCGAAGGTCGAGTTGAAGATCTCGTCCTTGGAATTCTTGATGACGCCGAGTGCCGCGAGCCGCTGCTCTTCCTTCTGCTTGGCCTCGAGCGCGTCCTGCACCTCGAGCAGCACTTCCGGGTTCTTCAAGAGGTAGTCGCGGATGATGCCCTCGACCTCCTTGCGGTCGATCTTGGTATCGGCGGCCGCCTTGGTGTCGGTTGAGGACGTGACCTGGGCGACCTGCACGGTGTCGGCCTTCGCCGCCTGCGGATTTCCCGCCACGAAACCGAAGGCCAGCATGCCGAGCGCCGCCGCCAGACCGCCGGCACTGCCAAGCAGGATTGCCTTGTTCATGATCGTCGTCCTTTTGCCTGTTCCGGTCCGCCTTCGTCGTCGCCGACGTCCGAGAGGTTCATTTGAGTTTGTTAGACGGTGTATAGTTTATAATATCCTGAGCGCGGACCCACCGGGGTTCGCCGCGCTTCAATTTCTGTTGAGCGCGCATGGCGAAGATCTTCGCATTCTTGTAGTCGCCCGAATAGTAATGGCCCTCGGCGGTGGCAAGATCGGCGGCCGGAATGTCGCCCTGTTCTCCATAGGCCTGCGCCAGGAAGCGATAAGCATCGGCATTCTCCTTGTCTCGCCCGACGCCGTTGTTGAGCTGGACCACGGCCTTTTTCAGCGAATCGGGCGTGCCCACCGCCATCAGCGCCTGGCCGAGCGAGACCAGCAGCAGTCCGGAATGCGCGGGATCGAGGCTCACCGCCTTGTCATAGGCGTCCGCCGCGTCCTTCGGCTTATTGGCCTTCATCAGGATATCGCCGCGCAGCTCCTGGAAATAGGGGTTCTTCGGCTGTTCCTTGATCAGCGCCGCCGTTTTGGTCAGCGCCGCACCGGGATTGCCGTAAAGATAGGTCTGCTGCGCGTCGCCGTAGCGCGAGGCGAGGCTGGTCGGATTCTTGCGCATCAGCCGCGCAACGGCTGCCTGGCCCTGCATATAGGCGGCGATCTTGATGCGCATCATGTCGTGCCGCTGTTGCAGCGCCGGCGGGTCGACAACATTGACGAAGGGGCTCTGCTTGACCAGCACTTCAAGGTTGGCGATGCGCTCCTGCGGCATCGGATGGCTGATCCGGTAGGGATCCACCTGGGTGCCGGCCAGCGACAGCGCGCTCTGGAAGCGGCCGAAGGTCTTCAGCATGCCCATGCCGGACTGGCCGGTGGCGTTGAGATAGGTGATCGCCGAACGGTCGGCGGTGATCTCTTCGGTGCGCTGATAGGCAAGGATCGAGCGCTGCGCCATCTCGCCGCCACCGGCGGCAACACCCATGCCGGCGCCCGCCAGGCCCTTGCTGTTGGTGGTCGCGCCGGCAACCATGGCGCCGGCGCCGAGCAGCGTGGCGATGATGGCCATTGTCTTGGCGCGGTCGAGCTGGTCGCGCAATTTCTGCTGATGTCCGCCCGCGATATGGCCGGCCTCGTGCGCGATGACGCCGATGATCTCGTTCGGCGTTTCGGCGGTCACCAGCGCGCCGGTGTTGACGAACAGGCGCCGCCCGGTGACGAAGGCGTTGAAACTCGGATCGTTGACCAGAACAATGTCGATGCCGTCATTGGCAAGCCCCGCGGCCTTGAAGATCGGCCGGGCATAATCGCGCACCAGCGCCTCGATCTCGGCGTCGCGCACCACCGGCACGCCTTGCGCGAAGGCGCTGACCGAGCCCGACACGGCGACGGCAGCGGCAAGCATTATTGTCGCAAAGCCGCGCGCGGTTCGGCTGAGAGAGGTCGATCTGCCAATCGATGGTCGGGGTCGGCTCAACATAGGTCCACTGGTAGACGAGCGGGCGAAAGATGAAAAGTCGGCGCCGGCAACTTCCTGCGCGCTTGTGATCCCCACATCAATCGGGCATTTGTGCGGCGCTGTTCCTTTAACTAGGGCAGTTCAAGGGCAAGTCTGCGCTGCTTGCGTCCGGAATTCACCGAATAGAGCAGTTGGAAGAGGTCAAATGGTCGTTTCGCTTTCGCGCCGGGGGGAAGTCGAGCCCTTCCACGCCATGGACATCCTGGCCGAAGCCAACCGGCTGAAGGCCACCGGCGTGCCCGTGGTGTCGATGGCCGTCGGCCAGCCGTCGGATCCCGCCCCGGCAGGCGTCCGGGAAGCGGCGGCCGCGGCCCTCAGGCACGGCCGCATCGGCTACACCGATGCCTTGGGCCTGGCCGAACTGCGCAAGGCCATTGCCGAGCACTATGGCGAGCATTACGGGATCGATGTCGCGCCGTCGCGCATTGCCGTCACCACGGGGTCGTCGGCCGCCTTCAACCTCGCTTTCCTGGCCATGTTCGATCCGGGCGACCGCGTCGCCATCGCCGCGCCCGGCTATCCGGCCTATCGCAACATCATGGCCGCGCTCGGCATCGAGATCGTCGAGATCGAGCTCGGCGCGGATGCCTATCTGCATGCCGAGCATCTGAACAGCGCGCATCGCGATAAGCCGCTGAAGGGTGTGCTGTTTGCCAGCCCCGCCAATCCGACCGGAGCGGTGATCCCGGCGGACGAACTTGCGGCCCTGGTGAAGACGGCCGAGGAACTCGGCATCGCCGTCATCTCCGATGAAATCTACCACCGGCTGGCTTATGCGGCACCGGATGTCACCGCCCTGGCGCATGACGCCGGCGTCACCGTCGTCAACTCCTTTTCGAAATACTATTGCATGACCGGCTGGCGCATCGGCTGGATGGTGCTGCCCGAGGAACTGGTGCGGCCGGTCGAGCGTATCGCCCAGAGCCTCTATATCTCGCCGCCGGAATTGTCGCAGATCGCCGCGATCGAGGCCTTCAAGGCAACGGAGGAGCTCGAAAAGGTAAAGGCGCGCTATGCCTGGAATCGCGACCTTCTGATGAAGCGTCTGCCCGAGCTCGGCTTTGCGCTGGCAGCACCCATGGACGGCGCCTTCTATGCCTTCTGCGATGTCACCCGCCACACCAACGACAGCATGGCCTTTGCGCGAAAAATGCTGGCCGAGGCGCATGTCGCGGCGACGCCCGGCCGCGATTTCGATCCGCAGCAGGGGCATCGCACCATGCGCTTTTCCTATGCCGGCAGCCATGACGACATGGTCGAGGCGCTGGCGCGCATCGAACGCTGGCTGAAATAGAAGCCATGCCGGAACTCGAGCAAGTATTGGCGGAAGTCGCCGCCGAAATGGCTGAGCGCACCGATCGCGGCAAGGTGGCGACCTACATCCCGCAGCTGGGCAAGGTTGATCCGAAGAGGTTCGGCATGGCCGCCGTGACCAATGATGGCCGCGTCATCCTTGCAGGCGATGCCGATCAGCCCTTTTCCATCCAGAGCGTCTCGAAGGTCTTCACCCTCACGCTGGCACTGGGAAAGGTCGGCGATGCGCTCTGGCAGCGCGTCGGCCGCGAGCCGTCCGGCAATCCGTTCAACTCGATCGTCCAGCTCGAACACGAGAACGGCATCCCGCGCAATCCGTTCATCAATGCCGGCGCCATCGTCGTCTCCGACGTGCTGCTCGCCGGGCATCAGCCGCGCGAGGCGATCGGCGAGATCCTGCGCTTCATCCAGTTCCTCGCCGATGACGAGACGATCATCATCGACCGCGAAGTGGCGGCGTCCGAGCGGGCGACCGGCTACCGCAACTTCGCCTTGGCCAACTACATGAAATCCTTCGGCAATCTTCATCATGAGCCTGAGCTGGCACTGGGCGTCTATTTCCATCACTGCGCCATCGCCATGAGTTGCCGGCAGCTTGCCATGGCGGGCCGGTTCCTCGCCAATAGCGGCAGGAATCCGGCGACCGGGCATTCGGTCGTGTCGGCCGAGCGGGCACGCCGTATCGGCGCGCTGATGCTGACCTGCGGCCACTATGACGGCTCCGGCGATTTTGCCTTCCACGTCGGCATCCCCGGCAAAAGCGGTGTCGGCGGCGGCATTTTGGGCATCGTGCCCGGCGTGGCTTCGCTGGCTGTTTGGTCGCCCGGCCTAAACGAGAACGGCAACTCCAAGCTCGGCTCCATCGCCCTGGAGAAGCTCGCACGTATGATGAACTGGTCGATCTTTGCGCCATAGGCAAGTCGATATTCAGGTGAGGCCGGCCTGACCTGAATCTCGATTTGCCTTGCGCTTCGCCAAACAAAAAAATCCCGCGCCAGGCGGCGCGGGATTATTGCAAAGAATCAGTCCAACATTTTGAAAAGCTTAGAAGAAGCCTTTGCGCTGCCACCAGCCGGCGCGCTTCGGCTTGTCCTCGGTCTTGGCCTCCTCGGAGACGTTCGAGGAGACGACGGGAACAACCGGCGCATCGATCGACTGCGGCTTGCGCCGCGTCGGGTGAGCATTGGCGGCGGGCTCGGCCTCGGCCGCCGCGGGAGCGGCAGGTGCCGGCTCCGGTTCGACCGCTACGGGCGCAACCTGAGCTTCCGCCACAGGTTCGGACACCGTCTCTGCCACGGCCTCCTCGGCGGCTTTCTTGGCGCGTGAACGGCGGGGCTTCTTCGGCTTTTCGACCGCCTCGGCGTCGTCATTGACGGCTGCGGGGGCAGCAGGCTGCTCAGGCGCGGCTGCCACCGCCGGCTCGTCCGCGGCGTCCTCATCTTCCGCTGCTTCGTCCTCGACATCGCCGGCCACGGCCTCTGAAGCCTCGTCGTCGCGGCGGTTGCGCTTGCCGCCACGCTTGCCGCGCCGGCGCTTCTTGCCGGAAGCATCATCGGTAGCGGTTGCCTCGGCTTCGCCGCCAGCGGTCGCCTCCTGGGCTGCTTCTTCCGTTGCATCCGCGGCATCGTCGCTGGTTTCGCCAGCTTCCGCCGGCGCCGCCGCGACATCCCCATTGTGCTCGCGGTCGCGGTCTCTGCCGCCACGCCGCCGCCGGCGCTTGCGACGCTTGCGGTCGCGGCCTTCGCCGTCCTCGGACCGCTGCTGGTGCTGGCCCTGCTGCTGCGGCTGGCGCGGCTGTTCGGCCTGCACCGCGGCCTCTTCTTCCTCCTCGATGACGATCTCGTCCTCGGGCTCGTCCGGCTCGACATAGGCCGGCAGGCTGCGCACCTCGACGAAACCTTCCGGCTTCTCGGCTAGGGCGCCGCGGAAGATCGCGTAATGCTGGGTGCCGAGAGTCTCGTCAGCCTCGATCGTGATCGTCAGGCCGAAACGGGCTTCCAACTCCACAAGGTTGGCGCGCTTGTGGTTCAGCACATAAAGCGCGGTCGCGGCCGGCGTGCGCACGATGATGTGGCTGCGCGAATCCTTGAGCAGGAATTCCTCGATCGCCCGCACCACCATCAGCGCCACGGAGGAATCGGAACGCACATGGCCGGTGCCGCCGCAATGCGGGCAGGGCTTCATGGTCGATTCCAGCACGCTGGCGCGGATGCGCTGGCGCGACATTTCCATCAGTCCGAAATGCGAGATGCGGCCGACCTGGATGCGGGCGCGGTCGTTCTTGAGGTGATCCTTCAGCCGCTTCTCGACAGCGCGGTTGTTGCGGTTCTCCTCCATGTCGATGAAGTCGATGACGATGAGACCGGCAAGGTCGCGCAGTCTAAGTTGCCGCGCGACTTCCTCGGCCGCTTCCAGGTTGGTGTGGAGCGCGGTCTCCTCGATCGAATGCTCCTTGGTGGAGCGGCCGGAGTTGACGTCGATCGAGACCAGCGCCTCGGTCTGGTTGATGATGATATAGCCGCCGCTCTTCAGCGTTACCTGCGGCTGCAGCATGCGATCGAGCTGCGCCTCGATGCCGTTGCGCACGAAGATCGGCGTGGTGTCGCGGTAAGGCTGAACCACCTTGGCGTGGCTAGGCATCAGCATGCGCATGAAGTCCTTGGCCTCGCGATAACCGTCCTCGCCGGAGACCAGGATCTCGTCGATATCCTTGTTATAGAGGTCGCGCACGGAGCGCTTGATCAGGCTGCCTTCCTCATAGACGAGGGCAGGGGCCGTGGATTGCAGCGTCAGGCTGCGGACGTTCTCCCACAGCCGCATCAGATACTCGTAGTCGCGCTTGATCTCGGCCTTGGTGCGGCTTTCGCCGGCGGTGCGCAGGATAACACCCATGCCCTGCGGCACGTCGAGGTCGGTCACGACCTCCTTCAGCCGCTTGCGGTCCTGGGCGTTGGTGATCTTGCGCGATATGCCGCCGCCGCGCGCCGTGTTCGGCATCAGCACCGAATAGCGGCCGGCAAGCGAAAGATAGGTGGTGAGCGCGGCGCCCTTGTTGCCCCGTTCTTCCTTGACCACCTGCACCAGAAGGATCTGGCGACGCTTGATGACTTCCTGGATCTTGTACTGGCGGCGGACCGGCTTGCGGCGGCTGCGGATTTCCTCGAGCGCGTCCTCGGCGCCGACCGACTCGACCTCGTGCTCGTCCGAATGCGAGGCCGAGACGTCCTCCAGCATGCCGCGATCATTGTCGCTGGCGGCTTCGGCGGTCTGCTCGGGCTGATCCGCCTGCGGCACCGCCTCGGAAATCACATCGGCTTCAATGCTCGCTGCAATCGAGGTGGGGCCACCTTCGGACCGCTTGTCGTCCTCGTTGTCCGCTGCGTCGCCGCCGCCGGTCTCGG
This sequence comes from Mesorhizobium sp. ORS 3359, assembly GCA_000824845.1. Lineage (GTDB taxonomy): Bacteria > Pseudomonadota > Alphaproteobacteria > Rhizobiales > Rhizobiaceae > Mesorhizobium. The sequence continues at coordinate 6,570 of CCNC01000131.1, read as the reverse complement.
CGGCGGGCTCTTCAGCCCTTTCCTGGTCGGTTTCGACTTCGACGGCTTTGGCGACGATCGATGCATCCGATGCGTCTTCTGGCGAGGCATCGGCGGTTACTCCCCCGGCTTCCTCGCTCCCGGCAGCCTCGCCGGCGGGTTTTTCAAGGGCTGCGGGCTCAGCCGGGCTTTCCTCGTTTTCCGAGGAAGCGTGTCTGTGCTCGCCGCGGTCGCGGTTCTTGCCGCCGCGCCTGCGGTTGCGCCGGCCGCCGCGATCGCGCGCCTGCTGCTCTTCGCCGTTCTCCGCTTCCTCGTCGTCTTCGTCCTCGGCCTCCTGCGCTTCGGCGCGCAGCAGAGCCTGACGGTCGGCGACCGGGATCTGATAATAGTCAGGATGGATTTCACTAAAGGCGAGGAAACCGTGACGGTTGCCGCCATACTCGACAAAGGCTGCCTGGAGGGAAGGTTCGACGCGGGTTACGCGGGCGAGGTAGATGTTTCCTTTGAGCTGCTTCTTGTCCTGGGATTCAAAGTCGAATTCTTCGATGCGGTTACCGCGAACGACGACAACGCGTGTTTCCTCCGGGTGGGAGGCGTCTATCAGCATCTTGTTGGGCATTATCTTGTTTCCTGCCGGCAGCCGACGGCCGCAGCTGGCGTGGCAATGCCCGCCGCTGTGCGCCTGTATCTGTGTGCATGCCGGATAATTGATTGTCCGCTAGCCGCCGCTTGAGCGCGATGGCGGTGCCGCCCGCAGCCACAATGGCGCGGTTTGATGCGGACCTTTCCATGATTGCGCTTGAAGCCATCGGCACCCAGCAGAACCTTTTGAACCAAAGCCCGGGCTCAGCCGGACCAGCTTGTTTGCTCACGAAGAGCCGGCGCGGGGCAAACCCGGCCGTTTTCCTCACGCAAGCGATTCCCCCGCCACGGGAGCACGCCTGCGAAAATCGTCGCGACCACATGAGCCTGGAAGGATAAAGGAGCCGCCTTTGCATCCGACCTTTGGCAGGAAACTGCTGAGGCGAGCGGTTCCAGGATTGCAGTGATCCAATGTCGCTTTTATGATTTGGCGGGATGGAAGGCAACCCCGATTTCGGATGCCGGCAAAAAGCGCTTCCGTTGGGGAAGGCGCCCTTCGTCCCACTTCATGAAAGGCTTGGTTAACCTTCTCTGAATACCAATCGTTAATCGAATTGGCGGCCTGACGGGCACTCTGCGAAAAGACCGGGCGCAAAGCGTCAAACCGGGAGCGACGGACAAGAGATGGGATCGGGGGGCAACGCGGACAAGAGGGGTGGGGCCGCGGCGCATGTCACGCGCATGGCCTGGGCCGCTTTGATGCTGGCGCTGCTGCTTTGTTTCGCGGCCGCCGCGCGCGCCGACGGCCTGCTTGGCGCGACCGGCTACAAGATGGCCGGCGACGCCACCAAGATGCGCATCGTCGTTAATTTCGATCGCGAGCCGGATGTTAAATGGTTCTTGTTGCGCGGCCCCAATCGCCTGGTCGTCGACCTGCCGCGAACGCGATTCGCCCTTGAGGCCAAGGATGTGAAGCCGCGCGGCCTTGTGAGGGCCGTCCGTTACGGCGATCAGGGACATGGCTCGCGACTGATCCTCACCGGCAAGGGTCCTTTCGCCGTCGACAAGCTCGACGTGCTCAAGAATGACGACGGCACCGGCTACCGCATCGCCATCGACATCTCGGCCGCCTCCGAGCGGGAGTTCGACGAGGCGCTGGCCAACCAGTCGCTGACCACCGGTTCGACGGTCTCCGCCGAGAAAGGCGAGCGGGTCGGCACCGGGCCGGTCTCGGCGCCCGGTCATCGCTTCACGGTGGTGATCGATCCTGGCCATGGTGGCGTCGATGGCGGCGCCGAAAGCTCGGCCGGTACGGTCGAGAAGGACGTCACGCTCGCTTTTGCCAAGGAATTGCGCGACAAGCTGGCCGCGGTCGGCAAATACGATGTCTTCATGACCCGCGATGACGACGTCTACCTGGCGCTTGACGAGCGTGTGCGCATCGCACGCCAGCACGAGGCGGATCTCCTGATCTCGATCCACGCCGATACGATTGCCGTCAAAGGTCTTCGCGGCGCCACGGTCTACACACTTTCGGACAAGGCCTCCGACCCGGAAGCCCAAGCGCTCGCCGATCGCGAGAACCTGTCCGACCAGTTCGCGGGGATGAAGATCGAGGACGACAACAAGGAAGTCACCGACATTCTTATCGACCTGATCCGCCGGGAAACGCACGGCTTCTCGATGAGCTTCGCCCATACGCTGGTCGGCCAATTGTCGACCAGCGTTGGCCTCATCAACAATCCGCAACGCTCGGCCGGCTTCAAGGTGCTCAAGGCTCCGGACGTGCCGTCCGTACTTGTCGAGCTTGGCTACCTCTCCAACAGCAAGGACGAGGCGCAATTGCTCAGCGCCGACTGGCGCGGCAAGGCGGCGCAAAGCATAACCAACGCGGTCGCCCTGTTTGCCGCTGCCAAGGCCGGAACGGCGACGGGCGGTTGATCCGCCCACGCCCCCACAACCGCCCGAGGTCTGCAACCACAAGCAGCCGTTGCATGACGACAACACCCGGCGTTATTATTCGGCGACCGAGTCCTCAAATCTCGCGCTGCCGTATTTTGTCCACATGGTCGCGACATGGGTCTTTTGATTGCGGATTGGGACCGCCCCGGGAAGCTTGCGCGACTGCCGGCTTCGTCTAGGAAACTCCCGAACCTCGGACTGGAGCGGGTATGATTCGTCTCATCGGCTATTTCTTTGGCATCGGCACGACGCTGGCGTTGCTGGTGGCGGCCGGCCTTGCCATCTATATCAGCCATGTCGCGAAGGACCTGCCCGACTACGAGGTTCTGGCCAAATACGAACCGCCTGTGACGACGCGCATTCATGCCTCCGACGGTTCGCTGATGGCGGAATATGCGCGCGAGCGGCGCCTCTATCTGCCGATCCAGGCCATCCCGGACCGCGTCAAGGCCGCCTTCATGTCGGCCGAGGACAAGAACTTCTACAACCACCCCGGCATTGACGTCACCGGCCTTGGCCGCGCCATCATCGTCAACCTGCAGAACCTCGGCTCGGGCCGGCGCCAGGTCGGCGCTTCGACCATCACGCAGCAGGTGGCGAAGAATTTCCTGCTCACCTCGGACCAGACCTACGAGCGCAAGATCAAGGAGATGATCCTGGCCTTCCGCATCGAGCAGGCCTATTCCAAGGACCGCATCCTCGAACTCTATCTCAACGAAATCTTCTTCGGCTTCGGCGCTTATGGCGTCGCCGGTGCGGCGCTCACCTATTTCGACAAGTCGGTCAATGAGCTGACGGTCGCGGAAGCCGCCTATCTCGCCTCGCTGCCCAAGGGCCCGAACAACTATCACCCCTTCAAGCATGCCGACCGGGCGATCGAGCGCCGCAACTGGGTCATCGACCAGATGGTCGAGAATGGCTACGTCACCCGCGAGGAGGGCGCCAAGGCCAAGGCCGAGCCGCTTGGCGTGACGCCGCGCCGCAATGGCTCCTATCTGTTTGCCGGCGAGTATTTCACCGAGGAAGTCCGCCGCCAGATCATCGCCCGCTACGGTGAGAACGCGCTCTATGAGGGCGGCCTGTCGGTGCGCACCACGCTCGATCCGAACATCCAGCTTATCGCCCGCAAGTCGTTGCAGAACGGCCTGCTCAAATACGACATGCTGCGCGGCTACCGCGGTCCGGTCACGCATATTGACATTTCCGGCGACTGGGGCGTGCCGCTCGGCAATGTGAAAGGCCTCGAGGACGTGCCGGAATGGACGCTAGCCGTTGTGCTCGACAGTTCGGCGGACGGCCTGACCATCGGCATTCAGCCGGCACGGCAGGTCTCCGGCGAGCTCGTCAAGGACCGCGTCCAGGGCACCGTCAGCAAGGACGACATGGGCTTTGCCATGCGCCATTTCGTCAACGGCAAGTCCGTCAGGGCGAAGTCTCCGGCGGAGGTGCTGGAGCCCGGCGACGTCGTCTTCGTGCAGAAGAATGACGGCTCCGACAACACCTATATGCTGCGCCAGGTGCCCGAGGTCGAAGGCGGTCTCGTCGCCATGGATCCGCATACCGGCCGCGTGCTCGCCATGGTCGGCGGATTCTCCTACGCGCAGTCCGAGTTCAACCGCGCGACCCAGGCGATGCGCCAGCCCGGCTCCTCGTTCAAGCCGATCGTCTATTCGGCGGCGCTCGACAATGGCTATACGCCGGCCTCGGTGATCATGGATGGCCCGATCACCATCCAGAGCGGCAACACCACCTGGACCCCGAAGAACTATGACGGCACGGTCGCTGGTCCGGCCACCTTGCGCTCCGGCATCGAGAAGTCGCGCAACCTGATGACGGTGCGGCTTGCCAACGACATGGGCATGAAGCTCGTCGTGGAATATGCCGAGCGCTTCGGCGTCTACGATCATCTGGCGCCCTATCTGCCGATGGCGCTGGGCTCCGGCGAGACGACCGTCATGCGCATGGTCTCGGCCTATTCGATCATGGCCAATGGCGGCAAATCAATCAAACCCTCGCTGATTGACCGCATCCAGGACCGCTACGGCAAGACGGTGTTCAAGCAGGATGAGCGCGGCTGCGAAGGCTGCAACGCCACCGAATGGAAGAACCAGCCCGAGCCGGAGCTGGTCGACAATTCCGAGCAGGTGCTCGACCCGATGACGGCCTACCAGATCACCTCGATGATGGAAGGCGTGGTCCAGCGCGGCACCGGCGCCACCATCGGCGAGCTCGGCCGCCACATCGCCGGCAAGACCGGCACCACCAATGACGAGAAGGACGCCTGGTTCATCGGCTTCACGCCGAACCTCGTCGTCGGTCTCTACATGGGCTACGACACGCCGCGCGGCCTCGGCAAGGGCGCCACGGGCGGCGGTCTCGCCGCGCCGATCTTCAAGGATTTCATGCGCGTGGCGCTGGACGGCAAGCCGAACACCGACTTCCAGGTTCCGGACGGCATGAAGCTCATCGCCATCAACCGCAAGACCGGCATGCGCGCCGCCGAAGGCGATCCCAACACCATCGTCGAGGCGTTCAAGCCCGGCACCGGTCCGGCCGACAGCTACTGGGTGATCGGCATGGGCGCGGATGGCTCCAACGGTTCAGGCGGCGCGCTGTCGCCACAAGCCAACCAGGCCATCCAGGACGGCGGCGGCGGTCTCTACTGACGTCTTGATACCGCTTGAATGGGCTGGCGGGACCGCTGGCCCATTTCGCTTTACAGGCGGCGATGCCGTGCCTATGTATCGCGCCTATTCCGAAAAGACCGAAAAGAACAGGACCGAACGAAAAGCCATGCGCGCGGAAACGCTCAACATTGTCGACGAGATCAGGCAGGCGATAACCCTGCTGAGGAGGCATCTTTGACTGGGATCAGGCTGTAAAGCGGCTTGAGTATCTGAATTCGCGCGCCGAGGATTCCAGCCTCTGGAATGATCCGATCGAAGCGCAGAAGCTGATGCGGGAGCGCCAGGAGCTCGAGGACGGCATCGCCGCCGTCAAGGGGCTGACCCAGGCTCTGGAAGACAATATTGGCCTAATCGAGCTCGGCGAGGAAGAGGGCGACGACGGCATCATCGCGGAAGCGGAGGCTGCGCTGCGCTCGATGCAGGGCGAGGCGAAGGCTCGGCAGGTCGAGACGCTGCTCTCCGGCGAAGCTGACGCCAACGACACCTATCTTGAAATCCATGCCGGCGCGGGCGGCACCGAAAGCCAGGACTGGGCCTCGATGCTTCTGCGCATGTACACGCGCTGGGCCGAGCGCCGCCGTTTCAAGGTCGAGGTGCTGGAAGTCCATGACGGCGAGGAGGCGGGCATCAAGTCGGCAACCGTGCTGATCAAGGGCCACAACGCCTATGGCTGGCTGAAGACGGAATCCGGCGTCCACCGCCTGGTGCGCATCTCGCCGTATGACAGCAATGCGCGGCGCCACACCTCCTTCGCCAGCGTCTGGGTTTATCCGGTTATCGACGACTCGATCGAGATCAATGTTTCCGAATCCGACGTGCGCATCGACACCTATCGTTCCTCGGGCTCGGGCGGCCAGCACGTCAACACCACCGACTCGGCGGTCCGCATCACCCATCTCGCGACCGGCATAGCGGTCGCCTGCCAGGCCGAGCGCTCGCAGCACAAGAACCGCGCCAAGGCCTGGGAAATGCTGCGCTCGCGCCTCTACGAGGAAGAGCTAAAGAAGCGCGAGGCGGTCGCCAACGCCACGGAGGCGTCGAAGAGCGACATCGGCTGGGGCCACCAGATCCGCTCTTACGTGCTGCAGCCCTATCAGCTCGTGAAGGATCTGCGCACCGGCGTCGAAAGCACCTCGCCTTCGAGCGTGCTCGACGGCGACCTCGACGAGTTCATGGAAGCTTCGCTCTCGCATCGCATCGAGGGTGGTGCAGGCGAAGCGGTGGCGGACCTGGATTAGGATATGCCCATATTCAGGTGAGGCCGGCCTGCGAACGGCGATTTCCTGCCCTTCCGGTGCTCACGTACCTTAAGTACGCTCCGCTCCGGTTCTCGGAAACCGCCATTCTCGGCTCAGCCTAA
>CCNC01000130.1 GCA_000824845.1 Mesorhizobium sp. ORS 3359 | reverse complement strand
AAACATTTTCATCCCGCTCTAAGACGGCTTTAACGAACTCGTTCGCCCGTCGCCGGCGACCAGAGCGGCCATTGCTCGAGAAAGTCGTGGCTGTGGATGACGACGCGCTGCCCGTCGATCAGGATGATCGAATAGGCGGGCGGCGCCTGCTCGACCATCTCGTCGCCGACCACGTCGAGCATGAAGCGGGCATGCAGGCCTCGTTGCACCGAGAACGGAATGCCGGCGACGGTGCCGGCTATGTCGCGGTGGACATGGCCGAAGAAGATGTAGCGGACATTGCCGTGGCGCGTCAGCACGTCGATGAGCCGCTGGGGCTGCTCGAGCCCGAGCGGGTCGAGCAGCGTAAGCCCGAGCTCGACCGGCGGATGGTGCAGGAAGATATAGGCCGCCTTCCCCGCCACCTCGGCGAGCCTGGCATCGAGCCAGTCGAGCCGGTCGTCGCACAACTCGCCGGTGACGCGGCCTTCCGCCAGGCTGTCGAGGAAAATGAGCCGCCCTTCCGGCGTGTCGAAAAACGACTGCACGAAACCGTTTCCATCGGTCCCGTTTTCCGGGAAGGCGGCGATGAGATTGGCGCGCCGGTCGTGATTTCCAGGCAGCAGCCGGTAAGGCACGGCAAGCCGGCTCAGCGCCGCTCTCAGGTCGGTGTAGCTGTCGGCCTCGCCGTCGTCGGTCAGGTCGCCGGTGAAGATGCAGAGCGCCGCATCGCTGTGGCGCTGATTGATATGGTCGATGCAACGATCGAGCCGCTCATTCAGGTTCGCGCCATATCGTATCTCGCGCAGATGACCGAGATGGACGTCGGTAACCTGGATGACCTTCATTCCCTGAACCCTCAATCAAAATGTTCGCAAAAACCGACGGAAGGGATCACCCTTGTAGCGCCGGCTCCGGCACAGAAGCCTTGAACACCTCCAGCCTACCGCCTGCCTCCGAGGAGAAGAAGTGCAGGTCCGATTCGGCGAACTGCAGGCCGATCGTGCTGCCCGGTTCGGGGTGGACGGCCTCAGACGTCACGACGGAGAACGGCGCGCCGTCGAGATCGACATAGATGACGCGGCCGGCGCCCAATTCCTCGATTAGGTCGACCGTCGCCGCGAGCGCTCCGGGCGTCCCCGGCGCCACCATGCGCACCGCTTCCGGCCGGACGCCGACCGCGACCTTCGAGCTCACCGCTAGCCCGGCCCGCGACACGTTGAGCTTGCGGCTGCCGCCAAGCAGCGAAATGCCGTCGAGCGTTACCGTGCCTTCGAGCATGTTCATCGCCGGCGCGCCGACGAAGGTGGCGACGAAGCGGCTTGCCGGCCGGCCATAAACTTCCGCCGGCGTGCCGACCTGCTCGACGCGGCCGCCATTTATCACCACCAGCCGGTCGGCCAGCGTCATTGCCTCGACCTGATCATGCGTGACGAAGACGGAGGTGGCATTGAGCCGCCGGTGCAGCTTGCGGATTTCCGAACGCATTTGCACGCGCAGCTTGGCGTCGAGGTTTGAGAGTGGCTCGTCGAACAGGAACACCTTCGGCTCGCGGATCATGGCGCGGCCCATGGCAACGCGCTGGCGCTGGCCGCCGGACAGCGCCATCGGCTTGCGGTCGAGCAGGTGCTCCAGTTCCAGGACGCGCGCCACCGCCTGGATGCGCTGCGTCCGCTCGGCGGCGGGAACGCCTGCCACCTTCAGCGAATAGCCGATGTTCTGCGCCACGCTCATATGCGGGTAGAGCGCGTAATTCTGGAACACCATGGCGCAGCCGCGCTCGCGCGGCTCGAGCTTGTTGACGACCTTGCCGTCGATGGCGATCGTGCCGTCGGAAATCTCTTCCAGCCCGGCGATCATCCTGAGCAGCGTGGACTTGCCGCAGCCGGAGGGTCCCAGGATGACGACGAATTCACCGGAGGCGAAGTCGAGGTCGACGCCGTGCACGACCTGCGTCTTGGCATAGTTTTTCTTGACGCTGCGGATGGTGATGGAGGCCATTTTTGTCTCCCTATTTTTCGGTAGCGATCAGGCCGCGCACGAACCAGCGCTGCATCAGCACCACCACGATCATCGGCGGCAGCATGACGATCAGCGTCCCAGCCATGGCGATATGCCATTCCGGCGCGCCGCCGACATTGGGAATGAGCTGCTTCAGCTCGGTCACCGCCATCGCATGCGACTGGTCCGTGGTGATAAGCAGCGGCCACAGATACTGGTTCCAGGCCCACAGGAACATGATGGTGCCGAGCGCCGCCATGTTGTTGCGCGACAGCGGCAGAAGGATATCGACGAAGAAGCGCAGCGCGCCGGCGCCATCCATACGCGCCGCCTCGGTCAATTCGTCCGGCACGGTCAGGAAGAACTGGCGGTAGAGGAAAGTGCCGGTGGCGGTCGCGATCAGCGGCAGGATCAGGCCGCTATAGGAATTGAGCAGTCCCAGGCTGAGTTGGACCTGAACGCCCGATATCTTCTCGATCAGCCAGGACAGCCCTGTCAGGTCCATGATCGTCTGATAGGGCTCGAGCACGTTGGTGACCACCGCATAGGTCGGCACGATGCGCACTTCGAGCGGCAGCATCAGCGTGATGAAGATCAGCCAGAAGATTAGCATGCGGCCGGGATAGCGGAAATAGACGATCGAGAAGGCAGTGAGCGCCGAGATGATCACTTTGCCGGCGGCAACGCCAAACGCCATGATGAAGGAATTGAGCAGCTTCGGGCCGAGATCGGCCGTCGTCCATGCCGTCTTGATGTTGACCCAGAAGTCGCTCCCCGGCAGCAGCGACATCGGCACGTCGTTGACGTCCTTCAGATTGTGCGAGGCGGCGATCGCCACGATGACGAACGGCGCCACGCAGAAGACGAAGCCGGCGAACAGGATGAGATGCGTGAAGAAATTGAGGATCGGGGTGCGCTCGACCATGGCCCGCCTCAGCGATAATGCACGCGCCGCTCGATGAAGCGGAACTGGACGATGGTGAGCGCGATGATCAAGAGCATCAGGATGATGCTTTGCGCGGCCGCGCCGGAGTAATCCAGGCCTTTGAAGCCGTCGGAATAGATCTTGTAGACCATCAGATTGGTGGCGTTGGCCGGCCCGCCGGCGGTCATGATGTCGACGATGCCAAAGGAATCCTGAAAACTCTCGGTGATGTTGATGACCAGCAGGAAGAAGATCGTCGGCGTGATCAGCGGGAACTGGATGTCCCAGAAGCGCCGGATGACGCCGGAGCCGTCCATCGCCGCCGCCTCGATCAGCGAACGCGGGATCGCCTGCAAGGCAGCGAGGAAGAAGATGAAGTTGTAGCCGACATATTTCCAGGAAAAGGCGATGATGACGGATGCCATCGCGTCGGTGCCGTCGAGGCCGGGGTCCCAGAAGCCGGGCCAAACCTTGTTGACGACGGCCATGAAGCCGGCCTCCGGCGCAAGGATGAAACGAAATGCCAGCGCCAGCGCCGGCGCGGCGATGCCGTAAGGCCAGATCAGCACCACGCGATAGAGCCACGAGCCGGCAAGCTGCCGGTCGGTCAGGGCGGCGAGCACCAGCGCGATGATCATCGCCAGGCCCGTGCTGATGCCGGCGAAGATCATGCTGGCGGTGATGGAATTCCAGTAGTCGGCATTGGCGAGGATCGAGCGGAAATTGTCGAGCCCGACCCAGATGTTGCCGCCGCCCCAGGGCTGCTGCAGCGTCAGCGACCAGTAGACCGCCTGGCCCGCCGGCCAGTAGAAGAAGGTGAAGATCAGGATGAGCTGCGGCACCGCGAACAGGATGCCGATCGTCCATCTGCCGAAAGTGACGCGTTTTTCCATCGATCCGCCGATGCAGTGGAACCATCAGCCCGCCTTCGCGGGACAAACTAGATATGAAATGGCCGCCCGTCGAATCTCGACGGGCGGCCGTTGCGCTATCCGGGATCAGGGCAGGGTCTTACCCGGATAGGTCTGCTGGAAGCGCTCGAGGATGGCGTCGCCATTCTTGACCAGCGTGTCGAGGCCTTCCTGCACGCTGACCTTGTTGGCGAAGATCGCCTGCATCTGCGTGCCGAACTCGGCGCGGATCTGGGTGAAGTTGCCGAGGCGGATGCCGCGGGTGATCTCGGTCGGCTCCGACGCGGTCAGGCTGGCGATGGCCACCTCGCGGCCCTTATAGGGCGCCTTGTCGTAGAAGCCGCTGGATTTCATGAAATCGAAGCCCGACTTCGTCACCGGGATATAGCCGGTGTTGGTCGACCAGAACAAAGCGGTCTTTGGGTCGTGGATGAAGTTGAGGAACGCCGCCGCGCCCTTGTATTCGGCGTCCGACTTGCCGGACAGCACCCACAGCGAAGCGCCGCCGACCAAAGAGTTCTTGCGCTCGGTGCCGGCATAGACCGGCAGCTCGGCGACATCCCAGCTCATGCCTTCCTTCTGGGTGCGGCCGACGGTGCCGTGGTCGCCGACCGAAGTCAGGATGACCTGGCAGGTGCCGGTGGCGAAGGCCTGCACCATGTCCTGGCCGAGATCCTTCGACTTGATCTTGATGAGACCCGCGTCATACCACTTCTTCAAGTCGGTGACGTATTGGACGAACTTGGTCTTGTTGACTTCCAGACGCGCATCGAGACCATCATAGCCGTTGTTCTTGGTGGCGATCGGCTGGTTGTGCAGGGCCGAGAACTGCTCCATCAGCTGCCAGCTTTCGTTGGCCGAGATGTTGATCGCCATCGGGCAATCATAGCCGGCGTCCTTCAGCGCCTTGAGATCGGCGCCGACATCTTCCCAGGTCTTCGGCGCCTCGGTCTTGCCGATCTTGGCGAAGGCGTCCTTGTTCCAGTACATAAGCGCCGTCGAGGAGTTGAACGGGAAGGACAGCATCTCGCCCTTCGACGTCGCGTAGTAGCGCGCGATCCCGGGGAAATAGTCGCTGTAGTCGATCTTGTAGCCGTTCTCCTCCATCAGCTTGTCGGCGGGCTTATAGGCGCCCGACAGCATCATGGTGGCGGTGCCGACGTCATAGACCTGGACGACGGTGGGCTGCTTGCCGGCGCGGAAGGCGGCGATCGTATTCTGCAGCGTGGCGTCGTAATTGCCCTGGCTGGTGCAGACGACCTCGTAGTCCTTCTGCGAAGCGTTGAAGTTCTTGCACAGCGTGTCGACGACGCGGGCGAGATCGCCCGAAAGACCGAACCAGAAATCGAATTTGACCGGCTCGGCAATAGCAGGAACCGCAAGCGCGGTGCTGAGCGCGCCGGCGGCAAGGGCAGCGAAGCCCCGCTTGATGATCGTCATGGTTTTCCCTCTTGAGTGGCAGTGTGACAAGGGTTTTGCGCAAGTCCTTGCCCGCTCTCATAGAGAAGGTATGTGACAGTTCTGTTGTAGGCCCGAAGCCCCTGTGGACAGCCAGTCTCTCCTCCCCTGGCAGCGGCAGCGCCGGCATGAAAACGTCACATCGGCGCTCTAGAGCATGATCCCGAAAAGTGGGAACCGGTTTTCGGACAAGATCATGCTCCAACAAAGAATTGGATCAGGATGGCGATTCAACGAAACGTCATCCTGATCCAGGAAGCTAGGGCGCCGCCCGGCGGTGAAAAGACCTCTTTGATTAACCGGCTAACTGAACGAGACAAGACATGCTGGTTCCGCAGATCACGCATGTGCCCGTCGCCGTCCGCAACGCGATGCGGGATGGGCCGCGCGACAGCGCCACCCATCTGCGCCACGCCGCCGCCGTTCCCGCCCTCGGCGAGATCGAGATCGGCGGCAAGGCTTAGCGTGAAAGCGCCGGCGAGAGCCTTACCGTCATGGCCTGGAATGTCGAGCGGCTGCGCCACGTCGATGCCATCGCCGCAACGATCGCCGGCCAGGCGCCACACGTCGTGCTGCTGTCGGAAGTCGACAAGGGCATGGCGCGCTCCGGCAACGGCCATCTTTTGAGCCGGCTTGCCGATCGCCTGGGGCATTCCTACGCCTATGGCGTCGAGTTCCTCGAACTCGGCACCGGCAATGAGGCGGAACAGGCGGCAAATGGCGGCGGCGCGAATGCGGAGGACTTCCACGGCAACGCCATAACCAGCGCCGTTGCGCTGCTGCGGCCTTTCTCGTTCGCTTCGACGCCGCCGGCGCCTGGTTCCTGCCGGAGCACGGCCAGCCGCGCATCGGCGGCCGCATGGCGCTCGGCGGCCAGGTGATGCTAGGCGATCGCCGTGTGACCGTCGTTTCGGTGCATCTCGAGAACCGCACCACGCCTGGCGGCCGGGCCAACCAGACGCGCCACCTGCTCGACGCCGTCGACAGATATGACGCGGAAGCGCCTGTCCTGATCGGCGGCGACTTCAACACGCTGACGGCCACCTATCCGGAACGCAATGACGACCCGGTCGCGTGGCGAAAACGCGTCGCCGCCGAACCGGACCGGCTGATGTGCCCGGAGCGCCACGAGCCCCTCTTCGCGATCATGGCCGAGCGTGGCTACGACTGGCGCGAGGCCAACGCCTTCGACAAGCCGACGCAGCGGCGCGCGGCCGGCGACTTTACGCCCGCCGGCCATATCGACTGGTTCTTCACCCGCGGCCTTTCGGCACGCGCGCCGGCGACGCTGCCGGCGGTCTTGCCGGACGGCAGCCCGAGCGCCGACCACGAGGCGCTGGTGGTCACGGTGCGGGTGAAGTGACGGCCTTCAGGATCGGCCAATTCCCGCTGGCTCGGCCCAATGATTCCAGGCATGGCCTCCCTGACAGATACAACCTGGGACGCACGCAGTGGTTGCGGGCGGCATAACCGATTCTTCAGCTGCCGGGTCCTAATCAATTCCGTTGCCTTGATTGACGCGGGAAGATCAGGTGAAGCAAGATGTTGACCGTCTATAATTGTATCGTGAACGAGCACGATCTGAGACTGGTCGCACTGGCCGCGCTGATTTGTGGAATTTCTTGTTTCACCGCTGTCAATCTGCTCCGCCATGTCGTGCAATCGACCAGCCGGAACCGTTATGCCTGGCTGCTGATTGCCGCCGCTTCCACCGGCTTTGGCATCTGGGCGACGCATTTCATCGCGATGATCGCCTTCACGCCGGGAATACCCAACGCCTACAACGCCGAGCTTTCGGTCGCTTCGCTGGCGGTTTCCGTTCTTCTGACGGCCGCTGGGATATGGATCGCAACCGTGCGCAGCGGCATCGACCACTATCTCCTCGGTGGCGCCGTGCTCGGCATCGGCATCGCGGCGATGCACTATACCGGCATGGCCGCTTTCGAGGTCGAAGGTCGGATCGTCTGGAACCAGCTGCTGGTCGCCGCCTCGCTGGTCTCGGGCATCGTGCTTGCCGCGCTCTCGCTGCTTGTCGTGCTTCGTCGGCCATCGACGCTGGCGACGGTCGCCGGTGCCGTCCTGCTGACGCTGGCGATCTGCACGCTGCATTTCATCGCCATGGCCGCCGTCTCGATCTATCCGGATTCCTCGATCGAGATCTCGAAATTCACGATCGCTCCGATGTCGCAGGCTTTCGCAGCCGCGACGGCAAGCCTCGTCATCCTGGTGCTGGCGGCCACCGCGCTATGGATCGATCTGCGCTTCCGCCGACACAAGATCGAGGCGGAGCGCATGCATGGCCTCGCCAATGCCGCCGTCGAAGGCCTCATCGTCTGCGACGGCAATCGCATCGTCAGTGCCAATGACAGCATCGCGGCCCTGAGCGGCATCGCCTCCGCCAAGTTGAACACGATGACCCTGGCCGACCTGTTCGGCGAACGGATTGCCGCCGCCGTGGCTGCCGGCAACGGACAAGAGCAGGAAGCCGACCTCCGCAGTCAGGACGAAAGCAGGATCCCGGTGGAGCTGATCGCCAGGAGCATCGATTATTGCGGCAAGCCGCATCTGGTCGTGGCCGTCCGCGATATCCGCGAACGCAGAAAGGCCGAGCAGGAGATCATGCGGCTTGCGCACTACGACCCGCTCACCGGTCTTGCCAACCGCCGCAGCTTCACCAGCCGCCTGGAAGCCGAGATCGCCGCCTCGGCGCCAGACGGCAAGACCGCCGGCAAGGGTAGCCAGTTGGCGCTCATGCTGCTCGACCTCGACAGGTTCAAGGAAGTGAACGACCTCTTCGGCCACGCCGCCGGCGACGCCGTGTTGCAGAAGGTGGCGCACTGCGCCTCCAGCGTGCTGCGCCATGGCCAGATGCTGGCCCGGCTCGGCGGTGACGAATTCGCCATCATCGCCCCCAACCTTCCCGATCCGCAGGCGGCCGGTCGCATCGCCGAAGCGGTGCTTTCGGCGCTGCGCCAGGAAAATCGGTTGTCGCCCGGGGGCATGGTGTCGGCCAGCATCGGCATCGCGCTCTACCCGCTCGACGCCGACGAACAGGCGGCGCTGGTCAGCCATGCCGACACCGCGCTCTATCGCGCCAAGGCCGAAGGCAAGGATACGTTCCGCTATTTCGAAGCCTCGATGGGGGCGGAGGCGCGCGACCGGCGCATCCTGGAACAGGACCTGCGCCAGGCCGTGGCGCGCGGCGAATTCCGGCTCGTCTACCAGCCGCAGAAGGAAATCAGCAGCGGCAGGATGATCGGCTTCGAAGCCTTGCTCCGCTGGCAGCATCCCGACCGCGGCGAGGTTCCGCCTTCGGTGTTCATCCCGGTGGCCGAGGATAGCGGTTCGATCGCCCAGATCGGCGAGTGGGTGCTGTCGACCGCCTGCGAGGAGGCCGCGACGTGGAAGAACCCGCTGACGGTCGCTGTCAACGTCTCGGCGGTGCAGCTTCACAATCCCGATTTCAGCCGCAAGGTGCATGAGGTGCTGCTTCGCACCGGCCTGGCGGCAGGCCGGCTCGAGCTGGAGATCACCGAGACGGCACTGGTGAAGGACATGCCGCGAGCGCTGGCCACCCTGCGCCAGATCAAGGCGCTGGGCGTACGCGTGGCGATGGACGATTTCGGCACCGGCTATTCCTCGCTCTCCAACCTGCGCGCCTTCCCCTTCGACAAGATCAAGATCGACGGGTCCTTCATCAAGCAGGTCGACCGCAACGGCCAGGTCGCGACCATCGTGCGCGCCGTGCTCGGCCTAGGGCGCGGCCTCGGCCTGCCTGTCTTGGCCGAAGGCGTCGAGACGCTCGACGAATTGCGCTTCCTCGATGCCGAGGATTGCGACATCGGCCAGGGATATTTTCTCGGCAGGCCCGGCCCGATCGAGGCGTTCAGCGAGCTCACGGGCGTTCCGGCGGCCGATGACGGCGTCAAGGAAGACGACGCGGCAACCGCCAAGGTCGTCCGGGGCGGCAGCATCCTGATGCTGCAGTCGGCAGCGGCCGCGCGTTCAGTCTAAGCAATTCCAGGAAAAGTGCGTAGCGGTTTTCCGTCCGGAATTGCGTCAATACAAAAGACTACACGATCACGGTGTTAGCGCCGCTTCCACCAGCCGCTTGGCGTCGGGGCTCGACCATTCGGCCGGGCCGTTCATATGCGCGATCAGGCAGCCATCGGCATCGATCAGCATGGTGACTGGAAGCCCGAGCGCCAGCCCGCGCGTCTTGGCTTCGTTGAACAGCGCGATCGTCGGGTCCCGGTAGAAGCCGAGCGTTTGAACGCCGATCTCCTTGAGGAACTTCTTCGGCTTCGCATCGTCGCCGGTGTCGACATTGACCGCGACGACCTCGAAGTCTTTGCTGCCCTTCTCCTTCTGCAGCGCATCGAGCGCCGGCATCTCGGCTCGGCACGGCGCGCACCATGTCGCCCAGAGATTGAGCAGCACCGTCTTGCCGGCATGGTCGGCGATCGTCATCGGCTTGCCGTCTGGCCCGTTGAAGGCGAGGCTTTTCAGCGATTGCGGCGGATCGGCCGGCTGCAGCGCCGCGACCTGGCCGACGGCTTTCGCCGCGATGGTCTTGGCCCGGGGTGCCTTGGCCGCACAGGCGGCGTCGTCTTTGCCGGCGGCCGCAGCGACCTTCTCCGGAGCGTTGTTGCCAGAACCGCTCTCGCTGACATATACCGCGACCGCGCCGGCCAGCACGCCCGCCACCAAAGCTGCTAGGATGAGGCGCGGGGCCGGGAAGAATCTACTGCCGTCTGCCATTTTCAAAACTGCTCCGGAGCACGGGTTATAGCGATGAGCGACAAGAAGGCCAGCAACCAGATGTGGGGCGGACGTTTTGCCTCGGGTCCGGCCGCGATCATGGAAGCGATCAACGCGTCGATCGGCTTCGACCGCAAGCTCTATGCGCAGGACATAGGCGGATCGATCGCCCATAGCGAGATGTTGGCTCAAACGGGCATTATTTCGGCGGCCGATCAAGAAAAAATCGCTCACGGGCTGAACACGATCCTGAAAGAGATCGAGGCCGGCGCGTTCGAATTCTCGACCAGGCTCGAAGACATCCATATGAATGTCGAGGCTCGCCTTGCCGACCTGATCGGTCCGGCTGCGGGACGCCTGCACACCGCCCGCTCGCGCAACGACCAGGTGGCGGTCGATCTCAGGCTCTGGGTCAAGCAGGAATGCCAGCGCGTCGCCCAGGCTTTGAAGGACCTGATCGCCGCATTTCTCGAGCGCGCCGAGGAGCATGCGGCGACCGTCATGCCCGGCTTCACCCATATGCAGGCCGCGCAGCCGGTGACCTTCGGCCACCATTGCATGGCCTATGTCGAGATGTTCGGCCGCGACCTGTCGCGCGTCCGCGATGCCATCGAGCGCATGGACGAAAGCCCGCTGGGCGCGGCGGCCCTTGCCGGCACCAGCTTCGGCATCGACCGCCACATGACGGCGAAGGCGCTCGGTTTTCGCGAGCCGACGCGCAATTCCCTCGACAGCGTCTCGGACCGCGATTTCGCGCTCGAATTCCTGAGCCTCGCCGCAATCTGCGCGACGCATTTGTCCAGGCTCGCCGAGGAGATCATCATCTGGTCGACGCCGCAATTCGGTTTCATCCGCCTGTCGGATTCGTTCTCAACCGGCTCCTCGATCATGCCGCAGAAGAAGAACCCGGACGCCGCCGAGCTGGTGCGCGGCAAGACCGGCCGCGTCAACGGCCATCTCGTCGGCCTGCTGACGGTGATGAAGGGCATGCCGCTGACCTATGGCAAGGACATGCAGGAGGACAAGGAAGCGGTCTTCGACGCCGCCGAGACGCTCGACCTGATGCTGGCGGCGACCACCGGCATGGTGCGCGACATGACCGTTAACGCCGCCGCCATGAAGAAGGCCGCCGGCGCCGGTCACGCCACCGCGACCGACCTCGCCGACTGGCTGGTGCGCAATCTCGGCCTGCCCTTCCGCGAGGCACATCATGTCACCGGCCGCGCCGTGGCGCTCGCCGAGGAGAAGAAGGTCGGCCTGGAGAAGCTCTCGCTGGAGGACCTGCGCTCGATCCATCCCGGCATCACCGACGACATCTTCTCGGTGCTTGCCGTGCAGAATTCGGTGAAGAGCCGGGTGAGCTTCGGCGGCACCGCGCCGTCCGAAGTGCGCAAGCAGATCCGCTACTGGAAAAAGCGGCTCGCCAAGGCTTAATGCCGGTCGCCCAGGCGTGCATAGCGGTTCTGGGATAACGACATGCATCAAAACAGATGCATGTCGCCCAGAAGTGTGTAGCGGTTCTGGGACAACGACATGCAACAAACAATTGCCCGGATGCAAAGTGCCGAAAACTCGGCTAAAAGCGGCGGCACAGGAAACAGTTTCAAACGGATGGATCGATGACCCGTAGCAGGATTTTGGTGACGCTGGCGCTGCTGGCGGCGGTTGTCACCGTCACGGCCTGCGGCAGGAAGACCGGCCTCGACACGCCCTACGAGGCGGCTGTACAGGCGCGCAAGGATGCGGAAAAAGCCAAGCAGCCGGTGCCACCCGAGCCGGAGAAACCGGTCAAGGACAGGAAGTTCATCCTCGATCCCCTGCTCTAGAGCCAACGGGATCGCTCGATCTCACCACGCTCCAACTTTCCGGGACCAACCCTCGTGAACCATTTCGACTACCGCGACGGCGTGCTCCATGCCGAGGACGTCGCCATCCCCGATATAGCAGCCGAGGTCGGCACGCCCTTCTATTGCTATTCGACGGCGACGCTGACCCGGCATTTCCGCGTTTTCAGCCAAGCCTTCGCCGGCCTCGACGCGCTGGTCTGCTACGCCATGAAGGCGAACTCCAACCAGGCCGTGCTGAGGACGCTGGCCAGGCAAGGTGCGGGCGCCGACGTGGTCTCGGAAGGCGAACTGCGCCGTGCCCTGGCCGCCGGCATCCCGACCAGCAAGATCCTGTTTTCCGGGGTCGGCAAGACCGCGCGCGAGATGGACTTCGCGCTTTCCGCCGGCATTCTGTGCTTCAACGTCGAATCCGAGCCTGAACTCGAATTGCTGTCGGCGCGCGCCGTGGCGCTCGGCAAGGTGGCGCGCATCTCGCTGCGCATCAACCCGGATGTCGATGCCAGGACGCACAAGAAGATCTCGACCGGCAAGGCCGAGAACAAGTTCGGCATCCCTTGGCAGCGCGCGCGACAGGTCTACGCCCGCGCGGCCGAATTGCCCGGCATCAAGGTGACCGGCATAGACACCCATATCGGCAGCCAGATCACCGAGTTGGAGCCCTTCGACGACGCCTTCGCGCTGCTGGTCGAGCTGGTCGGCGCGCTGCGCGCCGACGGACATGCGATCGAACATGTCGATCTCGGCGGCGGGCTCGGCATCCCCTACCGCGTCGACAACAGCCCGCCGCCTTTGCCCGACGCCTATGCCGAGATCGTCAGGAAGCACGTCACCAGGCTCGGTCTAAAGGTGATGTTCGAGCCCGGCCGCCTGATCGTCGGCAATGCCGGCATCCTGGTGTCTGAGGTGATCTATGTGAAGGAAGGCGACGCCAGGAACTTCCTCATCGTCGACGCTGCGATGAACGACCTGATCCGGCCGACGCTCTACGACGCCTTCCACGACATCCGGCCGGTGGTGCAGTCGCCGGCGTCCACGCCGCGCATGAAGGTCGACGTCGTCGGCCCGGTCTGCGAGACCGGCGACTTCCTCGGTCATGACCGCGACCTGCCGAGGCTGAAGGCCGGCGACCTGATCGCCGTTTCCACCGCCGGCGCCTATGGCGCGGTGCAGGCCGGCACCTACAACACCAGGCTTCTGGTGCCGGAGGTTCTGGTCGACGGCGACCGCTTCCATGTCGTGCGGCCGCGCCAGACCTATGAGGACCTGATCGAGCTGGATTCGGTTCCCGACTGGCTGAAGTAGCCGAGCGGCGACGCCTTAAGGAGCAAGCCATGCTGGAGAAAAAGACGATCACGCGCGAGCGCATCGCCGCCGTGGAGCCGCGCATCCGCCCCTATATCCGCCATACCCCGGTCATGCGCGTCGACATGGCGGATTTCGGCCGTCCCGCCTTTCCGGTCGACCTGAAGCTCGAAAACCTGCAGCATTCCGGGTCCTTCAAGGCGCGCGGCGCCTTCACCAACCTGCTCGAACGCCAGGTGCCCGAGGCAGGTGTGGTGGCCGCGTCCGGCGGCAACCACGGTGCGGCCGTCGCTTACGCCGCCATGAAGCTAGGGCACAAGGCCACGATCTTCGTGCCCGAGGTCAGCCCCCCGGCCAAGCTCGCGCGCATCCGTGGCTACGGCGCGGATCTGGTCGTCGGCGGCGCGCGCTATGCCGAGGCCCTAGCCGCCAGCGAGGACTTCGCAGCCCGGACCGGCGCCCTCCAGATCCACGCCTTCAACCAGGAGGAAACGCTGCTCGGCCAGGGCACGCTCGGCCTGGAGATCGAGGCCGATCTGCCCGAGATCGACACGCTGCTGGTTGCCGTTGGCGGCGGCGGCCTGATCGGCGGCATAGCCGCCTGGTTCGCGGGTCGCATCCGCATCGTCGCCATCGAGCCCGAGGGCGCGCCGACGCTTTATCGCGCTTTGGAGGCCGGAGAGCCGGTCGATGCCCCGGCCGAAGGCATTGCCGCCGATTCGCTGGCGCCGAGGCGCGTCGGCGAGATGATGTTTCCGATCGCCGAAGCCTTCGTCGAGCGCTCGATACTGGTCAGCGACGACGACATCGTTGCTGCGCAGAAGGCGCTGTGGGAGCGCGTGCGAATCATCGCCGAGCCGGGTGGCGCCGCGGCCTTCGCCGCCATGCTTTCCGGGCGTTATGTGCCGGCGGAGGGCGAGCGCGTGGCGGTCCTGGTCTGCGGTTCCAACACGAATCCCGCCAATTTCTGATCATAACCGGCAAAACCGCTTCACGTTTTTGGAACCCGCCTCGCCTTTGCCGTGTTTGTTGGTATCCTTCTGGTGATGACGTCCGGGCTGTTGTGCCCGGGCAGGAAGGGCCGATGACGGAACGACCCATTTCCAGCGGCGAACGCGGCCTGGCCTTGCGCCTGGCGCTCAGCCGGTTGGCGACGCGGGCCTCGATGGTCTTCGAGCGCGGCTGGCCGCTCGTGCTGCCGCTGTTGATCGTCATCAGTCTGTTTCTCAGCTTTTCGTGGTTCGGCCTGTTCCCGCGTCTGCCCAACGTCGCGCGCATCGGCCTTCTGGTCCTGTTCGCCCTGTCCGGGGTCGCGGCGCTCTATCCGCTGCGTTTCTTCCGCATACCCTCTGCCGCCGAGATCGACAGGCGCATCGAGGCGGCTAACCAGTTGCTGCACAGCCCGGTGCAGGTGCAGAGCGACCGGCCGAGCGGCGCCGAGAGCATCTTCTCGCAGGCGTTGTGGCGCGAGCACCAGAAACGGATGGCCGAGCGGCTGTCGAGCCTCGGCGCCGACCGGCCGCGCAGCCGCCTGCCTGACTACGACCGCTGGGGCCTGCGCGCCGTCGCGGGGCTGCTGTTCGTCACCGCTTTGGCCTTCTCGTTCGGGCCCTTCGGCGGCAGGGTGAGCGACGGCTTCGTTGCCCGCGCCGCGCGCGATACCGTGCCGCCGCGCATCGACGCCTGGGTGACGCCGCCCGCCTATACAGGCAAGGCGCCGCTGTTCCTGACCGCCGACGCCAACCAGGCGGTCCAGACCTTCTCGGTGCCGCAAGGCAGCGACGTTTCGCTGCGCGTCACCGGCGGTTCCGGAGAGGAGACGCTGAGCTACGCCGATCAAGACGGCAATGTGCGCGCCATCGAGCCGGCGGCGCCCAAAGGCCCCGCGCCCGCCAGCCAGACCGCGCCCAATGTGCGCCAGTTCTCCGGCAAGCTGGATTCGAACGGCACGCTGACGCTGAGATCCGCCGAAAGCGATCTCGGCCACTGGGCCTTTGCCGTCATTCCCGACAAGCCGCCGGCGATCCGCTTCGTCGGCGAGCCGAAGCGCGCCGTCAACGGCTCCATGGAGCTGAACTACGAGATCGATGACGATTACGGCGCAGCCTCGGCCAAGGCCGTTTTCGGGCTGTCGGATCCGCCGGCCGCCAATGCGCATCCGCTCTACGGCCCGCCGGACCTGCCGCTGACCCTGCCGCGCCGCGGCGGCAAGACGAACGCCGCCAAGACGACCAAGGACCTGACCGAGCATGTCTGGGCCGGCAGCGGCATCAAGCTGACGCTGAGCGTCACCGACGATGCCGGCCACACCGCGACCAGCGAAACCAAGACGCTCGTGATGCCCGAGCGGCCCTTCGCCAACCCGCTGGCCCGCGCGGTGATCGAGCAGCGCCGGCTGCTGGCGCTGGATACCAACGCCAAGCCGCGCGTTCTCGACCTGATGGACGCGATCACGCTGCGGCCCGAGGATACGTTCGACAACATGTCGAATTATCTGGCCATCATGAGCGCAAGGAGCCGTCTGAAGCTCTCCGAGAGCGACGACCAGCTGCGCAACGTCGTCTCTTATCTCTGGGAGATCGCGCTCGGCCTCGAGGAGGGCAATCTGTCTGCCGCCGAGCGGCGGCTGCGCCAGGCGCAGCAGGCGTTGCAGGACGCCATCAAGAACGGCGCCAGCGATCAGGAGATCGAGAAGGCGATGAAGGAACTGCGCGAGGCGATGAACCAGTTCCTGCAGGAATTCGCCCAGCGCGCGCAGCAGAACCCGAACGCGCCGCAGATGCAGCAGAACGGCCGCGAGCTGCGCCAGAGCGACATCGACCGCATGATGGATCAGATCGAGAACCTGGCCAAATCCGGCGATCGCGACAAGGCGCAGCAGCTTCTCTCCGAGCTGCAGGACATGATGAACAATCTGCAGGCCGGCCGCCAGCAGCAGGGCGGCGAGCAGGACAGCGAGCTGCGTCAGCAGATGGACAAGCTCGGCGACATCATGCGTCGCCAGCAGGAGATGATGAACGACACCTTCCGCCTGGACCAGATGCAGCGCGGTCAGCGTGGCGAAGGCGGCGAGCAGCAGCAGCTTGGCGAGGATGGTGAACAGGGCCAGCCGAATGACCAGCAGCGGCCGGGTCCCGGCCAAAACCGCGATCCGCTGGCACGGCCGAAAATGTCGCCGAAGGATTTCGCCGATGCGCTGAAGCAGTTGCAGGAAGGCCAGGGCCAGTTGCAGAGCGAGCTCAACCAACTGAAGAAAGGGCTCGAAGGCATGGGCATGGAGCCCAATGAGGGTTTTGGCGAAGCCGGAAAGTCGATGGGCAATGCCGAGCAATCGCTGGGCCAGGGCGATGGCGACCAGGCCGTCGGCCACCAGGGCCGTGCGCTGGAGGCGCTGCGCCGCGGCGCCAAGGACATGATGAAGCAGATGCAGGCCATGCAGGGTGACCAGGGGGGCAGCGAGCAGGGCGGGCGCCAGCAAAATGCCGACCGTGACCCGCTGGGACGGCCGCGCGCCACCAACGGCCCGGATGACGGCACCTCGGTCAAGGTTCCCGACGAGATCGACGTCCAGCGCGCGCGCCAGATCCTCGACGCGATCCGCAAGCGGCTCGGCAATGCGCTCAGCCCCGACATCGAGCGCAGCTATCTCGAACGGCTGCTGGAGCTGAAGTAAGTCTCGCCTACCCATTCTCGACTTCCTCGGCTTCGAGGTTCGCTTCGAGCATCGCTTCGACGACGACGCGCCGCTCTACATGGGCATCGCCCGCGACGGCTGCGAGCTGCATCTGAGCGAGCACCACGGCGACGGCTCGCCCGGCGCCCATGTCCGCATCGAAGTGGTCGGTATCGCCGACCTGCACGGCGAGTTGACGGCGAGCAAATATCGCTTCAACAGGCCGGGCCTTGAGGCGACGCCGTGGCGGTCAAAGGAGGTCACCGTCATCGATCCTTTCGGCAACCACCTGACCTTCTTCGAGAACGACTGAACGCCATCGATTGTCCTTCGGGCCGGCTGCCGATATCGTCGAGGTCCAGCGCAATTCCAGCAAAAGTGTGAGCGGTTTTCCGTCAGGAATTGCGTCAAAACAAAGAGACACGGCGATGATCGACTTCTGGTTTTCCATCGGCAGCACCTACACCTACCTTTCGGTGATGCGACTGGCGGAGATTCAGGCCGAAACCAGCATCGAATTCCGCTGGCGGCCCTTCAATGTGCGCTCGATCATGATCGAGATGGACAATGTCCCCTTTGCCAAAAAGCCGGTGAAGGCCGCCTATATGTGGCGTGACATCGAGCGCCGCGCGGCGATGCACAGGATGGTGCCGAAGCTCCCGGCGCCTTATCCGCTCGCCGAACTAGATCGAGCCAACCGTGTCGCCATCATCGCCGCGCGCGAAGGCTGGTGCGAAGCCTATGCCAGGGAGAGCTACCGGCGCTGGTTCGAGATGGGCGAGCCAGCCGGCAGCGAGCCGAACATCTCCGCAAGCATCGAGAAGGCGGGGCAGAAACCGGAACCGGTGCTGCGGCAGGCCGACAGCGACGCTGCCAAGGCTGATCTCGCCGCCGCGACCGAACAGGCCAAGGCGCTCGGCATTTTCGGCTCGCCCAATTTCGTCGTCGACGGCGAATTGTTCTGGGGCGACGATCGCCTGGATGACGCCATCCGCTGGGACCGACAGATCGAAAGCAGCCCGCCGGATTAAAGCCTGGCCGCTACGCCCGCCTGCCTTGTCAGCATGAAGGCGTCGCGGATCGCGTTTTCCATGCCATCGATCGCCTCGCCGGTCGCCAGCGGATTGCGGTGCAGGACGACGTTTGACGAATCGATGTCGCCGAAGCCGTCGGCCGCCGTCAGTTCCCGGCAATCGGGCGGAATGTTGCTGCGCGAGATGGGCGCGATCGCCAGACCGGAAGTCACCGCGAGCGTCAGACCGCCATTGGTATCACTGGTGTAGGCGACGCGATAGTCGAGGCCCCGCTGCTGCAGCGACTTGATCGCGAAGTCTCGGCACCAGCCGTTGCGGCTGTAAAGCGCGATCGGCACCGGCCGTTCCTCATGCATGCGGTGCAGCGTCGATGTCACCCAGACCGTCGGGTCGTGCATCAGCACCTCGCCGCCGGAAGAGCCCTCCCATTCGAACACCACGGCCAGATCGAGCTCGCCGGTCGCGAGCGCCCTCACCTGCGAATCCGAATGCGCGTAGCGCACCGTGACCTCGACGCGCGGATGGCGCTTGGCGAATTCGCCCAGCGCCCGCGACAGGATCGAGCGGCCATATTCGGCCGGGATGCCGATGCGCACCAGTCCGCCGAGCGGTGGCGCCACCAGCGAGGCCGCCGTCTCGTCCAGCAGCGAGACGATCCGGCGCGCATTGGCGATCAACTCGCCGCCGCGGCGCGTCAGCGCCACGCCGCGCGAGCCGCGCTCGAACAGATTGTCGCCGACCATGTCCTCCAGCTTCTTCATCTGCATGGACACGGCCGATTGCGTGCGCCCGGCTTTCTCCGCCGCGCGCGTGAAATTGCCGGTTTCGGCCACCGCCACGAAGGTGCGCAGGAGGTCGCTGTCGAGGACTGGTCTCATCGAAAATCGCCATAAGCAAATCTGATTGCTGACATCATTTCAATTCGTTTGCAACATGTCAAACGCCGCAGGATAGTTCCCATACCCATTGGATATGCGGTCGCGAATCGGCCGCGGACCAATCGAAGAGTCCTCACTCGTGCCCGCTGCCTGAAAACGGTAGCGGGTTCTTTTTGCTCCTAGATTACGGCTCGCGGGGGGCCGAGACTGATGCGGAACCGGTTGGTGCTTGGCATTCTGAGCCTTTGCCTCGGCGTGCTGGTCTTCTCTCTGCAGGATCCGCTGGTGAAGGCGGTGTCGGGCGGCTATCCGGTGACCGAGGTGATGGCGATCCGCGCCATTGTCGCGCTGCCGATCCTGATCGTCATCGTCCAGGCCGATGTCGGCCTGAAGGCGGTGCTGTCCAAGCGCTTCGGCCTGCTGACGCTGCGCGCCTTCATCCAGTTCTCGTCCTATACGGTCTATTATCTCGCGATCGCGGCCTTGCCCTTGGCCGACGCGGTGGCGCTCTATTTCATGGCGCCGCTGTTCATCATGGCGATGGCCGGACCTTATCTCGGCGAGCGGGTCTCGTGGAAGACGTTGGCGACGGTGCTGATCGGCCTTGTCGGTGTGCTGGTGATGGTGCGCCCGGGCGCCGGCGTGTTCGACTGGGCGGCGCTGCTGTCGCTGGGCTCGGCCTTTCTCTACGGCTTTTCGCAGTTGATGGCGCGCCGCATCGGCGACACCGAATCGTCGACCGTGATGGCCTTCTACCAGAACGGCGCCTATCTCAGCGGCGCCGTCGCGGTCGCGACCGTCTTCCATCTCGCCGGCATCACCCATGCGGCGCATCCGAGCGTCGAATTCCTGGTGCGGCCATGGGTGTGGCCGACGATGCCGGATTTCCTGAAGATGGCCGCCTGCGGCTTCGTCGCGTCCGCCGGCATGATCCTCTTGTCGCAAGCCTACCGCATGGCGCCGGCAAACCGCGTCGCCACCTTCGAATACACCGGCATCCTGTGGTCGCCGCTGTGGGGTTTCCTGTTCTTCGCCGAAGTGCCGCGCGAAACGACCGTGCTCGGCGCGGCGCTCATCATCGGCGCCGGCCTGCTTGCGCTCAACGGCGAGCGCCGGCGAAGCGCAGCACCCGCGGCGGGTGCGGTCTCAAGCGAAGCAGCTTAACGCCTTGCCTACGCGGGCGCGGATCTCGGCAAGCGTGAACGGCTTCTGCACGACGTCGAGGATGATGCCGTTGAGCTCCTCGGCGCGCTCGCGCTGGTCGGCATAGCCGGTCATCAGCATGATCCGCAGCGTCGGGAACTCTCTTGCGGCCGCAGTCGCCATCTCGATGCCGTCCATCTCCGGCATGCGGATGTCGGACACCACCAGATCGTAGCCGCCGCGGGCCTGCCGGATCGTGTCCAGCCCCTGCGCGCCGTCGGTGGCGATGGTGACATTATGGCCGTCGCGCTCCAGCGCGCGGGCTGCGAGGGTGCGGACGGACTCATCGTCCTCGACGATCAGAAGCTTTGCCATGCCGAGATAGATGCCGCCGAAATGTTGACGTTTTCTGAAAATTCTAACGATCGGAGGCTTTTCTGGATGACTTCGTCGCCCCCTCAGGCGTCGCCCTTCACGACCCCGACGAACGGTAGCTCGCGGAACGCGTGGGCGACATCCATGCCATAGCCGACGACGAAATAATCCGGGCAGTCGAAGCCGACATAGTCGGCGTTGAGCGCGGTCTGGCGGCGCATCCGCTTGTCGAGCAGCACCGCAATGGCGCAGCTCCTGGCGCCGCGCGAAAGCATCAGGTCGCGGGTGTAGGAAAGCGTCTTGCCGGATTCCAGTATGTCGTCGATCAACAGCACATCGCGGCCGGCGACTTCGTTGTCGATGTCGCGCAGCACCCTGACCTCGCCGCTCGTGGTGCCGGCGCCGTAGCTCGAGATGAAGATGAACTCGACTTCCGGCGACAGGCCGACATCATGCATGGCGCGGATGAGATCGGCGGCGAAGACGAACGAGCCCTTGAGGATCGAGATCACCAAGAGATCGTGATAGTCGCGCCCGGCGATTTCCTTGGCGAGCTCGAGATTGCGGCGCGCGATCGCCGACGCCGAAAACAGGACCTCGATGTCCTTGCCACGCACAACTGGCATTCTCTCGTCCTTCAAAATCACCTGGGAGCGGGGGAAGCCGCTCTTCGCAGGCCGGCCTCACCTAATATCGGCATACCTAGCCGGCGAAGATTACTGAGACAGTCCTGACGCCGTTTCTAGGCACATCGAGCCGGCTGGAAAAGCCGAATCTTTCGCCGGGCGCCAATGCGCGATTGGATGTCCCCAGCCTGTAACGGGTGATGTTGGCGTTGTTGTCGGTGACGCGGATTTCGAGCGGCGGCAGTGCTTGCGATGTCACACCGTCATTGGCTGCCTCTCCATCGACGAACAACACCGGTTTCAGGCCCGACGCATCGATGCGCGACGTCACGCCGGAAATGGTGAGCGCGCTCGCCGGCCCAGCGGTTACCCAGAACGGACTGTGCCGGACCAGCGCATGACCGCCCGAAACCCAGAACGAGGCGAGAGCTATGCCGACGCCTGCGATCCAGAACATCGGTCCGCCACGTGAGGGCCGCGACGGCGCGGCGTCCGGCTTGCGGAGCATGCCCATGCCTTCGATCGACGGGGTCGGCGGGATCTGCGGCTGGGGCGGCGATCGCTCCGGATGCGCGGCAAAACGCGGCAACACCACATAGTCGGCATCGACGATGTCGGCCGCATTGGACATGACGCGCTCCGGCGCGGCATGTGTTGCCGTGCCGGTCATGATTTCGCCGGAAACGGGGCGCGCGGTTCTATTCTCAGCCATTACGGCACCAGTGCAGTCTTCGTTTCTTTTGCGTAAACGGAATTGGTTAACGCTTCCCCACCGGAATGGCTTTGACGAGTACCGATCGTTCAAAAATTAACCGCCGGTTAACCATGCCGGCCGATGGTCTGTTAATGTAGATTGTGGCGCGTCGCCGCCGAAAGTTTCAGGTCGCCGAACGTGATCCGCTTCGAAAATGTCGGCCTCCGCTATGGCATGGGTCCGGAAATCCTCCGCGACATCTCCCTGCACATTCCGGAGCGCTCCTTTCAGTTCCTGAGCGGCCCCTCGGGCGCCGGCAAGACGACGTTGCTGCGCCTTTTGTTCATGTCGCTGAAGCCGACGCGCGGCCTGATCACCATCTTCGGCAAGGACCGGTCGCGCATCTCGCGCAGCGAATTGCCGCTGCTGCGCCGCCGCATTGGCGTGGTGTTCCAGGATTTCCGCCTGCTCGACCACATGACGACCTACGAGAACGTCGCGCTGCCCCTGCGCGTGCGCGGGCGCGAGGAGGCGAGCTACCGCACCGACGTCACCGAGCTACTGAAATGGGTCGGCCTCGGCGACCGCATGCATGTGCTGCCGCCGGTGCTCTCCGGCGGCGAGAAGCAGCGCGCCGCGATTGCGCGAGCCTTGATCGAACAGCCGGAGATCCTTTTGGCCGACGAGCCCACAGGCAATGTCGACCCGCCGCTGGCGCGCCGGCTGCTGAGACTCTTCATCGAATTGAATCGACTGGGCACCGCCGTCGTCATCGCCACCCACGACCTCGGCCTGATGGAGCAGGTCGATGCGCGCCGCATGATTCTGGCCGGCGGAAGGTTGGACGTCTATGACTGACTTTCCGGCCGATCACCTCCAGGATGAAACCGCCGAGGCGCCGGTGACGGTCCGGCGCGTCCAGCGCAAGACGGCGCCGATCGTGCCGGCGCAGAACATCGCCGGGCGGGCGCTGGTGCTGGTCATCGCCATCATGACCTTCCTGTCCTGCCTCACCTTCGGCGCGGTGACGCTGGTGCGCGACACCGCCTCGGTCTGGGAGAACCAGATCTCGCGCGAGGCGACGATCCAGATCAAGCCGGCCGACGGCCTCGACATGGAGGCGGCGCTTGCGCAGGCCTCGCAGATCGCCAGCGAGTTCCCCGGGGTGAAGGGCACCAAGATCATCGACCGCGACGCGACGGCGCGCCTTTTGGAACCATGGCTGGGCAGCGGCCTCAACATCGACGAGCTGCCGGTGCCGCGCCTCATCATCGTCACCATCGACGAGGCCAGCCCGCCTGACTTTGCCGCCATGCGCGCGGCCATCACGCCCAAGATCCCGAGCGCCGCGCTCGACGACCACCGCACCTGGGTCGACCGCCTCGTCGCCATGGCGCACACGACGGTGACGATCGGCATCGCCGTTCTGGCGCTGATGCTCTCGGCGACGGTGCTGACGGTGGTGTTCGCCACGCGCGGCGCCATGGCCGGCAACGGCCATATCATCGAGGTGCTGCATTTCGTCGGCGCCGAGGCGCGCTTCATCGCGCGCGAATTCCGCTGGCATTTCCTGGTCACCGGCATGAAGGGCGCGGCCGCCGGCGGTGCGCTCGCGATCGTCGTCTTCATCGTCTTTTCCTGGTGGTCGTCGCGCAACATGGCGACGCCCGAGGCCGACCAGGCGACCGCCTTATTCGGCAATTTCGCCATTGGCTCCGCCGGCTATTTCGGCGTCGGCCTGATGGTGCTTGTGATCGGCGCGCTGACCGCGGCCACCTCGCACGCGACCGTCGTCGCCTATCTCAGCGACATCGACGTTCGCCAGCCGGATGCGGGCTGATCCATGAGCTCCAGCCGAAAGCCCGAGGAAGGCGTTGCATACAAACAAGGCAACGATCACGGGTTGGGCAGGTGCCGTAACGCAAAGTGCGCCGTCTCACCTATCAAAGGCCGCATTTCAGAGTTAACCATTAGAAGCTTTCAGGATTAACCTGGCGATGATGGAAGCGCGGGAGCAGATCGAGACGGCTGGACGGATGCCGGCAGTGCGTGCGCGCGCAGCCGCCCCCGTCAGGCTTGGTCGTCTGCGGCCCGCCCTGCGCGTCTGCGGTTTTGTCGCTCTCGCCGCGCTGGTGCTTTTCGCCGGCGGCTTCGGCTGGTTCGCCGACAAGGTCAGCCATATGACGACGCCGCTCGACCCGGCCAGGGCGGATGCCATAATCGTGCTCACCGGCGGGCAGTCGCGGCTAGACGCCGCCATGGGCCTGCTGGCGTCCGGCAAGGGCGAACGGCTGCTGATCAGCGGCGTCCATCCGTCGGCCACCAAACGCCAGTTGCAGGCGGCGATGGGTGGTGACAAGCGGCTCTTCTCTTGCTGTGTCGACATCGACCGTGCCGCGCTCGACACCATCGGCAATGCCGAGGAAAGCGCCAAATGGGTGGAAAACCACGCCTATGGCAGCATCATCATCGTCACCAACAATTACCACATGCCGCGCAGCCTGCTCGAAATGGGCCGGCTGCTGCATGGCGCGCGCCTTGAGCCCTACCCGGTGGTCAACACCAATCTCGGCAATGGCGGCTGGCTGACCAAGCCGGAAGCACTGCGCGTGCTGCTGACCGAATACAGCAAATATGTGCTCTCGCTGGCGCGCGGCTTCCTGCCGCTTCGCACGACGCCCGAAGGCATGACGCTTGCCGAAGCATCGACCGCGGTGAAGAACTAGACCTTAGCCGCCGCATTTCCGCGCAAGCGGGCAATCTCCTGCTCTAGGCCGGCGATGCGCCGATCCCGCTCGGCGAGCGCCGCCGCGACATCCGCCGCCTCGAAACGCTGCGGTATGTGCTGAGGACAATTGGCATCCCAGGCCGTGACCGTGAACAGGATCGCCTGCTCCGGCTTTGCCTTGTAGTCCGCCGGCATCAGCCTCGCCGTCAGCTCCGGGTCGTTTTCGACGACCCGCGCCCTGCCCCAGACCTTGATGCGCTGCCTGAGCATATAGTCGATCAGGAACAGGAATGCCTGGTCATTGTCCTGCAGGTTGCCCTGGGTGATGAACTGGCGGTTGCCGGAAAAATCGGCAAAGCCGATCGTGTGCTCGTCCAGCACCTTGAGGAAGCCGGCCGGCCCGCCGCGATGCTGGACATAGGGCTGCCCATCGGCGTTGGCCGTCGCCAGGAACGCGCTGGTCTGCGCTTCGATGAAGGCTGCGAGATCCGGCGTGATCGTGGCTCGCCAGCCGCCGCGCTGCTCGACGCGCGCATAGGAATCGCGCGATCCCTTGCGCGACTGGATGGCCTTCACGGTCGGTGTGAAGGCGACGTCGCTGGCGAATTCATTCATGCTGGCGTTCCTCGGACAGGATCGCCTGCTAAATAGTCTCTTCCGAAAATCGGATGTAGGTGGCATATCTGCAATCTATCCTTCCATATTTCGGAAGAATGATGGACCGCCTCGACGCCATGTCCCTGTTCGTCGCCATCGCGGAGGCCGGCAGCCTTTCCGCCGCCGCCAAACGCGCTGGCGTGCCGCTGGCGACCGTCAGCAGAAAACTCTCCGAGCTGGAGAAGCACCTGGGGACGCGCCTGCTCAACCGCTCGACGCGGCGCCTGACACTGACCGATCCCGGCCAGTCCTATCTCACTGCCTGCCGCCGCATCCTGGGCGAGGTGAGCGAGGCAGAGCG
Organism: Mesorhizobium sp. ORS 3359; assembly: GCA_000824845.1. Lineage (GTDB taxonomy): Bacteria > Pseudomonadota > Alphaproteobacteria > Rhizobiales > Rhizobiaceae > Mesorhizobium. The sequence goes on along the minus strand of CCNC01000130.1, from coordinate 35,029 downwards.
CGCCGCGGCCGGCGAATATTCAAGCCCGACAGGCGAGCTGGTCATCACGGCGCCGGTCGTCTTCGGCCGCCTGCATGTGCTACCGGTGATCACCGACTTTCTCGCCATCTATCCGCAGGTGGACGTCCGCCTGACCTTGTCGGACCGGATCACCCAACTGGTCGAGGAGCATATCGATCTGGCCCTGCGCATCGGCGAGCTGCCGGATTCGGCCATGGTCGCGATCCGCGTCGGTTCGATCCGCCGCATCGTCTGCGCAAGTCCGGCCTATCTCGCCATGCATGGCACGCCGGAGAAACCGCCGGAGCTTGCCGGCCATAGCTGCATCACCTTCGAAGGTCTCGCTGCGCCTGCGACATGGAGTTTCGGAGCCGGCAAGGCGGAAACCGCCGTCCCGGTCCGCTCACGCCTGCAGGTCAACACCGCCGAGGCAGCGATCGATGCCGCGATTGCCGGCATCGGCCTGACGAAAGTGCTCTCCTACCAGGCGGATGCCGGCGTGCGTGCCGGCGCGCTGCGGGTCGTGCTGGAGCCGTTCGAGCCGCCGCCCTGGCCGGTAAGCCTGGTCCATGCCGGCCAGGGCCGGCTGCCGGTGAAACTGCGCGCCTTCCTCGATTTTGCGGCGCCGCGCCTCAAGGAGCGGCTGACAAGGTCTTTGTAGGGCCGGCATTCGACCACCGTGCCGTTTCCTTTTTGCCGCCGCTTGGTGTAACCAACGCACACTTCCTCACGGGCCCTTTGCATGCTCATCATCCGCTCGCTGGCGTTCAACCTCGTCTTCTATCTCAGCCTGATCGTCCAGATGATCTTCTGGACGCCTTTCTATTTCCTGTCGCCGCGCCACCGCGCCTGGTTCGTGCCGAAATTCTGGTCGCGCACCTCAATGTGGCTCTATGACAAGATCGCCGCGACGAAGAGCGAGATCACGGGTGTCGAGAACCTGCCGGAAGGGTCCTTCATCCTGGCACCGAAGCACCAGTCCTTCTGGGACGCGATCGCCTTCTTCCCCTATCTCGACGACGCGCTCTACATCCTGAAGCGCGAGCTGACCTGGATCCCTTTCTTCGGCTGGTACATCATGAAGATGCGCATGATCCCGGTCGACCGCGGCAGTCGTTCGAAAGCGCTGAAGGCGGTAGTCGTCGCGACCAGGCAGGAGATGGACCGCAACCCGCGCCAACTGATCATCTATCCCGAAGGCACGCGCCGCGCGCCGGGCGCCGAGCCGTCCTACAAATACGGCATCGTCGAGATCTATTCGCAACTTGGCGTGCCGGTGGTGCCGGTCGCCCATGTCGCCGGCCTCTACTGGCCGCGCCGCAAGTTCCTGCGCTATCCGGGCACCATCAAGGCCCGCTTCCTGCCGCCGATCCCGCCAGGGCTCGGCAAGGAGGAATTCATGCGGCGGCTGATCGGCGAGACGGAAGCCGCCTGCGACCAGATGCTTGTCGAGGCCGCGCAGGCGCCGAACCCGCCACCCATGCCGCCGACGGCGGTGAAGCGGCTGGCGGAGCTAGGCGTAACCTCCAAGAGCTGATCGGCTACCGCAGAGCCGCCAGCAGCGTCGTCAGCACCAGCGTTGCGGCAAACACCAGATTGATGATCCGCGACGCCCGCGGATGGCGCAGAAAGCGCGCGAAAGCAGTTCCCGCGAGCAGCCAGACCACATGGATGGCGACGATCATCGCGGCAAGCACCAGTAGCCTGGTAGAAACGCCCAGCGCATCGGCCTGCGATACGGCGCCGGCAAAGACGGCGGCGATCGCCACATAGGCCTTCGGGTTGGCGACGGCGAGCGTGAAGCCGCCGAGAAAATCGGGCTTCGTCGCCGTGCTGCCGCGCTCGGCCAATGGCGGCGCGGTCGCTATTTTGAAGGCGAGATAAAGGATGTATGCGGCCGAGAAGATCGCCAGCACCTGCGCCACTCCCGGCACCGAGATCAGTAGGCCGAAAATCCCGGCCGCCACCGCCAAAAGCACAGCCATCGTGCCGAGCACGACGCCGGACGTGTAGCCCAGCGAAGGGCGCAGGCCGAAAGCTGCGCCGACGGCGGTGACGCTGATCGTCGCCGGTCCCGGACTGCCCATAACGACCGTCGCGGCCACAACAAGCGCCAGCACTTGTTGCCAGGGCTGTGCCGCGCCCAGATCACTGCCAGCCATGCCGAACCCTCCTCCTGCCGCGATGCGACAGGATTTAGGAGGGACCGTCATGGCCGTCTTGAACGATCGTGCGAGGCATCGACTGCGCCAAGGCGTGTTGAGATTATGAGCTGGCGCGGTCCAGCGCCGCGACATCGTCGGCCGAAAGCGTGAGCGATGCGGCGCGGATCAGGCTGTCCATCTGCGCCGGCGTGGTGGCGCTGGCGATCGGCGCGGTGACGCCCGGCCGCGCGATGATCCAGGCCAGCGCCACTTCCGCCTGCTTGGCCGAATGGCGTTCGGCCACGGCATCGAGCGCGGCAAGGATGCGCATGCCGCGCTCGTTGAGGTAGCCCGCAACGCCCTCGCCGCGCGCGCTTTGCCCGAGATCGGCCTTGCTGCGGTATTTGCCGCTCAAAAATCCCTTGGCCAGGCTGAAATAGGTGATGACGCCGATATCCTCTGCCTTGCAGAGATCGAGCAGCGGTCCGTCGAGCGACGAGCGATCGTACAAATTGTATTCAGGCTGCAGCACCTCGTAACGCGGCAGGCTGCGCAGGCTGGCCACGTCGAGCGCCGCGCGCAACTGGCCGGCATCGAGATTGGAGCAGCCGGGATAGCGGATCTTGCCTTTTTCGAGCAGGCGCTGATAGGCGCCGAGCGTCTCCTCATAAGGCGTGGCCGGGTCCGGCCAGTGCGACAGATAGAGATCGATGACATCGACCTGCAGCCGTTTGAGCGATGCCTCGACCGCCTTTTCGATATAAGCGGCGGAGAGGTCGCGCTTACCCTGGCCCATATCCGAGCCGACCTTGGTGATGACGACCACCTTGTCGCGGTTGCCACGGCTCTTCATCCAATTGCCGATGATGGTTTCCGACTCGCCGCCCTTGTTGCCGGGAACCCAGCGCGAATAGGCATCGGCCGTATCGATGGCGTTCAGGCCCGCCCCGACGAATCGGTCGAGCAGATCGAAGGAGGTCTTCTCGTCGGCAGTCCAGCCGAAGACGTTGCCGCCCAGGACCAGCGGCGCGATGGAAAGGTCGGTGCGACCGAGACGACGTTTCTGCAAGATTGATCTCCGTGATGCTGGAACGGGCCTGAGGCCCAGGGATGGGATGCCGCTAAGCTAGGTCGTGCCCGGCCGAGGTCAAAGGCATGGTTTTGCTTTTTGATCGGACCACCACTTCACGAAGGCGAGACCTGACGGCCCACCTCTTCCAGCCAGTGATCGCGGATGCCGAGCGCCTCGAGATGCTCGAGCGTGCTCAGCACATAATCCTCATTCCGGCCCGACTGGCCGACGGCGCCGCGAACGATCCTTGCCGCGTGATCGGCATCGAGCGCGCCGGCATATTGTTCATGCCGCCGGTCGACGATGTAGGCGACCGCCTCGACCAAAACGCCGCCATCCAGCCGGATGTCCAGCATGCGTTCGAGATAGACGCTGGTCACCAGCTCGCGCTCGCGCAGGTAGGAAAGCACCTCGTCGCGCAGATTGCCGGGAACACGGTAGGCAAGGCCGATGCAGGAGCCGCCCCGGTCGAGGCCGAGCACCAGACCCGGCCGCGCGCGCGTGCCGCGATGCACGAAGGAATAGACGCAAAGCGAGCGGCGGTAGCCGTAAAGCCGGGCGCGGCGCGTCTCGACATGGGCGAATCCGGGCCGCCAGATCAGCGACCCATAGCCGAAAACCCAAAAATCGCCCATATCGCCAAGCCTGATCGCATTCGAGTGAACGACACCGCACCGGAGAGTACTTCTTCTGTCCCCCGCTTGTTTGCTAAGCAAACGCCGGCACGCCGGGGTTAACGAGAGCCGCAGCATGACGTCAAGTGACGAGCGATCGCCCAAACCCCGCCGCCGGCTGCTTTGGCTTGCGGCGTTCATCGTCGTGCTGTTCGCTCTCTACAGCGGCGGCTGGTTCTATCTCGCCGAAAGGCTCAAGACCGAAGCCGACCAGGCGGTGGCGCGGCTGGGCAGCAGGGGAATCGCCGCCGGCTGCGCCAACCTCACCGTCAGCGGTTATCCGATGAGCTTCACGGTCTCCTGCGACAACATCGCGTATGAGGACGACGCCCGGAAGGTTGCCGCGTCTACCGGGAGCTTCAACGCCGTCGCTGGCATCACTGGTCCCTTGTCGCCGGTCGCTGACCTGCGCGGGCCGCTGCGCACGATTGCGCCCGGCATGCCGCCGCTCTGGATCGACTGGGACCAGTTGCAGGCCAATGTCAAAGTGTGGTGGCCGCTGCCGCGCAGCGTCTCGCTGCAGGCTGAAGGCCTGAATGGTCAGACCGACCCGCAGGACGACACGGATCCGATGCAGCTGTTCAGCGCCGGCAAGGCGGCCGGGCAATTGCAGCCAGCCGGCCAGGACATCAACTATGTCGGCAGCTTCGGCGATCTGGAGATCAATGCGGACGCTATCGAGGGACGCGTGCTGCCGGCGCTGGACGGCAGCGGCGACGTGACGCTGAAGAACGGCGTGGCCTTGATCGCCGCACCTCCAAACAGCTTGCGCGGCCAGTCGATCGACATCGCCAGGCTCGACCTGTCGTCGGGTACGGCGCGCATCACCGTGTCCGGGCCTATCGCTGTCGATGCGGAAGGGCTGATCGACGGGGACCTGATGATCAAGCTCAAGGACCCGAAAGCGGTGGCGGCCATCCTCGCCGGCGCCGTTCCCGAGCATAAAAGCGAAATCGAGCAGGGCTTTGCCGCCCTGGCGATGCTCGGCAAGGAACCGTCGATGCCGCTGAAGATCGTCAAGGGTAAGGCTTCGCTCGGCTTCATTCCGCTCGGCAAGATCAGGCCGGTCGAATAACACGACGATGGCGAAGCCGGTCAGACTGCTCAGCGTCGGTGCCTTCACCCTCGACACGATTCTTCGCGTGGAGACGCTGCCGGCCCATCAAGGCAAGTTCATCGCCAGCGACGGCGTCCAGATCGCTTCCGGCATGGCGACGAGCGCCGCCTGCGCCGCGCATCGCCTCGGCGCCGAGGTCTCGCTATGGGCAAGCGCGGGCGACGATCCGGTCGGCGACCAGCTGATCGCCGACATCGAAGCCGAAGGCATCGACTGCAGCCTGATCCGCCGGGTTCCCGGCGCGCGTTCGGCGCTGGCCGCGATCGTGGTCGATGCGCATGGCGAGCGCATCATCGTCCCCTTCTATGACAAAAAGGCGCAGGCCGGTCCTGAGGCTTTGCCGCTTGCCGACCTGTCTGGCTTCGACGCCGTGCTGGTCGATGTCCGCTGGCCGGGCGCCGCGGCGCTCGCCCTGAGCGCGGCCAGATCGATCGGCCGTCCGGCGATCCTGGATGCCGACACAGCACCCGTCGAGGTGCTGGAGCGGCTTCTGCCGTTGGCCTCGCACATCGTCGCGTCCGAGCCTGCGGCGCGCATCGTCTGCGGCCATGCGCTTGACCCGGAAAGCGCTTGCGCCGACCTCGCCTCGCGCACCGATGCCTTTGTCGCGGTGACCGGCGGCGCCGCCGGAACCTGGTGGCACGACCGGGCGACCGGACGCGTGCGCCATGTCGAGGCACCGAAGGTCAAGGCGGTGGATACGCTCGCCGCCGGCGACGTTTTCCACGGCGCCTTTGCCGTCGGCCTCGCCGAGGCCATGCCGATGGAAGAGGCGCTGCGCTTCGCCAGCGCCGCAGCCGCGCTCAAATGCCTGCGCTTCGGCGGCAGGTTGGGCGCACCGGACAGAGCCGAGACGCTCGCTATGATGGCAACGCACTGGCCGTCGTCGGGACAAGGTTAGCGGCACGGCACAGGGATTTTGAAAAGGCTGCCGTTTGTCTCAGCGCAGGATTTTCTGCTCAGGGGCCCGTGAAATCAGCGCAAACGCCGGGGATTGCTTGAAGCCGCCCTAACCTCGTCATGTATGGACGGCCCCTCTTGGGCAAGAGGGGCCGTCATACATGACGACGTTGGGAGGCCTCAGCCAATCTCCAAGGCTCCAATGCAGACATAGCCGACCGGTCAAAATCCGGCGCGAAGCCTACGGCTTGGCCGGGTGTTCGACCGCCTGCCGGCCGAAGTCCGGCACATCGATATCCTGGCCGGCCTCGATGATCGAGCGGCGGATGGCGCGCGTGCGGGTGAAGAGATCGAACAGCTTCTCGCCGTCGCCCCAGCGGATCGCCCGCTGCAGCGAGGCCAGATCCTCCGAGAACCGCGCCAGCATCTCCAGGATCGCGTCCTTGTTGTGCAGGCAAACATCCCGCCACATGGTCGGGTCGGAGGCGGCAAGGCGGGTGAAATCGCGAAAACCGGAGGCGGAATATTTGATGACTTCGCTCTTGGTCACCGCTTCCAGGTCGTCTGCCGTGCCGACAATGTTGTAGGCGATGATATGCGGCAGATGTGAAACGATCGCGAGCGTCATGTCGTGATGCTGCGGGTCCATTGTATCGATGTTGGAGCCGCAGCGCCGCCAGAATTCCGAGAGCGTCTCGAGCGCGGCGGGATCGGTGCCCGGCAGCGGCGTGAAGATGCACCAGCGGTTCTCGAAGAGATCGGCAAAGCCCGCATCGGGTCCGGACTTTTCCGTGCCGGCCAGCGGATGTCCGGGAATGAAGTGCACGCCTTCCGGCACGTGCGGCTCGATCTGCGCGATGACGGAAGCCTTGGTCGAGCCGACATCGGTGAGGATGGCGCCCTTCTTCAGCGCCGGCGCGATCTCGGCCGCGACCTCGCCGGACGAGCCGACCGGGACCGAGACGATGACGAGACCGGCATCGCGCACCGCTTGCTTTGCCTGCGTTGTATAGGAATCGCCAAGGCCGAGCTCCTCGGCGCGCTTCAGCGTCGATGCGCTGCGCGTCGCAATGGCAATATGACGCGCCAGGCCTTCACGGCGGATGACGCGGGCGAGCGACGAGCCGATCAGGCCGATGCCGACCAGCGCTATTTTCTCGAACATCGGTGATGCCATGGCGTTCTAGCTTTTCAGGAAGGTCTTGAGCGCATCGATCACGCCGCGGTTGGCTTCCTCGGTGCCGACGCTCATGCGCAGCGCGTTGGGGAAGCCGTAGCCGGTGACGCGGCGCAGGATATAGCCGCGCGCGCTCAGGTAATCGTCCGCAGCCGCAGCCGAATGCTTCTTGTCGTCGGGAAAATGGATCAGCACGAAATTGCCGACGCTGGGCGTGACGTGCAGGCCGAGACCGGTCAGCTCCGCGCTGAGCCAGGCCAGCCATTTCTCGTTATGCGTCACGCTGCGCTCGATATGGGCGCGGTCGCGAATCGAGGCGATGCCGGCCTCTATCGCGGTGGCGTTGACGTTGAAGGGGCCGCGAATACGGTTGATGGCATCGACGATATGCGCCGGCCCGTACATCCAGCCCACGCGCGCGCCGCCGAGGCCGAGCTTGGAGAAGGTGCGCGTCATCACCACGTTCTCGGCGCTGCCGGCAAGCTCGATGCCGGCTTCATAGTCGTTGCGCCGCACATATTCGGCGTAAGCCGCATCAAGCACCAGAAGCACGTTCTTCGGCAGGCCGGCATGCAGCCGCCGCACCTCGCTGAACGGCAGGTAGGTGCCGGTCGGATTGTTCGGATTGGCAAGGAACACGATACGCGTCTTGGGCGTGACCGCGGCGAGGATCGCGTCGACATCGGCGCGTTCGTCGGCTTCCTTGACCGCGACAGGCTTGGCGCCCGCCGCCTGGATGTAGATCTTGTAGACCATGAAGGCGTGTTCGGTGAACACGGCCTCGTCGCCCGGCGCGAGATAGGTCTGCGCCAGGAGCCCGAGGATCTCGTCTGAGCCGTTGGAGCAGATGATGTTCGCAGGGTTGAGACCGTGCACCTCGGCGATCGCCTCGCGCAGCCGCCGCGCCGTGCCGTCGGGATAGACGTCGAGCTTCGCCGCCACCTCGCGCGCGGCCTCAATCGCCTTCGGTGAGGGTCCGAGCGGATTTTCGTTCGACGACAGCTTGTAGACCTTCGTCACGCCGGCAGGCGCGGTGCTTTTTCCCGGCACATAGGCCTCGATGTCCATGATGCCCGCGCGGGGCGTCGGACGGGGCTGATCCTGCTTCATGTCACAAATCCGTCGAGAGGGCCTTTGAAGGCCGCAGCGGAAATACAGGCCACGCGCTGGAATGTCGAGTGCCGGCGCTTGGCGCAAGCGGATCGCCCGCAGGGAGGCTACCCGTTGACGAAGCGCGGCGCTGGTCCTAGAAGGACTGCCAGACTTCCGTGGTGATTTGGCCGGTCGGCTTGCAGCCACGTTAAACAACTCGCTAAAGGGCCGTTTGCAACCTGTAACCGGCTTTGCGACGGCGAGCCGGTTTTTTGTTGTCCGCCGCCGGCCGGACACCGCATCGTGTCGAGGCAGATGCGGGACAGGATCGAGGACGGACATGGCCGCTCAGCGCGCTCCAAGAACCAACGACGAGGCCGACCATCCGTCGAGCCCGGTGCTGCAGTTCGGTCCCGACAAGCCGCTGAAGCTCGACGCCGGCACGCTGCTCTCGCCTTTCCAGATCGCCTACCAGACCTACGGCAGCTTGAACGACGCGCGCTCCAACGCCATCCTCGTCTGCCACGCGCTGACCGGCGACCAGCACGTCGCCAACACCAATCCGGTGACCGGCAAGCCGGGCTGGTGGGAAGTGCTGATCGGTCCCGGCAGGATCATCGACACCAACCGCTTCTTCGTCATCTGCGCCAACGTCATCGGCGGCTGCCTCGGCTCGACCGGCCCGGCCTCGACTAATCCAGCGACCGGCAAGCCCTACGGCCTCGACCTGCCGATCATCACCATCCGCGATATGGTGCGCGCGCAGGCGATGCTGGTCGATCATTTCGGCATCGAAAAGCTGTTTTGCGTGCTCGGTGGCTCAATGGGCGGCATGCAGGTGCTGGAATGGGCGGCGAGCTATCCGGAGCGGGTCTTCTCGGCGCTGCCGATCGCCACCGGTGCCCGCCATTCCTCGCAGAACATCGCCTTCCACGAGGTCGGCCGGCAGGCGGTCATGGCCGATCCGGACTGGCATGGCGGCAAATATCTCGAGTTCGGCAAGCGCCCGGAAAAGGGGCTCGCCGTCGCACGCATGGCAGCCCACATCACCTATCTTTCGGAAGCGGCGCTCCACCGCAAGTTCGGCCGCAACCTGCAAGATCGCGAGGCGCTCACCTTCGGCTTCGACGCCGATTTCCAGATCGAAAGCTATCTACGCCACCAAGGCATGACCTTCGTCGACCGGTTCGACGCCAACTCCTATCTCTATCTGACCCGCGCGATGGACTATTTCGACCTCGCCGCCGATCACGGCGGGCGCCTCGCCGATGCCTTCGCCGGCACCAAGACGCGGTTCTGCCTGGTTTCCTTCACCAGCGACTGGCTGTTCCCGACCGAAGAGAGCCGCTCGATCGTGCATGCCTTGAACGCGGCGGGCGCTTCCGTCTCCTTCGTCGAGATCGAGACGGATCGCGGCCACGATGCCTTCCTGCTCGACGAGCCGGAGCTGTTCGCGGCCATCAACGGCTTCATCGGTTCGGCAGCACGCGCAAGGGGCCTCAGCCTATGAGCGTCAACCGCGCCCAGCGTGTCGACCTCGAAGTCGTCACCGATCTCATTCCGGCCAAGTCGCGCGTCCTCGACGTCGGCTCGGGCGACGGCGTGCTCCTGGAACTGCTGCAGGAGACCAAGCAGGTCGACGGCCGCGGGCTGGAACTGTCGCAGCGCGGCGTCAATGAATGCGTGGCGCGCGGGCTCTCCGTCATCCAGGGCGACGCCGACACGGATCTGAAATTCTATGCCGACAAAGGCTTCGACTTCGTCGTGCTGTCGCAGACGCTGCAGGCGACGCGCAACCCGAAGGTGGTGCTCGACGAGCTGCTTCGGATCGGCAACCGCGCCATCGTCTCCTTCCCCAATTTCGGCCATTGGCGCGTGCGCTTCTCGCTGCTGATCAAAGGCAGGATGCCGGTCACCAAGGACCTGCCCTATTCCTGGTACGACACGCCCAATATCCACTTCTGCACCATCCGCGACTTCGTCAACCTGTGCGAAGAGCTCGGCGCGACCGTCGAGAAGGCGACCGCACTCGACGCCAACGGCCAGAAGATCGGCCTGTCGATGCCGTGGTGGTTCTGGAACTTCTTCGGCCAGCAAGCGGTGTTTCTGCTCAGGCGCTGACGCCGCGCGATCGGTTCCATGAGCGCATGATTCTCACCGCCGGCTCTTGCCGGCCGACGGCCTCCGCGGATTGGAAGGCCGATTGTGTTGCCATCAAACCGCAACGTTGCGGAAAAGCCCCCGTTTCGCATTTCTCGGCCGACTCGGCGTGACACACAGGTGGCTTTTTTGTAGCGTCGACCGCAAATCACAGGTGGGATAAGAACATAGCCATCAAACCCATCCGACACGCGCCAGATCCGACCGGGAGTGGCAGCCCGATGTCGAACCAGGACGTTCCGCTGATCTCAGTGATCACGCCGACCCACAACCGGCGCAGTCAGGTCGTACGTGCGGTGAAAAGCGTTCTGGCGCAGACACTTACCCGCTTCGAGCACATCGTGGTCGACGACGGTTCGACCGACGGGACGGCTGCCGCGCTGGCCGAGATCCGCGACCCGAGGCTGATCTATGTCGGCGCCAAATGGCGTGGCGCCAATGCCGCCCGCAACGCGGGCATCGAGCGCGCGCGGGCGCCCGTGGTGACTTTCCTCGATTCGGACGACGTCTATCTGCCGGACCGGCTGGAGCGGACGCTGGCGCGCTTTGACCAGAATCCCTCGCTCGAAGTCCTGATCAGCTCGTTCCTGTCGCTGAAGGGCAGCCGCAGCACCAAATGCATCAACCGCGAAACCTTTCTTGATAAAAGCGAGCTGCAGCGCGCCCTGGTCTCGCAGACTATTTTCATCGCCGGCTCGGCAATCACCGCCACGCACGAATCGCTGCTGGCGATCGGCGGCTATGACAGCGACATCACGCGCATGCAGGATCTCGACCTTCTGCTGCGCTTTGCCCGCCGCGGTGGCGCCCAGCTGTCCGAAGACATCGACTGGAAGAAGTACAATTCGGAGAACTCGATCTCCCGCCGGCGCGACGGCTATGTCGCGGCCTATGCCAACCTGATCGACAAGCATCCCTATATCGCCGACCGCTATCCCGATGTCCCCCCCTTTATGATCGCTCGCCAGATCATCGCCGACACATTGAAGGGCCGGCTGCAGCAGGCCTTTTCCGGCTACCTTGCCAACCGCTCGTCAAACGCGCTGGGCTATTCGCTGCCGCAACTGCTGCGCGGCTATGTCGTCGGCCGGCGCTGGCGCCGCGACTGTTATGATGAGTTCCGCGCCAAATACGGCGCCCGCGCGGTCTGATGCGGCCGCAAGACCGCTATCGGTCGAGTTCCGGAAAATAGGGATCGGAGAACCGCTGCCGCAGGCGCTCGCCCAGCAGGCAATCGACGGGCGCCGCATCCTGGACGCGAATGGATCTGGCGTCGGTGAGGCCGCTCACCTCCTGGATCAGCTTGCGGCGGATGGCGGTCGAGAATTCAGACGCCGCGTAGATCGGCAGCACGAAGGAACCGTCTCCTCCGGTCACGCAATCGGCATAGTATCGGTCGAGGCGGCTGACGCTCGGCGACGGCCTGATGAGTATGGGCAGGCCGTTGATGACGATACCCTCGGCAACGGCGGCATCGCGGATCGTGGCGACAGGCCGTCCGGTATTGTTGGGGCCGTCGCCCGATATGTCGATGACCCGGCGGGGCGCCGAAAAGGCGCTTTTCTCCAGGAGCCCGGTGCCGAAGCCCAGCGCGCCCGAGATCGAGGTGCCGCGAAAGCTCCGGAACGGCCTGGAGGCGATCTTGTCGGCGAAGGCGTTGGCGCTGTCCTCGCCGTCAATGACCTGCCAGGCGATGACGCCGTCGTCGCGCACCACCCCTGCCCATTCGAAATAGGCAAGCGCGATACGCCCGTTCGTCCCCGAACGCACCGCGTTGATGAAATCGCGATGGCGCAGCGCCTCGACATAACCGGCGCGCTGCAGCGCGAACTCCTCCTCATCCATCGACTGCGAGATGTCGACGGCAAGCACGAGCTCCACATCGACCGGCGTGCCGCCGTCGGGCACGGGCAACGAAGCCGCCTCGGCACAGGCGAAACAGGCAAGCAGGCTGAGCATCTCGAGCATGGCTGCAGGCGTTCTGTCGACGCCGGCGATTCTTCCCGGCGATCGCGGCAAAATAAAGCTATTTCTTGCGGCGCGCCGCCTGGGGCGGTGGTTCGATCGCCCCGGCGCGGACGCGCGCCGGCTTGAGCGCCGGTGCGCCGGTATCTTTTGCGATGTTCAGCGCGCGCGGGAAGAACTGGGTGTTGTGCAGGCCGCGTCCGATGTTCAGGATGGCTGTCCCCGGCAGGCGCTTTTCCATCATCGCCAGCACCCGCCGCAGCGACGGGCCGTCGAACGCGTCGAGCGCCTCGTCCATGATCACCCATTTTGGCTTGCGCAAGGCGAGTCGGGCGAAAGCCAGCGCTCGTTGTTCGTCATCGCTGAGCTCGCGTTCCCACCGCCCGGGCTGGTCAAGGCTGGTTGCCAGACGATCGAGGCCGAGTTCCGTGAGCACGGCCGTGATCTCGGCATCGCTGGCTGGGGCCTCGCCGTTGGGATGATCTAGGACCTCGCGCAGCGTGCCGGCCGGGAAATAGGGCACGCGCGGCACGAAGATGGGGGTTTCGCCTGCTGGAACGCCGATGCGGCCGCTCCCCCAGGGCCACAGGCCGGCGATGGCGCGGAAGAACAATGTCTTGCCGGCACCCGGCTCGCCGGTAATCATGACGCGCTCGCCGGACTGGATTTCGACATCCGTCTGGGCAAGCTTGGTGCAGCCTTCCGGCGACGACACCTGAAGCTTGTCAAAGGTCAGGCTGCCATTGGCGTTTTCACCGAACTGGATGCGTTTTTCGGTGTCGTGCAGCGCATCGGTCTCGGTGAGCGCGATACGGAAATCGGCCACGCGCATCAGAGTCGCGCGCCAGTCGGCGATGCTGCCGATATTGTTGATGAACCACCGGAGCGACGAATGGACCTGGTTGAAGGCGCCGACCGCCATCATCAGCCCGCCGAACGAGATGTCGCCCGAGAAATATACCGGCGAAGCCACCAGGATGGGCGCCACCACCGTTATCCAGCCATAGGTGTCGGTCACCCATGACAGATTGATCTGGGCCGTGAAGATGCGTCGCATGGCGCCCAGCACCGTGCCCAGGTCAAGCTCCAGCCGGCGCCGGGCGTCGGGCTCGCCATGGTAAAGCGCGATCGCATCGACGTTCTCGTTGACCCGCACCATGGAGGAGCGCAGCTCCGCTTCTCGGGTATAGCGCTCGCTGTTGAGCCCGATCAGCGGACGCCCGACCAGCCAGCTCAGCCACGACGCGATGCCGGCATAGAGGAACGCCGCCCAGACCATGTAGCCCGGTATCGCCAGCGAATAGCCGCCGATGTGGAAGACGAAGCCGGAAGACAGCTCCCATAAGACGCCGATGAAGGAGACGAGCAGGATGAAGGACTGCAGCAGCCCGACGCCGAGATCCGTGGAGAGGTCCGACAAGTGAGCGGCATCCTGCTGCATGCGCTGGTCGGGATTGACGCCGATGGCGCCGGCATTGGCCAGCCGAAAGGCCCGTGCCGGGCGCATCCATTGATCGATCAGGTCGAGCGTCAGTGCCTCGCGCAACCGCAACCGGATCATCTGATTGAGCCAGGTCTGGCCGATATTGAGCACCAGAAGCCCACCGGCTATCATCGCGAAGACCAGCAGCTGGTGCAGGAAGTCCGCCATGTCGCGCCGCGCCAGCGCATCGTAGAAAGGCTGGTTCCAGCGATTGAGCAGGACCTGCCCGATCGAGGTTGCGACGATGACCGCCACGATACCGACGCAGACCCAGGCAAGTGGCCCGCGCACCGGCGAAGATTTCAGCCCGAGCTTGATCGTTTTCACCTGGTCGGCGAGGCTGCTCGCCTCGACCGAGACGGCCGGTTTCTGCGGGCCCGGCTTTCTATCGGTCTGGTCGTCCATGAAGGATATTCCTGGTTTCCACGGCGGTCACGATTACCGCGCCAAGCAAGCATGCCTTACATCGGGCACGCCTCAGATAGGGTGACGATAGCAGCGCGATGCAAGGCGCTGCAGTGATCACGAACGCGTCACTTGGCCGGGCTCGGCATTGGCCACCTGCCGGCCAAGCCGGGTTGCCGCCCCCTGCGGCGAGAAGACCGGCACGAAGACGCGGCGCGAGGCGCGCTGGGCGACCGGCACGCCCTGGTAGAGCCGTTTCTGCGCCTCGACGACGATGACGCCCGAAAAGATCGGCCAGAACCGGCGGCCGGCCCGCTCCAGCACATTGTGGAACCGCATCATGAAACGCCGCGGCGACGGCGGGAAGAACAGCGCATCGCTCCATGTCGCCGGGGTGAAGTTCGCCTCGCGCAGCAACTCGGTCAGCTGGCCGCGCGAGAACGGCCGGCCGTTGCCGAAGGGCGTGTGCTCGAAGCGCGCCCAGACGCCGCGCCGGTTGGGCACGACGATGACGACTCTGCCCGCCGGCGACAGGACGCGCCAGATTTCGTTCAGCGTCTCGCGCGGGTTTTCGGCATGTTCGAGCGAATGCACCAGGAGCACGCGATCGATGCAGGAATCGACCAGCGGCAGTTCCTCGTCGAAGACCAGCGCCGTTGCCGTCGGTCCCGACGCCGGCCACACCACAGCGCCTTGCGTTGCCGGCATGAAAGCGAAGACACGCTCGGCATCGGTGCCGAAGCGCTCCAGCCATGGCAGCGTGTAGCCGAGGCCGACCAGCCGCTCGTTGGGCACAGTTGTCCAAATGGACGACAGCGCCATTCTGATCGAATGCTCGGCAAGGCGGCCGAGCATGGACGAATAGAAGGAGCGCAGGTCGACGATGTCCGAATGCATGGGCGGGACGGTAGCCGCGATAAATGCCAAGTTCAACAAAGGCGCCAAGTTCGACGAACGCAGATGACATCGGCGGCCGGTCGCCCTATGTCTGCGATAAATGGAGAAAGATGCCCATGGCCGTAGAGGTCGAGCAGTTCATGTGCCGCACGGACAATTTTGGCGTGCTGGTTCACGATCCCAAAAGCGGCGAGACGGCGATCATCGACGCGCCGGAAGAAGCGCCGATCCTTGCGGCGATCGAGCGCACCGGCTGGGCGCCGACATTGATCCTCACCACGCACCATCATGCCGATCACGTCGAGGCCAATCTGGCGCTCAAGGAGCGCTTCAAGCTGCGCATCATCGGCCCGGAAGCCGAGAAGGCAAAGATTCCCGGCATCGACGAGACGGTCGGCCAGGGCTCAATCGTGCGCCTTGGCGAGGAACGGATCGAGGTCATCGAGACGCCCGGTCATACCGCCGGCCACGTCTCCTACCACCTGCCGGCCTCGAAAGTGGCCTTCACCGCCGACACTTTGTTCGCGTTGGGTTGCGGCCGCCTGTTCGAATGCAAGCCGCCGGTTATGTATGAATCGCTGAAGAAGCTGGCGGCGCTGCCGGCCGAAACCGCCATCTATTGCGGCCACGAATACACACTCGCCAACGCCCGCTTCGCGGTGACGGTCGACCCGGGCAACCCGCTGCTGAGGCAGCGCGCGGCAAGGATCGAGGCGCTGCGCGCCGACAACAAGCCGACGCTGCCGACGACCATCGGCGAGGAACTGTCGACCAACCCGTTCCTGCGCTGGCACGACCCGGCGATCCGCAAGCATCTCGGCATGGAGAAAGCCGGCGACGCCGAGGTGTTTGCCGAGATCCGCAAGCGCAAGGATAATTTCTAACTCCACCGCATAAAGCGACATGCATCGAACCAAAGACCGCCAATGACCAGCGCCGCCGAGATCATCGCAACGCTTGGCCTCGCGCCGCATCCCGAGGGCGGCTGGTATGCCGAGACGTTTCGCGACGCCGCGGGCGGCCCGCGCGGTCATTCCACCGCGATCTACTTCCTCCTCGAGCAAGGTCAGCTTTCGACATGGCATCGGGTAAAGGACGCCGCCGAGGTCTGGCATTTTTATACCGGCGCACCGCTGGCGCTGTCGATGCATGAGGAAGGCGCAGGCGTGGTCATCGAGCAGGTTCTGGGTACGGCCCTTGCCGCGGGCGAGCGGCCGCAGATCGTCGTGCCGGCCGGCTGGTGGCAGTCGGCGCGCAGCTTAGGTGAATGACGCTGGTCGGCTGCACCGTGGCGCCGGGCTTCGACTTCGCAGCGTTCGAGCTGGCCGAGCCGGGCTGGCGGCCGGTCTAGGCCAGCAGAAATCCCAGCGTGATCGCCAGCTGGGCGGCGTAATAAAGCACCCAGACCGCGTAGCGCATCCACAGGCGCTGCGGCGAGATCGCCGCGAGCAGGAAGCGCTCGGTGGCCAGCAACCCGTCCGAGGCGATGAACAGCACCGCGCCGGCGATGACCCACGCGCTGCCGGTGAGCGCCGAAATGCCCATGGCGAGGATCGCCGCGACATAGACGGCGATCGGGATGCGCAGTTGCGGACCGACGCAGCGCCAGAGCGCGGCAAGCATGACGATGCTGAATTCGGCCATGGCGAGCGCGATCACGCCCCGCCAGGATTCGGCGCTCAACAGGCCGAGCCCGCCGCCCGCCTGCGAGAACAGCGCGACATAGGCGATGTGGCTGGCGAGGAAGCTCGCCAGCCCGCCGAGGAAGGCCTTGTCGCCGTCGCGCGACAGGAAGGCGTCGCCGATGGCGCTCAAGCCCAGCGCTGCGACGAGCAGCAGCGGACCGCCCTGCATGGCGGCAAGCACGGCCAGCAAGGCGACGGCAAGCGTCTTTGCCGCCGTGCGCGTCCATTTCGGCGGCATGTCGAGCGCAAAGGCGTAGATCACGACCGCGACGAACGAAAACAGAAGCGTCGCGTTGGCGTTGGCCTCGATGCCGCCGGGAAACGGCATCATGCGTTCACCTCTTTGACCGCCGGCTTGCGCATCAGCAGAGACTTCGCGGCCAGCGCGGCCCCCCCGGTGATGAGCACGCAGGCCGCGAGGATGCGCAGCGACGGCTCGGCGACGCCAGCGGCGATCAGGACCAGCGTTGACAACAGCGGCGCGGCATAGCTCGCAGCGCCAAGCACCTGGATGTTGCCGCGCTTGACGCCGATGTCCCAAGCGTAGAAGGCCGCGCCAACCGGCATCAGGCCGAGCCCAACGACAGCCAGCCACTGTCCGGGGCCGTCGGGCAGCACGGTCTTCTCAAGCAGAAAATGGCAGACCAGCGACAGCACCGACGTCGCCGCGCAGAACCAGGTGACGATGGAAGTCGGCACCGACGGGAAGCGTCGCGACAGGAGCGAATAGGACGACCACAAAAGCGCGCAGACGGCGGCCATCGCGTAGCCGAAGGCATAACGCGCGTCGAAGGCCAGCCCGCCGCCCTTGGTGACGATCAGGACCGTGCCGGCAAGGCCGAGCAGCGCGCCGACGACATGGTTCCAGGCCAGCCGCTCGCCCGGCATCAGCGCGGAACCCAGCACGATCAGCAGCGGCCACAGATAGGCGATCAGGCTCGCCTCGACTGCCGGCGCGTTGCGCAGCGCCGTGAAGTAGAAGAAATGGTAGCCGAACAGGCCGGCTATGCCGATCACCCAGACCTGTGGCGGGATCTTCTCACTGCGGTCGGGCGCCGGCATAACCAGCCGGGCCGCCAGCCCGACGCCGGTGCCGATGGCGAAGGTGATGGCCGACAGCAGGAATGGCGGCACCTGCCCCGAGGCGTCGGTGAGAAGCGCCAGCAGCGCCCACATGGCGACCGCCGAAAACCCGATCAGTGTTGCGCGCCCCATATCTCCCCCGCCGGCGCGCGGCGGCGCCTCGAGCAATTCCAGGAAAAGTGCCTTGCGGTTTTCCGTCCGGAATTGCGTAAAACTGAATTAATTTACCGCCTCGAACCGTCCGGCGCTGATGGTCAGCGGACCGATCTGGGTCCCGACCGTGGCGCGGATCGGCGCATATACGCCGGATTGACCGACCGGTGCAAACGTCACCAGCATGCGGCTCTTATTCTTCAGGTAGTTCAGCGCCTTGCGTCCCTTGCGATAGCCCGCCACTGGCTCGAAGCCCATCTTGCAGGTCACCGTGTCGCCCTTGTAGCCCGGCACCGCGATCGAGCCCCTGGAGGCATAGGTCAGTGTCAGGTCGGCGCGCATCTCGCCATCATAGAACTTGACCGTGCGTCCGCAGACCTTGTCCAGGCTGTCGGCATGGATAACGGTCGCGGCCATCGGATCGAGCACCGATTTCAGGTCTCCGTCGCCGATCGGCACCCAGCTCTTCGGATCGCGCTTGCCTGGAGCGGGAACGACTTGCGTGGAGGAGACCGCCCCGTTGCTGAAGCGGATGTCGACCATGGAGGACTTCTTGCCGGACGTATAATCGGCCCTGAACACCTGCGGCGTCATCCGCTTGTCGGCAATGATGCCTTTCGACGAAATCGTGCCTTTCGTGTCGTCGAACAGCCTGCCGAGCCCGGCGGCGGAGACGGTCCCATTGATGGCGTAGGTATCGCCCACATAGCGGCTGGAAAAGGACGCCCTGGCAATCGAAAGGCCCAGATAGGACACCGTATATTCGCCCTTGAAGGACTGTGGCGAGGGGGCGGCGAAGCTTGTTGCCGGCACGGCAAGGGCAAGAAGGGTGGCGAACGCATGAGATGGACGGAGCATGGCGGCTGGCGAATCCCTGGCGGTTCGGCCGGAACGCAACGGCTCCAGCCTGGCATATCCCTTCGCGAAGGGCATATAGTATGAAATCCGGCCTTTATATGGAGCGCGCCCGACGGCAGGCGACGTGCCGGAGCTTGACGCAGTGGTGAAATGCCACTATGGAACGCCAACTTTTCCAAAGGCCGCCTGACCGAGACCGCGCGCCGCCTGGCGCGGGCAGAATGGTTTGGCAGGTTTAGAAACTGAAGGTTAGACAAATGTCCCGCACCTGCGAACTCACTGCCAAGGCAGTCCAGACCGGCAACAATGTGAGCCACGCCAACAACAAGACCAAGCGTCGCTTCCTGCCGAACCTCGTCAATGTGACGCTGATTTCCGAAGCGCTGAACCAGAACGTTCGGCTGCGCATTTCGGCCAACGCGCTGCGTTCGGTCGAGCATCGCGGTGGCCTCGACGCCTTCCTGGTCAAGGCGGACGTCAAGGAATTGTCGCAGCGCGCTCGTCTGCTGAAGAAGCAGATCGCCAAGAAGCTTGCCGAGCAGTCGGCCGCTTAAAGCGTTCGGGCGCGGGACGACTGCCTCGAGCACCGGCCAGACCGGTGCTCGGATACGAGCGAGAGTCGCCTTGACGCTCGGCTGGTTCCATTACCCAGGATAAAAAAATGTATTTCCTGACGCGATACCTGCCCTTCGTGGCCGCCATGGCGCTTGTCGTCGTGGCCTCCAACATCCTCGTGCAGTTCCCGATGCAGGGCCGGATCGGCGGCCTGTCGCTCGCCGACCTGCTTACCTGGGGCGCCTTCACCTATCCCTTCTCCTTCCTGGTCACCGACCTCGCCAACCGCCGCTACGGCCCGGCCGTGGCGCGCAAGGTTGTGTTCGTCGGTTTCATGACTGCGGTGACTTGCTCCATCCTGGTCCCGCCCTTCCTGTTCCGTCATGGCCTGATCGAGTTTGAGACCGCCGCCGATCGGTTGGTGCGCATCGCGGCCGCTTCCGGCGCCGCTTTCCTCACCGCGCAATTGCTCGACGTCACCGTCTTCAACCGGCTGCGCCGGCAGAGCTGGTGGCGCGCGCCGATCGTCGGCACGCTGGTCGGCTCGGTGTTCGACACGCTCGTCTTCTTCGGCGTCGCCTTTTCCGCCGCCTTCGCCTTTGCCGGTCCCAATGACAGTTTCGCGCTGGAGACCGCGCCGCTGATGGGCGTGCTGCCGGTCGAGACGATGCGCTGGGTCTCCTGGGCGCTTGGCGACCTTTCGGTCAAGCTCATCATCGCCGTCGTGGCGCTGATCCCCTACCGGCTGCTCGCCGCGCGGTGGAGCCAGCCGGCGGTCGCCGTCGGAGCATGATTCCAAAAAGTGGGACTCGGTTTTTGGAAAAGATCATGCTCAAGCCAAAAGAGAGACCGTGATCCCCTGGGTTCAGCTTGATTCCGCCCGCACGCCCGATGGCGGCCAGGAACTGCGCCTGAAGCAGCGCGGCACTGAATTCTCGATCATGCTCGGCACCAACGAGCTGATGAACAGCCGCCTCAGCGGCTCCGAGGAGGCGCTCGCCAGGCTTTCCTGCGAGCGGATCGCCGGCCGCAAGCGGCCAAGCATCCTCATCGGCGGGCTCGGCATGGGCTTCACCTTGCGCGCCGCTCTCGCCGCGCTCGATGGCGATGCCGCCGTCACTGTGGCCGAGCTTGTCCCCGCGGTCGTTGGCTGGGCGCGTGGGCCGATGTCGACGATCTTCGGCGGCTGCCTCGACGATCCTCGCGTCAGCATTCGCGAGGCTGATGTCGGCCAGCTGATAAGGACGCAGAAAGCCGCTTGGGACGCCATCCTGCTCGACGTCGACAACGGTCCCGAGGGCATCGTCTACAAGGGCAATGACTCACTCTATGACGCGGCCGGGCTGGCCGCCGCGCGTGCCGCATTGAAGCCAGGCGGCATCCTGGCGGTCTGGTCGCAGGGGCCGGACGGCGGCTTCACCCGGCGGCTGAAGCAGGCAGGCTTCGCGGTCGAGGAGGTCAACACGCGCGCCCACGGCAAGCGCGGCGCCCGCCACGTCATCTGGGTTGCAAGCAAGGCTCCGTGATCCGAGAGGATTGCCACGGCGGCTTTACGCTTTGTTACGGCCGATGGTGCACGATCGCGAAAAATTCTCCGAGGCATCGCGACCATCATGACCGCGCAAGACACCGGTTGGAAAAGCGATCTTCTGCTCGCGCTATGCGCCACGCTGATGGTGCTGACGATCAACGCCATTTCCGGCTTCCCAACCCTTGCGAATTATGGCGCCGACAATGACAGCATGCTGCGGCTGGTCGAGGTCCGCGACCTGCTTGGCGGCCAAAGCTGGTTCGATCTCCATCAATACAGGATGGGCACGGCGGGCGGTTTCGTCATGCACTGGTCGCGGCTGGTGGACTCGCCCCTCGCGCTGATCATCATGGTCTTTGATGCGTTCGGCGCCAGCCCTGCCACCGCCGAACGCGCAGCGCAGATCATCTGGCCGACCCTGCTCTACGGACTGACCATATTCGTGCTCATGCGCGCCTCGCGGCGCTTCGCCGGCGCCGACGTCGCGATGCCGTCGCTCATCCTGTCGACGGCCGCGCTTTTCTTCCTGATGATCTACAGCCCCGGCGTGATCGATCATCACAATGTCCAGCTGCTGCTGACGGCGGCCAGCCTGTGGCTTTTGATGCAAGCGCCCTTCTGGCGGCCTGCCGCCCTTTTGTCGGGCATTTGCGCCGGCCTGACGCTCGCTGTCGGCATGGAAACCGCTCCCTATGTGGCGACGCTCGGCATCTGCGCCGCGGTCCTGTTCATCCTCGACGATAAGGAGCGCGCCACCGCGCGAGGCTTCGGCCTTGGATTTGCCGGCATCGCCTTGCTGGTCTTCGTGGCGACCATCCGGCCTTCCGACTGGAGCGTTGCCCAATGCGACGCGTTCTCGTCCTTCCAGTTCGCGGTTGCCGCACTTTCCGGCTTCGGCCTGGCGATCGCCTCGACATTGACAGTATCGACGGTCCAGGCACGGTTCGTCTCGATGCTGGCGCTGGCCGCGGTGGTCGCGGTGACTGTGATAGCAGCCTTCCCGCAGTGCCTGGCATCGCCCTATGCGGGCATGGACGAGCGCATCCGCACCTTTTGGCTGGCTGACGTGGTCGAAGCGCAGCCCTTCTGGAGCGTCGCCATCCACCAGCCCAAGTTGATGGCGGCGCGCTATGTGACGCCCTTCATCGCGATCCTGCTGATCGGCTTTCAGCTGCGAAGCCGTCGCCTCCGCCGCGAGGAGATGCTCGCCGCCATCCTGCTTGTCGTCGCCTTCGGCGTCAGCCTCTGGCAGGTGCGCGGCTCGACCTTTTCCGTCGCCTTCGCCGTGCTGCCGCTCTCGGCCTGGATCGCGCAAATCCGCCTCAGGGCCAGCGCCGCGCCCTCTTGGCGGATCTCCACTGCCATCGTCATGGCGTGGCTGGTCTCGCTCAATGCGACCTGGGCCGGGGTAGCGGTGGCGGCGCAATCCGTGGTCCAGAAGGCGCCGCAGCAGATCAATTCCGATCCCGATCATGCCGTGACCTGCGGCAAGCCGGACGACTTCCGCGATCTGGCCGCCTTGCCGGCGACGACGGTGCTTGCCTCGTCCAATCTCGGCTCGGGGATATTGATGTTCACCGGCCACCGGGCGCTGGCCGGCCCTTACCACCGCAATGTCGGCGGCAATCTCGCCATGCTCGACGCTTTCATGGGAACGCCGGAAGCAGCCCGCGCCGTCATCCAGCGCGAGCAAGTGGGATTGATCGCGATCTGCCGCGGCAACACGGAAGAGATATCGCTGGGCTTGGACGCGCCGGATGGCCTTGCCGCGGCGTTGCTGCGGGGCGACCTGCCGGCATGGCTTGAACTGGACCAGTCGACCGCGGGCAAGCCGATCGAGATCTACAAGGTCCGTTGAATATCGGCTTGCGGCCAAATCAGCATCGTCGCCGGGTGCCTTGCAACGCCCTTGCTTTGCGCCGATGCAACATCACGTCGTGATTTGGAAACCGCGATCGAAGCCAGCCCGTGGATCATTGCAATCCAGCCTGTGCTTTGGTTAGCATTCCGCACGGTCGGCGAGATATCTATTCAAGAAATTTGGGTTCGGGGTTCTTCGGATTGGGGAAGGTTATCCATGTCGGTCATAGACGGCGCGGCGGCGCCAGCATCAGCCAGACAAAAGCTGCAGCATGTTGTCTCCCACATGGTGGAGGCGGTGAACCGCGCCGCGTTCGTGGAAAAGCCGTTCTGGCATCTTGAGATCACGGATATCTTTCCGGCGGACCTCTATCGGCGCATGCGCGCCGCCATGCCCGAGGCGCGCGAATATCGCGCGCTCAAGGGGCGCCACAATGTGAACATCAAGGCCGACGGCACCGCGACGCGGATCAAGATCGACCTCTACCCCGAATATATCCGCCATCTGCCGGCTGAGAAACGGGCCGTCTGGGCCTTGGTCGGCAAGGCATTGCACGCGCCGGAACTGAAGGATGCCTTCATGCGCCGCCTTGCCCCAGGCCTGAAGCGCCGGTTCGGCTCGGATTTCATGAAGGTCGGCATGTATCCGGTGCCGATGCTGACGCGAGACGTGGCGGGCTACAAGATTGGCTTCCACACCGACACGAAATGGAAAGGCATCACGGTGCAGTTCTATCTGCCCGAGGACGACTCGATCAACCATATCGGCACCCGCTTCGCCGAGCGAATGCCGGACGGGCGTTTCGAGAATTCGCACCGGATGTCGTTTTCGCCGAACACGGGCTACGCCTTTGCGGTCGGCACCGACACCTGGCACGCGGTCGACACTGTCGGACCGGAAGTCCGCACCCGCGACAGCATCCTTCACACCTATTTCGTCGACAACACGGCGACACTCAAGATCCGCAACCGGAGCAAGCGCGCCGCCAATTTCGTGATGAACGAAGTCCGCCACGTCGGCCGGTAATCTCCCGGCGCTCACCCGCCGGTCTTGTTCAGTCCTGGTGCAGGATGAATTCCAAATAGAGGTTGCGCTGCAGGATCGAATGGTTGTCGTCGGATACCAGCGACACCATCAGCGCGCCGTCGTCGCGGGTCCAGACGTCGAGCCCTTCCATATTGTCGATCTGGTAGCCCAGATCGGCCTCCATCAGCACCGGCCCGTCGGCGACCGCGCCCTTCTCGACGCTTTCGCCATAGATGCGCCGCAGCCGCATCTTCACCCCGCGCGCGATCGAAAAGCTGCGTTCGAGCAGAAGCAGGTCGCCATCCGGCAGGAAGGCGCCGTCGGTGATGTCGAAATCGCCGTTGCGCCTGACGGTGAAGAGGCCTTTGTGCGGCCCTTCCATAATGGCGGCGTAGACGTTGCCCGCCTTGTCGAGGCTCCTCTCCGAGACCACGACCAGCCCGCCCGCATGCTGACCGTAAGGGTTGGCATGGGCGACGGTCTCGAAGCCGCGGTTCTGGCGCAGCTCCTGGGCGGGAACCAGATAGTCGAGCTGCCTGATCGGCGCTTTCATGTTGTCGGGGTCGATCTTGAACTGGGCGACGCGCTGGTCGCGCTCGAAGCCGACGGTGGCGATGCCGTCCTTCACCGCGAGCCCTTCCGCGTCGACCTTCCATTTCCGGTCGATCGGCCGGCCCGAAGGGTCGACCATCTGCTGCATGCGGAAATTCTTGACACCCGAGGGGCGCTTGCCGGCGTCATGCGCGATCGTGCCGAAGAACCAGAAGCCGGTGTCGGCGACCCCGATGAAGTCGCTGCCCGGCTTCAGGAAATGAAGCGCCGACAGCGCGCCGAAATCGCGCGCCGGCGAGGTCATCTCCAGCCCGCCGACGAATTCGAACGGTCCGAACCGCGTCTCGTCGTGGCCGGTATGGAACTGGGTAATCGGCCGCACCGAAATCTCGACGGTCTCGACGGGAGCTCTCTGGGCGGCAATGGCCGGCGAGGCGCAGGTCAGCACGCAGGCGAAGAGCGTCCGCCGCGCACGCCGCCTCGAAAACATCATCCGGCGCGCCGCAGGCCGCCGCGGCGCGTGTCGCGCGCGCTTTCCTCGCCGAACAGCGAGGCGAGCTGCTCGGTCATGGCCCCGGCCAGTTCCTCGGCATCGACGATGGTGACGGCGCGGCGGTAATAGCGCGTGACGTCGTGGCCGATGCCGATGGCCAAAAGCTCGACCGGCGAACGGGTCTCGATCAGCTCGATGACCGCCCGCAGATGCCGCTCCAGATAGTTGCCCGGATTGACCGAGAGCGTCGAATCGTCGACCGGCGCGCCGTCCGAGATCATCATCAGGATCTTGCGCTGCTCGGGCCGGCCGATCAGCCGGTTATGCGCCCAAAGCAGCGCCTCGCCGTCGATGTTTTCCTTGAGCAGGCCCTCGCGCATCATCAGGCCGAGATTGCGCCGCGCGCGCCGCCATGGATGGTCGGCGGACTTGTAGATGATGTGGCGCAGGTCGTTGAGCCGGCCGGGATTGGGGGGCTTGCCGTCCTTCAGCCATTTCTCGCGCGCCTGCCCGCCTTTCCAGGCGCGGGTGGTGAAGCCGAGGATCTCGACCGAAACGCCGCAGCGCTCCAGCGTGCGCGCTAAAATGTCGGCGCAGGTCGCCGCGACCGTGATCGGCCGGCCGCGCATCGAGCCCGAATTGTCGAGCACCAGCGACACCACTGTGTCACGGAACTTGGTGTCGCGCTCCTGCTTGAAGGACAACGGCTGCATCGGATCGATGACAACGCGCACCAGGCGCGCCGGATCGAGATAGCCTTCCTCCAGGTCGAAATCCCAGGAGCGGTTCTGCTGCGCCATCAGCCGGCGCTGCAGCCGGTTGGCCAACCGTCCGACGACGCCGGACAGATTGGCAAGCTGCTTGTCAAGGAAGGCGCGCAGTCGGTCGAGCTCCTCTTCCTCGCACAGATCCTCGGCCCCCACCGTCTCGTCGAAGGCGGTGGTGAAGACCTTGTAGTCGATCTCTTTCGGCAAATTGAGGAACGGGTTGTCGTTGCGCTTGGCTTCGCCGGGCGTCTCGGCGTCGGAATCGTCCTCGTCGGAGAGGTCGTCCGACGTGGCGTCCGTCGCCTCCGTCTCGGCCGACTCTTCCTCGTCGGCGGAGGCTTCGGCATCTTCCGACTGCGACTGCTCGGAGCCTGAATCCTCCTCGCCGCCTTCCTCGCTCTGTTCCTCGCCCTGCTGCTCGTTCTCTTCGTTTTCCTCGGAGTCGTCGGTTTCCTGGTCGTCGCCGAGTTCCTCGGCCATTTCCATGGAAACCAGCATGTCGCGCACGACGCGGGCAAAGGCCTGCTGGTCCTCCAGCTTGGCCGAGAGGCCATTCATGTCGCCGCTGGCCTTCTCCTCCACCCAGGGGCGCCAGAGATCGACCAGCCGCTCGGCGCTCTTCGGAATCGCGCGGCCGGTGAGTTTTTCGCGCACGATCAGCGCGATCGCTTCTTCCAACGGCGCGTCGGCCTTGTCCCTGACGTCGACGAGGTTGGCCTTGGTGTATTTGTCCTCGAGCATCGAGCCGATATTGTCGGCCACACCCTGCATGGCGCGGCTGCCGATCGCCTCGACGCGCGCCTGCTCGACGGCGTCGAAGATGGACCGCGCGAGCTTGCCTTCCGGCGCCAGCTTGTTGTGGATGCGCTGATCGTGGCAGGCGCGCTTGAGCGCCATGGAATCGCCGATGCCGCGCGTGATCGCGATGTCGTTGCGGGAAGCTTTCTTCGGCAGCTCGGGCAGCCGGGCGCGGTTGCCGGCCAGTGCCGGCCGGTCCTTGGCGAAGCCGACCTCGAGATCCTTGTCGCCGGCGACGGCGCGCATGCATACGGTGACGGCGCGCTTGAAGCTGTCCGCTTCAGACCCGTTCTTCGGCTTGTTGCGCGTGTTGTCGCCCGGACCCGCCATTGATCATTCCCTGCGCGTTTTCATGCTGAACGACCGGAGGCCTTTCAGCTGCGCGCCTAGCCCAGCACCACGTTGGCGGCGCTCTCCGGCAGATCCTCGCCGAAGGCGCGCTGGTAGAATTCGGCCACCACCGAACGCTCCAGCTCGTCGCATTTGTTGAGGAAGGTCAGCCGGAACGCCATGCCGATATCGCCGAAGATCTCGGCGTTCTCGGCCCAGGTGATGACGGTTCGCGGGCTCATCACGGTCGACAGGTCGCCATTGATGAAGGCCGAGCGCGTCATGTCGGCGACGCGCACCATCTTGTTGACGATGTCCCTGCCCTTGTTGTCGCGATAGTGCTTGGCCTTGGCCAGCACGATGTTCACTTCATTGTCGTGCGGCAGGTAGTTGAGCGTGGTGACGATCGACCAGCGGTCCATCTGCGCCTGATTGATCTGCTGCGTGCCGTGATAGAGGCCGGTGGTGTCGCCGAGACCGACCGTGTTGGCGGTGGCAAACAGCCGGAAGGCCGGATGCGGGCGGATGACGCGGCTCTGGTCGAGCAGCGTGAGCCGGCCCGACGATTCCAGCACGCGCTGGATGACGAACATCACGTCCGGCCGCCCGGCGTCGTACTCGTCGAAGCAGAGCGCGACATTGTGCTGATAGGCCCAGGGCAGGATGCCGTCGCGGAACTCGGTGACCTGCAGGCCTTCCTTGACGACGATGGCGTCCTTGCCGACGAGGTCGATACGGCTGACATGGCTGTCGAGGTTGACGCGCACGCAAGGCCAGTTGAGCCGCGCCGCGACCTGCTCGATATGCGTAGACTTGCCGGTGCCGTGATAGCCCGACACCATCACGCGGCGGTTGTAGGCAAAGCCGGCGAGGATCGCCAATGTCGTCGCCTTGTCGAACAGATAATCCGGGTCGATGTCCGGGACATGCTCGGTCGCCGCCGAATAGGCGGGAACGACCATCTTGGAGTCGAAACCGAATTTCTCCTTCACCGACACCGTCGTGTCGGGCAGGTTGGCGATGTCGCGATCGACCTTGTTCATCTTTATCAACGTCTCCACGGGCGAAACGCCGCGTTTCGCCGGCAATCGATTTTGTCCGGGGGCGGTCTTAGAGCCTTTTCCAACCTTATGAAAGTTGGAAAACGTCACGAACCGTAGGGCCGCTCAGCACAATCCCGCCTGCTTGAGCACGCGATAGGCCTGCAGCACATCGCGGAACCGGTCTTCCGAACCTCTGTCGCCGCCATTCGCATCCGGATGGTGGCGCTTAACCAGTTCCTTATAACGCGCCTTGATGTCCTGACCAGTCGCCTTTGTATCAAGGCCAAGCGTTTCCAGCGCCTTGGCCTCAAGCGGCTTGGCCTTGCGCTCGCGCGGTTCGCGCGCGCCTGAGCCGAACAGGTTGAACGGGTCGCGCATGCGGTTGTAGTAGCCGGCGCGCCCTGAGCGCTGCTGCGCGAAATCCGGCGCCGAGCGCGTCCCGCCGCCATTGGCCCCCATGCGCCAGGTCGGCCTGTGGCCGGTCAGCGCCTCTTTCTGGAAGCGGGCGATCTCGCTGTCCGACACGCCGGAGAAGTAGTTGAAGCCCTTGTTGTATTCGCGCACATGATCGAAGCAGAAGCGGAAATACTCGCCCTCCTTGAGCCGCCCGACCGGCGCCCGGTGCGTGCCGGCCTCGTTGCAGCCGTCCCACTGGCAGACCGGCGCGCGCGACTTCAGCTCCGCGTCCTTTTCCGGCCGGATCCGGATTTTCTCGAAATATTTGGGATACGCTTTCATCTCACCCATTTATGGGCTGTTCGCATGTGCGAAACAAGAATTGACATTTCGCCGATGATCGCCCTAACCGCTGAATCGCGGCTTAAAAGCGGTCGAAATACAAGATTTTGCGGCTGTGCCGCATATGTGGTGAAGGGAAGCCCTGATGTCCATACAGGCCAAGATGGAAGACAAGCTGAAAGCGGCATTTTCGCCCGAACGGCTCGCCGTCATCAATGAAAGCCACCTTCATGCAGGCCATCACCATGTCGAGTCCGGCCATCACGCGACGTTCGACGGCACTGGCGAGACGCATTTCCGCGTCCGCATCGTCTCTCCGAGTTTTGCCGGTATGAGCCGCATCGACCGCCACCGCGCCGTCAACCAACTGCTTGCCGATGAACTGAAGGCAGGCGTGCACGCGCTGGCGATCGAGCCGGCCGCACCTGGCGAGAAGACGCGCTGGTAATCAGGCCACCGTCGCCTTCAGGAAGGCCAGCACCGCCGCGGTCAAGGCGTCGCTTTTCTCGCCGAAATCGCCATTGATCGACATATGCGTATAGGCGCTGCCGTCGAACAGCGTGACCTTGGTGCCGGTGGCGCGCAGGCGCTCGGCGAAAGCTTTCGACTCCTCGCCTCGCCCGGGCGCTCGCGAATAGGCGATGAAGGTCGGCGGATGCTTTCTGCCGTCGACATAGCTCGACGGCGACAGCACCGCCCATTGTTTCGGGTCGGAGAAGACACGCGCATAGGCGCGCACCATGCCGCCATTTCTCGAAAGCGCGGCAAGATCGTAGGCCCTGGTGTCGTCCAGGATCAGCGCGGCGATGCCCGGCAATCCTCCGCGCATGCCGGTCAGCGCAACCAGATGGCAGCCGGCCGAATGGCCCATGCCGACGATGCGGTCCGGATCGCCGCCATATCGGGCGATGTTTGCGCGTAAATAGGCATAGGCCTTTTCGACATCGCCGGCCTGGGTGGCGACATCCGCTTCCGGCAGCATGCGGTAGTCGATCGAGACGAACACGAATCCATTGGCGAGCAGGAAGTCCGGCTTTGAGCCGACCTGGCTGCGCTTGCCGAACCGCCAGGCGCCGCCATGGACGAAGAAGACCACCGGCAGGTTCTTCGCGCCGGCCGGCGCGTAGATGTCGAGCTTGGCCGGACCGTAATCGAGGGTCTGCGGCTCCGACTGGCCCGGACGGCCGGCGGCTGACACACCCGGCGGCAACAGCGCCGCCAGGGCTGCCACGATGAAGCTGCGTCGATTGATCATCGTCATCTCCGGCCAGGTTGTGTCGCGGCGGGCACAGATGCTCGCCACGCGCCTCGTTTACGAATCAAAAATGACAACTTTCGGTGCGAAACCAAATCCGCTCCTTGACCGTCCGCTGGCAATCACCACGTATGTTCATAGGCGAGCATTTAAGGCCGAATCGGGGTGTCCCGAAGGCTAATGTCGGGGTGCATTGTGCGCTCTTCCTTCACATGAAGGGAACCACAATGCTTTCCGGTGGTTGATGAAGCGATGAGCCGATTGGCAGCCTATCGGCTCCGAGGCAAAGCATCATGCGCGAGAACCAATCCGACGTCTTCGACCTGTTTTCGGAGATCTATTCCAATGCGGCACAGGAAGAGATCAGCCTTCAGCAATATCTGCTGGCCTGCCGCGAGGACAAATCCATGTACGCCTCGGCGCCGGAGCGCATGGTTGAGGCGATCGGCGAGCCGAATCTGGTCGACACCAGCAAGGACGAGCGGCTCGGCCGCATTTTCTCCAACCGCACCATAAAGATCTATCCTTCCTTTTCCGACTTCTACGGAATGGAGGATACGATCGAGCGCATCGCCGGATATTTCCGCTACGCCTCGCAGGGCCTCGAGGAGCGCAAGCAGATCCTCTATCTTCTCGGCCCGGTCGGCGGCGGCAAATCCTCGCTCGCCGAACGGCTGAAGAAGCTGATGGAAGAGCGGCCGATCTACACGCTCAAGGTCGGCAACCAGATCAGCCCAATCTTCGAATCGCCGCTCGGCCTCTTCCATCCCGACCGGATGGGCGATCTGCTGGAGGACAAATACGGCATCGCCCGCCGCCGCCTGAACGGACTGATCTCGCCCTGGGCAGCCAAGCGCCTGGATGAGTTGAAGGGCGACATCTCGAAATTCAGCGTCGTCAAGCTGATGCCGTCGCGGCTGCGTCAGATCTCCATCGCCAAGACCGAGCCCGGCGACGAGAACAATCAGGATGTCTCGGCGCTGGTCGGCAAGGTCGACATCAGGCAGTTGGAGCACTTCAGCCAGTCCGACCCGGACGCCTATTCCTACAGCGGCGGCCTGAACCGGACGACGCAAGGCCTGCTCGAATTCGTCGAGATGTTCAAGGCGCCGATCAAGGTCCTGCATCCGCTGCTGACCGCGACCCAGGAAGGCAGCTACAACGGCACCGAGAATTTCGGCGCCTTCCCCTATCAGGGCATCGTCGTCGCCCATTCCAATGAATCGGAATGGCAGCAGTTCAAGAACAACAAGAACAATGAGGCCTTCCTCGACCGCATCCTCGTGGTCAAGGTTCCCTATTGCCTGCGCATCACCGAGGAGCGGCAGATCTACGAGAAGCTGCTGCGCGAAAGCGAGCTGGCGAACAGTCCTTGCGCGCCCGAGGTGCTGGATATCCTCAGCCGCTTCACCGTCTCGACCCGCCTTGCCGAGCACGAGAACTCGCCGCTCTACACCAAGATGCGCGCCTATGACGGCGAGAACCTCAAGGAGATCGACCCGAAGGCGAAATCGGTGCAGGAATATCGCGACGCCGCCGGCGTCGACGAAGGCATGACCGGCGTCAGCACGCGTTTCGCCTTCAAGATCCTGTCGCAGACCTTCAACTACGACACCAAGGAGGTGGCCGCCGATCCCGTCCACCTGATGTACATCCTCGAAGAGGCAATCAAGCGCGAGCAATTCCCGAAGGAAACGGAGGCCGCCTATCTCGAGTTCATCAAGTCGGAACTCGCCAGCCGCTATGCCGAGTTCATCGGCCACGAGATCCAGAAGGCCTATCTGGAATCCTACAGCGAGTACGGCCAGAACCTCTTCGACCGCTACATCGCTTATGCCGATGCCTGGATCGAGGATCAGGACTACAAGGACCCCGACACCGGCCAGATCCTCAACCGCGAGGTTCTGGAGAAGGAATTGTCGCAGGTCGAAAAGCCGGCTGGCATCGCCAACCCCAAGGACTTCCGCAACGAAGTGGTCAAATTCACCTTGCGCGCCCGGGCGCGCAACCATGGCCGCAATCCTTCCTGGACGAGTTATGAAAAGCTTCGCGAGGTTATCGAGAAGCGCATGTTCGGCCAGGTCGAGGACCTGTTGCCGGTGATCAGCTTCGGTTCCAAGCAGGACAGCGTCACCGAGAAGCGGCACAATGAATTCGTGCAGCGCATGGTGGAGCGCGGCTATACCCAGCGGCAGGTGCGCCGATTGGTCGACTGGTACATGCGCGTGAACAAGGCGGGTTGAGGGACGCCCGAACGGTGCCATGCCGATCTTCATCGACCGCCGTCTGAACCCGAAAGACAAGAGCCTTGGCAATCGCCAGCGCTTCCTCAGGCGCGCCCGCGAGGATCTCAAGCGCAGCATCCGCGACAAGGTCCGCACCGGCGGCATCGCCGATCTCGACCGCGAACACGCCGTGCCGATGCCGCGCAAGGGCACCGACGAACCGAGCTTCGGCGACGACAGGCAAAGCGGCCGGCGCCAGCACATCCTGCCCGGCAACAAGACGTTCAGCCCTGGCGATCTCATCGACAAGCCTGGCGGCGGCGGAGGCTACGGATCGGCTCCGGGGACCACGGAATCCGAAGACGACTTCCGCTTCGTGCTGTCGCGCGAGGAGGTGCTCGACCTTTTCTTCGAGGACCTCGAACTGCCGGATCTGGTCAAGCTCAACCTCAAGCAGATACTGAGCTTCAAGCCGAGGCGGGCAGGCTTCGCGGCAAGCGGAGCGCCGACCAACATCAATGTCGGACGCACGATGCGCAACAGCCACGGCCGCCGCATCGCGCTGAGGCGTCCCAAGCAGGCGGAGCTGGACGAAATCGCCGGGCAGATCGCCGAGCTGGAAGCGAAGCCGGCAAGCGCCGCGGCGCGCGAACGCATCACAGCGCTGCGCGAAGAGCTCGACCGGCTCGAGCGCCGGCGCAGGCGGATTGCCTATGTCGATCCGGTCGACATTCGTTTCAACCGCTTCGATCCCCAGCCTGTGCCCAATGCGAACGCGGTCATGTTCTGCCTGATGGACGTCTCGGGTTCGATGGGAGAGCGCGAGAAGGATCTGGCCAAACGCTTCTTCGTGCTGCTGCATCTCTTCCTGACGCGCCGCTACGAACGCATCGAGGTCGTCTTCATCCGCCACACCCACCAGGCCAAGGAGGTGGACGAGCAGACGTTCTTCTACCACACCGAAAGCGGCGGCACCGTCGTCTCCACCGCGCTCGAGGAAATGCACCGCATCATCGAAGAACGCTATCCGGCCGCCGAGTGGAACATCTACGCCGCCCAGGCCTCCGACGGCGACAACTTCGCCACCGACTCCGAGCGCTGCATAGAACTGCTCGACCGCAAGCTCATGCGACTTTGCCAGTATTTCGCCTATGTGGAGATCATCGACGAGCGGGAAAGCCACATCTTCGGCTCGACCGAGAACGGCACGTCGCTCTGGCGCGCCTACAACGCCGTCGACGGCAAATGGCCGAACTTCCAGATGAGGCGCATTGCCGCGCCGGCCGATATCTACCCGGTCTTCCGTGAGCTCTTCGCCAGGCAGCCTGCCCTGCGCAAGAGCGCTTGAGGGGCTTCGGAAATGGTCAGCCAGGCGCGCAAATCCGAACTGCTGTTTTCCGGCTCGGACTGGAATTTTGCAAAGCTGTCCAGCGTCTATGACGAGATCGAGGCGCTCGGGACCGAAGAACTGGGCCTCGACATCTATCCTGTG
Organism: Mesorhizobium sp. ORS 3359; assembly: GCA_000824845.1. Lineage (GTDB taxonomy): Bacteria > Pseudomonadota > Alphaproteobacteria > Rhizobiales > Rhizobiaceae > Mesorhizobium. Next base: position 1,498 of record CCNC01000130.1, on the reverse strand, counting down.
CAGATGGAGGTCATCTCTTCCGAGCAGATGCTCGACGCCTATTCCTCGGTCGGCATGCCGCTGATGTACCGGCATTGGTCGTTCGGCAAGCGTTTCCTCTACGACGAGTTTCTCTACCGCAAGGGCGCGCGCGGCCTTGCCTATGAGTTGGTCATCAACTCCAACCCGTGCATCGTCTATCTAATGGAAGAGAACACCATGGCCCTGCAGGCCCTGGTGACCGCGCATGCCGCCCTCGGGCACAATCATTTCTTCAAGAACAATCATCTCTTCCGGCAATGGACCGATGCCGGCGGCATTCTGAGCTATCTGGATTTTGCCAAGGGCTACATCGCCCGATGCGAGGAACGGCATGGCCTGGCGGCGGTGGAAGCGATCCTGGATTCCGCGCACGCGCTGATGGAACAGGGCGTCTTCCGCTACCATCGGCCGCCGAAACTGTCGTCCGAGCAGCAGCGCGAGGGGCTGCGTGATCGTCTCGAATACGAGGAGCGCTCCTTCAACGATCTGTGGCGAACGCTGCCGCCCTCCCAGGGAAAGAGCAAGCCGGAAGCGGGGGACGAAATCCTTGCCGAGCGGAAGAAATCGCTCAAGCTGCCGGAGGAGAACCTGCTCTATTTCCTCGAGAAGAACAGCCTCGTCCTTGAGCCCTGGCAGCGCGAGATCGTCAGGATCGTGCGCGTCATCGCGCAATATTTCTACCCGCAGCGGCAAACCCAGGTGATGAACGAAGGCTGCGCCACCTTCGTGCACTACACGATCATGAACACGCTGTTCGATCGCGGCCGCATCAGCGAAGGCGCCATGCTCGAGATCCTGCGCAACCACTCCAACGTGGTCTTCCAGCCAACCTATGACGATCCGCGCTACTCCGGCATCAATCCCTATGCGCTTGGCCTCGACATGATGCAGGATATCCGGCGCATCTCGACCGCGCCCACCGCCGAGGACCGCGACTGGTTCCCGGACGTCGCCGGCCGCGGCGACTGGCGCGACACCCTGCTCGACGCCTGGGCCAACCACCGCGACGAATCCTTCATCCGCCAGTATCTGAGCCCGGCGCTCATTCGCAAATGGCGGCTCTTCGCGCTGACCGACGGCGCGGACGAGCCGCATTACGAGGTGGCCTCGATCCACAATGAGCGCGGCTATGCCAGGATACGGTCGGCGCTGGCGCAAAGCTACGATATCGGTGCCAGCCGCCCTGACATCCAGGTGGTCGACGTGGACCTGCTGGGCGACCGGCATCTGCGGCTGCAGCACAAGGTCAAGGACGGCATCATGCTCGAGGGCCAGAGCCGCGACGCAACCCTGCGCCATATCCGCAACCTCTGGGGCTACGAGGTCAGCCTGGCGGCAATCGACGCCGGAACCGGCGCGACGCTCAGCGAGCGCTGGACGAAGGAATTGTAAGACCGCAGCCGCTCCGCCTGGGTGTGTTGAGATTCAGGTCAGGCCGAGCCTGAGAATGGTGGACTCCGAGAACCGGAGCGGAGCG
>CCNC01000129.1 GCA_000824845.1 Mesorhizobium sp. ORS 3359 | reverse complement strand
TTTTTGGCAACCGACCGCGGGAGTGGGGAAGGGAACTCGCGACCGACCCTGCTGACATTTTTGCGCGTGTGATACATTGGACGTCCCTGGGCAAGTGTGTCTATGGCCCAGCGAAGCGCAAAGCCCATCAGGTCGGATGGGGGAAGTAGGAGTGTCGATAAGAAAATGAGCATTTATAAAGAAGTTTGAGTTTGTGAATGAAGCAGCGAAGAAAGCCTTTCAGGAACTGCCAAAAGATATAAAGAAGCAATTTGGTGCCGATCTGCAGGCCGTTCAAAATGGAGAACGCCCCTTCTCGGAACGCACGAATATAAAAGAAGGCGTTGGACCTAGCGCAATCGAACTAATCGAACATGGAAGCCCTGCTATCGAGCGGTTTACTGTGCAAAATACGAGAACACGGTTTTCGTTCTGCATGCCTTCACCAAGACAACTAATGGCGTTGACAGGAAGGCGATGAAAACGGCGAAAGCGCGTTACAAAGAAATGCTCAAGATTATCAAGGAACGGAAGCAGGGAGGTCGCTAGGCGGCCTCCAACACCTCGCAGATCACCTTGTGATTCGCGTCGACCGACGGCTTCAGCCGGAGGTTCAACAATCAATCTCACGTCGGCATAGTCGGCGGATCGACGGGAGGGGATCATAGGAATTTCCCTCCTTGCGCACGATGCTCGAAGCAAAACCAGTGCGACGATAGCTTCAGCTCCGTAGATGTCGTGGCTGAGGGATAGCAACGTCTCGCGACTCGCGTATCTTATGCGCTTTGTTATGAAGCGGCTGGGCGGCCCGATAGGTCGGACGTGGGGACATGCATTTCACGCAGGATCAGCTGCAGGCGATAGCCGATGCTTTGGGGGACACATCGGCAGGGCTTACGGGTTCCGAGGTCGGCTTCCTGCTACGAACGTGCGAGATCAGGGACACAGATCCTTCAATCACCAAGAGACACCGTCTCTACAACGCGTTCGCCCACGAGCAGAACACGCGAGGGGACCGCATCCGCATTCTTGGGTTCATCCGGAAAGCGATGAAGCCAACGCGGTTCGTGCGGGAGCCTGAACGCTTCGAGCCAATGAGGGCGAACGTCAACCGCGCTCTGGCCTTCGCCGGAATATCTATCGACGCGGCCGGAAAGCTGGGACCTGCGGCCAAGGCCGCGACGCTGGGCGAGGCCGAACGCAGAGCTAAGGAACTTCGAGCCGATCTGCTGTCGCGCGGGGTACATTCCGACGTGCTTTCCTTCTGCAGGCAAGAACTCCTGCACGACAATTATTTCCACGCCGTCCTCGAGGCCGCAAAGAGCGTTGCCGACAAGCTCAGGAAGCGGACCGGGTTGCTCGACGACGGCGCCGTTCTAGTCGACCACGTCTTCGGCGGCCAGAAGCCGATGCTTGCAATCAACTCGCCGGAGACGAAAAGCGAGCAGGACGAGCAGAAAGGATTCGTGAACCTGCTGAAGGGCACATTCGGAATGTTTCGGAATCCTACGGCGCACGAGGCGAAGGTGAACTGGGCCATGTCGAAGGAAGATGCAGAAGACTTGCTTTCGCTCGTGTCGCTCATTCACCGAAGGATCGACAAGGCGACAATGCCGCCCCGCGCTTGAAGCCAGTTCAGACATCTTCGCAGCAGTGCGGTACCCCCGAGTTGGCGCGCGGTAAGCTGGGTCAGGAGCAGGTGCTGCTCTCATGGACGTTTATTTCGATGGGAGTCGCGCCTAGGCGCTCCAACAACTTCAGCCGGGCCTCGATCGTCGCTCTCCAAGCCCATGCCAACAAACGCCAGGAAAAAGCCGTCGCCCGGATACTTCCGGGGAGGTATCGACGGCTTTAAAGGCGGCCTCAGCGCGGAGAATTATATCGCCATCACCCAGGCATCCCGCGCCACGGCGACAAGGGTCCTGCAGGATCTGGTTGCCAAGGTGCGCTGACAAGAACTGGTGAACTCCGACATACTCGTTACATACTGAACATTCGTGACAATCGTGCGTATATCCCATCAGCGAATGACTAAGCCTGTACCACCGCGCGGCGGTCGAGCGACTGCGACAGCACGGCCACGGCGACGGCCAGAAGCGCGAGCGTAGCGCCCACCAGCGGTAGGTTCGCGTAGGATACGCCCCAGGAGATGGCAAGGCCGCCGATCCAGGCGCCGCCGGCATTGCCGACATTGAAGGCGCCCTGGTTGAGCGTGGCGGCAAGGTTCGGTCCTTCGGCAGCCGCCTCGACGACGCGTATCTGTAGCGGCGGCACGACGATGAAGATCAGCATGCCCCACACGAAGACGATGGCCACGGCTACCGCGGCAATCGCACCGAGCTTGGTAAAGACGACAAACAGCACGGCCATGGCAAGCAGCGTGGCGATCACCGTCGGCATCAGCTTCCAGTCCGCCAGCCTGCCGCCGATGATGTTGCCGATGGTCATGCCGGCGCCGAACAGGAGCAGCACCCAGGTGATGGTCGCCCTAGACAGGCCGGAGACGTCGGTGAGGTAAGGCTTGATGTAGGTGAACACCGCGAACAGGCTGGCGGAGGCGAGCGAGGCGATCAGCATCGCTAGCCAGACCTGCAGCTTGCCGAGCACGTGCAGTTCGCCCACCAGGCCGCCGCCGCTCGGCTCCGCGACGTCCGAAGGCACCAGCCAGGCGATGGCCGCGACCGAGATGAGACCGATGCCGACAACGGCGAGGAAAGTCGCGCGCCAGCCGAAGGCTTCGCCCAGCGCCGTGCCGGCGGGAACGCCCAGGATGTTGGACAGCGTCAGGCCGGCGAACATCAGCGCGATCGCGCTTGCCCGCTTGTTGCGCGGCACGAGACTCGCCGCAACGACCGAGCCGATGCCGAAGAAGGCGCCGTGGCCGAAAGCGGTGAAGACCCGCGCCGCCATCAGCAGCCAGTAGTTCGGAGCGGTGGCGCAAAAGAGATTGCCGATGACGAAGAGGGTGGCGAGGCCGACAAGCACTGGCTTGCGCGGCAGGCGGGCGGTTGCCATGGCCATGATCGGCGCGCCGAAGACGACGCCCAGCGCATAGCCGGTGACCAGAAGGCCGGCGGAGGATATCGAGACGCCAAGGTCGGCCGCGACCTCTGGCAGCAGGCCCATGATGACGAATTCGGTGGTGCCGATGCAGAAGGAGGCAATGGCAAGCGCTAGGATTGGCAGCGGCATGGGACGTCCCTGCTAAAACGGTCCAACACCGAGATTGTCTGGACGGCCGCGATGCACGAGCTCCACAATAGCAGCACCGGTATCAGAAGAAGGAGAACGGCCCTTTTTCGAACATAGGCCGGGCTGTTGAGGCGGGCGGCGTCTGAGCGATGGTCGTGGACAGGACTGTTATGGCTCGGGCGACCTGACGTTTCTCCCTCATGGGCAGCTGTGGAGGAAACGAAAACATCATGAGCTGCCGATGCCGATTGCCTCGGGCCAAGTTGAGGAAATCTTGGCGAGAACTCCGGCGGCTTTTTTTCGACACTAGCCCTTGGCCACGGCCTCACATGCCTGCGCCCGCGAGCACGGTTCGGTGTGGAAATAATGTCTGTTCCTGCTGCTCGCCGGGAACCCCCCGGTGAACACCGGATTACGAGATTGGCTGAACTGGCGATTCTAAACATTACAGCGCTGCGCTCCGGTGTGGAGCTCAATGCCCCTGATACCGCCAGCAAGCGCTATGCCACCTTGGGATTTGTCCCCGTCTCAGGCTCCCCGAGCTATAGGCGTTGAACGAGAAAGCATCGTGCCCCGCTCGCAGACGCACCTCGACGGGCTAGGGTTCGTGTTATCGAGCGTTACGGTTTCCACCGACTTGCCGTGCTCTACTCTTTGCCAATGGCCGGCACGCGTCCGAACGATCTCATACGCGTCGCGCCACATGCTGGTCTCTAATCCCACACTGCCTTGCGATTTTCGGTCATCGGTTTCGACCAGACCAGATCGTAAAGCTCGGCCCGCGTCATTCTCAACACGTATCTTCCTCTCGTATCAAAATCGCCGGCAACGTCAGCCAGCCTCTCGGCAATTTAGAAGCGCCTTACCTCCACCTAAATGAAGATTTCGTGGACGCGCTCGGGCCGCGCCATCCATCAAAATGGAACGACACGACGTAGAGGAATATCCGCCCTAATTTTTCTTACCCCAGGTAGCCTGGAAAGGACTTCCCGGTGGATCTCTTCGTAGCCCCGGATGTCTTTTACGCAGACATATAGAAGGTAATCCGTCTTGCCGCTCACCGCATAGCATTCTTCGATCTCAGGATGCTTTCGAAGAGAATTTTCGAAACGCTCGACCGTGTGTGAGCTAATGGCCTCCAACTCGATCCGGACCGGGATTTTGCTACCGGTTGTCAAATTTCTCTCTCCGGTTTTTCCAACTTAAACACCTCATGGAGTCAGCCACGGTTTCAGTGGGTCGAGCCGCGGTGAAAAACTGCTGTGCGGGCTTGATCCACGCAATGTTCGCGCTTTCCAGCCGACCATCTCCCTTTGAAGTTGCGCGATGACCGCCCGTATAGCCAGGCCTACACCTGGCTTGCAAGTCGCCCGACGATTGCCCGCGCAAACATTGCATCGGTCACAATCCGTGAATTCACGTCGAATGACGACGTTGTCGCCGGGGGAGGGCGTATGTTCCCTTTGGCCATCGGGGCAGTACGGTGCACAGATGACGGCCCGATTGCTGGCATGCGGGCGCGATTTCATCCCGCGCCTGGCCGCAACCTCGTCGGATCATGAATACGATCGCTCTATTGAGAACGAGGGTCAAAAGCGTAGCGATGGATGACCAGCCAGCAATTCCAAGAAAATTGAGCAAGGTTTTCCGTCCGCGGCGTTCCGCTGAAGGCGTGACGTGGTCATGAAATAACTGCTGACCACCTCTACATCAGCGTGCTGCGGTTGAAGTAGATAGCGAGCCGATCGCCGGCCTGGCCAGAGGCGACCAGCGGTCCCGTCCGATCCGAGCGGCTCGCAGCGTCGGCGACGAAGGCCTTGGCACAGACGCCAAATGTTTGATTTGGCCAGCACTGTTGCCGCGTGTCTTGGTGTTGCCATTGGCCTGGCTTCGGGGCGGTCGCGCTTCGCCAATCCTCGTCCACGTCGGCAAGCCATCGACCATACTTCGCAGGCCCATTCGCGTCATCAGATTGCCCGCGATTGCCACCACGCCGCAGCGGCCCGGGGCGGCGGCCTTGTTTCAGCAAGCCGGCTTCGCCGTACCGCGTTTCCTCCTTCAATCGCCACCTTCTCATCGCACCGAATTCGATGCTGCCGGTGGCAAAATCGTGCGGCTCTGACATGGATCAGGGCAAACAGGCCGCGACTGCGCAATTGATGCGACGCGGATTGGCGTCCGCCGGCATTCCAGATCGGGTCTTGCGATGAAATTTGGCACAGAGATCGTCCTTTTAAGCCTGTTTGCTTTTGGCGCCCTCGTAGCCGCCGGCTTCGGGGTGGATGAACCATTTCGTCAGCACATGTGGGTTTTGTTCTTCGCCGTGGCTGGCTTCAACGCGATGCTGATGCGCAACACCGACTTCAAGCCGGCAGTTCCAATCGACCCTGCAGCTTACATGGATGGACCAATCCGCTACGGCGCCATCGCAACGGTGTTCTGGGGCGTCGTCGGCATGCTGGTCGGCGTAGTGATCGCGCTTCAGCTTGCATTCCCTCACCTCAACATCGAGCCCTGGTTCAATTTCGGCCGGCTGAGGCCGCTTCATACCTCCGGCGTCATCTTCGCCTTCGGCGGCAATGCCCTTCTGTGCACATCCATGTATGTCGTGCAGCGCACGTCCCGTGCCAGGCTGTTTGGCAGCAATCTCGCCTGGTTCGTCTTCTGGGGATATCAGCTTTTCATCGTCATGGCCGCGACCGGCTATCTGCTGGGCATCACCGAAGGCCGCGAATATGCCGAGCCGGAATGGTATCTCGACCTCTGGCTGACAGTCGTCTGGGTCGCGTATCTGATCCTTTTCCTCGGCACCATCCTGAAGCGCAAGGAACCGCATATCTACGTAGCCAACTGGTTCTACCTCTCCTTCATCGTAACCATTGCGATGCTGCATGTGGTCAACAACCTCTCGACGCCGGTCTCATTCCTCGGCTCGAAGAGCTACTCGGCATTCTCGGGTGTTCAGGATGCCCTGACCCAGTGGTGGTACGGGCACAATGCCGTGGGCTTCTTCCTGACGGCCGGCTTCCTCGGCATGATGTATTACTTCGTGCCCAAGCAGGCGAACCGGCCGGTCTATTCCTACCGGCTGTCGATCATCCACTTCTGGGCGCTGATCTTCCTCTATATCTGGGCCGGGCCGCATCACCTCCACTACACCGCCCTGCCAGACTGGGCACAGACGCTGGGCATGGTGTTCTCGATCATGCTTTGGATGCCGTCCTGGGGCGGCATGATCAACGGCCTGATGACGCTGTCCGGCGCCTGGGACAAGCTGCGCACCGATCCCATCATCCGCATGATGGTCGCCGCCGTCGCCTTCTACGGCATGTCGACCTTCGAAGGGCCGATTATGTCGATCAAGACGGTCAACTCGCTCTCGCACTATACGGACTGGACCATCGGTCACGTCCATTCCGGCGCGCTCGGCTGGGTCGGCATGATCTCGTTCGGCGCGATCTATTACATGGTCCCGAAACTCTGGAACCGCGAGCGGCTCTATTCGCTGCGGCTTGTCGCCTGGCACTTCTGGCTGGCGACGCTCGGGATCGTGGTCTACGCGGCCGTGATGTGGGTTTCCGGCATCATGCAGGGGCTGATGTGGCGCGAGTACGACGAGCAGGGGTTCCTCGTCTACTCCTTCGCCGAAACGGTCGCCGCCATACACCCTTACTACGTCATGCGCGCCGCAGGCGGCGCCATGTACCTCGCCGGCATGCTGATCATGGCCTGGAACATCACCATGACCATTCGTGGCTACCGACGTGAAGAGGATCCGATGCCCGGCTCTATCGCCGCCCTCCAGCCTGCGCGATCAGGGGCCAGAAAATGGGCTTGATAGACAAGCACGCTCTGATCGAGAAGAACGCCACGCTCCTTCTCGTCGGGTCCCTGCTGGTCGTGACCGTCGGCGGCATCGTCGAGATCGCGCCGCTCTTTTATCTCGACAACACGATCGAGAAGGTCGAGGGCATGCGCCCCTACTCGCCGCTGGAGCTCGCCGGGCGCAACATCTATGTGCGCGAGGGATGCTACCTCTGCCACAGCCAGATGATCAGGCCTTTCCGCGACGAGGTGGAACGCTACGGCCACTACAGCCTGGCGGCCGAGTCGATGTACGACCACCCGTTCCAGTGGGGATCCAAGCGCACCGGGCCGGATCTCGCCCGCGTCGGCGACCGCTATTCCAACAGCTGGCACGTCCAGCATCTTACCGATCCGCGTTCCGTCGTGCCGGAATCCATCATGCCGAGGTACGCCTTCCTGAAGGACAAGCCGATCGAGGTGAAGGACTTCTCCACGCATCTCGTCGCCAACCGGCGCGTCGGCGTCCCCTACACCGACGACATGATCAAGCACGCCGATGCCGATCTGATGGCTCAGGCCGATCCCAACGCCGACACCTCCGGCCTGGAAAGTCGCTATCCGAAAGCCAAGGTCGGCGACTTCGACGGCAATCCGCAGCAGGTGACCGAGATGGATGCCCTGGTCGCCTATCTGCAGATGCTCGGCACTCTTGTCGACTTCAAGAACTACGACGAAGCCGTTGGCTACCGCTGAGGAGAACAAACCGATGGACTACAACCTGATGCGCGAGTTTGCCGACAGCTGTGGCCTGCTTGGCATGGTGCTCTTCTTTGCTGGATGCGTTGCCTTCGCGCTCCGACCGGGCGGTCACAGTCAGGCTCATGAAGCCGCACACATCCCCTTCAAAGACGACTGATCATGAGCACGCAGTATATCGATGAAATGTCGGGCGTCTCAACCACCGGTCATGAGTGGGACGGCATCAGGGAACTCAACAACCCCCTTCCGCGCTGGTGGGTGATCACCTTCTACGTCACCATCGCCTGGGCGATCGGCTACACCATCGCCTACCCTGCCTGGCCGATGCTGAGCTCCGCCACCAGGGGCGTTCTGGGCTTCTCCAGCCGTAACGACGTCAAGAACGAGATGGCCGCGGCGGAAGCCGCCAAGGCCAAATATGTCGCGGCGATCAAGTCCAAGAGCGTCTCCGAAATCGCGGGCGACGATGCGCTGCGCGAGTTTGCCGTCTCGGCCGGCGGCGCGGCATTCAGGGTCAACTGCGTGCAATGCCACGGATCCGGCGCGCAAGGGTCGAAGGGATTTCCGAACCTCAACGATGACGATTGGCTGTGGGGAGGCAAGATGGAGCAGATCCAGCAGACGATCACGCATGGCATTCGTTTCACCGCGGATGGTGACACCCGCCAGTCGGAGATGCCTGCCTTTGCCGATGTGCTCCAGCCCGAGCAGATCGCTCAGGTCAGCGCTTTCGTTGCCAGCCTTTCGGGGGCCGTCAAGGACAAGAGCCTGAGTGAGCCCGGCGCCAAGGTCTTCGCGGAAAACTGCGCTGTCTGCCATGGCGAGAACGCAAAGGGCAACAGAGAATTCGGCGCACCCGATCTGACCGATGCGATCTGGCTCTACGGGTCCGGCGAAGCTGCCATTGCTTCGCAGGTACGAGCCCCGAAGAGCGGGGTGATGCCCGCCTGGATCGAGCGCCTCGGCGAGATCAAGGTCAAGGAACTTGCAGTCTATGTCCATTCGCTTGGCGGCGGAGAATAGGCGGCGGCCTGTTCTCGGCCCTCCCCCCGCCAAGCGACGAGGCCCGGCGCGAGCCGGGCCTCGACCGCGTTGCGGCAGTCCGCGATTGAACTTCCTCAACGCGACGCTGCTCGCCATGCGGCAAGGGTCACCCGACCATCGGCCAGAACCCGTAGTCGAGTGTCGGCCGCGAACATCGTCGCTGGTCACCGGAGCTTCTCGTGCTTGATAACAAGCAGATAAAACGGCTCGAGGCCGAAGCGGTCAACTCCGCCAAGACGCGACAGCCGCTCTACGCGGCGCGCAGGAAGATCTTTCCGAAACGCGCCTCCGGCCGTTTCCGCCAGTTCAAATGGCTGGTGATGGCGATCACGCTCGGCATCTATTACCTGACCCCCTGGCTGCGCTGGGATCGGGGACCTTTCGCACCCGATCAGGCCGTTCTCATCGATCTGGCAAACCGCCGTTTCTACTTCTTCTTCATCGAGATCTGGCCGCAGGAGTTCTACTACGTCGCCGGACTTCTCATGATGGCAGGCGTCGGCCTTTTCCTGGTCACATCGACGGTCGGGCGGGCCTGGTGCGGCTATACCTGCCCGCAGACCGTCTGGGTTGACCTGTTCCTGGTCGTGGAACGCGCGATCGAAGGCGAGCGCAATGCCCGCATGAAGCTGGACGCCGCCCCCTGGAGCGCGCGCAAGCTTTTCCTGCGCACATCCAAGCATGCTATCTGGATGGTCATCGCAGTCGCCACAGGCGGCGCTTGGATCTTTTACTTTGCCGACGCGCCGAAGCTGCTTGGCGAAGTCTTGAGCGGCACGGCCGCCCCCGTCGCCTATGGTACGATCGCCGTGCTTACCGGCACCACCTATGTGTTGGGCGGGCTGATGCGCGAGCAGGTCTGCACCTACATGTGCCCGTGGCCGCGCATCCAGGCCGCCATGCTCGACGAAAATTCGTTGACGGTGACCTACAATGACTGGCGCGGCGAACCACGTTCGCGTCATGCCAAGAAGGCGTTGGCGGCTGGACAGGCGGTCGGCGACTGCGTCGACTGCAATGCCTGTGTCGCCGTCTGCCCCATGGGGATCGACATCCGCGACGGCCAGCAGCTGGAATGCATCACCTGCGCCCTGTGCATCGACGCCTGCGACGGCATCATGGACAAGCTCGGCCGCGAACGCGGGCTGATCTCCTACGCGACGCTGGCGGACTACAACGCCAACATGGCGCTGGCAACCGCCGGCGGCACCGGACCGGTCAACCCGGCGCTCGTGAGAACGGCGAGCGGCAGCTTCGTCGACGGCTTGGCACATTTCCATCTGGGCGAGATCTTCCGGCTGCGCACCTACATCTATCTCGGTGTGTGGTCGGCGATCGGGCTGGTGCTCGTCTATTCGCTGCTGACGCGCGAACGGCTGGAGCTGAATGTCCTGCACGACAGAAATCCGCAGTTCGTGACACTTTCGGACGGCTCGATCCGAAACGGCTACACCGTCAAGCTGCTCAACATGATACCCGAACCGAGGACGATCGAGGTGACGCTTGAGGGTCTCGACGGCGGTGAGATGAGCGTCGTCGGCATCGACCAGCCCCCAAGCCGCTCATTTTCCATCTCGGTCGAACCCGACCGGCTGAAGACGCTGAAGGTCTTCGTTCGGCAACCCGCGGGCGAGATCAAGAGGCCGGTGCAACGCTTCGAATTTCGCATCGACGACCAGGCGAGTTCCGAAACCGCCGAATACACCGCCAGTTTCAACGCACCGGAGAACGGCAGATGAGCACCGATACGCGGAAACCGCGCGAGTTCACCGGCAGGCATATGCTGATCTCCATCATTGCCTTCTTCGCGGTGGTGATCGGGGTCAACGTCACGATGGCCACGCTCGCCCAAAAGAGCTGGACCGGCCTCGTCGTCGAGAACACCTATGTCGCCAGCCAGCAGTTCAACGAGGAAGCGAAGAAAGGAAGGGCGCAGGCGGCGCTCGGCTGGACGGGCAAGCTCACCATCGCTTCCCGCGAGGTCCGCTACGGCCTTGTCGACAGCCAGGGCAAACCGGTGCCGCTGCACGGCGTCAGGATGCTGTTCCGCCACCCGGCCTACGAGGCCGAGGACGAAGCCCTGACACTTGCCGCAGCCTCCGGCGGCTCTGCTGTCGATAGGCAGGAGTTTGCCGCCCGGCACACGCCGAAGGATGGCGTCTGGATCGTGGAGATCGATGCGGACGCGGGACTGACGTCACCGTTTCGCGATGTCCGCCGCATCATGATCGTGAAAGGAGCCCTGCAATGAGCTGCTGCGCGCCAGGCGCCGAAATGGCGTTGGAGGTCGCCAACGCAGCGTCCGCTTCGCCGTCGAGCGACGAGATCAAGCTGGCCAGCCGCTCTCTTGGCGGCGACGTTCACCAGACCGAGCTGTCGGTGCCGGCGGTTCATTGCGGGGCGTGCATTCAAGCGATCGAGGCCGCGCTCGGCAGGGTCGAGAATGTCGCGTCCGCTCGCGTCAACCTGTCGACGAAGCGTGTGTCGATCCGCTGGCAAGGAGACGGCGTCCCGCCATTCTTTGCCGTGCTCGGTCGGCTGGGCTATCAGGCGCACCTGTTCGACCCGGAAATTCACGAGAAGGACAAGACGCTTTCGGAGTTGATCCGCGCCGTCGCCGTGGCCGGCTTCGCGGCCGGCAATATCATGCTGCTCTCGGTATCGGTCTGGTCGGGCGCGGAAGGCGCGACGCGGGATCTTTTCCATTGGCTGTCCGCGCTGATCGCCATTCCGGCTCTCGCCTTCGCCGGCGGCATCTACTTCCGCTCCGCGGCAAACGCGCTCCGCCACGGCCGGATGAACATGGACGTGCCGATCGCGGTGGGGGTGTCGCTCGCCTACGCGATGAGCCTCTATGAGACCATCAATCACGGCGAGCATGCCTATTTCGACGCCTCGGTCTCGCTGCTTTTCTTCCTGCTGATCGGCCGCACGCTGGACCATGTGATGCGCGAGCGCGCGCGAACAGCCGTCAACGGCCTCTCAAGGCTGGCGGCACGGGGCTCGGTGGTCCTGCGGGACGACGGCACGCGCGAGTATGTGCCGGTCGCCGAATTGGTCCCGGGGATGCGCCTGCTCATTGCGGCCGGAGAGCGGATACCGGTCGACGGCGATGTGATCAGCGGGAATTCCGACCTCGATTGCTCGATCGTCTCAGGCGAGAGCGCACCCAAAGCCGTGAGTGTCGGCTCACGCGTCCAGGCAGGCACGCTCAACCTCACTGGTCCGCTGACGATGCAGGCCACTGCCGCCGCGAAGGACTCCTTCCTGGCGGAGATGGTTCGGCTGATGGAAGCCGCCGAAGGCGGCCGCTCGCGCTACCGGCGGATTGCCGACCGGGTGTCGTCGCTCTATGCGCCCGTCGTCCACCTGGCGGCCTTTGCAACATTCCTCGGCTGGATGGCCGTGTCCGGCGATTGGCACCGCGCCGTCACCATCGCCATCGCCGTGCTCATCATCACGTGCCCGTGCGCGCTCGGCCTTGCGGTGCCGATCGTCCAGGTCGTGGCGGCCTGGCGCCTGTTCGAGGCCGGCGTCATGGTCAAGGACGGCTCGGCCATGGAGCGTCTCGCTGCAATCGACACGGCCGTGTTCGACAAGACCGGAACGCTGACCATGGGGCAGCCGAGGCTCATCAACGCGTCCGAGATCGATCCGACCATGCTCGCGATGGCGGCTGACATGGCAGCCCATTCGCGGCACCCGTTTTCAAAGGCCATTGCCGCCTATGCGGGCTTTGCCGGTGAGGCCAAGCTCGACTTCGTGCGCGAAGAACCCGGCTTCGGCATCGAAGCGACCGCCGGGAATGATATTTGGCGCCTGGGCCGGCGCGGATGGGCCGGGTGGAAGGCTCGCACCGGCGGCGAAGGCAAGATCGGCGGCTATGGCGGCACGGTGCTTTCGAAGAATGGGAGCATCGTCGCATGCTTCGCCTTCGAGGACGCGCCTCGATCGGATGCCAAGGCGGCAATCCAGCAGTTGAAGGGGGCGGGCGTGTCGGTCGATATGCTGTCCGGCGATACCGAGAGGGCCTGCAGCGAGGTTGCCGACAAGTTGGGAATCGAGAATTTCGTGCCGGCGCTGCTGCCCTCGGGCAAGGTCGAGTGGATCGAAGCGCTGACCCGTGCCGATCATAAGGTGCTGATGGTGGGCGACGGCCTCAACGACACGCCGGCACTGCGCGCGGCTCATGTCTCGATCGCCCCGGCGACCGCGGCCGACATCGGCCGCAAGGCCGCGGACTTCGTCTTCCTGCGCGAAAGCCTCCTCGCGGTCCCACTCGCCATGGAGGTTTCGCGCAAGGCCGGCCGGCTCATCCGCCAGAACATCGCCATCGCGATCGTCTATAATGCCTTTGCCGTGCCGATCGCCATTCTCGGACACGTGACGCCGCTCATCGCGGCGATCGCCATGTCCGCTTCCTCGCTGCTTGTCATTGGAAACGCCCTGCGCCTGCAAGGCTTTGCACCCACCACGACGGCTCCTTCGGCAACGCGCGCGGGCATTCGCCCATGGGGGCAGCCCTCATGACGACGCTCGTCTACCTGGTACCAGCAGCGCTGTTCCTTGGCGCGCTTGGGCTATCCGGCTTTCTATGGGCATTGAGCAGTGGTCAATACGAGGATCTCCACGGGGCCGCTGAGCGCATCCTCATCGACTGGGACGACAAGCTGGAACGCTGACCTGATCACTGTGCCGGCAATCGTACGGATATCGGTGGTCAGCCGGGTCGACTTGGTCGGGGCCAGACCGCCAAGGCTCCCACAGCGATCTCGCCAAGCGACGTTCAATCAGCCCTACCGCTCGAAGGACTTGTCGCCCGTTCCTTCGTGCGGGCGGCTCACGTGACAAAGTACCTCGCACGGCGGATAGGAGCGTCCGATGTTTGCTTAGAAATGCTGCCGAGCCGACTGGCGCGAAAAACGGATCAGCCAAGATTAAGTTTGCCGAACGTACGCCGCAGCGGCGCCCGTCATTCCAGGATGACGTGACCACATGGCATTTTCTTGGGCCGTTGACCAGTCGAGCATAAAACCCGCCGCCGTCGGCTTTGCCGCGTCTGGCTGATCCAGATCAAGGTTATCTTCTGACCGGCGTGGTTACGTCGACCAATCAAGGGAGAGGGACAATGTATGTCTAACGGACAGTATGGTCGTTACCTTCAACGAATAGCGGTGGTGAGAATCCCCCTTTCTGGCTGGCAATCTGCCTGGCTCGGCCCGTGGCTTAAGGCGATGCGGCGCACAACGGCAGCCAGGCCAACCGGTCCACGGGTTGCGGCTCAACAGAACCAGCAGCTCACCCAGATAGCCGACGCGATAGCCGACGCGATGGCAGCGCGCTGATGGCCAGTTGCGACGACAGTTTCGACATCATCGTCGCCGGAGCCGGACCGGTTGGACTTTCCTTCGCCGCATCGCTTGCAAAGAGCGATCTCAAAGTGGCGGTGGTTGAGCAGCAGCCCTTCGAAAGCCTGGCAAAGCCGCCTTCCGATGGTCGCGAGATCGCGCTGACCTTCGCCTCGATCAACATCCTTCGCGAGCTCGGCGCCTGGGATGCCATCTCCGTTAATCACAAGTCACCAGTGCAAGGCGCGCGCGTGCTCAACGGATCGAGCCCTTTCGCTCTGTGTTTCGATCCTCCGAGAAGATCTGCAGAACCACTCGGATTTCTGATCCCAAATTGTCGGATCCGCGATGCCCTGTTCAAGATCATCCGCTCGCACCACCGTGTCCAGCTGCTATGCGGCCACTCGGTCGTTGCTGTAACCAACAGCCCCAAAGGAGCGGTCGTAAATCTTTCCGACGGCAGGCGGTTGACCGCTCGGCTTTTCGTCGCAGCAGATTCGCGTCTGTCGCGAACGCGCGACCTGCTCGGCATCGCCGCCGACATCAATCGGCTTGGCAGCTCGATGGTGATTTGCCGCGTCAGGCACGAACGCGCCCACCATCAGCTCGCAATCGAATGGTTCGATCACCATCAGACCATAGCGATCTTGCCGCTGATGGAAGGCGAGTCGTCATTGCTTGTCACATTGCGCGCAAATGACGCCAATAGACTTCTTGCCTTAGACGACGATCTGTTCCTGATCGAATTGACGGACCGGTGTCGAGGGCGCCTCGGAAAAATGACCCTTGCAAGCAAACGCCATATCTATCCGTTGGTCACGACCTGGGCGCACAGCTTCTGGGCTCCAAGCGCCGCACTCGTTGGCGACGCTGCCGTCGGCATGCACCCGGTGACCGCCCATGGCTTCAACATCGGCCTCGACGGTCAAAAGCGACTCGCCCACGGAATACTGACGGCTATTCGCAACGGTCACGACATTGCCGACCCCGACATGTTGAGCAGCTATGAGAGCCGCCTGCGCTTGAGGGCCGCACCTCTTTATCACGCTACCAATCTACTGGTCGGGATCTACTCGAACGAGCACCCGGCGGCCCGATTCGCAAGACATGTGGGGCTTCGCTTGGGGCAATATCTTCCGTTCGTCCGACACGGCATTGCGAACATGCTTGGGCGATGAAAAAGCTTCCGGTAGATTTCGGGCTGTTGCGGCGGATGGATTGCCAGGTGCGCTGCGCCGTTCCGCCGAGCAAGTTGCCGTCCCTGGCTCGCAATTCAGCAGGGATTTCCGGCTGGAGTCCTTCGTTCCCGAGTTTCTGGGTGACATTTTCGTCGATCCACGGGGTCGCGTTGGCTGAAGGAAACGGGGCCTCTGCCGGATCTTGCCCCAGCCTGCATCGCGTATGCTGGCACAAATGCTCCCGTCCGCAGGATAGGCGAAGCGCCCCGGTCCATGTCTCGCCACCGGCACCGCCCCGTTGTCGGGCTGCCGTCTTTTTTCTTTGCCGGAACGCCAGTCAGCCGGCGAACAATTCTCGGTAGCCTGTCGTCACCATCCAGTTCGCCCGATCAAGATGGCTGCGGGCCGCATTGCGGGCTCGTTCCGGTTCGCGTTCGGGATCGATGCCGAGGATCAGCTGCGCCATTTCCTCGTAGCTGGCACTGTCGGCGGCGGCATCCAGGAACCGCATATAGGTCGTAAAATGCTCTTTGTCGTAAGCCGTGAGGCTATCTGACCAGGGAACTTCGTCTTGCATTTCGGTGTCCAAGTGGCTTTGAGCGAGTTTCGGCTTCCGGGCGCGTCTCCCAACGATCCCATTTGTGTTTTGAACGGCTCACTATAACGAATAGGAACGATCGTTCCTAGAACGATAGTTCCGGTTCTGGTCGGTATATCGCCATGGACCTCAAAGAGGTGATGGCGATCAACATGCGTCGCGTGCGCTATCATCAGGACCTGACGCAGGAGGAATTGGCGGCTCTCGCGCAGCTTAGCATGCGTTATGTGGGCTCAATCGAGCGCGGCCGCGTCTCCGCGAGCGTAAGTGTCCTCGGTCGGCTCGCAAAAGCTCTTAATGTTGATCCTTGCGAACTGATCAAGCCGCCCCGCTGATCAAACAATCCATATTCTCCGTCGGCATGACTCGTTGGATGGCGGCGTTCAACCCTTCAACTGAGCGGCTGCGCGCAGACGGCGCTCATCGGACGCTCGCGAAATCGAGCCTGCTCGGCGATGCGGTCGGCTCGAGTGGCCGCGTCAGCCGATTTCCGCCGTGACAGCAAAACAGCAATATCGTTGAGGGGTTCGACCGCCAGAAGCGGTTGTGGTCGATTGTCTGCTAGTGCTTCGGGGTTCAGCAGTCGTTGAACAATGATGTAACGTAAGTTTCACAAAACTGGCTTTTATTGTTAGTCATATCGTGTAATGTGCCATGATGCTTTGGTGGTCTGGAGGAAGATTGTAGAAAATATTGGGTCGTCTTCGTTATTGATTTAAGGTCGGCAACCGGATTCATAATTATGATAAGAGATGTGACCGTAACCGCGAACTCTAACAATGGAACTCGCCAAGCATCCACCGCATCGGCTTTGCGGACTCTGGTATGTTCGAATGAAATCGCTTTCCTTATGGAGGCCCATGACGCGCTGTCGGCGTCGGTCGCGGAGGCCGCCGGCTTTCGAGGTCTGTGGGCCTCAGGATTGTCGATCTCGTCCTGCCTGGGCTATCGCGATGCGAACGAAGCGTCCTGGACTGAGATCGTCGATGCTGTTCACAGAATCGTCGAGGCCACGCAAATACCTGTTCTTGTCGACGGCGACAGCGGATTCGGGAATTTCAACAACGCGCGCCTGTTCGCGCGCAAGCTGCACCAACGCGGGGCGGCCGGTGTCTGCGTCGAGGATAAGAGCTTCCCAAAAAAGAACTCGTTTGTCGCAGATCGGCACTCACTCGCTGAGATCGGTGAGTTCTGCGGACGTCTGCAGGCTATTCGGGACCACGTGCCGGATCCGGAATTTGTTGTGGTCGCACGTATCGAGGCACTCATCGCAGGGCATGGTCAAGATGAGGCGCTGACGCGGGCGCATGCATATGCTGACGCCGGCGCCGACGCGATCTTGATCCATTCGCGCAAACCAGACGCAGCCGAAATTCTCGCCTTCAGCCGCGCCTGGAGGAACCGTCTTCCGGTAGTGATCGTCCCGACGAAATATTACAACGCGCCGGTCGCGCAATACAGAGCGGCACAAATCTCAACCGTGATTTGGGCGAACCATAATATGCGCGCTGCGATCTCGGCCATGCGCCAGGTTTGCGACCGCATCATCCGCGACGAGAGCACCGCCGGCATCGAGCGCGACGTTGCGACGCTCGAAGACCTCTTTGATCTGCTGAAATATCAAGAGCTCTCCGCGGCCGAACAAAAATATCTGCCGCAAATTGCGAGCGGTGCCCAATAAAACGGGCCTGACTTCCCAAATCAAGGCAAGGAGGCGCCGATGCTTGCTCGACGCACAAGCTCGTTCGGTTCATCTGGAACCGCCGCGGCGCGGGCCGCCGCAAAACAGGCAGCCCACAGCCGCCAAGAGGTGATCGACCTGACCGCTGGCGAGATCTGGAGCGAGCTCGCTCCGACCATTCGCGAAGGCGCGATCAATGCCGTCGACAACGGCGTCAATCGTTACACCGATACGATCGGCATGATGGAATTGCGCGAGGCGCTGGCGCGGAAGGTCTCCTTCGATACGGGTCAAACCTGGAAATCCGACGAGATCGCGGTAACGACAGGCGCCAAGCAAGCGCTCTTCAATACGACGATGGTGCTGCTGAATCCAGGTGACGAGGTGATTATCCCTTGTCCCTACTGGACGACGTTCTCGGCCCAGGTCGTGATTGCAGGTGGCAAGCCGGTTTTCGTCGACACGCGTTCCAACGCCTACGTCCCGCGGATCCAGGACATCGCTGCGGCATTGACCGAAAAGACCCGTGCCATCGTCGTCAATACGCCCGCCAACCCGTCGGGTGCGGTCTACGATTTCGATACGCTGACGGCGATCGCCCGACTGGCAATCAACCGCGACCTCTGGGTCATTTTCGATGAATGCTATGCCAACTTCGTCTACGGCCATCATGCCCATTACCCGATTGTCTCGGTTGTGCCCGAAGTCAGGTCTCGAACAATTGTCGTCAACGGATTCAGCAAGTCGCTGGCCCTGACGGGCTGGCGGATTGGCTATCTGGCGGCTCCAAAGGAAGTGGTCGATGCCGTCAGGGCCTTGCAGTCCCATACCACCTCAAATCCCAATGTGATCGCCCAACATGCGGTGCTGGCTCACCTTGAGCGGGGAGACGGCCGCCATGAGAGCAAGCTTGCCTTGCAGCTGGCAAGTTCCCGACAGATCGGTCTCAGCATCCTCTCCTCATTGAGGCGGATCCCCGCGCCTCGGGCGCAGGGCGGCATTTATTTCTATCTTGATCTTTCCAACTTGCGACCCGCACTCAAGAATGGTCCGGCGACAGCAGATGACGTTGTGACCTCGCTCCTTGCCGACGCCGGCGTCGCAGCTGTATCGGGCACCGCCTTCGGCGACCCCCTCGGTCTGCGTCTGTCCTATGGAATTCCTCCCGAAGAACTCGAAACCGGACTAACCCGGCTGGTTGATGTCCTCAACGGCTGGAAATGATCGAAGAAAGGGGGATCGACATGCCTGTCGCCGCGCCCAAGAAGGCCGTCATTCTCGCCGCCGGACTGGGCTCACGTCTGCGCCCGCTGACCGATCTGCGGCCCAAGCCCCTGATCGAAGTCAACGGCACACCGATACTGCACAACGCGCTGCGAAACCTCGCAGCAATCGGCGTGGAAGAGGTCATAGTCGTCGTCGGCTACCGCAAAGACGCTATTCAATACGCATGTGGCAACCGCTTCCACGGCGTCGAGATCACGTATGTGGAGTCAACGGTTTTCGACCGCACCGGCAGCGCCTATTCGCTTTGGCTAGCCCGTAATATGCTGCTTTCGGGGGACTGCTATCTTCTCGAAGGCGACGTCTTCTTTGAACAGAATGCATTCCACTATCTTAACATTGTCGATGCCACCGACGTTGCCGCCGTTGTAACGTTCGACGCTACGATGCAAGGGTCTGCGGCGCTGCTTTCGGCGAGCGGATTGATCTCGACGTTCCGCACAAAGCAGACCGCGGCAGATCTTGCCGAAAGCGGGCCCAAGCTCTTCAAGACAATGAATCTACTGCGTTTGGCCGCGTCTACCCTCAGGGACCTCATCGTTCCCGCGCTTGACGAGGTCATCGGCTCAGGTGCTACGCAGGCGCACATAGAGGAACTTCTTGCCTATCTCGTGGAAAGGCGCGGGCTCCAACTAGCCGCGGCCTGTTGCGATGGCGTGAAGTGGTGCGAGATCGACAGTGCCGAGGATCTGCGCAGCGCGCACAGCATCTTTGCTGATGCCGCGCAGCCGCTCCACCCCGACCGGGCATAGCGCCTGCCATAATCAGCGAGGGAGGTCTCGATGATCCGCCTGCTTGTCGATCCGGCAAATGCAATGACCGCCATGGGCCTCGCACTCTCCTCGATCGGCATCGATTTCTCGATCGCCGGGTTTCCGGAGATCGGCGTGGCAATCGTTCTATGGGCGCTCTTGGCTGATCATTTCGACGGTGTCGTCGCGCGGCGAATGCGAGGCAGCCGTCCGGCGGAAACGGGAGAAGTCGGCAAGAATTTGGACTCGCTCGCCGATTTCGTCAGCGCTGGAATATTTCCAGCCGTGACCTTGATCGTCGTCGGGCACGGATCGCCACTGTGCGTTGTTTCTGGAGCCGTTCTCGTCGTCGCCAGCGCCTTGCGGCTGAGTTTCTTCAACGTGGTCGGGTCTCCGTCAGGGCGGTTCGTCGGAGTGCCGACAAGCTGGGTCATGCCGGTGACGGCAATTGTCTTCTTGCTTCGTCCCACTCTCCCCGAAAGTATTTTCGCCAAGCTGTTCGCGTTCCTCCTCATCCTGCTCGCCATTCTCCACGTCTCGTCGGTCCGTGTGCCTAAAACCGCGGGCTTCATGTATTTGGTCGTGACGGCGTTTTGCGTCGTTGCATCCGCGGCGCTCGCATTTCGGGGCGGGTCTTGAGGCCGGCGCGAAGTGTCGCGAGCACCGACGTGCCCTCCGTGTCCGGGCGACCGTGCTCAGCCATTGCGGCAGGGCGACGTAGGGCTGAACAATCGATAAGCCATGTCAAATCGCGCTTTGTTTCCTCATTCGTCCATCGCCCAGTTGCATGATGCAGCTTCGCGTTTGGCTCTGTCGCTCCCGAGGCGCGCGCCGTTCGCAACAACGACAGCCACGACCTCAATTTTGTTGGCCCCTTGTCGGCACCCACGAAAACCAGGGAGCGCCTCATGAGCCGTCCCCAAACCAGCGCAATCGATCTTTCTACCGCGCTGCCGCCGTGCCCATCTTTTCTGGGAGAGGCTTTGTCTCGATCCCTCATCGAACTGGCCTCGCAATCGCAGCTCCACTGGCGGATCCGCAAGAATCGGCCCGGTGGAGAGCAACGCGATCGCCAGATCGGCTCCATATGGATAAGTCCGCGCGTCGGTGAGATCCTCCCCGCCGATCGCATCCTGGTGACCAACGGCACCCAAAACGCGCTCGTCGTCATACTGCGGCACTTGTGCAAACCGGGTGACGTCATTGTGGCCGAAAAGCTGGCTTATCTTCTGATACGCCCGATAGCCTTGTCGCTCGGCCTTATCGTAATTGGTGTCGAAATGGACGCGGAAGGGGTCGAGCCGGCCGCGCTCGAGGCTGTATGTCGGCGAGCCAGTCCCAAACTTCTCTACTGCACCCCGACAGTCCAGAATCCCACCACGGCAGTCATGTCACAAAGTCGGCGAGCCGAAATTGTCCGCGTGGCACGAGCGCACAACATTGCGATCATCGAAGACGATGTGCTCGGCCGTCTCCATCCGGAAGCACCACCATCACTGTACGCCCACGCCCCGGATACCACCTGGTACATTATGAGCGTTTCCAAGTGCTTCGCGATGGGCCTCAGATTGGCCTATCTGGCGCTACCCGAGGGCCTCGCGGCGGCAGATGTATTGAGGCCGCATCTAAGGTCGTCGTCGATGTTTGCCAACTCTTTGTCCTGCGAGCTCGTTGCGCACTGGATCGAAGGGGACAACGCTCGGCAAATCGTCGACACCGCGCGTGTCGAAGTCACGGCAAGGCAACAATTGGCCATTCAGCATCTTGGCCGATCCGGGGCCAAAACCGTGCCGGGGGCTTTGCACTTGTGGATAGAACTGCCTGCCAAGGCGAGCTGTGACGCAGTCGTCGAAGCCGCTCTGGCGGCTGGCGTCCAGATAAGATCCGCCAGGGTTTTTTCGGTGGACGATCAGCCACCTCCCAATGCGATTCGCGTGGCGATCACAGGTCCCCAGGATCACGCGCAGCTTCATGCCGGTTTGTCGATCGTCGCGGAAATCCTTTCCGCCCATCTCTCACACGACCCACCATGAAAACGTCAAACAGTCGATCCATCAAGACAAGGAATACCGGAAATGAGCACAACAGACCGTCAAATAATGACCACCGCGCCTGCGGATCTGTTTGCGGGAGCCGCTTACTATTTTGCGCGCTACCAAGCAGACTATCCGGCCGCGATGTTCGATTTCTTGACACAAAATTACCTTTCTGGCCGAGAGCCGGCCATCTTGCTCGATCTTGGCTGCGGAACTGGCCAGATCAGTGTTCCGCTTGCTCGATTTGCCGATGAAGTCATCGCCGTGGACCCCGATCAAGCTATGATCGATGAGGCACGCCAATACGCCGCCAGGTCCGGCGCTCGGAACGTCTCCTTCGTGACGGGAAAATCCGAGGAGCTTGGCCTGGACATCGGCCCGTTTTCCCTGGTCACGATAGCGGGCGCGTTCCATTGGATGGATCGGGAGCGGGTCGTGAACTACCTTGAGAAGGTGGCGGCGCACGACTGTGCTATCGCTGTCATTTCGAGGCAGCGTTCGAACTGTTCACCCGATGATTGGTGGTTGGAACAACTCGCCTATACCGAGGCTTTCTGGGGCGGCTTCTTTCCGGCGGGGAGGGAAGGTATCCGATCTGCCTTGAAGGAATCGAATGGTGTCATCCTTGCCCGTTCCGCCTTCAGCGACATTCAGGACAAAAGCTTTCCTTACGAACATCATTGGGATCTCGATTCGCTCGTCGGCTATATCTTGTCCACATCCAAGGCTTGCCCTGGGGTACTCGGCGACCGACGGCCGGTATTCGAGGATGGCTTGCGGTCCCGGCTCTCGGCGATGTCGCCCACCGGGACCTTCATCGAGCGCGGCGTCGCTTCTTTGCTCTTGGCAGCGCGGCCATAACGAGCAGTGTCTCGCCCTTGTATGGCGCGGATCATCTCAACCTCGTTCAGCATGTCGCACCGAGGCTTGGCGGCACATGCTGAACGGCTGACATCATGCAGAGACCGCTTCCAGTTTATATGGCAACTGCTTCAAACGACCATGGAACTCACGAGCGCCATAGCTCAACATATGGTTCGCATGATCATAAACGAGCCGAACGCCCTTATCGACGAAGGACCCCACGTCGCTATGGTTGACGAGCGTGCCGCAGATCTTGCCTGCGTCCACTATCGTTTTGATCGCACGATCGACGACTTCGGCAACGGCTTGCGGCTTGTTGCCTTGCTGCCATTCGTAGGTGATGGGCTGAGCGCCGATCGTGAGGGCTAGGTCCCCAGGAGCAACCAAATAGGCGTCGACGCCTTCGACGGCCATGATTTGCGGCAAGTTGTTGACTGCCTCGATGGTCTCAATCATCAGGATAAGCAACCGGTCCTGGTGATCGAATGGCGCGGAGAACCTGAACCGGTCCACGATGCTCTGGGCTACTTTCGCGTCCGACACCAGCGGGATCATCAGACCGTCGACGCCGCATTCGAGATACTTGGTCACCATCCATGGCGAGGGATCTTCCGGCCGCAGGATCGAAACAGCTCCGGACAGACTCGCGGCGCGCGCCATCTCTTCCACCCGTTCCGGACCGGCCGAACCGTGTTCACAGTCGATGAGGACGGCATCGAACCCGCATTCAGCCAATTTTTCCACTAGGCTCGGCGAGGGATGACTGGAGTGTACCAGGGTGCCGATGCCCCCGGAGCGGAGTTTTTCTTTTAGCGCGCGAGAAGCCGACAAGTCACGCTTCAGGAATGATGCCATTTGATAACACCTTTGATTGAGAGTGGTTGGGGTCAGGGTCGGTCAATGCAATGGCAAGAGATCGGAGACGTCACGTCCCATCTGCTCCAGTGCCTGCTTGGGGGCGACTTTCAGCAAGACCACCGACGCCAAGTGGTTCTTTATCACGGTGGTGATCTTGACTGAGTTCTCGCCTGGGAACGCTTCCCAGGGTCCCATCACCGACAACGCCGGGATCAGCGCCTGGAGGTTGGGACGCGATGCATAATATTGCCGGAGCGCTTCGGTGCTGAGCGCGAGATCGTTGGCCGGGAGATATGCCGTGCGCGTCGCCACGATCGTCTGCCCCGCGACACCTGAAGCGAACTTCATGAACTCCCATGCCTTTTGTCGCTGCTCCGGATCCTTGGAGAACATGATGCTGATGGGGCCGGCGACGGGCAGGTGACCGGCTTCATTCGCAACCGGGAACGGCCGCATCGCAATTTGAAACTGCCCTTCGGCGCGTTTGGCGATGGCCGCGTAACTGCTGCTTGAAGTACACAGGATGCCGATCTGGCCCGCGGAAAATGCCTGTCGTGCCTGATCGCGTGACATGTCCACTCGCGCTTGTCCGCATGCGCCGAAATCCCGCAAAATTCCGAGAGCGGCGAGCCCTTCGGGCCCGACAAATCCGACGTTGCGTTCGTCATCGGCCAAGATGCGGCCGCCAAACCCATTCAAGAGGCAATGGAACGTCCAGTTGCCGCCGTTGTCGTACTCCATAAACGCGCCCACGACCTGGCCTTTGCCCATGGCATCGAGTTTGCGGCCCAGCGCCGTGATTGCTTCCCAGGAGTCCGGCGGCTCGCTGACGCCAATTCGCTTCAAGAGGTCGAGATTATAGAGGATCACCGGCATCGAGACCGCAAAGCCAAGGCCATGCATGCTTGCTCCAAAGCGGCCGATTCGTGTCACGGCCGGTGAGAAACTTTGTCCCCAGCCGGCTTCGTTGCGCTGGTAATCATCGAGGCTCTGCGCAAGCTTTCTGTCGGCGAATACACGAAGACAGTTCGGACTGATGAACAGGACGTCCGGCAGTTCCCCAATCATTGCCGAGCGCAGCACGGTTGTGATGGCGGTCTCATCCTCTCGAATCGAGGTGTCTATGTTCAACGCAACGTTATGTCCCGCCTGATAGGCAGCTCCCAGCGCAAAATACATGTCGGCGAATATGGAGGGGAGCGCGACGACGCGCAGCGCATCCGAGGGCGCCGCGCGCGCGACAGACCCCGTGGTAAGGAAGATGGATGATGAACCGGCGAGAAAATGGCGCCGCGTGATTTCGAACATTGGTTGATCCTCATTGTATTTGTGAGCTGCGTTCATTTCACCGAGCCACCAGTCATTCCCTCCACGAACCACTTCTGCGCGGCCAGAAATGCGATGAGCAAAGGGGCGACGACCAGTGTCGATGCGGCCATCAATGGGCCGTAGTCATTCCCGGCCTCTTCGTTCTTGAAGGCCATGATCCCGAGCGGCGCAGGCATCAGGTTGCCGTCGCGCACCGCAATCAGCGGCCAAAAAAGATCGTTCCAGTGAGCGACAACCGAGAAGATGGAAAACGCGATGACGGCAGGCAGCGCCATCGGCACCATGATTTTCCAGACGATGGCAAGTTCGCACAGGCCATCGAGCCGAGCCGCGTGGACAATGTCGTTCGGGATCTTCTTGAAGAATTGGCGGAAGAGAAAAATACCGAACGGTGAGACGACGTATGGAATAACCAGGGCCAGGTACGTGTTCAGGATGTCGAGCTTGTAGCACAGGATGAACAAGGGAAGGGACAGCACCTGGTGCGGCAGAAGCAGCCCGACGAGAACCATGGCGAAAATGAAATCGCGACCCCAGAACTTGAGCTTGGCCAGAGCGTAAGCCGCCGGCGCGCACACGAGAATTTGTGCTGCCAGGATCAGAGCGCAGACAAGCAGGCCGTTGCCCATGTAGCGCGGCAGAGGCACCGAAGTGATCGCCTTGGCGTAATTGTCGACACCATAAAATTGCGCCGGAAGGACCGAGAAGGTCGCACGAAAAATCTCGCCAGGCGATTTGAGCGACAGGCTGACCATCCAAACGAAAGGTACGAGAATGAATGCGGACGTGAGGACCAGCACGCCGTGGCGCAGGATGGCGGCCGCAGGAGAAAGGCGGATCGCGCTCATTGATAGTGTACCCGTTTGTCCATGCGACCCGCCTGAAGCAGGGTCAGCGCCACGACGATTGCGAGAAAGACGATGGCGACCGCGGCGCCATAGCCCGCGCGCAAATATTCAAAACTTTCCCGGTAGATCGTGTAGAGCAGCATTTCCGAGGAGTGGCCCGGGCCGCCTTGGGTCAGGATCTGGACCGTGTCGAAGGTTTCGAAAGCTCTAAGTGCCACAACGATGACGACGAACATGGACACCGGTCCAAGCATTGGAATGGTGACGGTGCGCAGGCGATCGAGCCAGTGATCGGCCCCGTCAACCTCAGCGGCGTCGTATAAATCAAGCGGGATCGACTTCAGCCCCGCCATGAAGAGCACCATGGCGTAACCGAGATTCTGCCAGATGCCGATAACGGCGAGAACAGGCAGGGCCGTCGTTTCATCGCGCAGCCAGTTGGCGACAGGTAAACCAAGGGCCGCGAGGCGGTGGTTGATCAGGCCGATGGTGGGATGCAGCAAGGCCTCCCACGAGATCGCCATTGCAGTTGCCGTGGCCATGAAGGGCAAGAAATGAACCGCTCGATAAAGAGCGCGGCACGAATGGCTGCTCTCTATGAGCAGCGCGATCAAAAGTCCTGCAAGGACGGTTCCCGGAACAACCATCACTGCATAAACGACAGTGTTGATCAGCGACGCTCGAAAACCCTCGTCAAAGATGACTTCGCGGAAGTTTGCGAGACCGACGAAGGAAAGCGAGCTGGCGCCGAACTGCCAGTCGCTGAACGCTATGACAAAAACGCCGATAACGGGCAGGAAGAACAGAACGACCAGAAAGATGAGAGCAGGCGCAATAAGTGCCCAACCCCACATTGCCTCGTGCAACGAGTGTCTTCGTGGCAGCGAGACGCGCGACGATAGCGTCCCCACGACCGCTTCCGCGGGCTGCGCAAGCCGACTGACAGCAGGCAGGCTTGCGCTCATCGGGCCCATTCCCTGGCTGGCGTGGAGGAGTGAGCGCTCGAGACGTCTCGCGCACGAACCCGACGACCGTCGCGGTCGAAGACGAGCAGCTGATCCGATCTGACTGAGACATGCAGCGTCTGTCCGGCCACAATATGGGTGCGCTCGGCGGAAAGCCTGGCTATCAACGGTTGCTCGAGGCCGGACGGGTCGAAATAGACGAACAAATCGGAGCCCATATGCTCGACCATGCGTACCGAGCCGGTGATCACCCCCGGACCGGAATGTTCAGCAAACTGGAAAGCCTCTGGGCGGATGCCGACAGTGAATTTGGACCCCGGTGCTATCTCGCAAGCAACCGAAAGGGCGGAGCCCGCAAGATCGACCAAGCCAGGTTCGCGCATTGTTGCGTCCACCATGTTGATCTTGGGCGATCCCAGGAACTCGGCCACGCGTATGTCGTTCGGGTCGGCATAGATCTCCTGCGGCGGGGCAACTTGCAACATCTCGCCGTCGCGCATCACAACGACACGATCAGACAGCGTCATCGCTTCCGCCTGGTCGTGCGTCACATAGACAAATGTCACCCCAAGGCGCCTGTGCAGGTCCTTGATCTCGGTACGCATTTGGACCCTCAGCTTGGCGTCGAGATTGCTGAGCGGCTCGTCCATCAAAAACACGGCAGGATGGCGCACCATGGCGCGACCGACCGCCACCCGCTGACGTTGTCCGCCGGACAGTTGTCCCGGTTTGCGGTTGAGCAGATGCGCAATTCCGAGCGCTTCGGCGGTGCGAGAAACCTCCATCTCGATCCCGCTTATCACCGGCCCGGAGCCTGGTAGCCATCGGCCGATGAGCGGCAGGCGCTGCGCGCGGCTCAGTCGTCTCATTCGCAAAGGCAGGGCGATGTTCGCGGCGACGCTCATATGCGGGTAAAGCGCATAGGATTGGAACACCATCGCCACGTCGCGACGCTTCGGGCGTACTCCATCCACCACACGACCGCCAATCTCGATGCTGCCCGTGTCCTGGACCTCGAGCCCGGCCAGTATGCGCAACAATGTCGATTTTCCGCATCCCGACGGGCCGAGCAGGGTCAGGAACTCGCCATCCGCAATCGAGAGCGAAACGTCATGCAGCACCCTTGTGGCCCCGAACGACTTGCGAATATTTCTTATGGTAATCCCACTCACGCGGCGGCCTCCTCATTCCTCACGCAAGCGACGACACGGCCAACTGACCTCGTCGCCCCGCACCTCGGATGCAAAGGACGCAGCGCTCAAGCGGTCTGATGGACCAGCTGTCAAACGTGCCCAACGCAAGACGATTGGGTAGCCTGCGCCAGATTTGATGGCACACGCAATGCGAGCTGTTGGCTCACATTGCACAAAGCAATAAGTAAGAAAGCCATGTCTATTGAGCGGAAATGTCATGCACCCATCCTGGGGCCGGAACTCATGGCTACGCGGTACCGCCGGGACACGACAGTCCGGTGACAAATATCGAATAATGTGATGGATGGTATCAGTTTGGAGATGAATTGCCGTAAGGGATCAGCCCTCCAACTCTTTCCGGAGCTACCGATGACGAGCGAAGACGAAGCAGTGCCTTTGAACGCAATCCGCGCTTTCGTAACGATCGTGCGCGAAGGAAGCCTGACGCGGGCAGCCAACGCATTAGGCACGACGCAGAGCTCCGTCAGCCGCTACCTAGCCGTTCTGGAAGGATATCTCGGGACAGACTTGATGGAACGGCGGGGCAGGCGAAGCGAACTGACCGAGTTTGGAAGATTATTCGCCAACACTGTCTCCGAGCCGCTCGATACAGTGTGCTTCACCGCTCAAAGAATGCGGCGGCGGACGCGGCCGAACGCCAACCGGATTGTCGTGCGCACGTCACTTTCGACTTTTGCCTATTCATTCTTGATCCCAAATCTTCAGGCATTCTCCACCGAAATGGGCGGCGTGATGGTTGACGTGATCAGTTCGCTTTCGCTGCCGACATCCACCGACGATTTCGACATCTTGATTACACGCGACCTTTCGGTCGTCGAACCTGCCGATCATTGGGAGATCTATAACGAGCAACTCGTGTGTGTGGGCCCTCCAAATCACATAGCAGGCAAAAGTCTTTCGGTCGTTCGCACCATGCCGATGATCAACGTCACATCTCGTCCCGACATACTCCCCACCTGGCTGCGAGGGATGAATCTGACGTCAAGGGATATCAAGTCGGGCGCGCGATACGATCACAATTACCTTGCGCTGCCTGCCGTGATGACAGGAAAAAGCCTTCTGGTAGCGCCCGAGATCATCGTCAGTGACCTGGTGCGCACTGGCGCTTTGAATGTGGTGCCGGGTTCGCTTACGCCAAGCGGAATGCAATATCGCGCCTATGCGGTCGACCGCTCCGACAATCCCGAACTCGCTCGCGCCTTTTGCCGGTGGTTGGCTCGACTGTGTAAAAAGGCGGCGATTTCGGAGGCTCGTTAACATCGCATTCGGCTATGGAAAGGTCTCAAAAATCGATCAATGCGTTTGATTGCCAACGACGTCGCCGAATACAGGAGGCAGTCATTCGATCATTCGTCGATTCCAGAGGCGCGCAAGATGCTGCAAACTGGTCAAAGCCCCAAGCACATCTCCCGAGCCTCAACGCTGACGAGCAGGGCATCTCTGCGAGCCCATATCTGCGCCGGCCGTCTGGCCCACGTCATGGCGGCGCACAGTCCCTTGTCGGCAATCCTGGCCGAGGAGGCAGGCTTCCATGGCATCTGGGCCTCCGGTTTCGAACTTTCCGCTCTTTATGGACTGCCCGATGCAAGCCTTGTCTCCATGACGCGGCACCTCGACATGGTCCGTGCTATGGCCGAGCAGTCATCGCTGCCGATCATAGCAGATATCGACACCGGCTTCGGCAATGCCATCAACGTGATCTACGCCATCGAGCAATACGAGCGTGCGGGCGCCGCCGCGGTCGTCATTGAAGACAAGGCCTTTCCAAAGGTGACGAGCCTCCTGGCAGATGGTCGCCAGGAACTCATCCGGACCGAGGAATTCGCTGGAAAAATTCGGGCGGCCGTTGCCACGCGCGCAGACGCGGACTTCCTCGTCATTGCGCGCACCGAAGCGCTGATCGCCGGACTGGGTGAAGCCGAGGCCTTGAAGCGGGCCGGGGCGTATGAAGAAGCTGGCGCCGACATGATCTTGATCCACTCCAAGCGGAAGATGCCCGACGAGGTGGAAAGTTTTGTACGAGCATGGCGCGGCGAAGCTCCGATAGTCATCGTGCCGACAGCCTATCCGGAAATGAACGAGGCGCGCATCCGCGCCCTCGGCAAGATTGCGATGGTGATCTATGGCAATCATGCTATTCGGGCAGCGGTCACCGCCATGAAGGACGTCTTTGCCCGCATCCGCGCCGACGGCGGTATTCACCGCATCGACCCCGAAATCGTGTCCGTTGAGGAAATCTTCCGACTGCAGAAAATGGACGCCGTCAAAGCGAACGAGAATCGGTTTCTGTGGTGACCTCACCAGGGCTACTTTCAAAATGCGGACCATCGAAAACAGGCCTGAGGATGACCTCCTGATGCAGCCAAGTTCGTCCGTTTCTGCGTCTTCGGTGTCGGGTTCGAGGTGCCGAGCTCATTTCGGTTTTCGGTTCGCAATGCGGGCGCTGGGCCTTAGGCGCCCGCGTGTCTCTCGTGGCAACGATTTTTCAATTGGATGGCGTGCGGCCGAGATTGTTGTCTTTCGATCCATGGAGCTCAGGCTGCTGCATGGTTCCGCCGCTTCGTGCGAGCAGGCGCCGCTTGGCCTGCTACTTTTCGCGCGCCGTATGCGTCGCAAGGCGCTTTATGGCAAATGAGGAAATGGAGGTTTCGCCGAATTGGAAATTTTCGAAAAGCTTGAAGCGTTGATCGATGCGCCGGGCGCGGAAACGGTCAATGAGGCACGCTCAATGCTGCGTCAGTTCGAGTCGGTCGTGACTGCCGACGCGATCCACCAATTCTTGCTGGATCTGATGACCCTGGTGTTTGTGGTGGACGCTGCTCCTCAAAATTATCACCCGCCGGTGCGCAAGCTCGTCAAGGTCCGGCTGGCAATGCTCAAGATGCTTGGCGAAGCCTCGGCGTGAGCATCGGCCAAGCAAGCCTGTCGCGTGGCGCACGCGCTATCAGCCGGATGGCGAAACGGCTGAAAATCTGTCGCGGCTGCACGTTGAATGGCGGACCCGATGTCATCGCCTGTCGGTTCGAATTGGATGCTGAAGAGATTAGAATCGGCATTCTCCCATCTTGGAATGCCGGCCGGAAGGTGACGGACTGGCGATCGCGTAACGCTCGGTGCCGGCGGACTTGGCCACGTCACCTTGGCAAGCTGCCCGCCGGCTTCCGCGACTCCGAATGACACGGCTGATGGGTCTTGGGACGAGTAGGTATGCAATTTGTCTTCGAGACCTTCCTGGAGCAGCTTTCGGAAAGCGTCGATGAGACGGATTTCCGTAACGCGATGGCGCGTGCTGCCGCGGCATTCGATCTCGTCAAATTCGCCTATCTGTGGCTGCCGCCACGGGCGCCGGGAAAGCCAAGGCTGATCTCCAACTATCCGCCGCGCTGGACCGCTCATTACCTGAGCAACCATTATCACGCCATCGATCCAGTGATCGCGCGGGCGCAGGGCGGCCAATGCCCGTTTCTGTGGGGGCTTCACTACAGCCGAACCGGCATGTCGGATTTCGAGCGGAAGCTCTTCGACGAGGCGGCCGCGTTCGGCATCCGCTGCGGTTTGACCATCCCGATCCTCGACAAGCGGGGCAACGTCGCCGCCATGAGCTTTGCCGCCGACGGGCTCGATCCGGCCCTTCTGCGGGTGGCCGAGCGCTACCAAGAGGCATTTCGCTTCATGGCGACATGCTTTCATATCTGCGTCCGCCGCAAGCTCTCGGCCGATCGGGTGGTCAACGGCGTGCAGCTGACGCCGCGCGAATATGAATGCCTGGAATGGGCCGCGCAGGGCAAATCTGCACGCGACATCGCTTCGATTGTTGGCATCAGGCGCCGCACCGCCTCCTTTCACCTGGAGAACGCCAGGAAGAAGCTTGGTCTGCGCACCCGCATGCAGGCCGTGGCGCAATTCTCAGCCGCCAGAACGGGCCTCGGCTAACCAGGCACCTGTACCGCTGTACAGGCTGCTTCGGCCTGACGCCTGGCCTCCAATGGCAGGGTCAATCCTGCCAGGAGGCCGATAATCATGCTGCAGCTCATTGCTCCCGAATGGTACGGCGATTTCGCCGACGAGCTCCACGAAATGCACCGTCTGCGCCACCGTGTCTTCAAGCAGCGGCTGGACTGGGACGTGGACACCAGCGGCGGCTATGAGATCGATCGCTTCGACGCGCTGAAACCGCACTATCTGGTGCTGCGCGGTGCAGGCGCTGAAGTCTGCGGCTGCGTGCGCCTGCTTGCCTCGACCGGGCCGACCATGCTTGGCGATATCTTTCCGGCCCTGCTCGACGGACAGCCGACGCCGCAGGATTCAAGGATCTGGGAAAGCAGTCGTTTCGCGCTCGACCTGCCGCCGTCGGCCGCCAAGGGATCAGGTGGCATCGCTGTCGGCACCTACGCGCTCTTCGCAGGCATGATCGAGTTCGGCCTGTGGCGAGGACTGAGCCGCATCGTCACCGTCACCGACCTGCGCATGGAGCGCATCCTGCGCCGGGCCGATTGGCCGCTCGAGCGGCTCGGCGAGCCGCGCGCGATCGGCCCCACCAAAGCCCTGGCCGGCTACCTCGAGGTCTCAAGCGAGCGCCTCGATGCGGTTCGCCGCAATGGCGGTCTTGCCGGTCCGGTGCTGTGGGCGCCGGTCAATCCACGAGGCCGCATGATGGCTTCGCTTCATGCTTCGGGCGGAGATACCTGATGAGCCTGCCAGAACCTGAAGCCGACCGCTCGGACTGGCGCGATGAGCGGTCATATGACTACACTCTCGAGCTGACGCGGCGCGGCTGGGCCTGGGAATTCCTGCGGCGCAATCCGGCCTTCCGGCATGATCTGTCTCACGCATTGGAACGGGCGAGCTCCGTCGATCAGCGGCCGTCGCTCGACGTCATTGTCTTCTCCGCCGACCTGTCGCGCTGGGGGCTTTTGTTTCGCATCCTCTATGTATCGTGACGCAGCCACGTTCTGGTGTCCGAGCAGATGCGCTCAGGTGTTGCCGGTCGTCGCCGAACGGGTGTCCTCCTCGCCGGCGATGCCGGCGTTCGAAGCGGCGCGTCTGCCCTGCCGTGCGAGTGTGCTCAGGCTGGTTGACGGCTCTGAGCATCTTCTGCTGCATAGCGCCGGCCGGCAGCTGCAGCTCGCCGTATTTGGGCAGAGTATCCTCGGCCCCGTTCTGCTGCGCACCGATGCGGTCTGGCCGGCCGGTGAGTGGCGGCAACGCCTCTGGGCGCTCAAATGCCTCAATAGTCTCGTTGCAGGGGGACGCTTGCCGAAAAGACTGTTTGCGCCGGAAGCGCGCGGTCGTCGCCTGCGCTTTGTTCTGCGGGCGCTTGACGGCTCAGTGGCAGGCGCCTCTTACCGAGACATCGCCGAAGCGTTGATTGGTCAGACGCGCGTGCGGGCCGACTGGACGGATCCGCGCGACCATCTGCGCGATCGCATCCGACGTGCCGTGGCACGGGCCCGCATGCTCATGAATGGCGGCTATCTCGGCTTTCTTGCCTGACGTGTCTCGCGCCGTATAAATGCGTCAGCTGGCGAACAGCTCCCTGTAGCCCGTCGTTACCATCCAGTTCGCCCGGTCGAGATGGCTGCGCGCCGCATTGCGGGCGCGTTCTGGTTCGCGCTCCGGATCGATGCCGAGGATCAGATCAGCCATCTCCTCGTAGCTGGCGTCATCGGCGGCGGCATCCAGCAAGCGCATATAGATGGTGAAGTGCTCCTTGTCGTAAGCCGTGAGGCTGTCGGACCACGGCGCTTCATCCGCTACCGGCGCGCTTGAGTGAGGCTGCAACATCGCTGATTCCATCTCCAAGAGTGGCGCGCAAAACCCGTCCGCGAGCGGATTGGGACGCTTGGTGTGGAATACATATTATAGTTGATAAACTCAAGCAGCCTGATCCGATGACTACTCACGCATGGACATGCGTCAGTTGGTCGGTCGGAATGTGATAAGCATCAGGCTGAAGAAAGGTCTGACGCAGGAACAGCTCGCCGAAGTTTCCGGTTTCAGCCAGCAGTATATCAGCGGTCTGGAGAAGGGCCGCCGCAATCCGACGATCGTCACCATCTATGAACTGGCATTGGCGCTTGGCGTCAGCCACATGGATCTGGTTCGTCCCGACAAATAATCGATCTAGCGCGCAAATTGCCGGGCACCTGCGCGCCTGAAGGCGCGCATCGGGTGCTCGTGAACCGAGCCCGCTTGTCTTCGCGTCGCTCGGGCGGTCTCGGCCATTCGGCTTCGCCCCCTGGCGCGGGCAGCCCTTGCGGGCTGTGCCGGTCGCCGCCCAGGGGCGGCGTTGTTTTTTGATTTGGCCTTCCCGGCGGCGCGGTGTGGGCGGCTCTCCCTTCTAGGCCCGCCGCGGCGGCCCGCAACCCTTCGCTCGCGCTCCGGGTCCTCCACTTGCGTTCCGGTCCTTCGGATGCAGGCCGCCTCTGACGGCGGGCCTTTCCGGTCGTTTTCGCCGCCCACCCCGCTTTGCGGGGAAGGGCGCGGCGAGATTGGCGAGCGGAGGTCAAGTCATGCGCAAAACCGGCAAACACAGCGTTAGCGGAGAAGTTGGCGGCAAGAGGAGCGAGCCGCTGAAGCGCAGCCTTTATTCCGAGATCACAGACCGCATCATCGCCGATCTGGAGCGGGGTTGCGTGCCATGGGTGAAGCCTTGGGGCAGCGCCAAGGCCAGCCTTGGCCTGCCGAAGAATGCCGCCACGGGGCGCGGCTACTCCGGCATAAACATCCTGATCCTGTGGGGCGCTGTCATCGAACACGGCTATGCCGGCCAGAACTGGCTCACCTTCCGGCAGGCGCTTTCCCTTGGCGGCAATGTCCGCAAAGGCGAGCACGGCACGACCATCGTGCATGCCGATCGCTTCATCCCGAAAAACGAGAAGGAACGCGCCAAGACGGAAGATACCGAGCCGCAGGCGGTGCCGTTTCTCAAGCGCTTCACCGTCTTCAATGTCGCGCAGTGCGAGGGCCTGCCCGAAGAGCTTTACAGCCAGCCCGAGCCGCTGCCCGAACGCCACATCATCCCGCATGCCGAGGCGCTTGTTCGCAAAACCGGTGCCGATATCCGCATCGGCGGCGACCGCGCCTTTTACATGCCGTCTGCCGATTTTGTTCAACTGCCGCCGCAGCCGGCGTTCTTCGAGCAGATCAACTATTACCGAACCTGCTTCCACGAGCTTGGCCACTGGACCGGGCACCCAACGCGGCTTGCGCGTGACCTCTCCGGCTCGTTCGGCACCAAGGCCTATGCCCGCGAGGAACTGGTCGCAGAGATCACGGCTGCCTTTACCTGCTCGAGCCTCGGCATCGAGCCGACCGTGCGTCACGCCGACTACATCGCCTCATGGCTCGAGGTGCTGCGCGAGGACAACCGCGCCATTTTCCGCGCTGCCAGCCTTGCCTCGAAAGCCGCCGATTTCCTGCTGGCCTTCCAGACGGATGCCGAAACCAAGGTGCGGGAAGGGATCGCGGCATGAGCGCTCCCGATCCCGTTGCGCTGCAGAGCGAGCCGGCGCCGGAAGGCGAGCAGATGCTCGATTTCGGCTCTTGGATGAAGCCAAACGAAACCAGCTCGCCTGTTCCGAACCACTTCGACCTGTTCCGACAAGGAAACTTTGCCATGATCCTGATCCCTGACGAATTGCGCGCCCGCCTGCTCGCCAATGGCGCCGCCGAAATCGAAACCGACCATGTTCCGGTCGTCAAATTGTTCAATCCGGTCGGCGCCGCGACTTGGCTTCTGAGCGAACTCGACGCCGACGGCGACACGCTGTTCGGGCTTTGCGATCTCGGCTTCGGCTTCCCGGAACTCGGCAGCGTCAGTCTCGCCGAACTGCAAGCCGTCAAAGGACCGCTTGGCCTCGGCATCGAGCGCGATCTCTATTTTCGTGCGCGGTTTCCGCTCTCGGTCTACGCGGAAGCCGCCCGGATTGCCGGCCACATTACCGAGGCCGAGCGGCTTTTGCGGCAGGCCGCCGCCGCTCTCGAAATCCCCACTCCCGAGCTTCCGCCAGACCGGGCGGAATGACCGCGCCGCCAGGCGCAAACACCCCGCCGCTCGGCCTGCGGCCTCGCGGTGGGGCTTTTAAAAGCCCAGACAAAGGAGAAAGACACAATGCAGCTTGCCCATGTTTCCATCGACCAGTTGAGCGTGTCCGCCATCAACATGCGTCATTCAAAGCGCGCGCCAGACATATCCGACATCCTGCCGTCGGTCAGGGCGCGCGGCGTGCTCGTGCCGCTTCTGATCCGGCCCAATGGCACGCCCGACAGCTTCGAAATCGTCGCCGGGCGCCGGCGCTATTTCGCAGCCAAGACGGTCGCCGACGAGCGCGGCGAGGCCGAACCGCTGCCCTGCGCCATCATGGAGGATGGCGACGACGCCGACGCGCTGGAGGCTTCGCTCATCGAGAACATCGCGCGGCTCGACCCCGATGAAGTCTCGCAGTGGGAGACCTTTACGCGCCTAATCAAGGAGGGGAGGGGCATCGCCGACATTGCCGCCACCTTCGGCCTCACCGAGCCTCAGGTGAAGCGCATTCTGGCGCTCGGCGACCTGTTGCCGAAGATACGCGAAGCCTATCGCCGCGAGGAGATCGACACCGAAACCGTGCGGCATCTCACCATGGCTTCCAAGGCGCAGCAGAAGGACTGGCTGGCGCTCTTTTGCGATCCCGACAGCCGAGCC
This sequence comes from Mesorhizobium sp. ORS 3359, assembly GCA_000824845.1. Taxonomy (GTDB): domain Bacteria; phylum Pseudomonadota; class Alphaproteobacteria; order Rhizobiales; family Rhizobiaceae; genus Mesorhizobium. The sequence goes on along the minus strand of CCNC01000129.1, from coordinate 1,353 downwards.
CCGCGCGGCTGGCAATTGAAGCAATGGCTGTTCGGCGGCCAGTCGATTTCGACCAAGGTGGCGCTGTTTCCAATCGAGGACTATGGCGGCCTGATCGTGACTGACCTGTTCGGCGAGGACAGTTTTTTCGCCGATGCGGACCTCTTCTGGCACAAGCAGAACGAGGCCATCGCCGCCAAGCGTGACGCCTATATCGAAGCCGGCTGGTCCGAGGTGGTCGCGCTCGAACCCGGCCAGTATTTCCATTCGTGGGACTACGAAAAGACCCCGAAGAAGAAGGGCGGAAAGGTGATCATCACCGTCTCGCAGCGCGGCGAGGTGGAATGCCATGAGGGCTATCTGTCGCGCAAGCAAGCGCGCCGCGTCCGCGCAGAAGGCGAGTTTGGTGAGGAAGCCGAACCGCGTGCCAAACCGTCGCGTCCCGAGTTGAGCGGGCCAATGCAGAACTATGTCGATCTGCACCGTCACGCCGCCGTGCGCACCGCCTTGCTCGATCATCCGGGCGTCGCCCTGCGCCTGATGGTGGCGCATGCCGTTGTCGGCTCGAGCCTGTGGCAGGTGCGTCCCGAGCCGCAGCGCGCGGCCAACGAAACGGTGGCCGCCAGCATCGCCGCTTGTAAGTCCGAAGCCGTCTTCAGTGAGAAGCAACGCGAGGTTCTGACCCTGCTCGGTTCTGTCGATGAGGATGGTCCGGTGACCGGTGGCAACGGCGACGACTTTGCGCTGGCCAGCGTCTTCGCCCGTCTGCTGGCACTCCCTAACGACGATGTCTTGCGCGTTCTGGCGCTGGTCATGGCCGAGACGCTTTGCACCGGCAGCGCGATTGTCGAAGCGCTCGGCAATCATCTTGGCCTCGACATGCGCGGCCATTGGCAGGCCGACGATGCCTTCTTCGAGCTGTTGCGCGACAGGCAAGTCGCCACCGAAATCCTCGCCGATGTCGGCGGCAGGCTCGTCGCCGATGGCAATTCTTCGGAGAAGGTGAAGACGCAAAAGAAAATCATTCGCGACTTCCTTTGCGGCGAGAACGGCAGGCAAAAAGTCGACGGCTGGCTGCCGCGCTGGATGGCATTCCCGGTGTCGAGCTACACGAACCGTGGCGGGTTCCGCACCGCCGATCAGTGGGCCAAGGTCCAGACGCTGTTCGTGTCAGAATGATCCTCGCATGGCGGGCGGCGACGTTTTTGTGGCGTCGCCGCTCCTGCGCCAACCGGGCAGCATTTGTCGCTCGGCAAAGCCTCCTGTAGGCCGCAGGCCCGTCCGGTTTCAGCCGCGCGCACCGGCCGACGCAATTTCGAAAACACCCGGCCCGGTGGTGGCAATCTGGCGCTTTGTGCCTGGCACGATAGCCTG